>NZ_AEJF01000001.1 GCF_001028175.1 Caballeronia mineralivorans PML1(12)
TCAACCCCGACTTTCCGATTCGCTGCGAAGCCCGTCCTGCTTGGCTCCGCGACATCCTCTATCGCGCCACGCCTCACCCACTTTCTCACTTCCCTTCGCCTCATCGAGAAGCGAAGGAACGGAATTCTAGTGCCCGTTTCAGCCTCGCGCAAGGGGTTCGCGAAAAGATTTTCAGCGATCACTTCACCCGCTCTGACAATGCGTGCAAAACCGGCATCGCAGAGAGGCGGTGCCCTGATGGTTCAAGCGGACTCATAGCGACTACAATCTAAGGTTCTCTGCACCTGATAACTGCCTCCTATGCGCTCGCGAATCGCCAAACGACTCCCCCCGGACGCCGACAAGCTTGTCGGTCTTTCGCTCTCGCTGTTCGCGTCGGGCAGCCGTATAGAAGATCGGTTCTGGGAAGCTCGCCTCGACACGCTTCTCGGAAAAATTGTTCGCAACGGCAATCAGACTGCACTCGATGCCGCACTCGACCACCTCCAATTGAAGTTCCCGGACGCCTATGGCGCGCTCGCCGACATGGCGGAAACGCAAAGCGAGTCGTTCGCAATCGAGATCGACGGCGTGCCGCACGAAGCGCTGCTGATCGCCGCGCCAGTACTGGCTTGGACGCGTTACTCGATCCCATCCGGGCCGCTCAAGGCCGATGTGGTCGACGCATTGCGCACTCAACTGCAAGCGCATGTGCTCGCGGAAGGCGCCAAGGTCGCGGTTGCTCCGTATCTTTACAGCATCGACCAGTTGCCGCGGCATCACGTTGAAACAGCACGCGTCGCGCAGCAACTCATGCAAACCGTGCTCGGCCACGCGCCTGCGCGCCTCAATCTCGCCGACTTGCCAGAGACGTCGCCGATCCTCGCCGATCCGCGCTTTTTGCTTGCGATGGCCGTTGTGCCCACCGGCGCAGCGCTGTTTCAGTGGCAAGAGGAAACGGCCGGCGCCCGAATCGAACGCGGTCAGTGCCTCGAACGCTGGGCGGCGCAAGGTGGCGCCAGTTTTGCGGCCATCCTGCCCGGCTGCGAGTTCGAATGCCTGCTGCCCGACGCCTACTATTCGGCTTGCCGCGACGCAGACGAACAAGTTCGGCCACACTCGGTCCGCACTGCCGTTCGATACCTGTTCGATACCCTCGGCACAACGCCCGACGAACTGCGCGCCGTGATTGCGGGGTTCGGCGAGCAGCGCGTGGACGAATATCGGATCGGCTTTACGCGCCGTGGCAATAACGATGTGATCTATGGCGTCGTCTGGCCACTGTACGGACGGGAAAACGGCGAAATTGGCGCGGCGGAAGAAGCAGCCGAACTCGAAGGCGCGGACGGTCCTGTCGAAGAGATCGTTGCGTTGCTGAAGCGCTCGGGCGTAACTGACGTGCGTCGGCATACTGGCCGTTTCGAGCCGGAATATTGCGACGACTGCGGCGTGCCACTGTATGCGGATCCGCTCGGCGAAATCGTCCATGCGGAAATGCCGGAAGACGCCGAGCCCGCCCAGCCGCATTTTCACTGACTTGAGAGGCCGTACCGGTTGCGGCTCTTGCGCCGAACATTATCGACCCGTGTTTGCGTCAACGTACGCGATCGAAGAAAGCATAAAGGCCGTTCCAACATCCGTTGGAACGGCCTTTTTTTGCAAGACGCGCCAGCCATACTTGACCATGGATTAAAGGCTGCGGGATGTTTCCGGCGTCGGCGTGGCGCGAACGAACAAGCGCACTCCAATATCGATCGCCATAAATGCAGGGCGATGGTGCCGGGCAGGCAGCATCAAGGCCGCGACATCCGGCCCGCTGTGCCCCCTGTAACAAAGCAGTCCCAAGCGTTGGGTTCACGGCTTCGAAGGTGAGTTCTCGGCGATCGACCCACCATCTTCAGATGCAAAACTGTTAGCGGCATATCTCGTACGCGTTGCATGCCCATCAGGCCCTGCCGTCCGGCTTCGCTGCGCTATCGAACGAACGAAATTAATCGCGACCTAGCGGGAAGGTCAAGATCCCCTGTCCCATTGTCAGATCAAAACAACGCCATTGATTGATTTGAGCATGGGCAAGCACCGTTATCTCCACGTGACGGGATGCCAAGGCACTGAAACGCACGTCAGATACGTCTCATTAAGTCTTGTATTCACACGCGCACATGAGACGCGTCCCAATTTCGACGGCGGGCATTTGAGACTCATCCTAGCTAACGAGCTGTGAACGAAAATTAATTCGCCGGATCGCTCACTAAGCAAAACAGAGCCCGAGATTTTGTGCGTAATGCCTATGCCATTCGGTCAGGGCGCAATTTCGGCCGCGATTGGTCACTATCGGTTCAGTCGCATATCGCCCGCCCGGAAGCGGGCATCGCGCCGAACTCATATAACAACGAGGCACGCATGAAATTCACCATAGTCAATTCAGAAGCAGAGCGGCGCGAAGGTCTGAAAGCGCCTTTACGGCACATCGACCGGCGCGCGCGATTCAACGAGGCGAAAGACTGGCGGCAGGCCGCGAGCGCGGTCCTGCGGCTCGATCCGAACATGATCGTGATCGACTGGCACGACGCCATGCGCATGGCCGATCTGCGCACGCTGCTGAATGCCTTTCCCAAGATCCCCGCGGCGGTCATTGTGGACGAGGCGTCAACCGCGCAGGTCCGCCAGCTTCTCGACGCCGGAGCGCTCGGCGTCGTGCCGCGTAATCTCGACCCCACGCTGATTGTTTGCGCACTTGAGATGGTTCTGCTGGGCGGCCATTACGTCCCAGCGCGCGCACTCGTTCCCGCGCTGGAACCCGTGTTCGTGCCGCGCCGCGACGCCACGACCTGCGCTTGGCGACGCCGGCCCGCTGCCGCCTTGCTCACTTACGCGCCGCTTCCGGAGATCGACGAGCATTTGCTGCCGATGGCAGCCGAACCTCAACCCCGCTTCGGCGACCGAACGCGGTCATTTCAAAGCCAACACACAACGCGTGATTCCGCGCGTTGCGTGTTGGAAAATCCCCGCTGGCACAGTCAATGCACACGTTTTCGGGCGCAAACGAGTAATATAAGATTTATGGGTTTCTTCTACACACCTCTTCCGCTTTGGCTCGCAATAGGTGGCTGGATTGTCACTGCGGGCGTGCTCGCGCTTGCAATCTGGAAGAACCCGTTTCGCCGGTTGCAGGACGGGACGCTTCAGCACGTCTGGTTCGGAATCGTTGTTGCAGTGACGGTATTGTGGGCTTGCAACACTTGGTTCGAAGACGGTCCCGCCATTCACCTGCTTGGCGCCACGCTCATGGTCACGCTGTTCGACTGGCAACTTGCTCTGGTCGGCATGGCCGTGACAACCGGGTTGGCAGCCGTCGTGCTGGATGCATCATGGCCCGGCGTTCCCGTGACCTTCATACTGTTCGGGGCATTGCCCGTCGTCGTGTCCTCTCTGCTACAGAAAGCCATCCAGGCGTGGATCCCGCGCAGCCTCTTCGTTTTCATCCTCGGTCACGGTTTCCTGACGTCGGCATGCGCCGTCGCGGTGGCGTGCTCCGCGGGACTGCTGTTGCAGATCGTACTCGCCGATGGCCGGCTTATTGTCCCAGCTGGATTTACGCTGGCCGCGTCACTGCTGGTGGCAGGCGAAGCATTGTTCACAGGCGTGTTCACCATCCTGATCACCGTCTACCGGCCTACCTGGATCACTACGTTCGATGTCCGGCGTTATCGGCTCGATCGTGGGCCGCGCGTCTGACCGCCACATCGATTTTCAAACGTAGTTCCGCATCACAATCCATCGCGGAGCCTGTGCCGAGGCCGGTCATCGTCGGCGGGCCGGCGAAGAATTTAATATAAGATGGAACTCCCGTTCACTCGCGGGCATCTTACGTGCCTGTTGTCTCTTTAGTGCAGAACCTGATGGATAGTATTCAAGTACCGCGTCGACTGCTCCGGGTGGTCGGCCGGCTGGTGGCGATTGCATCAATGGCGACCCTCGTGTCGGCCGCTTGCAGCGCTACCGCGTTCGCCGACACACTCGACGAGCGCAACGAGCTCGTCAATCACTTCGTCACCGACTTCAACGCCAATCCCTTGATGGCCGACTGTGCCGCGCACGGCAGTTTTGTGGCGAGTACATCGACGGCGTTCGACCATGTGGAGTTTCCGGCCAGTTCCTTCGATTCCGCCCACGGCAGCATCGTCCCGTGGAACGACTCTTTCGACGAACATAAGCAGCGCATCAAGGTCGACAACGTCGTGACGGTCGAAGGCCTCGGGGTGAGCAAGGACGGCGGCTCCAGCCCGTCGACACTCAAGTTCCGCTGCGGTTATGTAGGCAGCCAGATGCTGGCCTTCGGCTGGAACGATCCCGTGCCATCGGCCAGACCGCGCGCCGAACCCCGCTCGGGCCACGGCGCAAAAGGCCGGCATGGCGCGGTCAAGGGCAAGGCGGGATCGAAATCGAAAGCAGCCGGCGGCAAGACGACAAAAAAATCGTCGAGCAAAAAGAACCCGTAACACTGACGCCAAAACAAAAGGGCGTGATCGTCAGTCAGAGATCACACCCTTTTGATTGAAGCTCGTCGAAACACCCGTAATGCGGGCGTGTGTTCGGTTCACTCCCAAACGTCAGAACGCCTGCAGATGCCGCAGGATAGCCTGAAGCATCGATGCCCCCAGCGCAGCGCTGCGCTCACCGTTCCAGCCCACCCGCTCGTCCGGCAGATTCGCGTTGTCCTTGAACGGCATTTCGAGCGTCAGCGACAAACATCCAAACTCATTGCCGACATACTTCGACGCCAGTTTCAACGCGTCCGTCTGGTACTTGCTCGCTTCGTAGCCGTACACGTCCTGAAAATCCGGGCTCGCCTGCTTAAAGCATTCGATGAACGCCTTCTGTTCCTGCGCCTGTTTTTCGGTGAAGCCGGGTAGCATCTCCGAGCCCGCCACGAACACGTAAGGCAATGCTTCGTCGCCGTGGATATCGAAGAAAAGATCACAGCCCAATGCGTGAATGGCATTGCGCACGGCGAGCACTTCGGGGCTGCGCGCCGCGTCGGGCTCCATCCATTCGCGATTCAGGTTCGCACCCGCTGCGTTCGTGCGCAGGTTGCCAAGCGCGCTGCCATCGGGATTCATGTTCGGCACGATGTGGAACACGACGTGATCGAAGATCAAACGCGCAACCGGGTCGCCCGCCCAGTCGCCCCAGCCGGCCAACCGTTTGATCAGACCTTCCACGAACCACTCGGCCATCGTCTCGCCAGGGTGCTGGCGCGCGATGATCCACACGTTCTTCTTGGGCTTCGCGGGTTGCGCCTCCTCTTCGCTCAACCCTAGCGTCACCAGCGACATCGGCCGGCCCTGCACCGTCCGGCCTATTTCCGTCAGCGTCGCGTGCGGCATCTGCTGCACGGCGCCGAGGAAACCCGCGTGACGCTCTTCACTATACGGCTCGAAATACGCGTAGTAGACCGCGTCGAAATCGGGTGTGTGCTCAATGGTCAGCACGCGGCCGTCATAGCGTGTCGGCACGCGGAACCAGTTGATCCGGTCGTAGCTCGCTACCGCGCGATAGTCGCGCCAGCCGTCGGCGAACGCGCAGTCAGCGGCGTTCTCGAAGGTCATCGTGAGCGGCTCGTCGCGCACGCCCGAGACGCGGAAGTAAAACCACTGCGCGAAATCGGCGTGGCTGTCGGGACGGACACGCAGGCGAATGGCCGCGGGATCGTCGGTGGACAGGACGTCGATCGCGCCTGCATCGAATTGACTCGTGATTGAGATGCTCATGACGCTTCCTTGATTAATACCGTCGAGGCTTTATGGACCAAGCCGCCGGCGATACACATAAGTCGTTTCAGTCGATGCCTTTTTATCGAAGGCATAACCTTCGCTGTCGAAATCTTTCAGGCCTTCCGGCTCGTCAATCCGATTTTGCACCGCAAACCGCGCCATCAAGCCGCGCGCGCGTTTCGCGTGAAAACTGATGATCTTGTACTGGCCATTCTTCCAGTCCTGGAACACGGGCGACACCACCGGCGCGTCCAGACGCTTGGGCTGCACCGACTTGAAATACTCCCCCGACGCACAGTTGACCAGCACGCGTGCGCCCTTCTGCTTTTTCATCTGCGCGTTCAGTGCGGACGTGATGCGCTCGCCCCAAAACGCATACAAATCCTTGCCCCGCGCGTTGGCGAACCTCGTACCCATCTCCAGCCGATACGGTTGCAACAGATCCAGCGGCCGCAGCAATCCGTAAAGCCCCGACAGCACGCGTACATGGTGTTGCGCGTAGTCGAGATCCGGAGCGGGCAGCGACCTCGCGTCAAAACCCTCGTAGACGTCGCCATTGAACGCCAGCATCGCCTGCTTCGAATTATGCGTGCCGAAAGTCGGCGACCAGTCCGCGTAGCGCTGGAAATTGAGTCGCGCGAGCGGATCGGAGATATGCATGAGGCTGCCGATTTCCTGTGGAGAGAGCTTGCGCAAGCCATCGATCAGTTCAGCGGAATCGGCGGCGAATTCAGGCAACGTGTGCTTCGTGACGTGAGGCGGGGTCTCGTAGTCGAGCGATTTGGCCGGCGAGAGAACGATTATCATAGGGGCTCGCCGGCATGCTGCCAACGATGAAGACGGAAACCCTCGATTGTATCGAATGAAAAAATCCCCCGCGCTGCGCGCCGTGCTGGATTCGAATGTCTGGATCGACATCCTGGTATTCGACGACCCTATCACGCGGCCGATTCGCGCCGCGCTCGAAGCCGGTACGCTGGAAGCGTTGATCGATGCGCGCTGCCTCAAGGAACTGACGTATGTGCTGGACTATCCGCAGTTCGTCCGTTTTGCCGTGAATAAGGCCGAAGCGCTTGAAACGGTCGCGCGGCTTTCGCAACTCGTCGAACCCGAACCGCTGCCCGAAGACGCCCCGCCGTTGCCGAAATGCCGCGATCGCGACGACCAGAAGTTTCTCGAACTGGCGCACGCGATCAAGGCGGACTGGCTGGTATCGAAGGATCGCGCGCTGCTTAAACTCGCCAAGCGGATCGCACGCGACTTCGGGTTTCGAATCGCCCAGCCCGCGCCGTTCGTGACCAGCTTTGAAGCACACATTGAGGCCAATACGGAAACGAACGCTCTCGATGTTTAAAATGGGACACATTTTCCCTTAGCGCAGCCGATCGCCCACACCATGAACGCCTCGCACGACCTTCCGTACCCGTCCGCTGTCCCCGCCATCACCTCGCGCCTGCCGAACGTCGGCACGACCATCTTTACGGTCATGAGCGCGCTCGCGACGCAAAAAGGCGCGGTCAATCTCGGCCAGGGTTTTCCCGACTTCGCGTGTGATCCGCGCATTGTGGACGCGGTGTCGAACGCCATGCGCGACGGCCACAACCAATATCCACCAATGGCCGGCACCGCGCCGCTGCGCCACGCGATCAGCGAAAAGATCGAGCGCCTGTACGGGCGCAAATACGACGTCGAACGTGAGATCACGGTCACAGCCGGCGCGACCCAGGCCGTCCTCACCGCTATTTTGTGCTGCGTCCATCCGGGCGACGAAGTGATCGTGATCGAGCCGATGTACGACTGTTACGTGCCCGCAATCGAACTGGCGGGCGGCAAACCCGTGTTTATATCGCTGGAAGCGCCCGACTACGCGCTGCCCTTTGACAAGCTCGCCGCCGCGATCACGCCGAAAACGCGCCTGCTGATCATCAACTCGCCGCACAACCCGACAGGCCGCGTCTGGCGCACCGCCGACATGCAAAAGCTCGACGAGATCATGCGCGGCACCGACGTGCTGATTCTCTCCGACGAAGTCTACGAACACATGGTCTTCGACGGCGCCCCGCACGAAAGCGTGTGCCGCTATCCGGACCTGGCCGCGCGTAGTTTCGTGGTGTCGAGTTTCGGCAAGACCTTTCACGTGACGGGCTGGAAGCTGGGGTACGTCGCCGCACCCGCCGCACTGACCGCTGAATTCCGCAAGGTCCACCAGTTCAACGTGTTCACCGTGAACACACCGATGCAGGTCGGCATCGCGGAATATCTGAAAGACCCCGCGCCATACCTGGAATTACCTGCTTTTTATCAGCAAAAGCGCGATTTTTTCCGCGATGGCCTCGCCAATTCACGCTTCAAGCTGCTGCCTTGCGACGGCACGTATTTCCAGTGCGTCGACTATTCGGCCATCAGCGACCTGCCCGAGGCCGACTTCTCGCAATGGCTCACGAGCGAAATCGGCGTTGCCGCGATTCCCGTCTCGGCGTTCTATCACGAGAGCCATGAATCGGGCGTCGTACGCTTTTGCTTCGCGAAAAAGGAAGAGACGCTGCGCACCGCGCTCGAGCGTCTCGCCAGCCTCTAGATCTTCGGCAGCGCTTTCTTCTGCGCTTCCATGAACGCGAGCCGGTCCGCCGTTACTTTCTGCGCGGCCGGCCGCTCGCCTACCAGCTTGTTGTGCGCCTTCCAGTCGACCCCTGCTTCCAGCAGAAAATCTCCTCCATAAATCGCCTTCGTCGTCAGCCCGATCAGCGGCAAATTCACGAATGCACTTACATCGGCGATACTGAAGGTCGTGCCGAGCGCGTACGGTTCAAACTTCGCAATCCGCCTGAATCCCGCAATGCCGTGCCGAAGCCGTTTTTCCGCGCGCACCTTCGTGTAGTCGGTTACGGTGCCGCCGAAAAACGCCTGCTTGTATAGCTCGCGGGCGGCCAGTTCCAGGTGGGTTTCCATGAACACGATCATCTCGCGCTCCTTGGCGGCCGTGAACGGATCGGCGGAAAAAATGGGCTTCTGCGGATAGACGCTCGCCAGATATTCGACGATCACCTGCGACTCGCACAACGATCCGGCTTCGGTCTCCACGTACGGAACCTTGCCGAGCGGCGAGCGCGCGAGTGTTGCTTCGTCCTGGCCGAAATTCGCGCGCACCTCCTCGAACGGAATGCCGTGTTCGAGCAGCACGAACTTCACCTTGTTCACGTAGTTGGACAGTGGAAAACCATACAGCTTGAGCATCTTGAGTCTCCTGGACATCTTTCGTTTTTAAGCAAAGCAGGCAATCGGCGGCCTTTTGGGGCCACCTCATAAACAGTACGATCGTGCTAATCTAGCAAATAAGGAGTGAGACACGCCATGAGTTTTCGCGACATAGAGATTCGGACGCTGGGCATTGTCGGCAGCGGCGCCATGGGACGCGGCATTGCGCAGATCGCGGCGCTGGGCGGCCTGACCGTCCGTCTGTACGACACCAACCAGCAAGCCATCGCGGCCGCGAGCGACTATCTCGCCGATACCCTGAACAAACTCGCCGCAAAAGGCAAGCTGAACGAAGCCGACGCGCACGCCGCGCTGGCACGCATTCATGCGGCCGGCGCAATCGGCGACCTGGCCGATTGCGATGTGGTGATCGAAGCGATTGTGGAAAAGCTGGAGATCAAGCGCGAGTTGTTCCGCGAGCTGGAGGGTGTGGTCGGCGAGCAGTGCATCCTGGCGTCGAACACGTCGTCGCTATCGATTACCGCTATTGCCGCCGGATGTGCGAAACCGGAGCGCGTGGTTGGCCTCCACTTCTTCAACCCCGTGCCGCTGATGAAAGTGGTCGAAGTGATCGACGGCTTGCGCGGCGACCCCGCCGCCGGCGACGCGCTGATGGCGCTCGGCCGTCAAATGGGCCACACAGCCGTGCGTGCGAAGGACATGCCCGGATTCATCGTGAATCACGCCGGGCGCGGCATGAATACCGAAGGCCTGCGGATCGCGAGCGAAGGCGTGGCGAGTTTCGCCGATATCGACCGGATCATGCGCGAACAAGCCGGCTTCCGGCTCGGGCCATTCGAGTTGCTCGACCTGACAGCGCTCGACGTCTCACATCCGGTGATGGAATCGATCTATCACCAGTTCTATGAAGAACCGCGCTTTACGCCATCGCCGATTACGGGCACGCGACTCGCCGGTGGTTTGATCGGGCGCAAGGTTGGTGAAGGCTTTTATAAGTACGTGGACGGCAAGCAGCAGATTCCAGATGAAGCGCCCGCGCCTGCAACGCTGCCGCGTCGCGTGTGGGTGAGCCGCTCATCTGCCCATGCGCGTGAGGAAGTGTTCAAGCTGATCGCGAAGATGGAAGCGAATGTCACCATCGATACCGGCGGCACGCCCGCGTTGGATTCGCTGATCATCGTCACGCCGCTCGGTCACGATGCGACCACTGCGTGCGTCGCGGAAAAGCTGGATGCGTCGCGCACGGTGGCTATCGATACGTTGTTCCCGCTCGCCGATGCCGCGCGCCGCACGATCATGACAACGCCCGCCACGACTGCCGAATTCCGCGACGCCGCACACGCGCTGTTCGCTTTCGATGGCGTTCCAGTCACCGTGATCCGCGATTCGACCGGTTTTGTCGCGCAGCGTGTGGTCGCGACCATCGTCAACATTGGTTGCGATATCGCGCAGCAACGCATCGCGACGCCAGCCGATATCGATCTCGCCGTGACGCTCGGCCTTGGCTATCCGCGCGGTCCGCTCGCCCTCGGCGATGCGCTCGGCGCGAGCACCCTCCTCACTATCCTGCGCAACATGCAGGCTGTGCTCGGCGATCCGCGTTATCGTCCGTCGCCGTGGCTCACGCGCCGTGCGCAACTCGGCCTGTCCCTTACCTTCGATGAGGCCGCACAATGAGCGCCGAACTGCTCTCCGTCCGGCCCGCCGAAAGTGACACCACGCTTGTGCTCAAGCTGTCCAACCCGGGCGCGCGCAACGCGTTGCATCCGGATATGTACGCGGCCGGTATCGAAGCGATGAATACCGCTGAACGCGATTCATCGGTGCGTGCCATCGTGCTGACCGGCGCCGATAACTTCTTTTGCGCCGGCGGTAATCTGAACCGGTTGCTCGAGAATCGCGCGAAGGATCCCTCGGTGCAGGCAGCGAGTATCGACATGCTCGGGGAATGGATCGTGGCGCTGAGGTCATCGACGAAACCGGTGATCGCGGCCGTCGAAGGCGCGGCGGCCGGCGCGGGTTTCTCGCTCGCGCTGGCGTGCGATCTGCTGGTCGCCGCCGACGATGCCAAGTTCGTCATGTCCTACGCTCGCGTGGGCCTCACGCCCGATGGCGGCGGCTCGTGGTTTCTCACACGCGCGTTGCCGCGTGCGCTCGCCACCGAAATCCTGCTCGAAGCGAAGCCGATTGACGCAACGCGACTGCACGAAGTCGGCGTCGTGAACCGCGTGACGAAGCCGGGCGAGGCGCTCGACGCCGCCATCGCCTGGGCGGATGAACTGGGCCGCATGGCACCGAAAGCGCTCGCTCGGATCAAGATGCTGATCGCTGCCGCCGAGACACAGCCGTTGGCGGAACAACTGGACGCCGAACGCGATGGTTTCGTCGATGCACTGCATAACGGCAACGCGCTCGAAGGCATCAACGCGTTCCTCGAAAAGCGGCCACCGCTCTATAAATGACCTCCACCACGTCTACGTACGAACTGCCCAAACGCCGCCGCATCTTCCTGATGCGTCACGGCGACGTCACTTACTTCGACGCAAGCGGCCGCGCCATCGATCCGGAAAGCGTGCCGCTGAATGAACGCGGCCGCGACGAAGCGAGCGCCGCGGGAAGCGAGTTCAAGGCGCAACAGATTCGCTTCGATAAGGTCATCGCAAGCGGTTTGCCGCGCACCCTTGAGACGGCACAACGCGTGCTGGCCGAAACCGGTCAGCAGATCGACATCGATGTCTGGCCGCAATGGCAGGAGATTCGCGGCGGCCGGCTGGGTGATCTGCCATCCAAGGATTTCGAGCGCGCGTTTCTCAGCGTGTTCGATGGCATCGTGCCCGAAACAACAGCGTTTCTTGGTGGTGAAACCATCGGTGAACTGCTCGATCGCGTGCTGCCGCCGCTGCAACGACTGCGCGACGATGCATCGTGGGACACCGTGCTGCTTGTGCTGCACGGCGGCGTCAATCGCGCGTTGTTGTCGCATGCGATCACCGGCGGCGGCCGCACGTTTTTCGGCCATCTTTCGCAGACCACGGGCTGTATCAACGCGCTCGATGTCGGCGATAAACCGGGCGACTGGGTGATCCGCGCGCTGAACCATTCACCGCCCTCGCCGCTTCACGCCACCGTACGAAACACGACGATGGAACTGCTCTACGCGCAATTCGTCCGCTTTAAATCACTTATGAAGTAACAGTCGCTATGGGGCTTGAACGCAGAACGACAGCGTCGAGAACGACGCGGGTCTGCGAGGTCACTAACGAGCGCTTAACGAACGCAAGACCGGAGGAGACAACGATGGCTTCAAACGACACGCCCGCGCCACAGGATTTTTCAGCGTTCGAAGGAACGCGTCCGGTCAACGAGCGGCAACAGTTCGATATCTCGGCGTTATCGGGGTGGCTCGAAACCCACGTCGATGGCTTTGCCGGTCCGGTCAGCGTCGAGCAATTCGCCGGCGGTCAATCGAATCCCACCTTCAAGTTGATTACGCCCGCGCGCAGTTACGTGATGCGGTCGAAGCCGGGGCCGGCGGCGAAGTTGTTGCCATCGGCGCATGCGATCGATCGCGAATATCGCGTGATGGATGCGCTCGCCGGCACCGACGTTCCGGTCGCGAAAATGTTCGCGCTGTGCGAGGACGAAAGCGTCATCGGGCGCGCGTTCTACGTGATGGAGTTCATTGAAGGACGCGTGTTGTGGGATCAGGCGCTGCCGGGCATGGCGCCGTCCGAACGCGGAGCGATCTACGACGAAATGAACCGCGTAATCGCGGCGCTCCATTCGGTCGATATCGCGCAAGCCGGCCTCGAAACCTACGGCAAGCCCGGCAACTATTTCGAGCGTCAGATAGGTCGCTGGAGCAAGCAATACGTCGCGTCGGAGACCGAGCCTATTGACGCGATGAACAAGCTGATCGAATGGCTGCCGAAGCATATTCCGCGTGGCGCAGAAGGCGCGCCGGCGGAGCGTGTATCGATCGTTCATGGCGACTTCCGGCTCGACAACCTGATCTTCCATCCGACCGAACCACGCGTGCTCGCCGTGCTCGACTGGGAGCTGTCCACGCTCGGCGATCCGCTCGCCGATTTCGCTTACCACTGCATGGCGTGGCACGTCGATCCGACGCAATTTCGCGGTATCGGCGGCCTCGACTGGGCGGCGCTCGGCATTCCCGATGAAGACGAATACGTCGCGAAATATCTTGCCCGCACGGGCCTTGCAATCCAGGGCGACTGGAATTTCTACCTCGCCTACAACATGTTCCGCATCGCCGCGATCTTGCAGGGAATCATGAAGCGCGTGAGCGAAGGCACGGCGGCAAGCGCGCAAGCTATCGACGCAGGAAAGCGCGCAAAACCGATGGCTGAACTCGCGTGGTCGTATGCGCAGAAAGTTGGTGAATAGAGATCAATCAGGAGACGACATGAATTTCGATTACACGCCGAAAGTGCAGGAACTGCGCCAAAAGCTGACCAGCTTTTTTGACGAACATATCTATCCGAACGAGCGCGCTTTCACCAGTGAGGTCGCGGCAAACCGGGCAAACGGCAACGCATGGATTCCGACGGAGCTCATCGAAACGCTGAAAGAAAAAGCCCGCGACGCCGGCCTGTGGAATCTGTTCCTGCCCGCCTCCGAACGCGGTGCCGGACTGAGCAATCTGGAATACGCGCCGCTCTGCGAGATCATGGGCCGCGTGCCATGGGCGCCCGAAGTGTTCAATTGCGGTGCACCGGACACGGGCAATATGGAGACCATCGAACGTTATGGCAGCGATCAGCAAAAGCAGCAATGGCTCGAACCTCTACTGCAAGGCCAGATTCGCTCAGCGTTCCTGATGACCGAGCCGGATGTGGCTTCGTCGGACGCCACGAACATTCAGTGCAGCATTGTGCGCGACGCCGACAGCTATGTGATCAACGGCCACAAATGGTGGTCGTCAGGCGCCGGCGACCCGCGCTGCAAGGTGTATATCGTGATGGGCAAGACCGATCCGGACGCACCGAAACATCAGCAGCAATCGATGATCCTCGTTCCCGCCGATGCCACCGGCATCACCGTGCACCGGCCGCTCGCGGTCTTCGGCTACGACGACGCCCCACACGGCCACATGGATATCATGCTGGAAAACGTCCGCGTGCCGGTATCGAATATGTTGCTCGGCGAAGGACGCGGTTTTGAAATCGCGCAGGGGCGTCTTGGGCCGGGCCGGATTCATCACTGCATGCGCCTGATCGGATTGGCTGAACGCGCACTCGAACTGATGTCGAAGCGGACACTGCAACGCGTCGCTTTCGGCAAGCCGATCGCCGCGCACGGCGTGACGCAGGAGCGCATTGCCGAGGCACGCATCATGATCGAACAGGCGCGTCTGCTAACGCTGAAAGCGGCTTACATGATGGATACCGTCGGTAATAAGGGCGCGCGCGGAGAGATCGCGATGATCAAGGTGGTCGCGCCGAATATCGCGTGCCAGATCATCGATTGGGCGATTCAGGCGCATGGCGCCGGTGGCGTGTCGGATGATTTTCCACTGGCTTACGCCTATACCCATGCACGGACGCTGAGGCTCGCCGACGGGCCGGATGAAGTGCATCGGAACGCCATCGCCAAGCTGGAGCTCTCACGGTACGTGTGAGCCCGCGTTCAGCGTCTTCTTGCGAACTATGGTCTAATTTTCGGCAGCGCTTTTGAGTGGCGACTTCTGCTTGCGCAGGGTCGCCATTTTCCCGTGTTCAGCACCAGGAGCAAAGATGATCGATGTCTATAGCTGGGCCACGCCGAACGGCCACAAGATTCATATCATGCTGGAAGAGGTCGGACTCGAGTACAAAGCGATCCCCATCGATATCGGCGCCGGCGATCAGTTCACGCCCGAGTTTCTGGCTATCAGCCCGAATAACAAGATTCCCGCGATTATCGATAGCGATGGACCGGACGGTAAGCCGCTCGCGCTCTTTGAATCTGGCGCGATTCTGTTTTATCTTGCCGAGAAGACGGGGAAGTTTTTGCCTCAGGATCCTGTCGGCCGGTATACAACCATGCAGTGGTTGATGTTCCAGATGGGCGGTGTCGGACCCATGCTCGGCCAGGCGCATCATTTCCGGATTTATGCGCCTGAGAAGATCGAATACGCGGTTAACCGATATTCGAACGAAGCCAGACGCTTGTATGGCGTGATGGATAAACGATTGGGCGTGACCCGGTTTCTCGCCGGAAATGAATATTCCATCGCCGATATCGCGACGTTTCCGTGGACGCGGTCCTGGAAAAATCAAGGGATCGAGCTAGACGAATTCCCGAACGTCAAGCGATGGTTTGAGACCATTGCCGCGCGGCCGGCTGTTATGAGAGGCGTTGAAGTGCTGGCCTCGGCTCGCAAAGAACTCACCGGCGATAAACAACGCGAAGTTTTATTCGGCGCGCAGCAGTACGCAAGGCGTTAAATGCGCGGAAGGCAGGTTCGTCTTTCGAGGAACCTGCCTGGTTACTGCACACCGGGGCCATGGCCACGAAACTTCAAAAGTAATGCCGGGTGATGAACTCCGCGATGCATACCGGCTTGTCACTGCCTTCTTTCTCAAGCGTGACGCGCCAGATAACCTGCACGCCACTTCCTTCCACGTCCGTCACCGTTCCCACCACGAACTTCGCCCTCAGCTTCGCTCCGACCGGCACCGGCGCCATGAAGCGCACCTTGTTCATGCCGTAATTCACCCCCATCTTCTGCTGCATCGGCACGCACTGTTCCAGCCACATCGGGATCAGCGCAAGGGTCAGGAATCCATGCGCAATCGGTCCGCCAAACGGCGATTCTTTTTTCGCTCTCTCTACGTCGACATGGATCCACTGGTGATCGTTGGTGGCATCGGCGAATTTGTTTACGCGCGGTTGATCGATTTCCAACCACTCGCTCACATATTCGTCCCGTCCCTCCGCGGCTTTGAACTCGGCTGCGCTCGTTAAGGTCATTGCGTCTCCCCCGGATGACGAAGCCCGAATATAGCCGATGAATCCACGGTCAATACCAGTTCGTCGTGCTGGTTATAGGCCTCCCAGCGCGTACCCACGATTCCCCGATCGGGTTTGCTGGCGGACACGCGCTTGCTCAATACCCGCACCGTCAATCTCACGGTGTCGTTCACCCGGACTGGTTTGATCCAGCGGATGTTATCGAGTCCCGGTGAACCCATCGACGTGGAATCGGACAGCATGTCGCGCACCAGAATGCCCATCATCGCGGAACACGTGTTCCAGCCGCTAGCGATCAATCCGCCAAACGGCGATGCCTCGCCGCCCGCCTCGCTCAAATGAAAAGGTTGCGGATCATAGCGCCCGGCAAATTCGATAATCTCTTCTTTCAGAAACGTATGACCGCTCAATTGCGCCACCGATCCAACCTCGAAATCCTCATAGCTGAACGTCATCCCCGCTCTCCTTTTCAATGCATCGGTTATTTAAACGTCAGTGTCGGCGAATCCAGGCAGCGACGCAAACCGTGCGACATGATGATCGACATCGCCTAAGGTCGTCTCGATGATCGATAAACGCTTGAACCAGTGCGCCGCCGCGACTTCGTTCGTCACGCCCATGCCGCCATGCAGCTGCACCGCCTGCTGACCCACGAACCGCGCTGCCTGACCGACGCGAACCTTGGCCGCTGAAATTGCCCGGCGGCGTTCATCGGCGTCCCCGCTCGTGTATCGCGCGGCTGCCAGATACGTGATCGAGCGCGCCTGCTCGGCATGAATCAGCATCTCGACCATGCGATGCTGCAATGCCTGGAAACGCGCGATCGGCGTGCCGAATTGCTTGCGCTCTTTCGTGTATTCGACCGTTGCGTGATTCAGCGCGTCGAGTACACCGACGGCTTCAGCGCACAGCAGGAACGTAGCGTAATCGGCAATCCGCTCGAACGTGGCTGCGCCGGTCTTGGCGCCGCCGAGACGACTGGCGCGCGTACCGGTGAACGTAAGCGTCGCGGCGCGCTGGCCATCGATCGTCCGGTACTCCGTGATCGCTACGTTTGCCGCTTCACGCGCAACCGCGAACAACGCGATCTCGCCGTTTAGTCGCGCCGGAACGATCCAGTAGTCAGCCTGCGCGCCATGCAGGACCAAAGACTTCTGGCCGCTCAGCGCGAAGCCATCGCCATTCTCTTTCGCGGTGGTATCGATGGAGAAAAGGTCGTAGCGCGCATGCGGTTCGTGGAACGCCACCGCGAGCTTGATCTCGCCGCCGGCCGCGCGTTCGAGCAACGCGTTCGCGTGGTCATCGCCTACCAGCCGCAACGCTTCGATACCCACCGCCGTCGCCCAGTACGGCTCCACTACCAGCGCACGTCCGAGTTCCTGCATCACGACCAGCATATCGACAGGACCGCCGTCGAAACCACCCTGTGCTTCCGGTGCCGGCAATGCCGTCAGGCCCAGCTCGGCGAACGCCGTCCAATGTTTTGCATCGACACCTTCCTTCGACGCCACGATCTTCTGCCGTGCATCGAACGTGTATTCGTTGTCGAGATACCGGCGCAATGCGTCCCTGAACTGTTGCTGCTCATCGGTGAAATTGAAGTCCATATGCCGCTCCTCACAGTCCCAGAATCATCTGCGCGATGATGTTTTTTTGAATTTCGTTCGAGCCGCCATAGATCGACGTCTTGCGGAAGTTGAAGTAGTACGCAGCAAGCGGCGCGGCATCGTCGTCACCGGCCAGGCTGTGTTCGCGTTCTCCTTCGAGATACGCGGGATCGAACGCGGCGGCTTGCGGGCCGACTGCTTCGACCATGAGTTCGGTCAGCGCCTGCTGGACTTCGGTGCCCTTGATCTTGAGCATCGATGCCTCCGGCCCCGGTCCACGTCCATTCGCCTCGCTCGCCACCACGCGTTGCACGGTGACCTCAAGCGCCATCATTTCGATCTCCAGCGCCGCGATTTTTGCGGAGAACACCGGATCGTTGAGCAACGAAACGCCGCCCTTCTTCTGACTGGCAGCAAGCCGTTTCAGGAACACCAGTTCACGCTTCGATTGGCCGACGCGCGCAATGCCCGTGCGCTCATGCCCGAGCAAATACTTTGCATAGGTCCAGCCGCGATTCTCTTCACCGACGAGGTTCTCAACCGACACCTTCACGTCTTCGAGGAACACTTCGTTGACTTCGTGATCTTCATCGAGCGTGATGATCGGGCGCACGGTAATGCCGGGCGTTTTCATATCGATGAGAAGAAACGAGATGCCTTCTTGCTTCTTCGCACCGGTGTCTGTGCGCACGAGGCAAAACATCATGTCGGCGAATTGGCCGAGCGTGGTCCAGGTTTTCTGGCCATTGACCACGTAGTGATCGCCCTGGCGTTCGGCGCGTGTCCTAAGCGATGCCAGATCGGAGCCCGAACCCGGTTCCGAATAACCCTGGCACCACCAGTCGGTGCCATCGAGAATACGTGGCAAGTAGTGGGCTTTCTGCGCGTCGCTGCCGTATTTCATGATGACGGGCGCGACCATCGATACGCCGAACGGCAACACGCCCGGCGCCCCGATACGAGCGCATTCTTCGTCCCAGATATGACGCTGCGTCGCGTCCCAGCCGGGACCACCGTACTCCTTCGGCCAAGCGACGACCGACCAGCCGCGCGTGCCGAGCAGCTTGTGCCAGCTCGCGTAGTCGTCGCGGCTTAGACGTTTGTGATCGAGTACCTTGGTCCGCAGAGCTTGCGGCAGGTTGGCGTCGAGCCAGGCGCGGATGTCGGCACGGAATGCGTCGTCGGCGGGGGAATAGTTCAGGTCCATGCGCTGTGTCTCCTGTCATGACCCGGGTCGGCCATGAGGAGACGCGCCTTAGCTGAACGTAATCAGCTTATTGCAGCGGCTCTTTCAGTGCGGCCGGCACCGGTAACGGCATCACGTCGATGCCTTCTTCCATCAAAGCATGCGCATCTTCGGGCGTTGCGACGCCACGAATATTTCGCGCCGGCGCTTCGTCGTAATGCATGCGCCGCGCCTCTTCGGCAAAGCGGTCGCCCACGTTCTCCGTCTTTGCGAGAATTTCCCGCATGAATTGCAGCGCGCGTGCCTGAAGCGCGTGATCGGCGTTTTGCGACGGCTGGACCGCTGGCTCCGCGTTCGAGCCGGCGACCGCCCTCTCGCTCTGATCCGAACGGCTCGACGACAAATTCAGGCGCGGCGCCGACGGCATGCGGCTCACCTCCGTTGTCGAGCACACCGGGCAAGCCACGAGCTTGCGCGACAACTGGGATTCGAACTCATCGGTCGAAGCGAACCAGCCTTCGAAACGATGGTCGTGTGAGCACTTCAAGTCGAGAACCTTCATGCTGATCGGGGCTTGCCAAAGAGTTTAATCGCAAAAACGCGTTTTGTGAACGATCGTTCGTAAAATTGCTTCTGCGACCGTTTGATGAAATCGCAGGAACATGCGTTCGATTTTAGCCCGACGCTGGAACGCGTGCCGAACGACGTGTCGAACAGATTGAGCAGACAAAAAAAACGGCCATCGCGGCCGCTTTTTATTTGTGAACGCATCGGTCGTCTCAATCACTCACCGGTTCACCCAACTGCCATTCGCCCGACATGATCCTCTCCAGCCAGAAGCTGCCGATGATCGTCTTCACGTCGCTGATGTGGCCGCTCTTGATCCACTCGAAAATCTGCGACCTGTCCGCGATGAACGTCTCGAGGAACTCGCCTTCGTCGAGCTTGCTTTCGCCCGCTGTCAATCCGCGCGCAAGATACAGGTCGATGAATTCGGTCGAATACGAAATCACCGGATGGATACGCGTCAGAAAAAACCACTCGCGCGCCGTATAACCGGTTTCCTCAAGCAGCTCGCGCTTCGCGCACGCCAGTTCGCTTTCGTTCGGATCGAGCTTGCCGGCGGGATATTCGAGCAGGACCTTGCGGATCGGATAGCGATATTGGCGTTCGAGCAGCACGCGGCCATCGTCGAAAAGCGGGAGGATCATCACAGCGCCCGGATGTTCGACGAACTCGCGCGTGGCGTGTTTGCCGTCAGGTAGTTCGACCGTATCGAGCTTGAGCGTGAGGAACTTGCCCCGATGCACCAATTTGCTCTCGACCGTTTTCTCGATCAGGCCCTCGTCGGAATCCGGAAAATCGAGGGATTGGGTGGAGTCGGTGGAAGAAATGTCAGCCATCGTGCACCTTGAAGGAAACGCGTTGAGCCCGTGAGCGTTAAACGCGTGGATCAAGCCACGACGGCCGTCGCCGTCAGCGGCGCTTGACGAGATACTGGAACGTAAAGCCGGGGAATGCGAGCACGAGGAACAGGCTGAAAGTGACAGCATAAAACTGCCAGCCCTGCTCGAAGCGGTTCCCTGCGCGCGCCTCAAGCATAAAGCCGAGCGCACCCACTACAAAATAAAGCACGATTATTTCCGCAATGCGAATCCAGCCGCTTTTCTTCGCCGCCTTGAGCGGGACAACGCAGAAAAGACGCTGATTCACGAACGGAAGGTTGGCGCCGACCAGCGCCAACAACACGATAAACCAGCCCGCTGCCGACATTACAACTGGAACGGCAAGGTGTGCGAGATTGCAGCCAGGCAGGCGTTCATCAACGGTCCGGGAACAATGCCAAGCACCAGCACAGCCAGGCCGTTGAACGCGAGCAGCGCGCGCTTGAGGTTGTCCGCGACGATCGGCGATGCGTCCGTGGGGGCATCGAAGTACATCAGCTTGACGATACGCAGGTAGTAGAACGCACCCACCAGCGACGACAGCACTGCCAGCACCGCGAGCCACGTCAGGCCAGCGTTCATGGTGGCCTCGAGCACGGCGAGCTTCGCGTAGAAGCCGACCATCGGCGGAATGCCGGCAAGCGAGAACATCATGATCATCATGACGAAGGCAAACACCGGGCTACGCTGGTTCAGGCCCTTGAAGTCGTCGAGCGTTTCGGCCTCGAAATCCTTGCGTGCCAGCAGCATCACAATGCCGAAAGTACCGAGCGTGGTCAGCAGATAGATGATGCTGTAGAACATCGCCGAGCTATACGCGCTCGCCGCACCGTCAGCCTTGCCGTCGACGACGCCCGCCAGCATGCCGAGCAGCACGAAGCCCATGTTCGAGATAGCCGAGTACGCCAGCATCCGCTTAATGTTCTTCTGCACGATACCGGTCACGTTACCCACGATCAGCGACAGCGCGGCCAGGATCACGAGCATCTCTTGCCAGTCGACTGCCAGCGGCAGCAGCGCCATCACCAGGAAACGCAGGCCCCATGCAAACGCCGCGGCCTTCGGGCCACCGCCGGTCAACAAGGTCATGGCGGTCGGCGCGCCTTGATACACGTCAGGCACCCACATGTGGAACGGCACCGCGCCCATCTTGAACGCCACGCCCGCCACCACGAAGATCACGCCGAACAGCAGCACTGCGTCGTTGATGCGGCCGGTCGCAATCGCTTTGGCGACTTCATTCAGTTCCAGCGAACCGGTCGCGCCGTACAGCATCGAAATACCGTAGAGCAGGAAACCCGAAGCGAGTGCGCCGAGCACGTAGTACTTCATCGCGGATTCGTTGGCTTGCGGCGAGTCCTTACGCAACGCGATCACCGCGTACAGCGACAGCGACATCAGTTCCAGGCCGAGATACAGCGTCAGGAAGTTGTTGCCCGAAATCATCACGCACTGCCCGAGCAACGAGAACAGGCCAAGCAGGAAGAAGTCCCCGCGGAACAGGTCGCGATCTTCAAGATACTTGCGCGAATAGATGATCGACACCGCGAAGCCGAGTGTCACGACCGCTTTCATCGCGCTCGCAAACGGGTCGACCACGTACATGCGCGTGAAGTAGTAATGCGGTGTGGGATCGAGCGCCTGGAAGGCGAACCACACACCGACCACAATGGCCGACACCACCGAAATCAGATAGGTCGAGTGACGGCTCTTCGCGCCGAAGATGGTGTCGTTCAACCAGGCCACGACGACCATCAGCATCAACAGTCCATCGGGTAACAGGGCACTCATGGGGGCGTTTTGCATGATCTTTTATTTCCTCCGCACGCGTTACTGGGCCAGCGGCAGTTTGGACTGCGCGACGTGGGAGAGGAGATTTTCTACGGATGCGTGCATCACGTTGGTGAACGGCTTCGGATACAGGCCCATGTACAACGTAAATACGGCAAGAACGGCGAGCATGAAGAACTCGCGCTTGTTGATGTCTTTCAGCTTCGCCACGTGTTCGTTCGCAACCGCGCCGAAGTGCACGCGCTTGTACATCCACAGCGTGTACGCCGCGCCGAGAACCAGCGTGAAGGCCGCCAGGAAACCGATCCAGAAGTTGAACTTCACGGCAGCCAGAATCACCATGAATTCACCAACGAAACCCGAGGTGCCCGGCAAGCCGCAATTGGCCATGGCGAACAACATGGCAAATGCGGCGAACTTCGGCATGACGTTGACCACACCACCGTAGTCCGCGATCCGGCGCGAGTGCATGCGGTCATACAGCACGCCAATGCTAAGGAACATGGCGCCCGAGACAAAGCCGTGCGAGATCATCTGGATGATCGCGCCTTCCATGCCGAGCTGGCTGAAGATGAAGAAACCGAGCGTGACGAAGCCCATGTGCGCAATTGACGAATACGCCACCAGCTTCTTCATGTCTTCCTGCACCAGCGCCACGAAGCCGATGTAGATCACCGCGATCAAGGACAACGTGATCACCACCGGTGCCAGGAAGTGACTGGCGTCCGGTGCGATAGGCAGCGAGAAGCGGATGAACCCGTACGCGCCGAGCTTCAGCATGATCGCGGCCAGCACGACCGAGCCGCCCGTCGGCGCTTCCACGTGGGCGTCAGGCAACCACGTGTGGACCGGCCACATCGGCACCTTCACGGCGAAGGCCAAGAAGAACGCGATGAACAGCAGGATTTGCGGCGTAAAGCCGATTTTCGCTGCTTGCCACGCGGCGATGTCGAACGTGTGCGTCTGCGTGTACAGGTACAGCAACGCGATCAGCATCAGCAGCGAGCCCATCAGCGTGTACAGGAAGAACTTGAACGCGGCATACACGCGATTCGCACCACCCCACACACCGATGATGATGTACATCGGGATCAGCGTCGCTTCGAAGAAGACGTAGAACAACATGCCGTCGGCGGTCGAGAACACGCCGATCATGAGCCCCGACAAGATCAGGAACGCGGCCAGGTATTGCGCCACGCGCACCGTGATGACTTCCCACGCGCTGATGATCGTGATCACCGTGATCAATGCGGTCAAGACGACGAACCACATCGACAGGCCGTCGACACCAAGGTGATACGAAATGTTGAAGCGTTCGATCCAGACCGACTTCTCTTCAAATTGCAGCGCGGCCGAGGAGTTGTCGAAGCCGGTAATCAGAGGAATGGTGACAATCAGCCCAAGAATCGAGCCGATCAATGCAAGCCAACGCGAAGGCCCTGGATTGCTGTCATTACCTACCGCCAGTACAAGGATGCCGACAATGATCGGCAACCAGATCGCCAAACTTAGAATGGGTAAAGAGTGCATAGATAGGTGTCCCCGCCTTATTTGCCGCCGAGCGTTACAAACAGGGTCAAGAGCCCCAACATGCCAATGATCATGGCGAACGCGTAGTGATAGATGTAACCGGATTGAAGGAAGCGAATCACCCCGGCAAACCAGCCGACAAACTTCGCGAGACCGTTGACGATACCGTCGATAACGGCGACATCGCCCTCTTTCCAGAGTCCGCGGCCAATGGCGACCGCACCCTTTGCAAATACGGCATCGTTGATCTTGTCGAGGTAGTACTTGTTGTCCAGCAAGTTATAGATCGGCAGGAAACGTTGCTTGATCACGCCCGGCAGATCCGTACGCTTCCAGTACAGGAACCACGACACGACCACGCCCGCGAGCGCCAGCCAGACCGGCAAACCCGAGACCGAATGCAGGCCCATCGCAAACCAGCCGTGGAATTCCTCGGCCATTTCGTGCAGTGCCGGGTGGTTGTCGCCGATGGCGATTACCTTGTCGAACACCACGCCGTGCGCGAAGAAGTCGCCGAACAGCATCGGACCGATCGCAATCGCACCGATGATCACCGACGGAATAGCCAGCAGGATCAGCGGCAGCGTAATAACCCACGGCGTTTCGTGCGGAACGTGCGCGTGACCATGGCCGTGATCGTCATGGCCGTGCGCATCGTGACTATCGTGACTATCGTGACCATGTGAATCGTGTGCATGCGCGGCGGCTTCGATAGCCATCGGGCTTTCCGGATGCTTCGGACCACGGAAGCGCTCCTTGCCGTGAAACACCATGAAGTACATGCGAAACGAGTACAACGCCGTGACGAACACGCTCGCCACCACCGCGAAGTACGCGAAACCCGAGCCTGCAATATGCGACGCCTTCACGGCATCGATGATCGAATCTTTCGAGTAGAAACCCGCAAAGAACGGTGTGCCGATCAGCGCAAGCGAGCCGATGAGCGAGGTGATCCACGTGATCGGCATGTACTTACGCAGGCCGCCCATGTTGCGCATGTCCTGGTCGTGGTGCATGCCGATGATCACCGAACCCGCGCCAAGGAACAGCAGCGCTTTGAAGAATGCGTGCGTGGCGAGGTGGAACACTGCCACCGGGTAAGCGGAGACGCCGAGCGCCACCGTCATGTAGCCAAGCTGCGAGAGCGTGGAGTAAGCCACCACGCGCTTGATGTCGTTCTGCACGACACCCAGGAAACCCATGAACAGCGCCGTGATCGCACCGATCACCGTCACGAACGACAACGCCGTATCCGACAGTTCGAACAGCGGCGATATGCGCGTCACCATGAAGATACCGGCCGTCACCATGGTTGCCGCGTGGATCAGCGCCGAGATAGGCGTCGGACCTTCCATGGAATCCGGCAGCCACACGTGCAGCGGGAATTGCGCCGACTTACCCATCGCGCCGATGAACAGGCAGATACAGGCTACGGTCAGCAAACCCCAATCGGTACCCGGGAACGTCATGGCGGCCAGCTCGGTGCGATGCGCGAACACATCGCCGTAGTTCAGCGAACCAGCAAACGCCAGCAACAAGCCGATGCCGAGCAGGAACCCGAAGTCGCCCACGCGGTTCACGATGAACGCCTTCATGTTCGCGTAGATGGCCGTCGGACGCGTGAAGTAGAAGCCGATCAGCAGGTATGACACGAGACCCACCGCTTCCCAGCCGAAGAACAGCTGCAGGAAGTTGTTGCTCATCACGAGCATCAGCATGGAGAACGTGAACAGCGAGATGTACGAGAAGAACCGCTCGTAGCCCACCTTTTCGTCGGCCATGTAGCCGATCGTATAGATGTGCACCATCAGCGAGACGAAGGTGACGATCACCATCATCATCGCGGTGAGCGAATCGACCAGGAAGCCGATCTCCATCTTCAGCGGCCCGACCGTCATCCATTCGTAAATGGTCGCATTGAAGCTCGCGCCCTGCATCACGTCCAGAAGGACGACGCAGGAGAGCACGAACGAGATCATCACGCTGAGGATCGTGACGCGGTGCGAGGCCTTGCGCCCGATCTTCCAGCCGAACAGGCCAGCGATCAGCGAACCGGCAAGCGGCGCCAGCGCAATCACGAGCAGCAGGTTTTCATTGAGTGTCATGGACATAGCTGTCTTGCCTGAAATTAACCTTTGAGCTGATCGAGGTCTTCGACGTTGATCGTGTCGAGACTGCGGAACAATGTGACCAGGATCGCGAGGCCGATTGCCGCTTCGGCTGCTGCTACCGTGAGCACAAAGAACACGAAGATCTGGCCGTGGATGTCGCCGAGATAGTGCGAGAACGCGACGAAGTTCGTGTTCACCGCCAACAGCATCAGTTCGATTGCCATCAGGATGATGATCACGTTACGTCGATTCAGAAAGATTCCGACGATGCTGATCGCGAACAGGATCGCGCCAAGCACAAGGTAATGGGCAAGACTCAACATGATTATTTATCTCCTCAGCCTTTGTTATCGACCGTGCCGGCGCCGGCATTGTCGGTCACGGGCGGATTGGTCGCGGCGTCCGGCGCTTCTTTTTCGGACTTCATCTTGACGATCCGCACGCGATCTTGCGCACGCACCTTGACCTGGTCGCTCACGCGCTGGCGCTTGTTGTCCTTCTTCTCGCGAATGGTCAGCGAGATCGCCGCGATGATCGCGACCAGCAGGATCAGGCCCGCGATTTCGAACGCGAAGATGTAGTCGGTGTAGATGACCTTGCCGATCAGGTGCGAGTTCGACATCACCGCGTTCGGGGCGACTCCGGCACCCACGCCGTTGATCAGCATGGCGTCATGCACCGGCGTAACCGTCGCGCCGTAGCCGTGCCACAAAATCAGCGCCGTTTCGATGATGATGATCGCGCCCACGATGCTCGCTATGGGCACGAACTTCTTGAAGTCGCCGTGCAGCACGTCGAGGTTGATGTCCAGCATCATCACCACGAACAGGAACAGCACCATCACCGCGCCGACATAGACGAGAACCAGCAGAATGGCGAGGAATTCGGCTTCAAGCAGCATCCAGATCGCGGCCGCGTTAAAGAACGCGAGCACGAGAAACAGCGCAGATGCCACCGGATTGCGCGAAGTGATCACCTTCAGCGCCGACACAACCAGCAGCAGCGCGAAGATGTAAAACAGTACGGTCGTGAATTCCATGATTACCGGTTCATCGTTAGGCTTTGTGTTTTGACACAAGCGCGCCGTGTTGCGTTGTTTGAAGAACGCAACCTACAAGCTTGGCGCGCGGGCCGGAACAGCAGGTCAATTCAAATGCAGGAACAGCAAGGGACACCGCACTATGCTGCGCCCCGCTCCGCTTTACCGATAAGGTGCATCAGCTGCCTTGGCCGCAGCAATCTCCGTTTCATAACGGTCGCCCACTGCCAGCAGCATGTCTTTCGTGAAGTACAGGTCGCCGCGCTTCTCGCCGTGATACTCGAGAATGTGCGTTTCGACGATCGAATCGACCGGGCAGCTTTCTTCGCAGAAACCGCAGAAGATGCACTTGGTCAGGTCGATGTCGTAGCGCGTGGTGCGGCGCGTGTTGTCAGCGCGCGTTTCCGATTCGATCGTAATCGCAAGTGCCGGGCACACGGCCTCGCACAGCTTGCACGCGATGCAGCGCTCTTCGCCGTTTTCATATCGGCGCAATGCATGCAGGCCACGAAAACGCGGGGAAATTGGCGTCTTCTCTTCCGGGAACTGAACGGTGATCTTGCGCTGGAACACATAGCCGCCCGTCAGCGCCAGACCTTTCAATAACTCGGTCAGAAAAAACGTTTTGAAAAAATTCTGTAATGCGTTCATGGTTATTTCATCCGCCCATTATTTCCAGATGTTCAGCGGCGACATGATCCAGAACCCGACCACGACCACCCACACCACCGACACCGGCAGAAAGATTTTCCAGCCGAGACGCATGATCTGGTCGTAGCGATAACGCGGGAACGTCGCACGGGCCCAGATGAACACCGACAGCAGGAAGAAGATCTTCAGCACGAACCAGAAAATGCCCGGGATGAAGGACAGGAAACCGAACGGTGCGCTCCAGCCACCGAGGAACAGCGTGGTTGCGATCGCCGAGATCACGATCATGTTGATATATTCGGCCAGGAAGAACAGCGCGAACGCCATGCCCGAGTAATCGATCATGTGGCCCGCGACAATTTCCGACTCGCCTTCCACCACGTCGAACGGGTGACGGTTGGTTTCCGCAATCCCCGAGACGAAGTACACGACGAACATGGGCAGCAGCGGCAACCAGTTCCACGAAAGGAAGTTGATGCCCCAGTTCGCGAATATGCCGTGTTCCTGCGACACCACGATGGCCGACATATTCAGGCTGCCCGTCACCATCAGTACGACGACAAGCGCGAAGCCCATCGAAATTTCGTACGACACCATCTGGGCTGCCGCGCGCATGGCGCCAAGGAATGCGTACTTCGAGTTCGATGCCCAGCCGGCCAGAATCACGCCGTACACGCCGACGGACGAAATCGCCATCACGTAGAGCAAGCCGGCGTTGACGTCGCCGAGCACCGCTTTCGCCTGGAACGGAATCACCGCCCACACCGCAAAGGCCGGCACCACGGTCATGATCGGCGCGATCAGGTAGATCCAGCGGCTGGCTTGCGTCGGCTGAATCACTTCTTTCAGCAGCAGCTTCAGCACGTCGGCGATCGGCTGCAACAGACCCATCGGACCCACGCGATTCGGGCCGAGCCGCACGTGCATCCAGCCGATGAGCTTGCGTTCCCACAGAATCAGGTACGCCACGCACAGCAGGATCACCACCGAGACCACGAGAATGCGGACGAGCGCCCACACCGTCGGCCAGGCGACGCCGAGAATCTGCGTCCCGCCCGCGTTGATCGTATCGAACAAGCCCATTTACGCCTTCTCCACTACCAGTTCACCGAACAGAGCCCCGAGCGCTGCACCGGCCGACGTTCCCGCCGACACACGCACCACGCTTTCCGCCAGGTTCGCGTCGCGAACCGCCGGCAGGACCACCGCGAGATCACCTTGAGCGACACGCACTGCGTCGCCGTTTTTCAGACCGAGTTTCTCGAACAGCGACGTCGGCAGCGCAACCACGTTTGCGTCGCGCGCAACGGCCGTCAGGTGCAGCGATTCCGCGCGGCGCGAGAGCGCGTCGGCGTGATAGATCGGCGTGTCGGCAAGGCGTTCGTAACTGCCTTCGTTGGCAGCCGCTTTCGAAACAGCCTCGATCGCCACGTCCGTCTTGTTCGACAGGCGTGCCGTCAGATCGCCCGTGCCCAATGCGGCGTTGCGGACTTCTTCGGCGGTATCGAATTCGAAACCCTTCAGGCCGAGCAAGCTGCCCAGTACGCGCAGTACTTTCCAGCCCGGACGCGCTTCGCCCAGCGGACGCACCACGCCGTTGAAGGTCTGTGCCGTACCTTCGGCGTTGACGAACGTGCCCGATGTTTCCGTGAACGGCGCGATTGGCAGCAGCACGTCGGCGTAATCGGCGCCATGCTTGAACGCCGACAAAGCGACGACCATTTCTGCCTGCTTCAATGCGGCCAGCGCTTGAGCGGGGTTGGCGGTATCGAATTCAGGTTCGACGTTGAAGAGCACGTAGCCCTTGCGCGGCTGCTCGAATACTTCGCGTGCATTCAGGCCGCCTTCGCCCGGCAATGCATCGACGAGATGCGCGCCGACCGTGTTGGCCGCTTCCGTCAGATAACCCAGCGTTGCGCCCGTGTTGTCCGCAATCCATTGGCTCACGGCCTGGATCTGCGCAAACTGCGGGTGCTGAACCACGCTGTTGCCGAGCAACACCACACGCTTGTCACCGGCCGACAAGGAAGCGGCGATGTCCTTCGCAGCCGCCGACGCTTCGTGCCCAGCGAACGCTTCCGGCACAGCGACACCGCGTGCTTCGGCAACGGCCGCAGCCAGACTGCCGAGGCGGTCGAGCCATTCCGACGGCGCCGCGACTACGCGATGCGCAGCCGGAATCAGCGAGTCGTCGTTCGTGGCGTTGAGGAACGTGAGCTTCGCGCCGCCCTTCGCGGCTTGACGCAAGCGTGCTGCGAACAGCGGATGATCGCGACGCAGGAACGAACCGACCACGAATGCCGTATCGACGTTCGTCAAGTCGGCGATCTTCATGCCGAGCCACGGCGCGCTATCGGAAACCGGCGCCGAGAAATCGCTCTGACGCAGACGGAAATCGACGTTCGGCGACCCCACGCCTTCAGCAAACTGCTTCAGCAAATAAAGCTCTTCGACGGTGCTATGCGGCGTAGCCAGGGCAGCGATCTGATTCGCGCCGTGATCGCCCTTGATACCGTTGATACCCTTTGCCACGTATTCCAGCGCCGTCTGCCAGTCAGTCTCGATCCACTTGCCGCCCTGCTTCAACATCGGCTGCGTGAGACGTTCGTCGCTGTTCAGCGCTTCATACGAGAAGCGATCCTTGTCCGAGATCCAGCATTCGTTGATGGCTTCGTTTTCCATCGGCAGAACGCGCATCACGCGGTTGTTCTTCACCTGAACAACCAGATTCGCGCCGACGGAATCGTGCGGGCTGATCGACTTGCGGCGCGACAATTCCCACGTACGGGCGCTGTAGCGGAACGGTTTGCTCGTCAACGCACCGACCGGGCACAGGTCGATCATGTTGCCCGACAGTTCCGAGTCCACCGTCTTGCCGACAAACGACGTGATTTCCGAATGCTCGCCACGACCCAGCATGCCGAGTTCCATCACGCCGGCCACTTCCTGGCCGAAACGGACGCAACGCGTGCAATGGATGCAGCGCGTCATCTCTTCCATCGAGATCAGCGGACCGACGTTCTTGTGGAACACCACGCGCTTTTCTTCGTTGTAGCGCGACTGCGACTTGCCGTAGCCCACGGCCAAGTCCTGCAACTGACATTCACCGCCCTGGTCGCAGATCGGGCAATCGAGCGGGTGGTTGATCAGCAGGAATTCCATCACGGACTGCTGTGCCTTGACGGCCTTGTCCGATTTCGTACGCACGATCATGCCCGCCGACACCGGCGTGGCACAGGCGGGAACCGCCTTCGGCATTTTCTCGACTTCGACCAGGCACATCCGGCAGTTCGCCGCGATCGACAGTTTCTTGTGATAGCAAAAGTGAGGAATGTATGTATCGACCTTATGCGCAGCCTGGATCACCATGCTGCCTTCAGGCACTTCTACACTTTTGCCGTCGATTTCTAGTTCAACCATGATGGGGAATGGTCCTTGGCCTGATCACTGATCACGCGGTAAGCGCTTCGGACGCCGGCGCATGATGCGCGTGTCCGTCGACGAGACAATGTTTATGCTCGACGTGATATTCAAATTCGTCCCAGAAGTGCTTCAGCATGCCGCGCACCGGCATGGCCGCCGCGTCGCCGAGGGCACAGATGGTGCGACCCATGATGTTTTCGGCGACCGAGTTCAGCAGATCCAGGTCTTCCTTGCGCCCGAGTCCGTGTTCGATCCGATGGACAACCCGATACAGCCAGCCCGTGCCCTCACGGCAAGGCGTGCATTGACCGCACGACTCTTCGTAGTAGAAATAGGACAAGCGCAGCAGCGAGCGCACCATGCAGCGCGTTTCGTTCATCACAATAACGGCGCCCGAACCCAGCATGGACCCGGCTTTCGCGATCGAGTCGTAGTCCATGTCGGTCTTTAGCATGATCTCGCCCGGAATCACCGGTGCCGACGATCCACCCGGGATCACCGCTTTCACCGACTTGCCGCGCACGCCGCCGGCCAACTCGAGCAAGGTCTCGAACGACGTGCCGAGCGGCACTTCGAAGTTGCCCGGAAAATTGACGTCGCCGGCGACCGAGAAAATCTTCGTGCCACCGTTGTTCGGCTTGCCGATCTCGAGATATTTCTGCGGGCCGATAGCCAGCAGGAACGGCACGGCTGCGAAGGTTTCGGTGTTGTTGATCGTGGTCGGCTTGCCGTACACGCCGAAGCTCGCCGGGAACGGCGGCTTGAAGCGTGGCTGGCCTTTCTTGCCTTCCAGCGATTCGAGCAGCGCAGTTTCTTCGCCGCAGATATACGCACCGTAACCGTGGTGCGCATGCAGTTCGAACGAGAAACCCGAACCCAAAATGTTCGCACCGAGATACCCGGCCGCACGCGCTTCTTCAAGCGCCTTTTCGAAGATCCGATAGACCTCGAAAATCTCGCCGTGAATGTAGTTGTAGCCGACCGTGATGCCCATGGCATACGCGCCAATGGCCATGCCTTCGATCAACGCATGCGGGTTCCAGCGCAGGATGTCGCGGTCTTTGAACGTGCCCGGTTCGCCTTCGTCCGAATTGCACACGAGGTACTTCTGCCCCGGGAACTGACGCGGCATGAAGCTCCATTTGAGGCCGGTCGGGAAACCCGCACCGCCGCGGCCGCGCAGCCCCGACGCCTTGACGTCGGCAATGACCTGCTCTTGCGGGATTTTTTCTTCGAGGATGCGGCGCAGCTGGGCGTAACCGCCGCGCGCCACATAGTCTTCGAGGTGCCAGTTGTCGCCGTTGAGACCGGCGAGAATCAGGGGCTGGATGTGGCGGTCGTGAAGAGACGTCATTTCGATAGTTCCTCGAGGAGCGTGTCGATCCGCTCGCGACTCATGAAACTGCACATACGATGATTGTTCACGAGCAACACGGGAGCATCGCCGCACGCGCCGAAGCATTCGCCTTCTTTCAAGGTGAACTTGCCGTCGGCGGTGGTTTCGCCAAAGTCGATGCCGAGCTTTTGCTTCAGGTATTCAGCAGCGCTTTCCGAGCCGCCGTCGGGCCCAAGCTGGCACGGCAGGTTGGTACAGAGCGTGATCTTGTGTTTGCCGACCGGCGAGGTCTCGTACATGGTGTAGAACGTCGCCACTTCCTGCACAGCCACGGCGGGCATGCTCAGGTAGTCAGCCACGAACTGCATGAGTTCCGGCGACAGCCAGCCATGCTCCTCCTGAGCGACGGTCAACGCCGACATCACCGCGGACTGTTTCTGGTCCGCGGGATATTTCGCGATCGCGCGATCGATTTCTTTCAGGCCTTCAGCTGAGATCATTTCAGACACGACTCTTTCAGTTCCTACCGAACGAAAACCCGCCGCGCCCTTCTTTTGCGGCAGACCTGGCGTCCTGCTGTTGTTGTTTCGCCGGCATGCTCAGCACGATCGTGCGAGCAAGCCGGCGTGGTGCGGCACAGGTTCTCGAACGCATCTCAGCGATCGATCTCACCGAACACTATGTCCTGCGTACCGATGATCGTCACCGCGTCCGCAATCATGTGACCGCGGGCCATTTCGTCGAGCGAAGCAAGATGCGCATAACCGGGCGCACGAATCTTCAAGCGGTACGGCTTGTTCGCGCCGTCCGAGATGAGATAGATGCCGAACTCACCCTTCGGATGCTCGACCGCCGCGTACGTCTCGCCTTCTGGAACGTGAAAACCTTCTGTAAAGAGCTTGAAGTGGTGAATCAGCTCTTCCATGTTGGTCTTCATACCCACGCGCGAAGGCGGCGCAACCTTGTGATTGTCGACCATCACCGGGCCTGGATTCTTGCGAAGCCACTCAATACATTGTTTCGCGATGCGGGTGGACTGACGCATTTCTTCCACGCGCACCAGATAGCGGTCGTAGCAGTCACCGTTCACGCCGACCGGAATATCAAAGTCGAGCTGATCGTAGACTTCGTACGGCTGCTTCTTGCGCAAATCCCATTCAATGCCCGAGCCGCGCAGCATCGCGCCGGTCATGCCGAGCTGCAGTGCGCGCTCAGGACTGACCACGCCGATACCCACCAGCCGCTGCTTCCAGATGCGGTTATCGGTCAGCAGCGTCTCGTACTCGTCGACACACTTCGGAAACCGCGTAAAGAAGTCGTCAATGAAATCGAGCAGCGAACCTTGACGCGTTTCGTTCATCCGCGACAACGCCTTCGCATTGCGGATTTTCGACGCCTTGTATTGCGGCATTGCGTCAGGCAGATCGCGATATACGCCGCCCGGACGGTAATACGCCGCGTGCATCCGTGCGCCGGACACCGCTTCGTACACGTCCATCAGGTCTTCGCGCTCGCGGAAGGCGTACAAAAACACCGCCATTGCGCCAACGTCAAGCGCGTGCGAACCGATCCACATCAGGTGGTTCAGCACGCGCGTGATTTCGTCGAAGAGCACGCGGATATATTTCGCGCGAACCGGAATGTCGATGCCGAGCAGCTTTTCGATGGCCATCACGTAGCCGTGCTCGTTGACCATCATCGACACGTAGTCGAGACGGTCCATGTACGGCACGGACTGAATGAAGGTCTTCGTCTCAGCCAGCTTTTCGGTCGCGCGGTGCAGCAGCCCGATATGCGGATCGGCGCGTTGAATCACTTCGCCGTCGAGTTCCAGCACCAGGCGCAGCACACCGTGCGCGGCCGGGTGTTGTGGGCCAAAATTGAGCGTGTAGTTCTTGATCTCTGCCATGGCGTTCTCTTAGTGTTTCAGACCGCCATAGCGGTCCTCGCGGATCACGCGCGGCGTGATCTCGCGCGGCTCGATCGTCACTGGCTGGTACACGACGCGCTTCTCTTCCGGGTCGTAGCGCATTTCGACATAACCCGACACCGGGAAGTCCTTGCGAAACGGATGGCCGATAAAGCCGTAGTCGGTGAGAATGCGGCGCAGGTCCGGGTGACCGTCGAAGACGATGCCGAACAAGTCGAATGCCTCGCGCTCGTACCAGTTCGCCGACGACCAGACGTCGACGACCGATGGCACGATGGGCACTTCGTCGTCCGGTGCGAACACGCGCACGCGCAGACGCCAGTTGTTCGCGATCGAAAGAAGATGGACGACGGCCGCGAAACGCGGGCCTTCGTAGGCGCCTTCGCCGTACGTCGAATAATCGACGCCGCACAGGTCGATGAGTTGTTCGAAGCCGAGCGAACGGTCGTCGCGCAGCTTGAGCGCCACGTCGGCGTAGTTCGCCGCCTTGACGACGATGGTCAGTTGCCCGAGCGATTCAGTGATGCTCTGCAGGCGGTCGCCGAACGCCGCCTCGAGGTTCGCTTTCAGGGTCTCGAGTTTGCTTGCCATATTGGGGAGGCTCAGGCCTTGGTGACGCTTAATGGGACTTCAATGACGCTGACTGGCGTGCTGACCGGCGTCACGACTTATCGACGTACTTACTGACGACAATTACTGACGAGCGATGGTGCTGGTGCGGCGAATCTTCGCCTGCAGCTGGATCACGCCATACACAAGCGCTTCAGCCGTCGGCGGGCATCCGGGCACATAGACATCGACCGGAACAATGCGGTCGCATCCGCGCACAACCGAATACGAGTAGTGGTAGTAACCACCACCATTCGCGCACGAACCCATGGAAATCACCCAGCGCGGCTCGGCCATCTGGTCATAGACCTTGCGCAGCGCCGGCGCCATCTTGTTGCACAGTGTGCCGGCAACGATCATCACGTCCGACTGCCGCGGACTCGGGCGAAACACCACGCCGAACCGGTCCAGGTCATAACGCGCTGCGCCCGCGTGCATCATCTCGACCGCGCAACATGCCAGACCAAACGTCATGGGCCACAGCGAACCCGTGCGCGTCCAGTTGATCAGCTTGTCAGCCGTGGTGGTGACAAACCCTTCCTTCAAGACCCCTTCGATACTCATTTGCTTTCACTCCAGATGAGCAGCCAGCCAAAGCCGCCCAGCAATCCGGTGATCTTCAACCCGCCCGATACCGCGTTACTCCCAGTCCAGCCCACCCTTTCTCCAGATGTAGGCAAAACCAAGCAGAAACTCGAGCAGAAATACCATCATTGACAAGAAACCGGGCCAGCCGATGTCGCGCAGGGCAACGCCCCACGGAAACAGGAACGCGGTTTCGAGGTCGAAAATAATGAACAGAATAGCGACGAGATAGTAACGCACATCGAACTTCATCCGCGCGTCTTCGAATGCCTCGAAGCCGCACTCGTAAGGTGCGTTCTTTTCAGTGTCAGGCTTATGGGGACCGAGGACCTTACCGATGCTGACGAGAGCGATGCCTAAACCGGTGCCCACGACGAGGAACAGCAAGACGGGATAATAGGCTGAGAGATTCACGACTATCCTCAAATCGGTTTGATCTGGTGTGCCGGCCGGGACGACTGCCCAACCGATTTTCAACTAAAGACGAGAAACGCGCACAAGAGACTGAACGCACTCACTCGCCAGAAGTGACAATGCCAGCCGAAGCAATGCATGCGGCTGGCATTGGATAACTTTTGGTGCCGACGGCGAGACTCGAACTCGCACAGCTTTCGCCACTACCCCCTCAAGATAGCGTGTCTACCAATTTCACCACGTCGGCACTGTCCTGCAATCCGGGAAAACAACTTCTAAACTGCCGCGAATCGCTTCAAGACTCAAATTATAACCGGGTTAACCAGTTTGTTCAACGCACAAAAAGCGATCCACGCGAAAAATTATTTCGGAACGTCAGAGCCCGGACCCGACGATGCAACCGGTGCCGAACCCGCAGCGGAACCCGAAGCGGCGACCGCCGGATGCGCGACAGGCGCAGTCACTGCCGCCCCGCCCAGCAAGCCTGCGGACGCTGCCGGCTTATAGCTGCCGAGGTAGGTGAGCGTGAGCGTCGAGATAAAAAACACCGCGGCGAGCACAGCAGTTGTACGGGACAGGAAGTTGGCCGAGCCGGTTGCCCCGAACAGGCTTCCCGACGCGCCACTGCCGAATGCCGCGCCCATGTCGGCGCCTTTACCGTGCTGCAACAATACCAGGCCGATAACACCGAACGCCGACAGCAACTGGACAACGATAATCAAAGTCTTTAAATACAGCATTCCGTTCACCCGAATCTTTAATGTTCACGTGACACTGTTGCGTCACGATTTAATGCTTACATTTTCGAAAGCTTAAACTCGGCGATTAAACCGAACCGTTTTGTGCAGCCTGGCAAATCGCCAGAAAATCGTTCGACTTCAGCGATGCACCGCCAATCAATCCGCCATCGATGTCCTGTTGAGCGAATAACTCTTCTGCGTTCTCCGGCTTGACGCTGCCGCCGTACAACACCGGCACGTTCGCCACCGCCGCGCCCTTGCTCGCCAGTTGCGCCCGCAGGAATGCATGAACCTGTTGCGCCTGCTCTGTCGTCGCGCTTTTTCCCGTACCGATCGCCCAGACCGGCTCGTACGCCACGACGATCTTCGCTGCCTGTTCCTCGCTCAGCATCAGCAACACGGCTTCCAGCTGCGTGCCAACCACCTGCTCCGTCGAACCGTTGTCGCGCTGTTCCAGCGTTTCGCCTACACATACGATAGGCGTCAGTCCGGCTTCCAGTGCGCGCAGCGCTTTCACCGCGACCAGATCTGAATGCTCGCAATGGTAGGCGCGCCGCTCGGAGTGGCCGACAATCGCGAATGTTGCACCAAAATCCGCCGCCATGCCCGCTGCGACTTCGCCGGTATAAGCGCCCTGCACGTGAGCCGAGACATCCTGAACACCCCAGGCGGCCACCGACCCGCCCAGCAGCGCCTGTGCCTGCGCGAGATACAGCGCCGGCACGCAAACTCCCGTGCGCACGCCCTTCTGCAGCGTCGCAGCACCAGCGGCAACTGCTTGCAGCAAGACCGCGTTCTCCGCCAGCCGGCCGTGCATCTTCCAGTTTCCGATCACCAGCTTTGTGCGTTTGGCTTGTTCTTTCGGCATTTGTCTCGGCTTTTGTCACGTCGAGCAGCGAGGCTGCCGATCAATGAAATAGAAAAATGGAACTTTCGGACGCAACGCCCCAGCACAACATGCGATTTTACTGTGACCGGCGGAAAACGGTCAAACAACGAAACCTGATCGGCCGGTCATTTCAATTCTCGACCAAGGCTCAGGCGACCTGACCCCAGTCCAGCACGATCTTGCCAATGTGCGTGCTGCCTTCCATCAACGCGTGAGCCGCCGCGGCCTGATCAGCGGGGAAAACCTGATGGATGACAGGCTTGATCCGCCCTGCTTCAATTTCCGGCCACACGTACGTCTTCAGCTGCACCGCGACCTTGCCCTTGAACGCGACTGCGCGCGGCCGCAGCGTCGAACCGGTAATCACCAGCCGGCGGCGCAGCACTTCATTCAGATTGATCTCAGCCTTCGAGCCGCCCAGCGTCGCGATGATCACCACGCGGCCGCCGTCGGCCAGCGCCTTCAGCTCACGCGGAAGATAGTCGCCCGCGACCATGTCGAGAATCACGTCCACACCACGATCGTTCGTCAGCGACTTCACGACATCAACGAAATCTTCCGTGTTGTAGTTGATCGCCCGTTCCGCGCCCAGCTTTTCGCACGCCTGGCACTTCTCGTTGTTCCCAGCCGTCACGAACACACGATGCCCAAGCGCCTTTGCAATCTGGATAGCCGTCACGCCGATACCGCTCGAACCACCCTGGATCAGCAGCGTTTCTTCGGCGCCGTTCTCGCCCTTGCCCAGATGCGCGCGTTCGAACACGTTGCTCCACACCGTGAAGAACGTTTCCGGCAGCGACGCCGCCTCGATGTCCGTCAACCCCTTGGGCACCGGCAGGCATTGCTCCAGCGGCGCGCACGTGTATTCGGCATACCCGCCGCCGGCGAGCAGCGCGCACACGCGGTCGCCCACTTTCAAACCGAACGGATTGTGCTTCGGATCGAAGTCACCGCGCACGATCTCACCGGCCACTTCCAATCCGGGCAGATCCGAGGCGCCCGGCGGCGGCGCATAACCGCCCTTGCGCTGGAACACGTCCGGACGATTCACGCCCGATGCCGCGACCTTGATCAGCACTTCTCCGGCCTTCGGCTCCGGCATCGGGCGCTCGCCCAGCTTCAGCACGTCAGGTGCGCCAAACTCGGTGATTTCGATCGCTTTCATCTGCTCAATCCTTCAAGACGCACTGGGGAAACAGCGATGCATATAACCCTATGGCATTGCGGGCTCATTCAGCCGAAACCCGCAATAACATCGAATCACATTCGAACCATCAGATTCAACAACGGCCGGCGCGCGACTCTCACGCGCCGGCCATCCAAACTTACCGCATTACTGCTGCGGCGGCTGGATCGGTTCGATCGGCGCGCCGCCTTCGTTCAACAACGCTTTCGCCGACAAACGCACACGGCCCTTTTCGTCTGTCTGAATGACCTTGACCTTCACGATCTGGCCTTCCTTCAGGTAGTCGTTGATGTCCTTGATGCGCTCGTTGACGATTTCCGAGATGTGCAGCAGACCATCCTTGCCCGGAAGAATATTCACGATTGCGCCAAAGTCCAGCAATTTGAGAACCGGGCCTTCGTAGACCTGGCCCACTTCGACTTCGGCCGTGATGTTCTCAATGCGCTTCTTCGCTTCCGCCATGCCTTCGCTGCTCGTGCTCGCGATGGTCACCACGCCGTCGTCGGAAATGTCGATGGTCGTGTTGGTTTCTTCAGTCAACGCACGGATCACCGAACCGCCCTTGCCGATCACGTCGCGGATCTTTTCCGGATTGATCTTCATGGTGATCATGCGCGGCGCGTAGTCCGACAGGTTCGTGTTCGTGCCCGGAACTGCGGTGGTCATCTTGCCCAGGATATGCATGCGGCCTTCCTTCGCCTGCGCGAGCGCGACCTGCATGATTTCCTTCGTGATGCCCTGGATCTTGATGTCCATCTGCAGTGCCGTCACGCCTTGCGCCGTGCCCGCCACCTTGAAGTCCATGTCGCCGAGGTGATCTTCGTCGCCCAGGATGTCGGTCAGCACCGCGAACTTGTTGCCTTCCAGAATCAGGCCCATCGCGATACCCGCGACGTGCGCTTTCATCGGCACACCGGCGTCCATCAGCGCGAGACAGCCGCCGCAGACCGATGCCATCGACGAAGAACCGTTCGATTCCGTGATTTCCGACACCACGCGAATGGAGTAGCCGAATTCGTCGGCGCTCGGCAAGCAAGCAGCCAGCGCGCGCTTGGCCAGACGTCCGTGACCGATTTCACGGCGCTTCGGCGAACCGACGCGACCCGTTTCGCCGGTCGCGAACGGAGGCATGTTGTAGTGGAGCATGAAGCGTTCGCGATACTCGCCTTCGAGCGCGTCGATGTTCTGCTCGTCGCCCTTCGTACCGAGCGTTGCGATCACCAGCGCTTGCGTTTCGCCGCGCGTGAACAGAGCCGAACCGTGCGTACGCGGCAGCACACCGGTACGGATTTCGATCGGGCGGACGGTGCGCGTGTCGCGGCCGTCAATACGCGGTTCGCCGTTCAGGATCTGCGTACGGACGATCTTCGCTTCGATATCGAACATCACGTTGCCGATAGTCGCCTTGTCAGCCGGCGTTTCGCCCGCTGCGATAGCGTCGTCCGTCAGCTTCGCGGTCGTTGCTGCGTAGACTTCCTTCAGCTTTGCGCTGCGAGCCGACTTGTCGCGGATCTGATAAACGGACAGCAACTCGGCTTGTGCCAGTTCCGTCACGCGTGCGATCAGCGGCTCGTTCTTCGGCGCCGGCGTCCAGTCCCACTCCGGCTTGCCGCCTTCAGCGACGAGCTCATGAATTGCGTCGATAGCGATTTGCATCTGGTCGTGACCGAACACCACGGCGGCCAGCATGACTTCTTCGGTCAGCTGTTGCGCTTCCGATTCGACCATCAGCACTGCGCGTTCCGTACCGGCGACGATCAAATCGAGCGCCGATTCCTTCATCTGCGGACGCGTCGGGTTCAGCACGAATTCATTGTTGATATACGCGACGCGGGCAGCGCCCACCGGGCCGTTGAACGGCAGGCCGGAGATAGCCAGCGCTGCCGACGCGCCGATCAGCGCGGGGATGTCGGCAGGCACATCGGGATTCAGCGATAGCACGTGAATCACGACCTGGACTTCGTTATAGAAGCCTTCCGGGAACAGCGGACGCAGCGGACGGTCGATCAGGCGCGAGATCAGCGTTTCGCCTTCCGACGGACGGCCTTCGCGACGGAAGAAACCACCCGGGATCTTGCCGGCTGCGTAGGTCTTTTCCAGATAATCGACGGTCAGCGGGAAGAAGTCCTGGCCCGGCTTTGCCGTTTTCGCGCCGACAACCGTCGCGAGCACCACGGTATCTTCCACGTCGACGATCACAGCGCCACTGGCCTGACGTGCAATTTCACCGGTTTCCAGGCGAACATTGTGTTGTCCCCACTTGAATTCTTTGACGATCTTTTTAAACATTCTCACTCCTTCTTCGTTATGCCTCGCCGCGTCCTGGCGTGTTGTCGTGTGCTCCGGAGCATCCGGAACCCGCGCACACGCCGATGAAAACTGCGAAGCCAAGCGATGACCGGAACCGCGCAAGAGAGGGGTGTATGTCATTCCAACGCAACACGACACGCGATGCGCATGACGCGCTGGAATGACACAAAGCTCTGCCGCGAGGCCCGGTCCTGTAGTCGAATCGGCTTCCGATCCGGGGTTGGCTTTAATGCAAGCCTTCGATATTTCCCGCTTTTTCCACTTCCGCGCCCGTGAAGAGCGCGCCGTTCAAAAACAAAATGCCTGTATCAGCAGACTGACACAGGCATTTCGTTGTGAACGCTAGCCGCTTACTTGCGCAGGCCCAGCTTCTCGATCAGCGAGCGATAACGGTCGGCGTCTTTGCCCTTGAGGTAATCGAGCAGCTTACGACGACGGCTCACCATGCGCAGCAGACCGCGGCGGCTGTGGTGATCTTTCGTGTGGGCCTTGAAGTGAGTGGTCAGTTCGTTGATACGGGTGGTCAGCAGTGCGACTTGCACTTCTGGCGATCCGGTATCGTTAGCGGCGCGCGCATATTCTGCGACGACGTCGGACTTCTTTGCATGAGCAACTACGGTAGACATTTGATTTTCCTTTGAAACGGACAGGCGGTCACGGAAGAAGGGCCGTGCCGTGGGTTTTCTGCATCTTTCCGCAGTCGATAACTCGACTTTGGATTCCTTGCCGGACGGGGGTTTGCTCGGGTTTTAAGGCCCTCCCCAAGTACGGCAAGTCGCGAATTATAGCACAGCGGTTTTCACCGTCGACCCGGTTCCTGACGACGGACGAAATGAGGCAATAGGCTTGGGGCTTAAGCTTTCCTGGTTTTACGACGCAGGACGCTTCATCTGGCAGGTGGTCGGCATGGCGGTCTGGGCTGCCGGGATTTTAAGCAACGTCCGAAAGCCAAAGCCGGAGCCTTCGTTGTCAAAATGCACGCCCGGCGTGCCGGCCTTGTCCATTTCCATCACATAAAGGGGCTGGATCAACTGGTGATCGGCGGCGCGCATTTCCGCGCTTTGGAAACCGTTGTCGAGCTTCATCCCTTCCAGCGCGCGGGCGACCGCGGTCGGGTCGACGCTGTGCGCCTCCTGCAGGGCCTGCGCGAGCATCTCGATCATGAGCGGCATGCGCAGAAAGAGGTAATCGTCGGCGGCGGCCGGGAAACGGGCGCGAAAGGCCCCGTAGTAAGCGTCGGAAGCGCTGCCGCCTGCGTTCGGATGCCAGTCGGCCACGGCCACGACGTGTTTCACACCGGCGTCGCCCAGGGCGGCGGGCGCGCCCAGACTATTGCCGTAGAACGTGTAGAAGTGCGTGTCGAGACCTTGTTCGCGAGCGGCTTTGACGAGCAACGTGAGGTCATTGCCCCAGTTGCCGGTGATCACCGCATCGGCGCCGCTCGCGCGGATTTTCGCGATGTACGGGGCGAAGTCCTTGACGCGGCCGGCCGGAATGAATTCATCGGCGACGATCGCGATGTCCGGGCGGCGCTCCTTCAGCGCGCGCTGGGCTTCGTGGCTGACATCGTGGCCGAAGCTGTAATCCTGGTTGAACAAATAGACCTTTTTCACCGATTTATCGTGCTGGATGACGTCGGCGAGGGCGTTCATGCGCATGCCGGCGTGGGCATCGAAGCGGAAATGCCAAAAGCTGCAATCCGCGTTGGTGAGCGCGGGATCGTCGGCCGAGTAATTGAGGAACACCACCCGATGTCCGGGATCACGGGCATTTTGTTTATTGATGGCGTCGATGAGCGCCGCGGCAACCGCCGAGCTATTGCCTTGCAAAACGAAGCCGATGTTCTGGTCGATAGCCGCACGCAACTGAACAAGGCTGGCTTCGCTGCTGCCCTTGCCGTCGAGTACAACGAGCTGGAGCGGGTGTTTGCCATCGGGCAAGCTGACACCGCCGTTCGCGTTCACGCGTTCAATACCGAAGCGCAGATTGCGCTCGACCGCAGCGCCCGCATTGGCGAAAGGCCCCGACATGCCTTCGATCATGGCAACGCGAATGGGCGGTAAAGCCGGCGCCGTCTCCGCTGCAAACACGGGACAAACGAAGACGCTGGCAACGTATGAAGCCACGAGAAGCGAACCGGACAGGCGCTTGCCGGCACGCAATGCGCGGCCGAAAAGCCGGACCCATCTTGGAGAAAACACACGCGACAAGCCAAGGTCCATACAGTCCATCCATGGATAAGTGAAAGCGAAGCGAACCGCGGATCATAGGACGTTCGGCACGCTGCACGCAACCGCGAGGAAAATCCGCATCGACATGGAATACCCGCCTGAGGCTGCGCGTTCCATAGACATGGACATGCTCAAGCATCCGCAAAACCACCCGCCCACCCTGCATGTCAAAATAAGCGACACGGCGCAGAACAGCAGAAAAACCCACGACCGTCCGTGGATACGAATACGAAGGAGGCTTCAATGTTGAGCAAGGCAATACGAAAACCTGCGGCAGCAATGGCACTTGCCCTGCTGCTCACGGCGTGCGCGCAGCCCTGGCAGAACTACCAGGCGGGCGCAGACTCGTCGACCATCACGGCAAGGCTCGGGCCGCCGAAAGAGGTCTACGACCTGCCGAACGGCGGCAAGCGCCTGATGTGGCCAACACAACCGCTGGGTGAAGTGACCACGGCGGCGGATATCGACGCATCGGGAAAGATCCTGAGCGTGCGCCAGGTCCTCGATGAAAACGAGTTCTACAAAGCGCAGATCGGCACCTGGACACGCAAGGACGTGCTGATCAACTTCGGACGTCCAGTGGAGACGTCCTACTTCCCGTTGATGAAACGCGAGGTCTGGACGTATCGGTACATGGAGGCAAACGTCTGGTACATGATGTACAGCTTTTACTTCGATGATCAGGGCACCCTGCGCCTGACGCAAAAAACGCCGGACCCGCTTCACGATCCCGACCGGCGAGTTTTCTTCTGAGTAGCGTGGAAGGAAGCGTGGAAGGATTTTTTATCGTCGAAAAAAAATGCCGCTTGTTCAAGCGGCATTTTTTTATGCCTGGACTGCCGGAATCTTTTCATAGAAAGTAATTCGTAAGGTTTTGAGGCGCGGCAGCGATGACGCCGGAATCCCGTTTCCAGCGACAATTTGGCCGTTGCACCGTTGTGCTTCTCGTTACGCTTTTGGAGCTTATACCGATGAATCGACCCAAACGCATGCTTGTCGAAAACGTCGGCTGGGCGGCTGAAATGGCTGCCAGCGACCCGGATTTCTTCGAAACGCTGGCTCAGGGCCAGAGTCCGACCGTACTGTGGATCGGTTGCTCGGATAGCCGCGTGCCCGCGGAAACCATTACCCATTCCAAGCCTGGCGATTTGTTCGTCCATCGCAACATCGCGAACCTGTTTTCGCCCACCGACGACAACATGATGAGCGTCCTCGAGTACGCGGTGAGCGTGCTGAAAGTGGATGATGTGATCGTGTGCGGACATTACGGGTGCGGCGGCGTGCGAGCGTCGTTACTGCCGATGTCTGATGCCCTGCCCCACGTCAACCGCCGCATTGCGCCGCTGTGTGCGCTCGCGCGTGCCCATAGCGGCGAACTCGATGTCATCGACACCATGGATTCACGCATCGACCGGCTGGCGGAACTGAGCGTGCTCGAACAAGTGCGCGCGTTACGCGACACGTCGATCGTGTGCGACGCCGAGCGGGCGCCGCGTGTTCACGGCTGGATCTTCGGTTTGCGCGACGGCCGCATCAAGGTGCTTTCATCGGGAGACCCCGCCGATGCAGAGGCCAAGCCTCCCGCCGCTTCGAATGACACGGCTGCGCCCAGCGCGGCCCAGCGCGTGATGGAAGCCGTCGGCCGCTAGCCGCTCAATCTCACGTTTCAAACCTTCACCGTGCGAAGCCTTCCGCGCATCGCATGGTCTTACTCGCGCCCAAAAAAACTCATGAACCTACGAGAAACGCTTACAACCTTCCCGCGCGACCTGTTCGCGGGCACCGTCGTCTTTCTTGTCGCGATGCCGCTCTGTCTCGGCATCGCCAATGCATCCGGCGTTGAGCCGTTTGCCGGCTTGCTGTCGGGCATTATCGGCGGACTGGTTGTGGCACTGCTAAGCGGCTCGCATTTGAGCGTGAGCGGGCCGGCGGCGGGGCTGGTGGTGATTGTCGTCGATGGTATTGCGAAGCTCGGCAGCTTTTCGGCTTTCCTGATGGCGGTGATGCTGGCGGGCGTGATCCAGTTTGGCTTCGGCATGCTGAAGGCCGGACGCTTCGCGGCGTATGTGCCGTCGTCAGTGATCAAGGGCATGCTCGCGGCGATCGGCCTGTTGCTGATCATCAAGCAGGTGCCGCTCGCCGCCGGTTTGGCTAACGGCGGCGCTCATGTCGCCGCGCAAACTCCCGGCACGCTCGCTACACCATTCGGTGCGATGTCCCTTGCTGCGTGCGCTGCCGCCCTCTTGTCCATCGTGATCCTGGCCAGCTGGGAAACGAAGGCAATGCGCCGCTTTACGCTCGTGCGCGCGCTGCCCGCGCCGCTGGCCGTAGTGATGCTCGGTATCGCGATCACGCTGGCGCTCGACTTCGCCGCGCCGGGTTTTGCACCGCCGGCTGAACATCGCGTGTCGCTACCGTCGCTGGCTTCGTTCGCCGCGTTAAACGCCGCGTTCGACTGGCCGGATTTTTCGCAGCTTGTGAACCCCGACGTCTGGCGGCTCGCGATGACGCTTGCCATCGTCGCGAGTCTGGAGACCTTGCTGAGCCTCGAAGCGGTTGAACAAATCGATCCGAAGAAACGCACCGCGCATCCCGACCGGGAACTGAAGGCGCAGGGCATCGGCAACATAGTGGCGGGCGCGATCGGCGCGTTGCCGATCACATCGGTGATCGTGCGCAGTTCCGCCAACGTCCACGCGGGCGCGCAGAGCAGATGGTCGGCCTTCGTGCACGACGTCCTGCTGCTCGCGAGCGTGTTCGCACTGACGGCGGTGATCAACCTGATCCCGCTGGCATGCCTCGCCGCGATCCTGATTTTCACCGGGCTGAAACTGGCAAAGCCGTCGCTGTTCGCGGCTGTCGCCAAACAGGGATTCGAACGTTTTGCGCCGTTCATCGTGACGATCGCGGGCGTGCTGATGACCGATCTGCTGATCGGCATCTTGCTGGGTATTGCATGCAGTATCGGGCTGGCGATTCACGCGAATCTGCAGCGGCCTATTACCATCGCCCAGCACGATGACCACTTCCTGCTGTCGTTTCGCAAGGACGTGTCGTTTCTCGGCAAGGTATCGCTCAAGCATCACCTGAAGCAAATTCCCGACAACGCGACCGTGATAGTCGATGCAAGCCGCGCCGATTTCATCGATCCCGACGTGCGCGAGCTCATCGATAAATTCGTCGCCGATGCTCCCGCGCGCGGCATTCATGTGGAATGTCGACAACTTGAGCGCACGGCGCGGGAACGACCGGGTTTACAGCGGCGCATGACGTTCTTTAAACGAGTGCCGGTGAAGTAGCACGACCGCTCGGCGCAATTAAAAACGGCTCTCGCTTTTGGCGAGAGCCGTTTTTAATCAGCCAGGCAACCGGTTACGTGCCTCGCTGGTTCGCAAAAATCACATCACGAAAGCTGTGGATTGAGCTTCTCGACTTTCGAATGCAGCTTGTTGAGCGCCGCGAGATACGCCTTCGCCGATGCCGCCACAATGTCCGGGTCCGTGCCCACGCCGTTCACGATCCGGCCGCTCTTCGACAAACGCACGGTTACTTCGCCTTGCGCCTGCGTGCCGGTGGTGATTGCGTTCACCGAATACAACACGAGCTCAGCGCCGCTCGATACCTTCGATTCAATCGCGTGCAGCGTCGCATCGACCGGACCGTTACCACGCGATTCGCCCCGTACTTCTATCCCATCGACGGCGAACACCACGCGTGCATGCGGCTGCTCACCCGTTTCCGAGTGCTGCGCGAGCGACACGAAGCGGAACGTTTCCTTAGCCTGCATTTCGGCCGATTCTTCGGAGACAATCGCCATGATGTCTTCATCGAAGATTTCAGATTTACGGTCGGCGAGTTCCTTGAAGCGCACGAACGCAGCGTTCACATCCGTTTCCGATTCAAGCGTCACGCCGAGATCTTCCAGCCGCTGCTTGAACGCGTTGCGGCCGGACAACTTGCCGAGCACGATCTTGTTGGTCGACCAGCCCACATCTTCGGCGCGCATGATTTCGTAGGTATCGCGCGCCTTCAACACGCCGTCCTGGTGAATCCCGGAGGCGTGCGCAAACGCGTTCGCTCCGACCACAGCCTTGTTCGGCTGCACGACAAAACCGGTGATCTGCGACACGAGCTTCGAGGTCGGCACGATCTGCGTCGTATCGATACCGAGTTCCAGCCCGTAATAATCCTTGCGCGTTTTCATCGCCATCACGACTTCTTCCAGCGCCGTGTTACCCGCGCGCTCGCCCAGACCGTTGATGGTGCACTCGATCTGACGCGCGCCGCCGATGTGCACGCCGGCCAGCGAATTCGCGACCGCCATGCCGAGGTCGTCGTGGCAATGCACGGACCAAATCGCCTTGTCCGAATTCGGAACGCGTTCGCGAATGGTCTTGATCAGGTTGCCGTAGCCTTCCGGCACGGCATAGCCGACGGTATCCGGAATGTTGATGATGGTCGCGCCTTCATCGATCACCGCTTCGAGCACACGGCACAGGAAGTCGAGATCCGAGCGGCTGCCGTCTTCCGGCGAGAATTCCACGTCATCGGTGAACTTGCGCGCGAAACGCACCGCGAGGCGCGCCTGTTCGTAGACCTGGTCGGCGCTCATGCGCAGCTTCTTTTCCATGTGCAGCGCCGACGTCGCGATGAACGTATGGATGCGGAAGTGATCGGCGGGCTTCAGGGCATCGGCGGCGCGCTGAATGTCTTTGTCGTTGGCGCGGGCGAGCGAGCAGATCGTGCTGTCCTTCACCAGGCCTGCGATCGTGTGAATCGCATCGAAGTCGCCGTTAGAGCTCGCCGCGAAACCTGCTTCGATCACATCGACCTTCATCCGTTCGAGCGCCTTTGCGATCCGGATCTTCTCTTCCTTCGTCATCGACGCGCCGGGGGATTGCTCGCCATCGCGCAAGGTCGTGTCGAAAATGATCAGTTTCTCTGCCATGTCGGGCTCCAGTGGGGGCTTTTAGATTTTAAAAAACGGTGGAGAAAAGCAATACGGAATTCGGGTGTTCGCGCCACCGCTGGCGTCGAAAACCACGAACGAGCAGACGGAAGGCGGGAAGCTTAGCGCGGTAGGCGCGCTAGTAGCGGTAGCGCGCGTAGCGGCGCACCAGCTAGGAGAGACGAGAGGGGATGGGCGAAAAAAATCATTTGTAGACTATAACGAGATTTTTGAGAGCGTGCAATTGGGCTTTCCGATGAAGCCGATTGACGTTTCCTGCGATTTCCTGCGCCGTTTTTGGCCGCGGGGCGGCGCAAAAGCAAAAAGCGCGCACCGCCGACAAGCCGATGCGCGCCCCTCTCAATGCGGTTTCTCCGACGACCTGGCCGGATTCGGCCTCCCTCGCATGGCCATGTAGCCCCACCACGCGTAGCCAGAAAACCCGTAAAGCACGAACAAGCCGAACAACATCAAAGGCGGATCCGACGATACGAGCACAAACGCGACCACGACCAGCAAAACGCCGGCGAATGGAACGCGAAAACGCACATCGAGTGCTTTGCCGCTGTAGAACGGCGCGTTCGACACCATCGTGACGCCCGCGTAGATGGTGAGCGCAAATGCGACCCACGGCAGCCAGACCAGCTTCAGCGGCACGCGGTTATCGGTGGCGAGCCACACAAACCCTGCAATCAGCGCCGCTGCTGCCGGGCTTGGAAGGCCCTGGAAATAGCGTTTGTCGACGACGCCTACGTTCGTGTTGAAGCGTGCGAGCCGCAACGCCGCCCCCGAGCAATAGACGAACGCCGCGAGCCAGCCCCATCGGCCCAGATCCTTCAGGATCCATTCGTACATGACCAGCGCGGGCGCAACCCCGAACGAGACCATGTCGGACAAGCTGTCGAACTGCTCGCCAAACGCGCTCTGCGTATGTGTCATGCGCGCGACACGACCGTCCATGCCATCCAGCACCATGGCGACGAAGATCGCGATGGCCGCGACCTCGAAGCGCACGTTCATGGCCTGAACGACCGCGAAAAAGCCGCAGAACAGCGCGGCCGTAGTAAACGCGTTGGGCAGCAAATAAATGCCGCGCTTCCTCAAGAACTGTTGCCGCTTCGCACGCCGCGTTTCCAGCACACCAATGTCCTGAGCCGCTTTATTGCGGCGAAACGCCCGCGGGGGTGTTGTGGTGCTTCGCGTCCGGCGCGGTTTGAGTGCCGCCATCGAGTCCTCCGTTGTGCAGCCTGGTTTTACCGCTTATTTAAGCTGATTGCTCTGCGAACTCGGCAAGAATCGTGGACGACGCCGACACCTTCTCGCCAATCGCGACGCGCGGACGGCTGCCCACCGGCAAATACACATCGACCCGCGATCCGAAGCGGATAAAACCATAACGTTGGCCACGGTTAAGCGGTTCGCCAACGTGGACATAACACAAAATGCGCCGCGCAATCAGGCCGGCGATCTGCACCGAGGTCACCGTATGTCCCGCCGCGGTCTGAATGACGATCGCATTGCGTTCGTTCTCGGTCGAGGCTTTGTCGACAGCCGCGTTGAGATACGAACCCGGGAAGTATTCGACCTTGCTGATCGCACCATCGACCGGCGAGCGCTGCGAGTGGACATTGAATACGTTCATGAACACGCTGATCTTCAGCGCTTCGCGACCCGCATAGGGATCGTGCGCGGTTTCCACGGCAACGATGCGACCGTCGGCAGGACACAGCACGGCGTTCGCCTGAACGGGAATCGGCCGGGCCGGGTCACGGAAAAACTGGACGACGAAGATCGTCAGGAGCCAGAACGGCCAGGCAAAACCAAAGCCGCCAATGGCCTGGATCAACACGGCTACGACAGCCGCAATGGCAATAAACGGCCAGCCTTCGCGCGCGATGATCGGATGTGGATAGTTCATGAACGAGTTCTATGTTTTTAGTAAAACCGTAGGATAGCAAAAGCCGTCCGGCGCCAAGCGACACCGGACGGCTTGCGGTCTTCACTAGGACCGGCCCACAAGGCCGGTCGTTCAGGCTTTTTTAGTTCTTCGACTGATCAACCAGCTTATTTGCCGCAATCCACGGCATCATGGCGCGCAGCTTGGCACCGACCACTTCGATCTGGTGCTCAGCCGTGATACGGCGACGCGATTGCAGCGTCGGCGCGCCCGCCTTGTTTTCGATGATGAAGCTCTTTGCGTACTCGCCGGTCTGGATGTCGGTCAAGACTTGCTTCATCGCCTTCTTCGTTTCTTCCGTCACGATCTTCGGACCCGTCACATATTCGCCGTATTCGGCGTTGTTCGAGATCGAGTAGTTCATGTTGGCGATGCCGCCTTCATAGATCAGGTCGACGATCAGCTTCAGTTCGTGCAGGCATTCGAAGTACGCCATTTCCGGCGCATAACCCGCTTCCACCAGCGTTTCGAAGCCAGCCTTGATCAGGTCGACCGTACCGCCGCACAGGACAGCTTGCTCGCCGAACAAGTCGGTTTCAGTTTCTTCACGGAAATTCGTTTCGATAATGCCGGCACGGCCGCCGCCGTTAGCGGCTGCATACGACAATGCGACGTCGCGTGCTGCGCCCGACTTGTCTTGTGCCACGGCGATCAGGTGGGGAACACCGCCGCCTTGGGCGTACGTGCTGCGCACCGTGTGACCCGGCGCCTTCGGGGCGATCATGATCACGTCGAGGTCGGCACGCGGGATGACCTGGCCGTAATGCACGTTGAAGCCGTGCGCGAATGCCAGTGCAGCGCCTTCCTTGGCGTTGTCGTGCACTTCGTTCTTGTAGACTTCAGCGATCTGCTCGTCCGGCAGCAGCATCATGACCACGTCCGCGCCCTTCACGGCTTCGGCCACTTCCTTGACCTTCAGGCCGGCCTTCTCGGCCTTGCTCCACGATGCGCCGTTCTTGCGCAGGCCGACCGTCACGTTCACGCCGCTTTCCTTCAGGTTCAGCGCGTGTGCATGGCCTTGCGAGCCATAACCGATGATCGTGACTTGCTTGCCCTTGATGAGGGAGAGATCGGCGTCTTTGTCGTAGAAAACTTTCATGGTGGTTCCTTTACCTGATTTAATTTGTGAAATTGGGTGCTAATAACTGCGAGTTCGTTACAGCGATTTAAACCTTCAGGATGCGCTCGCCCCGGCCAATGCCGGAACTTCCAGTGCGCACGGTTTCGAGAATCGCCGTCGCATCCAGCCCCTGAATAAAGGCATCGAGCTTGTCGCTCGCGCCCGTCAGTTCCATCGTGTAGCTTTTTTCGGTGACGTCGATGATGCGGCCGCGGAAGATGTCCGCCATCCGTTTCATCTCTTCCCGTTCCTTACCGACCGCTCTCACCTTGATCAGCATCAGCTCGCGCTCAATGTGGGCGCCCTCTGTCAGGTCGACCACTTTCACCACCTCGATCAGGCGGTTCAGGTGCTTTGTGATCTGTTCGATCACGTCATCCGAGCCAATGGAAACGATGGTCAGCCGCGACAGCGAACTGTCTTCGGTCGGCGCCACCGTCAAGGTTTCAATGTTGTAGCCGCGTGCGGAAAAGAGGCCGACGACACGCGATAACGCGCCCGGTTCGTTTTCCAGCAGCACGGAAATAATGTGTCTCATGATTGTCGCGTTCCTGATTTATCCAGTTAGATAGCGTCATCCCGCAAAACCCGCGCGCCGCGATCGTCTTTCGTGAAGACGGGCGCGCGCGAGCCGCGCCGGGAAAACAGCCGTTATAGATCTTCCGATCCGAGCAGCATTTCCGTGATGCCCTTGCCTGCCTGGACCATCGGAAAGACGTTTTCGGTGGGATCTGTCTGGAAGTCGAGGAATACCGTGCGATCCTTCAGGCGCAGTGCTTCTTTCAGCGCCGGTTCGACGTCGCGCGTGTGCTCGATGCGCATGCCCACGTGACCATACGCCTCAGCCAGCTTCACGAAATCAGGCAGCGCGTCCATGTACGAACTGGAATAACGCTTCTTGTATTCGATCTGCTGCCACTGGCGAACCATGCCGAGATAGCGGTTGTTGAGCGAGATGATCTTGATCGGCGTGTTGTACTGCTTGCACGTCGACAATTCCTGGATACACATCTGGATCGAGCCTTCGCCCGTGATGCACAACACCTCGTCGTCCGGGTGCGCCATCTTCACGCCCATCGCGGCAGGCAGGCCAAAGCCCATGGTGCCGAGACCGCCCGAATTGATCCATCGACGCGGCTTGTTGAACCTGTAGAACTGCGCGGCCCACATCTGATGCTGGCCGACGTCCGAACAGACGAACGCTTCGCCGTCGGTCAGTTCCCATGCCTTTTCAACCACGTACTGCGGCTTGATGATCTCGCTTTCGCGGTCGAACTTGAGGCAGTCCTTCGAACGCCACGCTTCAATGTCCTTCCACCAGTCGGCGAGCGCCGCCGTGTCCGGACCGTGTTCGGCCGTCTGCAACTGTTCGATCAGCTCTTTCAGCACTTCCTTCACGTCGCCGACGATCGGAATATCGACCTTCACACGCTTGGAGATGGAAGACGGATCGATGTCGATGTGGATGATCTTCTTGGCATGCGACGCAAAATGCTCGGGATCGCCGATCACCCGGTCATCGAAACGCGCGCCGATCGCGATCAGCACGTCGCAGTGCTGCATTGCCATGTTGGCTTCGTACGTGCCGTGCATGCCGAGCATGCCGAGGAATTTCTTGTTGTCCGCGCGATAACCGCCCAGGCCCATCAGGGTGTTTGTCACCGGATAACCGAGCAGATCGGCGAACTGGTTCAGTTCACGCGCGGCATTCGCGAGAATGATGCCGCCGCCCGTATAAATGTACGGACGCTTGGCCGACAGCAACAACTGTACGGCCTTGCGGATCTGGCCAGAATGGCCTTTGGTCACCGGATTGTACGAACGCAGCGACACCGTCTTGAGCGGTTCATATTTGCACGGCGTCTTCGACACGTCTTTCGGAATGTCGATCAGCACCGGGCCGGGACGTCCCGTACGGGCGATATAAAACGCTTTCTTGACGGTCGCGGCGAGTTCGCGCACGTCCTTGACGAGGAAGTTGTGTTTGACGCACGGACGCGTGATACCGACCGTATCGCACTCCTGGAATGCATCCTGGCCGATCGCGGCGGTAGGAACCTGGCCGCTGATGATGACGAGCGGGATGGAATCCATATAGGCCGTGGCAATACCGGTCACCGCATTGGTGACGCCGGGGCCGGAGGTCACGAGGCAGACGCCGACATTACCCGTGGAGCGCGCGTAGGCGTCAGCGGCATGAACCGCGGCCTGTTCGTGGCGCACGAGAATATGCTGGATCTCGTCCTGCTTGTACAACTCGTCGTAGATATAGAGTACCGAGCCGCCGGGATAGCCCCAAATAAACTCGACTTTCTCATCAGCGAGCGCGCGCATGAGCACGGTGCCGCCAATGGATTCAGCTTCGAGGGGGGGAGTCGTATCCGACGTGGAGAATTCCGCGCTGGGCATATTCATACATTCACCTTTCGAATTTTCGGCAAAAAATTGATTGGGTGCTCTCTGCCGGGCTTGTGGCTCGGGTTCAAGCGGCGCGTCTTAATGGGAAGCGGGCTTCTTGGGCTCGCCTCAAAGAGACAGTTCACTTTATGATGCGAGTCGGAAACAATATCCCGATGCGACAATTCTCGTCAAGGAAAAATTTCCACGACAACCATCGGAACGCGCCGAAATCGGGCCGGAAAGGCTCGGATTTATCCGAAATAGTGAAGAAATGTCTGTGTTTCAGCCTGTAACGGCCGTGCATTTGCTCGCTGTTCACTCAAAAGTTTGCTAGCATCCGCAGGTTTTAACCTCTCACCAACCCTTATCGACGCACGCTCGTTGCGCCGGGCCTCACGGATGGCATCAGACAAGGAACTCGCCGATTTTCTGGCGGGCGTCGAAAGACGCGCGTTTAAGCAGACGGTGTACACCGTACGCGACGACGATGCGGCGCTCGACATCGTTCAGGATGCGATGATCAAGCTCGCCGAAAAATACGGCGACCGCCCTCCGCCCGAATTGCCGCTTTTGTTTCAGCGTATCCTGCAGAATGCGACGCACGATTACTTTCGGCGGCAGAAGGTCCGAAATACCTGGGTGAGCCTGTTTTCCTCGTTCGGCAACGCCGACGACGACGAATTCGACCCCCTGGAGACCTTCGAATCGCAGGACGGCACAGTCGGTGCGGAGAGCAGCGAAAGCCGGCTCGAGCGTGAACAGGTGCTCAACCTGATCGACGCGGAGATCCAGAAACTACCAGCACGTCAACGGGAAGCGTTTCTCATGCGTTACTGGGAGGATATGGATGTCGCCGAAACCGCCGCTGCAATGGGCTGCTCTGAAGGCAGCGTAAAAACGCATTGCTCGCGGGCCACGCATGCGTTGGCACACGCGCTGAAGGCGAAAGGAATCACGCTATGAGCAACGCTCTCGATCAAAAGGAAACCGAGTTCGCGCTGAAGGTACGCCGCGCGCTCGACGAAAACATCAACTCGCTGCCCGCCGCATCGCTCGACAAGCTCGCGGCGGCGCGCCGGACGGCGATCGCACGCAAAAACCGGAAAAAGTCGCGGTCGCGGCGCCGGTTTTCGCGCCTGCGCT
>NZ_AEJF01000002.1 GCF_001028175.1 Caballeronia mineralivorans PML1(12)
ATGGCGCCGGGCGCTTTCGGCTCCGCTGCGTCTGGCCATACGGGTAAACGTGGCCGCTTCTCGCGCCTCGCGCTGGCGTGGCCGCTGCTCGCGCTCGTCATCGGGCTGGCTGGCATCGCTTACTGGGAGGACCAGCAGCGCACCGCGGAACTCGCCGATATCGACGCCGCCATGCTCAGCGACAATCTCCCGCTCGACGCCTATCTCGACCACGGTTTCAACGCGTACCTGACGCGCAATCATTAAAGAACGCAGGAGTCATCGGGTGAGTTACAAGCGCGGCCTCGCGATTGTCTTTGGATGCGCAATTGCGGGACTTGTCGCGTTTGCCGCCACCTATCCGCGTTTCTACTCGTCCGCTTCGGCGGTTCCCGTTGCTGCCGCCCCTGCCGGGGCGAGCGCGGGAGAAGTCCTGTCGCCGCTTTCTTCGCTCTCGTCCCCCGAAAGTCCCATGGCTTGGGCACGGCTTACTGAGGCTCAACGGGTCGCGCTCGCGCCGTTCGCCTCCCAATGGGACCAATTCAGCGAAGAGCGCAAGCGCAATTGGATGAAGATCGCGTCACGTTATAAGAAGATGACGCCTGATCAGCAAAAACGCCTGCATGAGCGGATGACCGAATGGGTCCGCATGACGCCGGATCAGCGCAAGGTCGCGCGCGAAAATTATCAGGTGTCGAAGTCCGTTCCCGTCGAAAAGCGGGAACGCGCCTGGGATGCTTACCAAAAGCTTCCAGAAGACCAGAAGAAAAAGCTCGCCGCGACCGAAAGGCCTCGCCGGCCGACCGTTGTCAGCGCGCCACCTACCGGTAAAACCGAAGTCAAGGATATCGACCGGCTGATGACCGCGCGGGAACACGCGCGCGCTTCCGAGGCTATTGCTGAAATGGGCGCTTCCGGGTCTGCGGCCGCCGCACCCGCTATTCCCAGCTCGGCCAGTTTTGTGCCGGCAACGCCGATTCCCGTTTCGCCGCAGCAAGCGCCCTCAGTGTTCAACGGCTCGTAGGCGAACAGTGAGCGCGTCTTTTGAATCTATCGAGTCTCCCGGATTGATCGCGCCCCGACTGCGTCGCCGGCTTGCCACGATGCTCTATGAAGGCGTGATCCTCTTCGGGATTGTTTTTATCGCCGGATATCTGTTCAGTACGCTTACGCAGCAACGCAACGGGCTTACCCACCACAATCTTCTGATGACGTGGATCGGGTTCGTGCTCGCGGTTTATTTCGTCTATTTCTGGACACATGGCGGGCAGACTCTGCCCATGAAAACCTGGCGGTTGAAAGTAGTCGATGCGCGGGGAGCACCGGTTTCAACCGTGCGCGCCGTTCTGCGGTTTGTTTTTGCGTGGCTATGGTTCTTGCCGCCGCTCGCGTTGCATCCGCTACTCAAGCTTTCCGTGCCGTCTACGCTCGTTCTGACCGCCGTGTGGATCGTGCTCTGGGCCGCAACGGTCTGGCTCGATCCGTCGCGGCAGTTCTTGCATGACCGGCTGGCCGGAACGCGGATCGTAGGTGTGGTGCCGGCGGCTTAGGCTGGGGCTGGCATTCCTCTCGCGTCCGCGACGGTTGATGGACGGTTCATGGACCGTTGATGCCGCCTCGCGAGGCGACAGAGCAGCAAATCCTCAGGCATACGAATCGTCACGCCTCCTCGCGTTTGCCGGTCTTGTTTGCCGCTCTTAACTCAGCCAGCTCGGATCATCTTTCAACGCCATATGAAGGTTGTCGTTGAAGTGATGCACCCGATATCCAAATCCCGCAAACATGGTCTGCAATGAGCGCCTCGTGTAAAGCGTGATATGTCCGTTGCGCGGCGCGATATACCAGTTGTCCATTCCCCGTGGCGACACGTGATCGATCGTCAACGTCGAAAGCAACAATACGCCACGCCCGTTCAGCAGCCCTAGCGCTCGCTGAATCGTCGCGAGCGGTTCAGGCGTGTGCTCCAGAACCTCGAATGCGCTGATGAAATCGAAGGAGCCAGACGGTGACGCACCGCCCTCGTCCATCGGGTCCCAACTGTGGCCGTCAACCCCGCCCTCGCGCAACAACGACGTCAGCTTGCCGTTGCCGCCGCCATAGTCGAGGCACCTCAATGCGTGACCCTTCTTGATGAAATCGAGGATCAAAACGGCATTGCCCGCAGGTCGCGTATCGATATAGTCGGGGTCGACCAGCACGTAATCATCGTTGTAAATGTGCTGCAGATAGTCGCCTTTGCTCCAGTGATCGAATGCACTCGTGAAGATAAGACCGCAACTATCGCATCGGTGGTAATAGACCGGAACGCCGGTAAGCGGCAGATATCGTCCACGCCGCTCTTCGCAACTTTTGTTGAAATCGGTAACGCCATAGAGAGGCGCCGGCTCGTTACATACTTTGCACGTCAAGATTCGCACGACCGGAGCCCTACTGTTCCACTTTCCGTTTGCATAGGATTCCATCGGAAATCGGAAAGTATAGGCGATACCAACACGATGAAGGCTCGCGGCTCATCGCGTACCTGCGGTCATGGATTGCTTCGGATTTCACGTCAGTTTTCGCGCGATCGTGGCTTCGCTGCAACGATCGCCTGCTGGGTTGAGCTCCCGCTCGACGACTCCGATTGAGAAACGAAAGCGCCTATAAACGTCACGTAACGTCACGTGACGTAATGGGCTGCGAGCGCCCGCCAAGCCAACTGCATCGGTTCGACATGCGTTTTGCAAAACTCATCGAAGAGCAGTAATTCGCGGTGTTTTTCCTCGCTCACCACACGCGATCCCCTCCCATCGCAACCCTTAGCAATAAGAAGTTTTTGTGACTGTCATGGCTCCGTCATGTGAGCATGGCGCAATGGCCCCACTGCAACCCGTTGCGCGTGCCCATGGCCACTAAATCGTCTGCGAGTCAACTCCTAGGCATCACCCTCCGCGATGCCAAAGCCATCGCGTTCCGCACCGACGTTGCGCCACCTCCGCCCCCTGAAACCACCGGCGCCAGCCTCGCTCCCCCGACCGCTTCCGGAACCACCTCCCGCCCCGACGATGGCCCGGCCGACCATCGCTACCGGACCATCTGGCTGTCCGATATCCATCTCGGCTCCGGCGGCTGCCAGGCACACTATCTCCTCGACTTCCTGCGCCATAACGATTCGGAGTACCTCTATCTGGTCGGTGACATCATTGATGGATGGCAACTCCGCAAAGGCTGGTTCTGGCCGCAAGCGCACAACGACGTGATCCAGAAAGTGCTGCGCAAAGCCCGCAAAGGCACGCAGGTGGTCTACATTCCCGGCAATCATGACGAAGCCGCGCGACAGTTCTGCGACCTCGCTTTCGGCGACATCCACGTGCGCAGCGAAGCCTTCCACACCACGCTCGGGGGCAAGCGTCTCTGGATCGTCCACGGCGATCTCTTCGATGGCGTCATCCAGCACGCGAAATGGCTCGCCTATCTCGGCGACACGCTCTACACGCTCATCTTGTTGCTCAACCGCTGGTTCAACCGGGCACGCAGCCGCTTCGGTCTCAACTACTGGTCGCTCTCGCAATACCTCAAGCATCAGGTCAAGAATGCGGTCAACTTCATCTCGAAGTTCGAGCACGTGATGACCGACGAAGCGCGCCGCCGTGGCTGCGATGGGGTCGTCTGCGGCCACATTCACAAGGCTGAGATTCGCGATATCGACGGCGTCCTGTACTGCAACGACGGCGATTGGGTGGAAAGCCTATCGGCGCTTGTCGAGACCTTCGAAGGCGAGCTGAAGATCATTTACTGGACCGTGCTGCGCTCACCTGAACACCATTCGCAAAAGGCCGGGGCAACTGCCTGATCAACTGCCTGAGCGCTTTCACTTATCGAGGCCATCGAATGAAAATCATGATCGTCACCGACGCATGGGAACCGCAAGTCAACGGCGTCGTGCGCACATTGAAAAGCACCACCCGCGAACTCACTGCGCTCGGACATCGCGTGGAATTGCTGAGCCCGCTCGAGTTCAAGACCATCCCGTGCCCGACTTATCCCGAGATCCGGCTGTCGCTGCTGCCGCGTCGCCGGGTGGCGCAGCGTATCGAGGAATTTGCGCCGGATGCGTTGCATATCGCAACGGAAGGCCCGCTCGGAATGGCCGCGCGCTCGTTCGCGCTGCGCAACAAATTGCCGTTCACCACCGCTTATCACACGCGCTTTCCCGAGTACGTGCAGGCGCGTTTTCATATTCCGCTCGCCGCGACGTATAAGTTCCTGCACTGGTTCCACAAGCCCTCGCAAGCCGTGATGGCACCGACGCCCGTTGTAAAAACCGACCTCGAAAAGTTCGGTTTTACGAACGTGGTGTTGTGGACACGCGGCGTTGATCTGGATATCTTTCAACCGATGGATTCGAAGGTTCTCAACACCACGCGGCCGATTTTTTTGTATGTAGGACGCGTGGCGGTCGAGAAAAATGTCGAGGCCTTCTTGAAGCTCGATCTGCCGGGATCGAAGTGGGTAGCAGGCGAAGGTCCGGCGCTTGCCGAACTGAAATCGCGCTACACGAACGTGAATTATCTCGGCGTGCTGTCGCAGGCTGAGCTGGCGAAGGTCTACGCGGCTGCTGACGTATTCGTGTTCCCGAGCCGCACCGATACCTTCGGCCTCGTGCTCCTCGAAGCAATGGCATGCGGCACGCCGGTCGCGGCATACCCGGTGACCGGTCCGATCGACGTTCTCGGCGCCGACGGCCCCGGCGCGCTCGACGAAGACCTGCGCGAAGCGTGTTTGCGGGCGCTGAAGATTCAACGTGCCGATGCCCGTGCGTGGGCAGAAAAGTTTTCGTGGCGGGCGGCATCGGAGCAATTTGCGTCGAATCTGAAACCGCTCGCGGCGCGCGGTGCGACGCAAAAGCAGGCGACGGCGTAGTCCAGCTTTTGCTGCACCGTCGTCATCGATTGAATGCTGTTGCTTTAGCGCAATATGGCGGGTGCTCAAACGCGTGGTGCCGTTCGAGACCCGCCGGCCAAAGAGGGCGACAATGCTGCAATAGGCCGCCGCCGAACTCGCCTTTGGTGACTTCTGTACAGCGTTTCGCCAGGAAGTCATCGCCGCCCCGCAGAGTGGCTTTGAAAGTGACTCGGACCGTGCGTCAGCACAACCACAGCAAGTTTCAAAGAAGCGCAATGTGAAAGCCAAACCTTCAGTGCAAGCGAAATCCCTGCTTTATGTCCATCGGGAACCCTTCGATCACGAAGAGGATGACGTGGGCATCGAGGTCTCGCAACACGCAAGCGAACCGCTGAGCCCCGACGACCCGCTCGCCCCGCTGCCCTTCAACCCCTACAAGGGCAACCGCGGCCTGACTCGCGCCTGGCACGCGATGAAAAACTCGTTGAACGGCTTTCGCGTGGCGATTCGCGAGGAAAGCGCGTTCCGCCAGGAGTTGACGCTCGCCGCGATCCTGGTGCCGTGCGGCATCGTCGTGCCGGTCACGCCCGTGGAGCGCGCCGCGCTGCTGGCGTCCGTGCTGCTGGTGCTGATGGTGGAATTGCTGAACTCGAGCGTGGAAGCAGCGATTGACCGGATTTCGCTCGAGCGCCACGAACTGTCCAAACGTGCAAAGGATTTCGGCAGCGCAGCGGTCATGGTGGCACTACTGGTGTGTGTGCTCACATGGGGCCTGATAGTCGGCCCTCTCCTCTGGCGTTGGGCCCTGATGCTGTTTTAAACGCCCCGCTGCGCGAAACTCGCCACCGCATACAAACCCGCCCTCTATTGAGCCGTTTATAATCGTCCGTATTCAAGATACCCACCGATTCCGGGTTCGCGACGCTGTCATGCAGGCCGCCCTCGCCCGGAGCCGGTTTAACCAGGTCCGGACGACATGGAAGCCAAACCTCCCCGCCGCACCCGTGAACGGATTCTCGAACTATCGCTGAAGCTGTTCAACGATATCGGGGAACCGAACGTCACGACGACCACCATCGCGGAAGAAATGGAGATCAGTCCAGGTAATCTGTACTACCATTTCCGCAACAAAGACGACATCATCAACAGCATCTTCGCGCAGTTCGAGCAGCAGATCGAAAAGCGGCTGCGTTTTCCGGAAGACCATCGTCCGACGATTGACGAGATGTGGTCCTACCTGCAGTACATGGCGGATTTCCTGTGGCAGTACCGCTTTTTGTATCGTGACCTGAACGATCTGCTCGCCCGCAACCGCACGCTGGAAACGCATTTCAAACAGATCATCACCCACAAGGTCAACTTCGCGCAGCAACTGTGCGAGGCGCTCGTGACCGATCACGAGATGGTCGCAACGCCGGCCGAAATCAAGGTGATCGCGACCAACATGGGGATCATCGCGACGTACTGGCTCTCGTACCAGTTCGTCATGAACCCGCGCAAATACAACGAGCAGGACACGATCCGCGCGGAATTGCATCAGGCAAGCCTGCATATTATCTCGATGATGGCGCCGTATCTCCGCGGGCGATCACGGCAGATTTTCGACGACCTCGTGTCGGGGAAAATGCCGGAACGCGTCTTTGCCGATTACCGCGCGCCGAAGGAAGACGGCGCACCTAAGGAACCTATTTGATGAAAGCAGTCTGCGTATATTGCGGCTCCGCCAATGGAGCCAGACCGGTCTATGCCGAAGCGGCAAAAGCGTTCGGCCGCGCGTTGGTCGAAGCGGATCTCGCGCTGGTCTACGGCGGCGGGAGCGTGGGGTTGATGGGCACCATCGCCGACGAAGTCCTCGCGCTTGGTGGCCGTGCTATCGGCGTGATTCCCGAATTGCTGATGAACAAGGAAGTCGGCCACAACGGCCTGACCGAGTTGCACGTCGTGCCCGACATGCATCAGCGCAAGAAGAAAATGGCCGATCTGGCCGATGCGTTTGTATCGATGCCCGGCGGTGTCGGCACGTTCGAAGAGCTGTTCGAGGCCTACACGTGGGCGCAGCTTCGCTATCACGAGAAGCCGGTCGCGTTGCTGAACGTAGACGGTTATTACGATCCGCTGCTCGCCATGCTGCGCCACACGGTGGAAGAAGGCTTCATGCGCGCGCCGTTCCTCGACATGCTGCAAGTCGCCGCCGACCCGGTGAAGTTGATCGAGGCGCTCAAGGCCTATCAGCCGCCGGTTGTCGATCGCTGGCCCGAGAAACGCGACGCTATTTGAGCGGAGAGTTGGCGATGTCGAAGGTAGTGTTGATTACGGGCGGCAGCCGCGGCATCGGCCGCGCCGCCGCTTTGCTGTGCGCGGCGCGTGGCTGGTCGGTCGGCGTGAACTACGCGACCAATCGCAACGCCGCCGATGAAACCGTCGCGCGCGTAGAAGCCGCCGGTGGCCGCGCGATCGCGATCCAGGGCGATGTCTGCGAAGAAGCCGATGTGATTGCCCTTTTCGATGCGACCACACGTGCGTTCGGCCAGATCGATGGTTTCGTGAACAACGCGGGCATCGTCGCGCCGGGTTCGGCGCTGGCGGATATGGACGTGGCCCGTATGAAACGCGTGTTCGACACCAACGTGCTCGGCGCCTATCTCGGCGCGCGCGAAGCGGCGCGGCGCATGTCGACGAAACGCGGTGGGCGCGGCGGCTCGATCGTCAATGTGTCGTCAGCGGCAGCGCGGCTCGGGTCGCCGAACGAGTACGTGGATTACGCGGGCTCGAAAGGCGCCGTCGATACCTTGACGATCGGTCTTGCCAAAGAACTCGGCCCGGAAGGCGTGCGCGTGAACGCCGTTCGGCCCGGGCTGATCGATACGGAGATTCACGCGAGCGGCGGCAAGCCGGATCGCGCGGCGCAGTTGGGCGCGTTGGCGCCGCTGGGGCGCCCGGGTACTGCGGATGAAGTGGCGCAATCGATTGTGTGGCTGTTATCGGATGCGTCGGCGTATGTGAGCGGCGCGTTGCTCGACGTCGCGGGCGGGCGTTAAAACGTTAACCGCCGGAAGTTAGAAGCCACCCCTCTTCTTGAGCCACGCGTGTTCTTCGGCCGTCGTTTCGCGGCCGAGAATTGCATTGCGATGCGGAAAGCGGCCAAACCGCTCGATGACTTCAGCATGCTTGCGTGCGTATTTCAGCCCTCCTTCGATGTCCTTGTCGCCGCTTTCATCAAAGAGCGCCGTGTGTAAGCGCACCGCTTCACGCTGGCTTTCCAGCGTCTCGTCATGCTCGAACGGCATGTACACGAACGCGCGATGATGGATCGTCGGCAAGCTCAGTTCGTCGTGGGTAGCGACTAGCGTGCGTGCGAGCTTTAACGCCTGCCTGTCCCCGGCGAACGCACGCGGCGTGTTGCGAAAACAATTGCGCGTGAACTGGTCGAGCAACACGATCAAAGCCAGCGCGCCGAGCGGCGCTGCGGACCACTTCACCAAATCGCCGGCTAACGCTTCTTCCAGCAGAGCGCCGAAACGCTCGTCAAGCATGGCATCAAAGGCCGCGTTCTTCTTGAACCAAAGCTTGCGCGCATGGCCGAACTCCGCTGAATCCGGAGCACCGAACCATGCGTCGAGCACCGCTTGAGCGCGTGCATCCACCATCACGCAAACTCGATCACGAGACGCCGCGTGCGTGCGCTTTTCTTCTCCACCTTCGCAATCCTCAGCTCACCGATTTCACTCGTGTTGCGTACATGCGTGCCGCCGCACGGCTGCAAATCGATCCCCTCGATACGCAGCAAACGCACACGCCCCATGCCCACAGGCGGCTTCACGCTCATCGTGCGGACGAGCTCGGGGCGCTCTTCCATTTCCTGATCGGTGATCCACTCGGTCGCCACCGGATGCGCGCCGCCGATCAACTCACGCAAGCGCGTTTCCAGTTCCTCGCGTTCGATCGGCTCCACGGTCGCGAAGTCCATGCGGGCGTAGCCGCTGGTGATGCTGCAGCCATCGACGGGATACGGCAGCGCCGCACACAGCAAATGCGTCGCCGTGTGCAGGCGCATGTGCCGGTAACGCCGCTCCCAATCGATCTCAGCCGTCACCCGGTCGCCCACCGCGAGCTTCGCAAGCAGCGCTTCCTGGCCCGGCGCGAGCACGTGGACGGCGTCATCGGGCGTCGCGCCCTCGAACTTGGCCTTGCGGGTATCGGCTATTTCGATGCGCGTGCCGTCGGCCAGCGTCAGCGTTCCGGCGTCGCCCGCCTGACCGCCGCCAAGCGGATAGAACACGGTTTGATCGAGATGAATGCCTAGCTCATCGATGGCCACAACCGAGCCCTCGCAACGGGTCAGATAGGCGTCTTCGCGAAACAGCGCGCGTGTGCTCATGGGGTGTCTCCTGATCTATCGCCGGCTAAAAACGAACCGGTATTATGCCGGGGCGTCTGTGCTTCGCGCTCAACCCGGGCGATTGCGCATCCAGTCGGCGGTATCGAAGAAGGACGTGAGCAGGCGCTCGCGCAAGGGCGCATCCAGGCCGATGTCTTCCATCGCCCATGCCATGCAACGCAACCATTGATCCCGTTGCGGCGATGCAATCGCGAAATTCATATGCCGCGCCCGCAAACGCGGATGACCGAAGCGGCTGATGTAATGGTCCGGGCCGCCCATCCAGCCGCACAGGAACCAGAAGAATTTATCGCGGGAATTCTCGAGCGTGGGGGGATGCAACGCGCGTAAAGCCGCGAATTCCGGCTCGAGATCCATCAGGTCGTAGAAGCGGTCGACGAGTGCGCGCACGCGTTCTTCGCCGCCAACGAGTTCAAATGCCGTGGGTTGCGGCGCTTGTTCAATATTTGCTTCGGTCATGCGTTTTCTTCAGGTTATTCGGACGTGGCGCAATGAGCGCTGCGAGCTTGTCTTTCTGTACCGGCCATGCGTTATCCGGGTCGATCAGGCATCTCTCAACGATTGCAGCGCGGGCCGCGACAGCACGCGGCGCAGGCTCATCCAGCCGCCCACGCCTGAACACACGACACCCGCCGCGATGCCCGCCGGCACGAGCCACGGGTTGAAATCGATGTGAAATTCAAACACGCGCGACGCCAGCACCCAGCCGATTCCCTGCGCCCCGAGTGCTGCCATCAACCCGCTCAACGCGCCGACCGCTACGAACTCCGCGGTCTGCACCGAACGCACCTGTTTATGCGACGCGCCAAGCGCACGCAGCAACGCGGACTCGTGCACACGCTCGTCGCGGGTTCCGGCAAGCGCGGCGTACAACACAAGCACGCCCGCCGCCAGCGTGAAGATAAACAGGAATTGCACGGCGCCGATCACCTGTTCCAGCACGCGCTGGATCTGCGCGAGGATCGGCGCGATATCGATGGCAGTCACGCTCGGATACTTGTTGATCAACCCGTCGATCAAACCCTGCTGTCCCGGCGGCAAATGGAAACTCGTGATGAACGTAGCGGGCAGATCGCTGATGGAAGGCGGCGGCATCAGCACGAAGAAGTTCACCTTGAACGAATTCCAGTCGACCTTGCGCAGGCTCGTGACCGGCCCTTCGACCTGCATGCCGGCGACATCGAAACGCAACGTATCGCCGAGTTTCACGTTGATGGTCTTCGCGAGCCCTTCTTCTATCGATACCTGCGCGCGCCCGTTCGTGCCGTACCAGTCGCCGCCAACCACGCGGTTGTCGCTCGGCAATTGCGTCGTGTACGAGAGGTTGAACTCGCGATCGACGAGGCGTTTCGCATCGGCTTTCTCGTAGTTATCGGGACTCACCGGCTTGCCGTTCACCGCGATCAGACGGCCGCGCACCATCGGCGACAACGTCGCGTCTGCTTGGCCGTGCTGCTTGAGGTAATCGGTGACGCTTGCACGCTGGTCTGGCTGGATATCGATGAGAAACTGGTTCGGTGCATCCGGCGGCGTCGATTGCCGCCAGCCCGCGATCAGGTCGCTGCGCGTCATCGCGATGAGCAGCAGACACATCAGGCCGATCCCGAGCGCCGTGATCTGCAGCGCGCTCGCGCCGCTGCGCCGCTCCAGCGATGCAAGCGCATATCGCCAGCCCACGCCCGCGCCCACGCGTTCGCTGCGCACAAAACGCGCGGCGGCCCAGAGCGCGATGCGCGCAATGCCGCCGAACACGATGAGACCGCCCGCGAATCCTCCCGCCACGATCCCACCCAGCTTCCATTCACCCGCCGCGAGCACGAGCAGGCCGGCGAACAGCAACACACCCACGCCGTACGCGATCCACGCTACCCGGCCAGCGTCGCCAAGTTCACGGCGGATCACGTGGACCGGCGGCACGCGCGTGAGCGGCAGCAACGGCGGCACCGCGAAACCAAGCAGCAGGACCAGTCCGGTCGCAATGCCCTGCAACGCGGGCCAGACGCTCGGCGGCGGCAATTCGACATCGACGAGCGTTCCAAGCCAGTCCAGCAGCACCAGATGCCCGCCGAAGCCGAGCACGACGCCGGCCACACTGCCAAGCAGACCAACAGCCAAAAATTCGCCGATAAACAACGAGCGCAGCGTCGCCTGACTCACACCGAGACAGCGCATCGCGGCGCAGCCGTCCAGATGCCGGCGCGCGAACCGATGCGAGGCCATCGCGATCGCGACTGCCGCGAGCAACGCGGTAAGCAGCGAAACGAGCGTGAGGAAATGACTGGCTCGGTCGATCGTCTGACGCACTTGCGGCTGGCCATCCTGCAATGATTCGAGCGCGACGCCGCGCAACTTGCCGTCGTCGACCTTTGCGCGGGCAAACGTGGCGAACTGCTTGACCTGCGGATCCGGCCCCGCCACCAGCAGCCGATAGGTCACGCGGCTGCCGAACGTGACGAGACCGGTGGACGCGAGTTCATCGGCGCGCATCATCAGGCGCGGCGAAAAGCTCACGAATGAGAAACCGCGATCGAGTTCGCGCGTAATGACCGCCGCCACTTTGAACGCGCGCGTGCCGACCCGGACCGTGCCGCCGACGGGCACTTTCAGCGCATCGAGTAAAGCGGGGTCGGCCCAGACGGTGCCGGGAGCGGGAATGGAGGTGGCGGGCGTGCCGGGTTGATTGGCGGCAGGCGCGATGCGCACCGCGCCGCGCAGGGGATATCCGGGAGAAACGGCCTTTAACGCCGCAAGGCGAGCGACGGGCGCAGAAGACGAATCACCCGACGCACCCGCGCTGATCATGCTCGGGAAGATAGCGGTGGTCGCGGTCTCGAGCTTGAGTTGCACCGCTTCTGCCGCGAACGCGGGATCGACCGGATGATCGGCACGCACCACAAAATCCGCGGCGATCATCTGGCGTGCGTCGCGCTCCAGCCCCTGACGCATCCGGTCACCGAGAAAACCAACACTCGCGAGCGCCGCAACTGCCAGCACGAGCGCGAGGATGAGCATGGTCAGCTCACCCGCGCGCCAGTCGCGCGCGGTCATTCGCAGCGACTGGCGCGCGATCTGCCTGAAGCTCAGTCCTTGCTGCTTCGAATCCTGCTTCGAATCCTGCTTGGAATCGCGCTTCGAATCCTGCTCCAACTCGCCGCCCAAACCGCTAGTGCTCAATCGTGCTTGCTCCCAAACCTGCCGACACCCGGATTCACGCGCGCGCTCACGCTGGGCACCATGTGCTTGGCCATCCGGTCAAATCCGCCGCGCACGCCTCTCACGAGCCGCGGCAATGCCCATCCGGCGCACAGCAAGAACGCGATGATCAGCACCAGGCACAGCAGCGGCACGAACAACGCGAGCGTGATGCCGAGCAACGCGCCGAAATCCTCAGTTGCCGATGCCACCCAGTTCGACACCGGTTCCGGCGATAAATTGATGAGTGCACGCGTGCCGGCCTTCGCCAGATGCGCGGCCCCCGCGAGCGTTCCGCCAGCGAGCGCGGCGACGGTCAGCAGCGCCGGATCGGCGTGACCAAACGCGCCGACGGCCAGCACCGCGCCTGCCGGAATGCGAATGAAGGTGTGAATGGCGTCCCAGAGGGAATCGAAGGCGGGGATTTTATCGGCGAAAAACTCGACGACGGCGAGCGCTGCCGCCGCGCCAATTACCCAAGGAGAGCCTAGTACGGCGAGCGTGTCGGGCAGGTGGACCAGGCCCAGACGCTCGAACAGCCCCGCGACGAACACCGTCAGGTACAGTCGTAGCCCGCTGGCCCACGAAAGACCCGCCGCCAGCGAAAGTGCTTCAAGCATGACTGTCTCCTTGCGCGCTGCTCGCCCCGCGCCCGAACACCGGATAGATGCCGATGCAACTGGCTGCGAATGCCCGACCAGTCGCTCAAACCACCCGGCGACGGGCTGGGGATAAATGGATGCGGCCCGGTATTGACCCGGCCCACCTTATTCTGGCGCTGTTCCGGGTCCATTCTGTCGAGCCCGGTGAATTTTCAAGACAACTGAAAGTCATTATAGCCACGCGCTGCCGGTTGATGCATCGCGCCATATATCGGCGTGTTCTGCATCCAACGCTTCTGATTCAGCCCTTAATCCGGCCAACCCGCCGAGCACCTTGCGCAGCACCACAGCACGCGGTGCTCAGAACAGCTTAACGGCCACTTTTGGCGATCCCTTTAACATCTCCTAGCGGCCGCGGCAAAAGGCCGCTGCCCAGGGCGCAAAAGCGCCAGCTTCAATGCCCCGACGACAATTTCAATCCGATCAGCCCGACCACGATCAGCGCGGCACTCGCGACGCGTGCAACCGTGACGGCCTCTCCCAGCATGACGATCCCGAATACGAACGCCCCGACTGCGCCGATGCCCGTCCATACGGCGTAAGCGGTACCGAGCGGCAACTGGCGCATCGCCAGCGCCAGCAGCACGAAGCTGCCCACAGCCGTTACCAGCGTGAACACCGACGGCCAGAGGCGCGTGAAACCTTCGGAGGTTTTGAGGCCGGCGGCCCATGCCACTTCAAGCAGACCGGCGATGAACAATAGAAACCACGACATGGAAGCTCCCGTCGAAAAACGGGGCCGTCCCCGATATGGCCAGAGGCGCGCAAGGTCGTCCATGCGGCAAGTAATAAGACTGTAATTATAACGACGATGCGCATGGGCCGCTTGAGGCCGCCATGCCGATTTCAGCACCGTTTGCCCCGTGTTTTCGCGTCAGGACATAAGAAATACGAAAAGCTGAAATAACCCGCAGCGGCCTTGCTGTCATCGGCTTCATGCGCGGTTTTAATCGGTTGGAGCACTCAAGGCATCGTTGAACCACAACGGCAACCTGGTTTAATCTAAACCGGTACGCAGCGGTCGATGCGTGAAACACCGTCGCAACGGGCACAGCACGACGCTGGATCGGCGTCTGAACGTGGCCTGACGCGTCGTTGAATTCAGCCCATTTGAAACTTCTCTCACGGAGTATTCATGGAGTTCGATGCCGTTTTGCTATCCCGCTTCCAGTTCGCTTGGGTGATTGCGTTTCACATCCTGTTGCCGGCCTTCACGGTCGGTTTATCGTGTTTTATCGCGACGCTTGAGTTGCTCTGGTGGATTACCGCGCGGGATGTGTACAGGCGGCTTTCTGCGTTCTGGCTGAAGATATTCGCGGTTTCATTCGGCATGGGCGTGGTATCGGGAATTGTGATGCCGTTCCAGTTCGGCACCAACTGGAGCCGTTTCACCGATGCCACCGCCAGCGTGATCGGCCCACTGATGGGTTACGAGGTCCTGACCGCATTCTTTCTCGAAGCCGCGTTTCTCGGCGTCTTGCTGTTCGGCCGCAAGCTCGTGCCGCAATGGGCTCACGTGCTGGCGGCCGTTTTTGTCGCCTCGGGAACCGTGATTTCGTCGTTCTGGATTCTGGCGGTAAATAGCTGGATGCAGACGCCGGCCGGTTACCGGATTCTCCCGGACGGCCGCTTCGAAGTGACGAGTTTCTTCGACGCCATCTTCACCCCCTCCTTCCCCTATCGTCTCGGTCACACGGTCAGCGCCTTTCTTGTCACAGCCGCGTTCGTGATTCTCGGCGTGGGGGCGCTCTATTTGCAGCAGCGGCGCGCGCTGGAGGAAAGCCGGGTGATGACCAAGATGGCACTGATCTTTCTCGTGATCATGGTGCCGGTGCAGATGGTTATCGGCGATATGCACGGTCTCAACACGCGCGAACATCAGCCGGCCAAGCTCGCCGCGATGGAAGGTTTGTGGGACACCGGTTCGCGCGTGCCCGCCAATATCTTCGCAATCCCCGACCAGGCCAACGAACGCAACAATTTCGAAATTTCGATTCCGGTACTCGGCAGCATCTATCTCACGCACGATCCGAACGGCACCGTACAGGGCCTGAAAGACTTTCCGCGTGAGGACCGGCCGAACGTCGCGGTCGTGTTCTTCGCGTTCCGGATCATGGTCGGCATCGCGTTGCTGATGTTTGCGCTGGTGCTCTCCGGCATCGTGCTGTTCGCGCGCGGCAAGCTTGAAACCAGTCCGCGCTGGCTGCGTTGCGCCACGTTCGGCATGCCGCTGGGTTTCGTCGCCGTGCTGGCGGGATGGACGACCACCGAAAGCGGCCGCCAGCCCTGGACCGTGTATGGACTGATGCGCACCAGCGATTCGGTCACGCCGTCGTTGACTGCCGGCGATGTCGGGCTCTCGTGGCTGCTCTACGTGCTGGCGTACATCGTCATCTTCGGTGCGGGATTTATCTTGCTGCGGCGGCTCGTGCGCATCGGCCCCGCGGATGAACACGCAGATACCGACAGCGACCTGCTGCAGCCGGAAACACGTGCGGCGAGGCCGTTGTCGGCGGCATCGGCTAATGCATCGGGCAGTACCGGCGCCGCCAAGGCGGCCAGCCCGGACGATGTCGCGCCCCCTTCCAGGAGATCATGATGCTCGACCTCGTGCCGATGTGGGCCGCTATCCTGGCGCTCGCGGTATTCATGTACGTGCTGCTTGATGGCTTCGATCTCGGTGTCGGCATGGTGTTCTTGCTGCGCCGCGACCCCGTCGAACGCCAGTTGATGATCAACTCGGTCGCACCCGTCTGGGACTTCAACGAAACCTGGCTGATCCTTGGCGGCGGCGGTTTGCTCGCGGCCTTTCCGCTTGCGTTCGCGATCATCGTGCCGGCTGTTTATTTTCCGATCCTGCTGATGCTGCTGGGTTTGATCTTCCGTGGCGTGGCGTTTGAATTCCGCGAGGTCGTTGGTGCACGCAAGTGGATATGGGACGGCGCGTTCGGTTATGGATCGCTGATCGCCACGTTCTCTCAAGGCGTTGTGCTCGGCATGTTCATGCAGGGCTTTCCAATTCACGGACGTGTATTTGCCGGCACGAGTTGGGACTGGTTTGCGCCGTTTCCGCTGCTAACGGGTGTCGGGCTGATCTTTGGCTACGCACTGCAGGGCACGACGTGGCTCGTGCTGAAAACGGAAGGCGAGTTGCAGGAATGGGCTCGCGGCATGGCGAAGAGAGTGCTGTTCGGCGTGGTCGCGTTTATTTTGCTGATCAGTGTCTGGACGCCGCTTAAGGACGCGCGTATCTCGGCGCGCTGGTTCAGCTTTCCCAATAGCTTCGTGTTCGCGCCAGTGCCGGTGCTGACTGTGCTGCTGGTCTGGACGTTGTGGTCCGCGCTCGAGAAACGCAAGGAAGTCGTCCCGTTCATGTGCTCGATCGGGTTGTTCTTTCTGGCTTTCACGGGGCTTGTGATCAGCCTGTGGCCTTTTATCGCGCCGCCGTCGGTGACGTTGTGGGATGCGTCCACCACGCCGCTTTCGCAGCAGTTCCTGCTGATCGGGACGATGTTCCTGTTGCCCGTGATCGTGCTTTATGTGGTGTGGTCGTACTGGGTGTTTCGCGGCAAAGTACGCGGCGATATGGGATATCACGCGTAAGGCCGCTCGCGCTTGTGGACGGGTTGGGGTTTTGCCAGCGGCTATTGGCAGAACCCCGCCTGCAAATCCGCATGGCGAACGAAGCGCCCGTCACAAAGTCTGCGCTGCGGCCTTCTCCAAAATCCTGCCCCACTTGTGCGCCTCGCGCCGGTCCTGCATCGGCAGGTTCCAGCGCGACTGCGTCGTGTCCTTCACGTCAAGCGCCACTTGCCACGACCCCGCCGCGCCCGACCCGACTGGCTCAACCCGTGCGCCGCGCAGGTCTGCGAAGATAAACATGCCGACCTGCCCTCCTACGCGCACTTCACACAAACGCTTGGCTGCCGCCAGCCGCACGCCGCCCCAGTCGCGCTTGAGTTCGTGAGTCCAGTCGCCATCGTGAACGTTCGGCGCAACTTCCTTCCAGCGCCACCAGAAATACACCGCAATGCTCACCACCGCCAGCCCCGCAATCACCGCGGCACCAATCGCCACCCCTAAACCGAACGCCGCCGATATCGCGTGAAACGACCAGAACGCGCCGTAGATCACGGCCACCAGAACAACGAGCGCAACGATAATCGGCATCGATCGAAAACCTTACAGGACTGGGCTACGTTATTGGGTCTTATGCTTCGCGTTCCAGTCTTTCAACGCCTGCAGCGTGTTCGCCACATGCTTGTCCGGCGACAAGCTCGTGTATTCATAGATCACCGTGCCGTCCGGCGCGATCACGTACGACACGCGATTGGCCATCGAGCTGACAAGCGGCATGGTTGCATCGTATTGCTTGATGATCTTCGCATCACCGTCGGCCGCGACCGGGAATTTGCTGCGGCACTCGCTTACGGAAAATTTCTTTAACGTATCGATGTTGTCGTGCGACACACCAATCACTGTCGCCCCCAGCGCTTTGTATTGATCGACAGCATCAGCAAACTCGTGCGCCTCGATCGTGCAGCCTTTCGTGAATGCGGCCGGATAGAAGTACAGGACCACAGGCCCTTTCTTCAACTCGCTCGCGAGCGAGTACTCGTACACATTCCCGCCCAACGACGCCTGCGCACTGAACACCGGCGCGTGATCGCCGGGCTTCAAGGTCGCGTAAGCCACCAGCGCGTACGCCGCAAGCGCGGCACCCAGCGACACTCCCAGCATTCGCCCCGCAAACTTTCGCTTCATGAGATTCCTCTATTTTCGTGACGCGCGTAAAACCGAACAAACAAACCATCCAGCAAGCGCGATACCGCGATACCTACTCCACCCGATGCGCACCGAACCACGTGGCCGCCTGGAACTGCAGGTCGGCAAGCACGGCCGGCGTCAACACCTTGAGTTCAGCGTTGGCGCCGATGCTCGAATCGAGCTCCGGCGCATCGCCTCGTTCCGCGGCCTGAGAGAGTCGCAAGAGCGCGCCGAGCGAGCCTTGGCCATCTACGATCGCCGCGCAAATTTCTTTCGATAACTTAAGCAAATCCATGATCTCGGCGGGCGGCAAATCCACCACCACATGCACGAGCGAAAAGATGCCGGTCATGAACGCGGCATCGGCGAAATCCTCACTCGATGGACGCATGACCCGCGCCGCGAGTTCCATGAAACGCGCGCGCGTACCGACCAGTTGTACCAGCGGGTCCGAACGCCACGGCAAGTGGCGGCCATCGGCGTAGAGCAGTAACTGGGTCCAGCGCGAAATCTGGCGAGTGCCGGTCGCGGCAATCGCCTCGCGCAACGACGACACCGGCCGGCTCAATTGGAACGCGCTTGAATTGGCAAGTCTCAGCAACTGCACGACCACGTTCGGATTGAGCTTCAGCTCGGCTTCGAGTTCGCCGATATCGGGCTCGCCCGACAACACGCCCAGAAGACGCAGCAACGCAGTGCGCGACGGATTCGAGCGGCGCGTGACAAGCACTTGCGGACGGGCGAAGAAGTAGCCCTGGAACAGGTCGAAGCCAAGCTTGCGGGCTTCGTCGAAGTCCTGATGCGTTTCGATCTTTTCCGCAATCAGCGTCTTGCCATGCTGCTTGAGCGTGGCTGCCAGTTCCGGAAGATGAGCGCGCTCGGTGGCGAGGAAGTCGACCTTCACGTAATCCACGTAGGGCAGCGCTTCATACAGCGGTTCGGTGAGCGACACGACGTCGTCGAGGGCGAACTGGAAGCCCGCGGTGCGCAACTGGCCGCAGCGCTTGAAAAGCCTGGCGTCGAAGGTGACGGTTTCCAGAATCTCAAGCACGAAACGCTCGGGCGGCATGATGTGAACGATGTCATCGAACAGCAGGTCGCGGTTCATGTTCACGTAACCGCGATGATCCCCCAGCACCGCCGACAAACCAATCTCCCCGACCGTTCGCGCCACGACGTGCGCAGTGGCCTGCACGTCGTCGAAAATGCGCGCGCGATTGTCAGGGCTGTCGCGAAACAGCAGTTCGTAGGCATGCAGCGCGCCGTTGCGATCGATGATCGGCTGGCGGCCGAGATAGACGCTCTCCGGCTCGCGAAGCACGGGCGCAGAGTCCTTCGCGGCGCCTTTCGGCGGCTCGGCGGGACTGTCGGCCGTCTTGCGCGCGGCGTGGCGGGTCGGGTTCCGATTAACCGGCGGCATGGACGGACCCGCTGGGTTCATGCGACACCACGCGCTCGCTGCAATGGGCAGCCGTCATCGAGAGCTCGCGCGACACGATGCGTGCGTTCAATACACCTGACTTCAGGGCCGGCTCTGGCAATCGGCTTGGGGACGCGATCATGGCGTGCAGCAATGGAACGGTGTTGGCTGAATGACGACCAAACAGCGGTTAGCTCAAGCGGTTGGCTTGAGGGGTTATAGCTTAAGAAGCTAGCTTACAAACACGAAAGCGCAAAAGTGGCCGGAAGATAGCTCGAAAACACACTCGACGACACACCTGACCAGTTCGGAACTTGCAACTGTCAAGCCGCACTCTACCCCAAATCGAGATGCCGACAAATGGCGTCAAACCCACCGCGGCCGTGGCTCACGGGCGCTCCGCCATTCCTCTAAAGAATTTCGGGGCATAACCGTTAACTTGCAAAGAACACGTCCGACTTGCGGTTACCGAATCTTCTGGCGGGTCGTGCCCGCGTCGCCGGAAAAAATCGTCAACCACTCCCGATGCAGCGCGCTTGCCGGACAGCGTGCGCCGCGCCCTTACCGGCCCGGTGCGCAATCAGACAGGCCATAACTGAAACATGCCAGTAAAACGGATCACCGCCCAGCGCCTGAATACATGGCTCGCTCTAGCCAGCCAAACCGGCGCCGCCGTGCGCGCGACTGCCCGGGCGCTGATCGCAACAACATTGCCAAGCTGTATCGCCAGGTTCGCGACAGCGGACGCTTCAACGGCCGCCATGCCGGCCACCGGCACCCTCGAAGCCCTGCCTCTTGCACTGCAAGTGCCGCTCACCGTGCCCGGGTCGGCGCCGCGCGGCGTGCAGGGTTCAAAAACCGGGCGTCCCGCCCCGGCTTCGCCCGCACCGCTTCATCTGCTGCATCCCGCTGCCGTGAATGAAGCCGAACCGGCCGCAAGCATCGCCATTGAAACCACGCTTGCCGCGGTCGATTTCCTCGCGCAAGTGGATGCGTCGCTGCGGTTTTGCTACGTATCGGCGGGAAGCATCGATTTCCTGGGTTATCACCGCGACTATCTGAGCTCGCTCACGCTGCACGAACTGGTGCCGTCGGATGAAACCGCTGAACTCGATGCGCTCGTCGCCCGCGCGCAACACAGCGGCAAGCTCGAAACGGCGACGCTGCATCTGCTGAAGTCGCTGACCACGCCGATCTGCGTCGAATTGCGAGTTCTCGCGACGCATACGCAAGGCGTGCCCGGCTTCGCGCTCGCCGCGTTCGAAGTTTCGCGCTGGCGCGACCGCGAAGCCGCGCTGCGGCACACGCTGCATCACGATTCGCTGACTGGCCTCGAGAACCTGACGGCACTTAAAAGCGCGCTCGATGCCGCCCAGGCCGAGGCCATTCACACGCACACGCACGCGGCGCTGCTGCTGGTGAATATCGATGGCTTCCAGCGCATCAACCGTGCGCTCGGCTACGACGCCGGCGACGACATGCTGCGCGAGACCGCGCGCCGCATCCAGCAC
>NZ_AEJF01000003.1 GCF_001028175.1 Caballeronia mineralivorans PML1(12)
CATCCAGCACGCGGCCCGTGCCGGCGAGCGCGTGGCGCGTGTGTCCAGCGACGAATTCGCCGTGCTGCTCTCGGCCGGCACCTCGGCCGAAGCAGCCACAGCGGCCGAAGATGTTGCACGGCGGGTGTTGAGCGCGATTGCGCAGCCCTACCGGTATCGCGAGCAGCACACGCATTTGTCGGCGAGCATTGGCGCGGCAATCTTCCCCGATGAAGTCGTGCAAGCCACCAGCAGCCTGCTGCGCATGGCCGATCACGCCCTGGCGCAGGCGAAGACCTCGGGCGGCAATATCGTCATGTTCCATGTTCCCGACGACGACCCCCGCAACGCCGAGCGCCTGAACCTCGAAGCCGATCTCTACGAAGGCGTGCGCAATGGCGAGTTTTCGCTGCATTTCCAGCCGATCACCGAAAGCCGCAGCCGCAGTGTGGTCGGCGTCGAAGCGCTGATCCGCTGGCAGCATCCGGTGCATGGCCTCGTGCCGCCGGTGGCCTTCATTCCGCTCGCCGAATCCATCGGCCTGATCAACTATCTCGGCAACTGGGTGCTCAAGGCCGCATGCATGCAACTGGTGCAGTGGGATAGCGAGGGCTTCGTGCTGGACTACGTCTCGGTGAACGTCTCGCCGCAGCAATTCCGCGACAAGCGTTTCACGCAAAACGTGCAAGATGCGCTGCAACTGACGGGCCTCGATCCGAGCCGGCTCGTGTTCGAAATCACCGAAAGCCTGCTGATGCACGACCCGGAAGAAGCCACCCGCCTGCTCGAAGCACTGGCGGCGCTTGGCATCACTTTCGCCGTCGATGACTTCGGCACCGGCTATTCCAGCCTGTCCTACCTGCAGCGCTTCCCGCTGTCGAAGCTGAAGATCGACCGCAGCTTCATCGAAAACCTGCTGACCTCGCGCAATAACCAGGCGATCGTCACCGCGGTGGTCGGCCTGGCAAAATCGCTGGGGCTCGAACTCGTGGCGGAAGGCGTGGAGACCGAAGCGCAGCGCCATCTGCTGATCGAAATGGGCTGTGACCAGATCCAGGGCTGGCTTATCTGCAAAGCCCTGCCCGCCGGCGAACTGATGCGTTGCTTTCAAGATAAAACGCTCTTTCTCCAGGCGCCTTTATAAGATACCGTCACGCATTTGCGTCGGCGCGGGAGTGAACGGGAGCTACTGCGGCGTTTCATGCACGCGTCTGCTGTAAAGCTTCCGTGTGACCGCGCCGTTAAAGGATTTGTGCAGGTTTTTTTCCGCGCATTACACTTCGACCCTGACCGATGACTCAAGGTCGGTGACTCGATGTCGATGGTTCAAGCCGTACCGGACAACCGGTACGGAACGTGTAAGGCATTCAGATCAATCGCATGGCAAGCAATTCCAAAGCCGAATTACTGGACAAGCTGTGGGGCCGCATGAGCGAGCGCGGAGACTTTCCGATGCTCTCCCAGGCCTTGCGCACCACCGTGTCCGCGATGAGCGACGACGACCTGGACTTCACCGCCCTGGTCCAGGTCGTTCTGTCCGACTTCGGCCTTACGCAGAAGGTGTTGCGGCTCGCCAATTCCGCGATGTACATCTCGTTCGGCGGCAATATCACCACCGTGACACGCGCGCTGATGGTGCTCGGTATGGACGCGGTCGGCCATCTGGTGGTCGGGCTGAAACTCGTCGATCACTTTCATCAAAGCGCGCCGCGGCGTATCGATGCCAAGCTCGAACTGAATCGCACACTGCTGTCCGGCGCGGTCGCGCGGCAAGTGACCGAGCGCAGCGAATTCCGGGCGTCGGAAGAAGCCGTGGTCTGCACGCTGATGCGCCAGATCGGCAAACTGCTGGTGGCGTTCTATCTGGAGACCGAGTGGGATCAGCTGCGCCGCAAGGCCACGGCCGAGCACATCAGCGACAGCCTCGCGTGCAGCGCGTTGCTGGGTGTCACCTTCGAGGAAATCGGCATGGAAGCCGCGGACCGCTGGCGCCTGCCGGAGACCATCCGCACTGGCATGCTGACCCGCGATCCGCTCGCCCCCATCGATGAAAGAACGCCACGCCATGTGCGCTGGCTGCAGGCTGTTACCAACTATTCCAGCGAAGTCGCCGATGCGCTCACCGCGCAGCATATCGACGAGGCACATCGCGAGACCTCGCTCGTGGATATCGCGAACCGCTATAGCCGCGCGTTGTTGACCGACGCCGCCGCACTCGCCGCGATGAGTCTCGCGCTCGCGAACGAGGACTCGAACGATGGCGTGATGCGCGAGATCGTGGAACTGCGCGCGGACGCCGATGCCATCGCGCGCGCGGGGTTATCGGCGGAGGCGCGGATTACCGCCGGCCTTGAAGACTTGCGCTCGCTGCCGTCGAAGAACGCGCTGGGCGCCGTGCTCGCGCTGGCGTCGGAGGCCGTGCTTGCCGGGCTCGCGTTTTCGCGCACGGTGGTGTTCGTGCGCCAGGGCAACAACGAATTTCACGCGCGGCTCGGACTCGGGCCGGGCGTGGACAAGCTGCTGCCATCGCTGGCATTTTCTGCGGCGTTCGAGCCTGACGTGTTCCATCTGGCAATCGCGAACCCGGTGGGGATTTTTATCGAGAATGCTCGCGATCCTCGTATTGAAGCCCGCTTGCCGCGCTGGTTCAAACCTTCTTTCGGAGACGCCCACGCATTCGTGCTGCTGCCCGTGAAAGCCAATGGCTCGACCATCGCCATGCTTTACGGCGACTGGACGCAAGCGGAGCACGTACGCAAGATCACGCAGCCGGAAATGGCCGCGCTAAATGAACTGATGCGGGAATTGAGTCGTTTTTTTTCTAACGCGGACTGGAAGGAAGTAGAGCTGCTCTAGTCCGCTTTGAATGCTCTGCCCGGCGCGCGACCGATGACGAATCGTGCGCGCCGGCAAGTCTCTCGTTCTCACTCGCGCCAGAGAATCGCCACCGCCTGATCGCCATACTCCACGATGTACCCGCCATGCTCGCGCCGCCATTCACGCGCGGCGACGGCATCTGCAAACCACACCTTCTCGTGGTCGCCGAAAGCGCCGGCGTCGAACCGGTATCGATCGATGACGGCGGGCTCGCGCGTATCGAGCACCGGCTTGCAGGCGTCCCAGCCGAAATGACCCAGCTCGACCGCCAGCATGTTCAATATGTGCTTGAGTTGGACATTCGCGCGCGTTTCGTATAGTTCTGCGAGCGTCTCGGCGCGGGTCACACCCGCTGCGAGCAAGCGGCGCACGACGGGCATCGCGGTGCTTGTGCTGTCCGCATGAGCGAGACGAAGCAGCCGGCGCGCGTGGCGTCGAAGAAATTCGGTGTTGGTGAGATCGGAATTCGCAAAGCGGGGACAGGATGTTGACCACATGACGTTTCTCCTTGTTGCGCCGTTCTCGCTGCGGCTAAAGGTTCAACGTTGCGGTTTATCCAGATGAAGCGATAACGCGTGACAGGTGTTTTCACTTTCGCGAGACCGGGCGCCCTGCCGCGCCCGTCGCGAATTCTAGAACAAAGGCTTGCCGTTCAGCAAGCCCGCATTCCTCGCTTATCTCGCACGTCGCGCTACATCACGCGAGTTGAAACTTCCCGACCAGTTGTTTCAACGCGTGCGCCTGGTCATCCAGCGATTGCGCCGCGGCGGCCGCCTGCTCGACCAGCGCTGCGTTCTGCTGCGTGCCTGCGTCCATCTGCGTGACGGCGTGATTGATTTCCTCGATGCCGCTGCTCTGCTCCGCCGATGCCGCCGAAATCTCGCCCATGATGTCCGTCACGCGCTTGACGGCCTTCACGACTTCTTCCATTGTCGCGCCGGCTTCGTGAGCAAAGGTCGAGCCATCGGAAACACGCGCCACCGACGCGTGGATCAAGCCCTTGATCTCCTTCGCCGCCGCCGACGAACGTTGCGCAAGATTGCGCACTTCGCCTGCGACGACTGCAAACCCGCGCCCTTCTTCGCCTGCCCGCGCCGCTTCCACGGCTGCATTGAGCGCGAGAATATTCGTCTGGAACGCGATGCCTTCGATCACCCCGATGATGTCGCCAATACTCTTTGCACTCGCGTTGATCTGCTCCATCGTCGCCACCACGCGTCCGACCACCACGCCGCCCTTCTCCGCAATCTCCGATGCGTTGTAAGCCAGCGAACTCGCCTGCTTCGCGTTCTCGGCGTTCTGGCGCACGGTGGAGGTGAGCTCCTCCATGCTCGACGCAGTCTTTTCCAGCGCGACGGCCTGTTGTTCCGTGCGCTGCGACAAGTCCACGTTGCCTTGCGAGATCTCGCCGGATGCCGACGCGATCGCTTCCGCGCTGGCCGCGATTTCGCCGACCGTCGTCGATAAATCCTTCTGCATGCCCGAGAGCGCATAGAGCATGCTGGTGTTGTCGCGTTTGGCAATCGCGATACGGTTCGACAAATCGCCCGCCGCGATCCGGCTCGCGATTTCCATCGCGTAGACCGGTTCGCCGCCGAGTTGTTTTGCGAGCCGTCGCACGACCCATTCGCTCACCGTCAACGCCAGCACGATCAGCACCAGCGTCAGCACGGCCACCATCACGAACGACGCGTGATAGATGGAAGCCGCCGAATCGATAGTCGCTTTAGCCGCCACGCCACGCTGTTCGATGAGCACATTGACGAGCTTCTCCAGCTTGCCCGTCGCCACCAGCAACGAGACATCCTGGATGCCCACTTGCCAGTTCATCTGCGACAGATCGAGCGGTTGTTCCTTCACCAGTTTCACGAAGGTGCGCAGATCGGTGCTCCACGTGCCAACGGCCGTCGCCAGACGCTTCTGGTCGCCCGACGGGTCTGCGTAGCTTTGCAGGCCCTGTTGCCCGCTGCCGATATCGGTCAGCGCGTGTTCGATGTCCGCGCCGAGTTCGTCGCGTTCCTTGGCGGTCGTCGCCGTGAGCAGCATCTTTTGCGAACGGCTCGCGCGCAACACGGCGCTGCGCAGCTCCTCCACCGCGCGGGTGGCGACATGACCCTCGCGATAGATCGACTCCGTCGAGCCATTGAGACGGCTGATCTGCGTGAGCGCAATCACGCCGATAATAAGCGTGCCGATCAGCAACAATGCAAACGCCAGGCGCAGCGACGCCTTGACGGACAACGAACGGCCGCTCGTGCCGGCGACCTTGGCCAGCGCCTTGACGGCTGCCTTGGCGCCGCCATCGGGAATAAAGCCAGCGCCGGGATTACCCCGTAGCGAAAACGGTTTCATCTATTGAATTCCCCAGTTTTGATTGGCATCGCGCGGCCTGCTTCTTGGGCGGGACGCACGGCTACATCAATGGTCTACGGCGGGAAACGGCGCTTCTTTAGAGGTGTTTTTTGCACATGTTACAAACTCATGTCACTCTCACCAAAAGCGGGCGTGCTGGGTCCAGGCATGGGCAAGTTGCTGTCCGCTTCGCGACAAAGTTTGGCCGGACAATGCATAGAGGACAATTTAGAATTGTCAGCAAATGGCGCATTGGCGGCGCTGCTAAGGATCAACGAAACACAACGAAAGACACCTTCCGGCCCATCATCATGCAGACAAGTATCGAAAAAGGCGCGCTTGGCGCCGCTCCTGCCTTGAGCCCCGCTGTTCCGCGCACCGTATTTTCCGTGCTTGGCGCGATCAGTTTTGCGCATTTGCTCAACGACATGATCCAGTCGCTGATTCTCGCCATCTATCCGCTGTTCAAAAGTGAGTTCGCATTGTCGTTTGGACAGATCGGCTTGATTACGCTGACTTACCAGATCACGGCGTCGTTGCTGCAACCGCTGGTCGGCCTATATACCGATAAACATCCGAAGCCGTATTCGTTGCCGGTCGGCATGGGTTTTACGTTGTGCGGATTGTTATTGATGTCGATGGCCGGAAGCTATCCGGTATTGCTGATCGCCGCCGCACTCGTCGGATGTGGATCGTCAATCTTCCATCCTGAATCGTCGCGCGTGGCGCGCATGGCGTCGGGCGGACGGCACGGTCTTGCGCAGTCGGTGTTTCAGGTCGGCGGCAATGCGGGCAGCTCTCTCGGGCCGCTGCTGGCCGCATTGGTCGTCATGCCGCACGGGCAACGCAGCATTGCGTGGTTTTCGGCTGCGGCATTGCTCGCCATTGTCGTATTGGCGAATATCGGGCGCTGGTATCAACGTCATCCGGCAGTGAAGAAGGCACGTGGCGCGGTCGCGGTGTCGGCTTTGTCGCGCAATAAGGTACTCGTCGCCATGACGGTGTTAATGCTCCTCGTATTTTCAAAGTATTTTTATCTGGCGAGCATCAGTAGCTACTTCACGTTTTATCTGATCAGCAAATTTCATTTGCCCGTAGAAACTGCGCAGGTGCACCTGTTCTGGTTCCTTGCGGCAGTGGCCGTGGGCACGATCGTGGGCGGGCCTGTCGGCGACAAGATCGGCCGGAAGGTTGTTATCTGGGTATCGATCTTGGGCGTTGCGCCGTTCACACTGATGTTGCCGTTCGCAAATCTCTTCTGGACCGGCGTGCTGTCGGTCGTAATCGGACTGATCCTCGCATCGGCGTTCTCGGCCATCCTGGTTTATGCGACGGAACTGGTCCCCGGCAAGGTCGGCATGGTCGCTGGGTTGTTCTTTGGCTTCGCGTTCGGCATGGGCGGGATCGGCGCGGCAGTCCTTGGCCATCTGGCTGACGCGACGAGCATCGACTATGTCTATAAGGTTTGTTCGTTCCTGCCGCTGATCGGAGTCCTGACGATCCTGCTGCCCAATACCCGGGAGAAACGGATATCGGCATAAGCGTGATGATCACGGTCATGTGAGCAGAACAGGCATACAACCGGCGAGCGCACGACTCTAAAACGAGTTTTCGTTTCGACGTTCCAGGCGCCCCAACCTGATTTTGTCGGCCTGACCGACGTCGCCGACACGATTGGCGTCACGCGCCAGAACATGCGCAAGTTAATGCTCACGAACGCGGCTACGTTCCCACTCCCCGTACACGAAGGCAGCACGGCAATCTGGCATCTGGCATCTGGCATCTGGCATCTGGCATCTGGCATCTGGCGGAAATAATGGACTGACTGAACGCAAAAGGCACCTACGAGCTTGAGCAAGCGGTTCACGAATTGCAGAAACGACCATGCAGATCAACCTGACCAAAGAGGCACAGTGACTCACACCGCGGGCGCAGCGGGAACTGCGCCCGCTGGTGAAATAAGAGTAGCTACCGCGCCAAAGCCTCCTTCACCTGCACCAGCGCCCCGGCATCTTCGATCATTGGCAGATCGCCAGGGTCGCGCCCTTCGGCCAGCGCGGCAATCGCCCTGCGCAACAACTTGCCCGACCGGGTCTTCGGCAACGTCGCCAGAAAATGCACTCGGGCTGGACGCGCTATCGCGCCCAAATGGGCGTCGACGCTGCGGGCGAGTTCCGCTTCAAGCGCTTCGCGCGCGCCGGCTTTATCCAAAGCCTGGGCATCGCGCAACACAACAAAGGCCAGCGCGACTTGCCCCTTTACCGAATCTGCAACGCCCACAACCGCCACCTCGGCCACGGCCCGATGACTGCTTATCGCCTCCTCGATTTCACGCGTCCCGAGCCGATGCCCTGCCACATTGATCACGTCATCGGTGCGCCCGAGAATGGACACATAGCCATCCTCGTCGGTCACGCCCCAGTCGAAAGTCGAATACAGCTGTTGCCCTGGCACACTGTTCCAGTAGGTCTTGATGAAGCGTGAATCGTCGCCCCACACCGTCTGCATGCATCCCGGCGGCAACGGATAGTCAAGTGCGATCACGCCCTTCTCGCCCGGCGCGCAAATCTCACCTGTTGCCTCGTTACGCACTGTCAAAGCAAACCCCATCGAAGGCACCCCGGGCGATCCAAGCTTCGGTGACAATGCTTCAATACCCCGGGGAATCGCGATCATCGGCCAGCCGGTTTCGGTCTGCCAATAGTTATCGACGACGGGCTTTTTCAACGCACTTTGAATCCACTGCGCGGTGGGTTCATCGAGCGGTTCGCCGGCTAGAAACAACGTGCGCAGACTCGATAAATCCGCCTGCTCCATCAGCTTCGGATCCTGTTTCTTGAGCACGCGCAACGCGGTCGGCGCGGTGAACATCAAGTTGATCCTGTGCTGCTCGATGATCCGCCACCAGATGCCGCCATCGGGGCGAATCGGCGTGCCTTCGTACATGACCGTCGTGAGCCCGGCAATCAGCGGCGCATAAATGATGTAGCTGTGCCCGACCACCCAGCCTACGTCCGACGCGGTCCACATGGTGTCGCCGGGCTTGCCCTGGAAGATGTGTTCCATCGATGCCGCGAGCGCCACCGCGTACCCGCCCACATCGCGTTGCACGCCCTTAGGCTTGCCGGTCGTGCCCGACGTGTAGAGCACATATGAAGGTTGGTTCGATTCGAGCCAGACGCAGGGAACATGGGCATCGAAGAATCGTTCGCGCAGCGGCTCGTACGCAACCAGATACGGCGCCTGCAACCGCTCGGGCGCAAGCTGCCGGTCGATCAGCAACACCTTCGGCACCTTGTGCGTGGCGCGCGCCAGCGCTTCGTCGACTAGTGGCGTGTAATCGATCACTCGGCCTGCCCGCGCACCGGCATCGGCGGTGACAATCAGCACGGGCGTAGCGTCATCAATACGCGCCGCCAGACTCGGCGCCGCAAAGCCGCCAAACACGACCGAATGGATCGCGCCAAGCCGCGCGCACGCGAGCATCGCGAACAGGGCTTCGGGGATCATCGGCAGGTAGATCAGAACGCGCTCGCCCTGGGTCACGCCAAGCGAGCGCATCACAGCGGCCATGCGGTTCACTTCGGCGTGCAGTTCGGCGTAGGTGTAGCGCCGCTCGATGCCCGTTTCCGTCGATACATACACCAGCGCGTTCTGCCGAGCGCGCGCGGCGAGATGGCGGTCGATGGCGTTGTAGCAGAGATTGGTCTTGCCGCCGACGAACCAGCGCGCAAAAGGCGGATTGCTGCGATCGAGCACTTGCTCGAACGGCGTTTCCCAATGGATGCGCCGCGCCTGTTCACCCCAGAACGATTCCGGATCTTCAATCGAACGGCGGTGAGCTTCACGATAAGTCGGCATTCGAACCCCTGTCTGGTAGCGGAACGCCGCGCCTGAATCGCGCTCAGGCGTTCAGACGCGGCGAATTGCTCCTGAGCATAGTTCAGGCCACGGGGCGCTGCTAGAGAGGGACGGCCCTGAGTCGACCCTTTTGCCAGGTCGCCACGCATGCCGCCATTACGGCATTACGGCATCTGCAAACGCGGCTTATCGGTTGATTGCGGTTCGGCCAGATCGCTTGCCGAATGCTTGAGCAGCACAGGCGCGAGTTCGCCGGCCACGCGCATGCTCGACACCACGACCATTCGGACACCGCTGCCCTGCGTTACGGCGCGCGCGGCTTCCCGCGTCGTCGCCCGTGCTTCGATCCTCGGCTCGATCACGATAAACCCGCGGCAAAAAAGCGCGAGTGTTGTCCGCTGCGAGCGTAGCCAGGCGTGGCGCAGGTTGGTGTCATCGGCGGTTTCATCGGCGTTATGTTCCGACACGATCACAAACGGCGTCTTCAGCGACAACAGCCGCTGCATCTCGGCGCCCCAGGCAAACGCGTAGCCAGGCTGCACCGCCCGGCGGCGCAAGCGCACAAGCGGGAAGCGGCTGGCGTCGTGCAAACGCTGATCGGGCATATCGCGCGCGTCGGTGAGAACGCATGCCGGCGTGAAGGGCTTGGCCGAGGGAGATTGGGTGGCGATCACAGCGGTCTCGTACTCCAGAAATTCATGGCTAAGGCAAGGTTCGCGACTATCGGACGACGTGAAAACCGGGGTGGCCGGGGCTGCGTGGCGCTACTCACGCGTGCGCTGGCGGGCTGCGCCGCAGCGGCGGGCCATGCGCG
>NZ_AEJF01000004.1 GCF_001028175.1 Caballeronia mineralivorans PML1(12)
ACGCGTGCGGCGTTCGCGGACATGGCGCGCTGTGCCCGGTCGGACTCGGGCGTCGTTTGGGTCATGTGGACCTCCTGTCATCCCGATCATTGTAATTGCGAATCATTCTCACTTACAAGAGAGAATTTTGGGGCGCGAATCGAGGAGGGTAATGAAGACGAACGAAGGGGAACGACGCTACGGCGCTGATTGGCCGCGCCGTGCGGAAAGAAAGCGTTCGGGCAACGCCTCTGATTTTGGCTCAGTTGACGCCGAGGTGCTGCCGCGCGCGAGGGCGAACTGCGAGCCCATCACGAAAAGAACGTTCAGGAGGGGAGATTTACATCGCGAGGGAAAGCCCAAGCGGCCAAAAACCGTCGCAAGATCCCCGATGAATATGCCCCGCCCAGCGCATGCAGGAACTCGAGAAACGATTCAGGTGCATCAGCATCAGCGGTATCCGACACTGTGCGAACGACCGCGCACCGAACACCGTGCTCGAAACACACCTGCGCGAGCGCCGCGCCCTCCATCTCGACCGCCAGCGCATCGGGCAACGCTGCGCGCAGCGCATTCACCTCGTCGTGACTCGAAACAAACCGGTCGCCGCTCACAATCAGCCCACGATGCAAGCGCGGCGGATGCACGCCAAACCGGCTCTCCAACGCAGCATGTTCATCGGCGAGAAAAGCGCTGCACGCATTCGCCAGCGCGGCATTCAGCGTGGCATCGCCGGGAAAACGCGCCATGCCCAGCAAGGGCACTTCAAAGCGCGGAAACAACGGCGATGCGTCCAGATCGTGCTGCATCAGCGTCTCGCCGATCACGATATCGCCTACACGCACGTCGGCGCGCACACCGCCGGCCACGCCGGTGAACACGATGGCGTCAACACCGAACACGTGGATCAACGCGCTCGCCGTTGCCGCTGCTGCCACCTTGCCGACGCGCGCGAGCGTCACCACGCAAGGCACCCCATGCGCCAACCCGAGGTGATATTCACGCCGGCCGATGGTTTCGGTGCGCACCTCGCCGGCGGCATGCATCGATTCGATGAGATCACCGAGTTCCTGCGGCAACGCGGCCATGATGCCGAGACGATTCACACGCATAGTCATTCCACCGCCTGCAATTTAGCGACCGCCAGCGCGAGCCACTTCTCGCCGTGTCGTTTGAAGCGGACTTGCGCGCGGGCGTCCGCGCCCGATCCTTCCAGCGCGATCACAGTGCCTTCGCCAAACTTGGTGTGAAACACCGGCTGACCGACCTTGAAACCGGTGTCGGCGGCGCGTTGATTGTTGGCGAACGCGGGCAACGGTTTGCCGGCATCGGGATCGGTGTACGCAGCGCGTTCTCCGCGCTCCTGCCCCGGCCGCGCGAACCAGTCGCGGCCCCAACCGGCGTTATCCGACCGGCCGCCCCAGCGTGCGCCCGCCTCCACTTTCGGCGTAAGCCACTTGAGCGACTCTTCGGGGAGTTCATCGAAGAAACGGGAACGGATGTTGTAGCGCGTCTGGCCATGCAACATCCGGCTCTGCGCAAACGACAGATACAGCCGCTCCTTCGCCCGCGTGATCGCCACGTACGCCAGCCGCCGCTCCTCCTCGAGCCCGTCACTTTCCTGCGCGCTGTTCTCGTGCGGGAACAAGCCCTCCTCCAGGCCCGTGATAAACACCGCCATGAATTCGAGACCCTTGGCTGCGTGCACCGTCATCAATTGCACGGCGTCCTGACCGGCTTGCGCCTGGTTATCCCCAGCTTCAAGCGATGCGTGCGACAGGAAACCTGCGAGCGGTGTCATGGTGTCGGGATTTTGCGCGGGGTCGGCGGGGCTTGCCGGATCGAGCACATCGACGGACGGATCGTCCGTCGCCAAGCCGATTTCCGGCGCATTGGTCGCACCCGGACGCAATGGAATGGACCGCGCGGGAGTGTCGAGACCGTAGCCCTCCTCTTGCACGAACGCGGCTGCCGCGTTCACCACTTCCTGCAAGTTCTCCAGGCGGTCCTGGCCTTCGCGCTCGTTCTCGTAATGAGCGGCGAGACCGCTCGTTCGAATCACGTATTCCACCGTTTCCGGCAGGCTCATTTGCTGTGTCTCAGCGCGCATCTTGGCGATCAACTGCGCAAAAGCGCCAATGCTCGAACCCGCCTTGCCTGTCACGTACGGAACGGCGGCGGCCATTGAACAATTGTAGAGACGTGCGGCGTCGGCGAGTTGTTCGATCGATCGCGCACCGATCCCGCGCGTCGGAAAATTCACGACGCGGGCGAACGCAGTGTCGTCGTTCGGGTTGTCGATCAGGCGCAGATACGCGAGCGCGTGCTTCACTTCCTGGCGCTCGAAGAACCGCAAGCCGCCATACACACGGTACGCAATGCCCGCGTTCACCAGCGTATGTTCGATGGTCCGCGACTGCGCGTTGCTTCGATACAGGATGGCGATCTCTCCGCGCGCGGCGCCGGCATGAATCATCGCCTTGATCTCCTCGACGATCCACGCCGCCTCCTGCGTATCCGTCGCGGCTTCGTACACACGCACCGGTTCACCGTGACCGGCATCGGTGCGAAGATTTTTTCCCAGCCGCCGCGAATTCTTGGCGATCAGGAAGTTGGCGGTATCGAGAATATGACCGTGCGAGCGATAGTTCTGCTCCAGCTTGATCATGTTGCGCACGTGGTACTCACGTTCGAAGTCGTGCATATTGCCGACATTCGCGCCGCGAAATGCGTAGATGGACTGATCGTCGTCGCCCACCGCGAAGATGGCGTTGTGCTCTCCCGCCAGCATCTTCAGCCACGCGTATTGCAGCTTGTTCGTGTCCTGGAACTCATCGACCAGGATATTGCGAAAGCGCGCCTGATAATGCGCGCGCAACGGCGGATTGTGCGCCAGCAACTCATAACAACGCAGCAGCAGTTCGGGAAAATCCACGACGCCTTCGCGCTGGCATTGCTGCTCGTAGGCCGCATACAGCTCGACAAACTTCATGTTGAAGGAATCGGTCGCGTCGACGTCTTTCGGGCGCAGCCCTTGTTCCTTCGCGTTATTGATGAAGTACTGGAGATTTTTCGCCGGATATTTTTCGTCGTCGATATTCAGGCCCTTCATCAGCCGTTTGATGGCGGACAACTGGTCTGCGGTATCCAAAATCTGGAACGTCTGCGGCAAGCCGGCGTCGCGGAAATGCGCGCGCAGCATGCGGTTGCACAGGCCGTGGAAGGTGCCGATCCACATGCCGCGGGTGTCGATGGGCATCATCGCGGTCAGGCGCGCCATCATTTCCTTGGCGGCCTTGTTCGTGAACGTGACGGCGAGAATGGTCGTGGGCGTCGCATATCCCTGCTGGATCAGCCACGCGATGCGCGTGATCAGCACGCGCGTCTTGCCGCTGCCCGCGCCCGCCAGGATGAGCGCCGGCTCGTTCGGCAGCGTGACGGCGGCAAGTTGTTCGGGATTCAGATTGGCAAGCAGATCGGGCATGGGGCGAGTCTTCCGGTGGGTCGAACATTATAAGACCGCTCGCACGGACACGTTTTCGAAACAAAGGCGCCGCGGCCCGTAAATCGGCCACCGGTCCGGTAAGACCTTATAATTCCCCGATGTCGCTGGTCGACCCCCGCTTCTTTTTTACGCATTTTTCGGCAGATCCCACCCCATGAGTGACAACACGCTTGCGAAGAGTTTCGAGCCCCAGAACATCGAATCCCATTGGGGACCGGAATGGGAAAAGCGCGGCTACGCTGCGCCAACCCTGATCGAAGGCAAAAAAGATTTCTCGATCCAACTCCCGCCGCCGAACGTCACCGGCACGCTGCACATGGGTCACGCGTTCAACCAGACCATCATGGACAGCCTGACCCGCTACCACCGCATGCTCGGCGAAAACACGCTGTGGCTGCCTGGGACGGATCACGCGGGTATCGCTACGCAGATCGTTGTGGAGCGGCAACTCGATGCGCAAGGTATTTCCCGGCATGATCTCGGCCGCGAAGAATTCCTCAAACGCGTCTGGGAATGGAAGCAGAAATCCGGCTCGACCATCACGAATCAAGTGCGTCGCCTGGGCGCCTCCATCGACTGGTCGCGCGAATATTTCACGATGGACGACAAAATGTCTCCCGTCGTGCTCGACGTGTTCGTCACGCTGTACAAGCAGGGCCTGATTTATCGCGGCAAACGGCTGGTGAACTGGGATCCTGTGCTGGGTACGGCTGTGTCCGACCTGGAAGTAGCCAGCGAGGAAGAAGCCGGCAGCCTGTGGCACATCAATTACCCGCTGCCGGACGGCTCGGGCCACGTGACGGTCGCGACCACCCGCCCGGAAACCATGCTCGGCGACACCGCCGTGATGGTCCATCCGGAAGACGAGCGTTATGCGCATCTGATCGGCAAGACGGTGATGCTGCCGTTGTCGAACCGGGAAATCCCCGTGATTGCGGACGACTACGTGGATCGTGAGTTCGGTACCGGCGTGGTCAAGGTCACGCCCGCGCACGATTTCAACGACTATCAGGTCGGCCTGCGCCATAAGCTGCCAATGATCGAGATTCTCACGCTCGACGCAAAGATCAACGACAACGCGCCGGAAAAATATCGCGGCATGGACCGCTTCGACGCACGCAAGCAAGTCGTGGCCGATCTGGAAGCGCTCGGCCTGCTTGCGTCCGTCAAACCGCACGCACTGATGGTGCCGCGCGGCGACCGCACCGGCGTGGTGATCGAGCCGATGTTGACCGATCAATGGTTCGTCGCCATGAGCAAGCCGGCGCCGGAAGGCACCTTCAATCCGGGCAAATCGATCGCGGAAACAGCGCTCGATGTGGTCCGCAACGGCGAAATCAAGTTCGTCCCGGAAAACTGGTCGACAACCTATTACCAGTGGCTCGAAAACATCCAGGACTGGTGTATCTCGCGCCAGCTCTGGTGGGGCCATCAAATCCCGGCGTGGTACGGCGATAACGGCGAAATCTTCGTCGCCAAGACCGAGCAAGAAGCACGCGCGGAAGCCACGGAAAAAGGCTACACCGGCGCGCTCAAACGCGACGACGACGTGCTCGACACGTGGTTTTCATCGGCGCTCGTGCCGTTTTCATCGCTTGGCTGGCCGAACGAAACACCGGAACTGAAGCACTTCCTGCCTTCGTCGGTCCTGGTGACGGGTTTCGACATCATCTTCTTCTGGGTCGCCCGGATGGTGATGATGACCACGCACTTCACCGGCAAAGTCCCCTTCGACACGGTCTACGTCCACGGTCTCGTGCGCGATGCGGAAGGCCAGAAGATGTCGAAGAGCAAGGGCAATACGCTCGACCCGATCGATATCGTCGATGGCATCGACCTGGAAACGCTCGTCTCCAAGCGTATTACCGGCCTGATGAACCCGAAGCAAGCGGAAAAAATCGAGAAAAAAACCCGCAAGGAATTCCCCGAAGGAATTCAGCCGTTCGGCACCGACGCGCTGCGCTTCACGATGGCGTCCATGGCAACCCTCGGTCGCAACGTGAATTTTGATCTGGCAAGGTGCGAGGGATATCGTAATTTTTGCAATAAGCTGTGGAATGCCACCCGCTTTGTTCTGATGAATACCGAAGGCCACGACTGTGGTTTCGGCAAACCGGAAGAATGCGCCGCAGGTGATTGCGGGCCGGGTGGATACCTCCATTTCTCGCCGGCGGACTTCTGGATCGTGTCGCTTTTGCAGCGCGTGGAGGCGGAAGTGGAGAAGGGTTTCGCCGACTACCGTTTCGACAACGTGGCGAGCGCAATCTACAAATTCGTCTGGGACGAGTATTGCGACTGGTATCTGGAACTGGCCAAGGTGCAGATCCAGACCGGCGCGCCCGAACAGCAGCGCGCGACCCGCCGCACCCTGCTGCGCGTGCTGGAAACCGTGCTGCGTCTCGCGCACCCGATCATTCCGTTCATCACGGAAGCCTTGTGGCAGAAGGTTGCGCCGCTGACCGACCTGTACCCGGAGGCCAAGGAAGGCGCTGAGAGCGCATCCATCATGATTCAGCGCTACCCGGTCGCGCAACCGTCTAAGATTGATGAATCATCTGAACAGTGGGCGGCCGAACTGAAAGCGGTTATCGATTCATGTCGTAATCTGCGCGGCGAGATGAATCTGTCGCCGGCGCTCAAGGTACCTTTGCTGGCAACGGGCGACGAAGCGCGGCTCAAGTCGTTCGCGCCCTATGTCCAGGCGCTCGCGCGTTTGTCGGAGGTGAAGATCATTGCCGACGAAGCTGCGCTCGACGCCGAGGCAAGTGGCGCGCCAGTTGCTATCGTAGGAACGAACAAGCTGGTCTTGAAGGTCGAAATCGATGTTGCCGCCGAACGCGAACGGCTGACGAAGGAAGTAGACCGCCTGACGCAGGAGATCGCGAAGGCCCGTGTGAAGCTGGAAAACGAAAGTTTTGTAGCCCGGGCGCCCGCCGCGGTAGTGGAACAGGAGCGCAAGCGGTTGGCGGAGTTTGAATCGACTTCTGACAAGTTGAAAGCGCAGTTATCGCGGCTTCCGGCCTGAAACTAACCGATTGCTTGTCCCGTCTTATAGCAAAGTGCGTTTTTCTGCTTGAAGAATTAATCTCGCCGCACTTTTTTATCAACGCATCAACCTGCATCATGGCGTTTGCTTCCATGCCCATCGTTTCAGGCTTGACGTTTAAACACGATAAGAGGATCAGGGTCATCAAATGCTAAAAGTTACGAAAGCGGTTTTCCCGGTTGCGGGTCTCGGTACCCGATTCCTCCCCGCGACCAAGGCCAGCCCGAAGGAAATGCTGCCCGTGGTCGACAAGCCGCTGATCCAGTACGCGGTCGAAGAAGCCATGGCCGCGGGCATCACGGAAATGATCTTCGTGACGGGGCGCAGCAAGCGCGCGATCGAGGATCACTTCGACAAGTCGTATGAGATCGAAGCCGAGCTGGAAGCGCGCGGCAAGCAAAAGCTGCTCGATCTCGTGCGCAGCATCAAGCCGAGCCACGTCGATTGTTTTTATGTGCGTCAGGCCGAAGCGCTCGGTCTCGGCCACGCTGTGCTGTGCGCGGAAAAGCTGGTCGGCGACAACCCCTTCGCCGTGATCCTCGCGGACGACTTGCTGTACGGCACGCCGCCCGTGATGTCGCAGATGATCGAAGTGTTCGATCACTATCACAGCTCGGTGATCGGGGTGGAAGAGATCCCGGCGCAGGATTCCAAGTCGTACGGCGTGATCGACGGGAAAGAATGGGAAGACAATATTTTCAAGCTCTCGGGCATTGTTGAAAAGCCGGAACCTGAAGTTGCGCCGTCGAATCTTGGCGTGGTCGGGCGGTATGTGCTCAAGCCGCGCATCTTCGATCACATCCGCGCGTTGAAGCCGGGCGCGGGCGGTGAGCTGCAACTCACGGACGCGATCCAGTCGTTGCTCGCCGACGAACAAGTGCTCGCGTACAAGTATCACGGCACGCGCTTCGACTGCGGCAGCAAGCTCGGTTATCTGAAAGCGACGGTGGAATTCGCGCTGCGCCATCCGGAAGTGGCTAAGGATTTCCAGGAATACTTGAACACGCGCTCGCCGCATTTGCTCGGCTAAGCGGTGAGATGAGCAGCCAGATGAGCGTCAAGCCGCCAGCAGGCGGTGTGCGGTTGTAAGAAAAAATGCCCATGAGAAAAAATCATGGGCATTTTTTTATCGGCCTGAAACGCTTAGCAGCGGGTTAGCGACAGGTTAGCGGCGCCGCATCAGGAAGGTGAACACTTTGTCGTGCGACGTCGATTCCACCAGTTCATTGCCCGTCTGCTTCGAAAACGCCGCAAAGTCGCGCTGCGAACCCGGGTCGGTCGCCAGCACCTTCAATATCTGACCGGTCTGCATGTCGGCCAGCGCTTTCTTCGCCCGCAAGATAGGCAACGGGCAAGTGAGCCCGCGCGCATCGACTTCCTTGTGCACTTCCATCGAATTGAGCCTTGTTCGAACCCGCTTTATGAGAATTCGATTTTACCTCAGTGCCTAAAAATTCACCGCCTGGCCTTTAGTAAGCGCTTGCCGCATGGCAATGCCGATGCGCGTTGCTTCCCGGGCGTCGTCGAGCGTGAGGCCTGTTGCCGGGCCACCCGTCAGCGATGCCACGAACGCCTCCGCTTCGTTCAGGAACGCGTGTTCGAAGCGTTCGAAGAACGTCGGTGTGCATTCGTTGCGAATGCCGGTGGCATCGAAGATCTCTACGCGATTCGCCCGCGGATTGTGTCCCACCGATAACGCCCCGCCCGTTCCGACCACTTCGGTCTGGGTATCGTGACCGTGGGCGCTCGTGCGCGATGCGTGGAAAACCGCCAGGCGCCCGCCTTCGAATTCGCAGATCGCGACACCGTTGTCGATATCGCCGCATTCCGCCAGGCCTTCGTGGATCGCGATGGTGCCGCTTGCGAATACGCGCGTGACCCGCGGATTGCCAAGCATCCAGCGCGCCAAGTCGATGTCGTGGACGCTGCAGTCGAGGAACAGACCGCCCGACGTCGGCGCGAAACGCACGAAAAAGCCATCGGGGTCGTTCTTGTCGACGGTCTGCGAACGGACCATGAACGGCCGGCCGATGGCGCCTTGGCTGATCTTGTTGAAGGCGTCGCGGTAACTGGCATCGAAACGACGCACGAAACCGATCATCACCTGAAGATGCGGAAATCGCGCGCTTTCTTCGATCACCCGATCGCACTGCGCCAGATCCAGCGACAAGGGTTTTTCGCAAAACACATGCTTGCCCGCACGCAACGCCGCGATGATCTGGTCAGTGTGCAGCGACGTCGGCGTGACGAGCCAGACGGCATCGAGCGATGTGTCTTTCAGCATCGATTCGTAGTCGCTGTGAAGCGCGAGTTCAGGCAGGTTCGCCTGCGCCCATTCCCGTTCCGCCGCAACCGGGCTGCAAGCCGCCGCGAGCGTCGCCCCCGGCACGTGCCACGCGAGGTTGCGTGCGTGGCGCTGACCGAGCCGACCCAATCCAACAATGCCAATCCGCACCGGCGCTTTCATGCCGCACCCAGCTTGATGATCGTCCCTTCACGCCATGAACGCGTCGCCGCTTCGGCGAGTTCCAGCGCCTTCAGGCCGTCCGCGACCGTGGTACGAACCGGCTTGCCTTCCTGGACGGCATCGAAGAAATGGGCGATTTCCAGCGCGTACGCCGCGCGATATCGCTCGAGGAAAAACGCTTCGGGGACGTCGCTCGAGACCGCGGTCTTTGAATACGCGGTGACCTCCGTCGGCCGCACATTGCCCGCCTGCAGCATGCCTTCGCTGCCGAGCAATTCGAAGCGCTGGTCGTAGCCATACGCCGCGCGCCGCGCCGTGTTGATCTGGCACAAGCGCCCGCGCTTGGTGCGGATCGTGACGGCAGTCGAATCGATATCGCCCGCCTCCGCAATCGCCGGATCCAACAAGCAGCTTCCTGTTGCGTGCAGCGTGTCGGCTTCATCGTCGAGCATCCAGCGGAAGACGTCGAAGTCGTGGATCAGCATGTCTTTGAAGATGCCGCCCGAATGCAAGATGTAATCGACCGGCGGTGCGCCCGGATCGCGGCTCGTGACGATCAACATTTCTGGCTCGCCGATCTCACCGGCCTCCACGCGCGCCTTCAACGCGGAAAAAGTCGGATCGAAGCGGCGCTGGAAACCGATCATGCAAACCACGCCCGCTTTCGCGACGGCGTCGGCGCAAGCGCGTGCGCGCTCGAGCGTCAGGTCCACCGGTTTTTCGCAAAACACATGCTTCTTTTGCGCCGCCGATTTCAGGATCAGATCAGCGTGCGTGTCCGTGCTCGAACACACGACGGTCGCGCCAATCGATGCATCGCCGAGCGCGCCTTCCACATCCGCGACTTGCGCGCCGTGAAGCGCAGCCAGTGCCGCGGCGGCTTCCTTATTGACGTCCACTACGTACTTCAGGCGCACACCCGGCTGCTTCGCCAGATTCGCCGCATGGATCTTGCCGATCCGCCCTGCTCCGAACACTGCCACATCAATCGTCATAGCCGCCTGTCTCCCTTGATTCTTCTACGTTCAGTTCAAGCCGGTACGCAAGCGCGATAAACAGCGCCTGGCACAGGCAGATCGTGCTCGTGAGCGAACGGAACGCAAACGCGCTGCCTTCCTTCACGAACAAATGCGCGCTCGCGTGACGCGCGAGCGGCGAAAGCTGGCCATCGGTAATGACCAGCGTCTTGGCGCCGTGATGCTGTGCCGCACGCACGCAGTACTGCGTCTCCTTGCCGTACGGCGCGAAGCTGATCGCGACCACCACATCGCCCTTCTTCACGCTGCGGATCTGCTCGCGATACATGCCGCCGAAACCCGACACCAGATGCACGCGCTTGGCCGTGTGCTGCAGCGCGTAGACGATATAACTCGCCACCGGAAACGAGCGCCGCACGCCGACCACATAGATGTTCTCGGCCTGTTGCAGCATTTTCACGGCGGCTTCGAACTGGACGTCGTCGAGACCGGCTTCGAGTTCCGCGAGCCCGCTCTGGCTCGCCGCGATAAATTCGCGCGCCACCGATCCACCCGACAACTTGCCCGGCTTTTCGTCGATGAGTTTCCTGATGCGCTGCTGATAGCTCTGCGCCGAGCCGTTCTGGCCCGTATAGGCTTGCTTAAAGATCGCCTGGAGGTCGGAGAAGCCGGAGAAGCCGAAGCGCTGGGCGAAGCGCACCACCGCTGAGGGATGCACGCCGCACGCGGCGGCAATGTCACCGGTGCGATCCATCATCACATTGCTGCGATGCTGCTCGATGTACGTCGCCACGCTTTTAAGCTGGCGCGGCAACGCATCATAAGCCTCGGTGATCCGCTGCATCAGCTCGTCGACTGTCTGGATCTCGGTCGCTTCCTGGGGGTCTTGCGTCTCTTCCTGCATGCCTTGCTCGTGGTTTGTTCCGTACTCGATGCAATCGATTATAGAGTTCTCTCAGCGAGAATGGAATGAATTTTCCAAACTTCGAATAGTTAAACTTCCTATTGCATAGCGATGAGACTTGTCCTAATCTTGGTCGTGAGCAAGGGGCGTGGACACGCCGGATGCTCGTTCAGAAAAACAACCGAGATAGGTGGAGACAATGAGACTTTGCAATGGCCGAGCCGCGCTGCGCGTGCTCGCAGCTGCCGTAGCGTTGTGCAGCGCAGCAGCACTGAGCAGTCAGGCAGCGCACGCTGCTCCCGACGCCCATTTCGTTTTGATCAGCCACGCGCCGGATTCGGACTCGTGGTGGAACACGATCAAGAACGCCATCAAACAGGCGGACGAGGACTTCAATGTCGAGACGGATTACCGCAATCCGCCGAATGGCGATATTGCCGATATGTCGCGCCTGATCGAGCAAGCGGCGGCGCGTAATTACGATGGCGTGATCGCGACGATCGCAGATTACGACGTGCTCAAGAGTTCGATGAACAAGGTGACGGCGAAGAAAATTCCGCTGGTTACGATCAACTCGGGCACCGAGGAACAGAGTGCGCAGCTCGGCGCGATCATGCATATCGGCCAGCCGGAATATGTGGCGGGTTATGCGGCCGGCGAGAAAGCGAAGGCGGCGGGCATCAAGTCGTTTTTGTGCGTGAATCACATTGCGACCAACGCAGTGTCGTTCGATCGTTGCCGTGGTTTCGCCGAGGCGATTGGTGTCGATTACAAGCCGTCCACCATCGATTCAGGACAGGATCCGACCGAAATTCAGTCGAAGGTAAGCGCGTACTTGCGTAACCATCCGAACACGCAGGCGATCCTGACGCTCGGACCGACGCCCGCAGCGGCCACGCTGAAGGCCGTGCAGCAAATGGGCCTGGACAAGAAGATCTGGTTTGCGACCTTCGACTTCTCCGATGACATCGCGAAAGCGATTCAAGCCGGCACGATCCAGTTCGCCATCGATCAGCAGCCGTACTTGCAAGGCTACATTCCGGTCGCCGTGCTCGCCATCGTGAAGAAGGACAAGACGACCGACCCGGTGAAGATTCGCCAGATCCTGGAAGCCAATCCGAAGTTCAAGGCCCGGCTGGACACGTACGGCCTTCAACCTTCGTATGGACCGAAGAACATTCGTTCGGGACCGGGATTTATCACGAAGGACAACATCGACAAGGTGTTGAAGTTCGCAGGCCAATATCGTTAATCCGATGTGATCTATTGCGGGCGGTTTGAATTTCTTCCGGCTTGAATCTTCTTCGACTCAAGCGCCGCCCGCAGCAACTGCTTTCTCTCAACGCGCCACCGCTTGGATGCAAGCGTCCGGCCGCGCGCTTCAAGGAGCCATCATGGGTATAGCCGGCAAGCACGTCCCCCCGATTTCCAACGCGGCCAATGCGGCTGCTCAGGAGCAGGATTCCGTTCCATCGCCCCGATCCGCCGACGAACGCATCAGGCGTGAATCATGGTTCGGCCATATTCTGAATCGTCCCGAATTCGCCGCTATATCCGGGGCCGTGCTCGTGTTTATCGTGTTCGGTATCGGCGCCGGCGGTTCGGGCATGTTCAATCTCGATGGCGTCATGAACTGGTCGCAAGTCGCCGCGTATCTCGGCTTGCTCGCAGTTGGCGCGTGCCTCTTGATGATCGCGGGCGAGTTCGACTTATCGATTGGTTCGATGATCGGTTTCGCCGGCATGATGGTCGCGATTCCATCGGTGTATTTTCACTGGCCGCTGTCTGTCGCGATCCTGTTCGCGTTCGTCGGCTCGATGCTGCTCGGCGCATTGAACGGGTATCTCGTCGTGAAGACGCGACTGCCTTCGTTCATCGTTACGCTAGCGTTTCTGTTTATCCTGCGCGGCCTCACGCTTGCGCTCTCCATTCTCTTCGCGGACCGCACGATCATCTCCGGTGTCGGCGATCTCGCGCAGAACGACTGGCTCGCGAACACGCTGTTCCATGGCGTTGCGTTGCACGGTGTGTTTTCGTGGCTCGGGCATATGGGGATCGGCAAATTGCTCGATAGCGGCGAACCCCTCGTGCCCGGCATTCCGAAGGTCATCTTGTGGTGGTTCGCGCTCGCGGCGGTCAGCGCATTCGTCCTCGCCAAGACGCGTTTCGGTAATTGGATTCTGGCCGTGGGCGGCGACGCAAACGCGGCGAAGAACGTCGGTGTGCCGGTCAAGCGCGTCAAGATTTCGCTGTTCGTTCTGACCGCGTTCTGCTCGTGCCTGTTCGCCGTGCTGCAAGTCTGCGACATCGGTTCGGCTGCCGCCGATCGCGGCCTGCAGAAGGAATTCGAAGCGATCATCGCGGCGGTGATCGGCGGGACGCTGCTGACGGGCGGATATGGATCGGTGATCGGTGCGTGCTTCGGCGCGCTGATCTTCGGCGTCGTGCAGATCGGTATTACCTACACCAACGTCAGCTCCGACTGGTTCCGCGTATTCCTCGGCGTGATGCTGCTGATCGCCGTGCTGTTCAATCACTACGTGCGTCGTCGCGTTTCTCAAGCTCAATGAATACAGGCTCAATAAGGGGAACAGCCATGGCTGAACAAGACACCATCCTCGCACTGGAAAATGTCAGCAAGTTTTTTGGCAAAGTGATCGCGCTGAACGGCGTCACGTTGCACCTGAAACGCGGCGAAGTGCACTGCCTGCTCGGCGATAACGGCGCGGGCAAATCAACGCTGATCAAGACGCTGGCGGGCGTGCACACGCCCTCCTCCGGCGAGTATCTCGTCGATGGCAAACCGGTGCACTTCGGGTCGCCGAAAGAAGCGCTCGATCTCGGTATCGCTACCGTGTATCAGGATCTCGCGCTCGTGCCGCTGTTATCGGTTGCGCGCAATTTCTTCATGGGCCGCGAGCCGCAGAAAAAACGCTTCGGCTTTCTCAACGTGATGGACCTGGATCTGGCCGCGGAAACATCGCGAGCGCGACTCTCCGAAATGGGCATCAACGTGCGTGACCCGCATCAGCCTATCGGCACGATGTCGGGTGGCGAGAAGCAATGTCTGGCGATTGCGCGAGCGATCCATTTCGGCGCACGCGTACTGATCCTCGATGAACCCACGGCCGCGCTCGGCGTGAAGCAATCCTTCAACGTGCTGCGGCTGATTCACACGGCGCGCGCAAAAGGCATCTCCGTGATCTTCATCACGCACAACGTGCATCACGCGTATCCCATCGGCGATTCGTTCACGCTGCTCAATCGCGGCAAATCGATGGGCACGTTCACGAAAGACACTATCACCAAGAACGAAGTGCTCGACATGATGGCGGGCGGCGCCGAAATGCAGCAAATGATGAGCGAACTGGAAGGCGAAGCGGCCTGAGCACGTTCAGGCCAACGCCGGGCTTTTCATCATCTACAGAACAGGATCGAACATGGCATTGCACTCATCAACCGGATCGCGGTTTGCTTCAGGGCGAACACGCGACATCGTGTGTCTCGGGCGGCTCGCGGTCGATCTCTACGCGCAGCAAGTCGGCGCACGGCTCGAAGACGTATCGAGCTTCGCAAAATATCTCGGTGGGTCATCGGCGAATATCGCGTTTGGGTGTGCGCGGCTAGGCCTTAAGTCCGCGATGCTCTCGCGCGTCGGCAACGACCACATGGGCCGGTTTCTTACCGAGACTTTGGAACGTGAAGGCTGCGATACAAGTCATGTGCGCATCGATCACGACCGGCTGACGGGGTTGGTCCTGCTCGGCATAGAAGACCGCGATACCTTCCCGCTCGTGTTCTATCGCGATGACTGCGCGGACATGGCCGTCGATGAAAACGACTTCGACGAGGCGTTCATCGCTTCATCCAAAGCGCTGCTGATTACAGGGACACATTTCTCCACCGATCAGGTCAACCGCACGAGCCGTCGCGCGCTCGACTACGCACGTCGCAATCAGGTGCGTACGGTGCTTGATATTGACTATCGGCCAGTACTTTGGGGGCTGACCGGGAAAGCCGATGGCGAGACGCGGTTCATTGCGAACGAAAGCGTGACCGCGCATTTGCAAGGCATTTTGCCATTGATGGATCTGGTGATCGGCACGGAAGAAGAGTTCCGGATTGCAGGCGGCAAAGACAATCTCATCGATGCGCTCACCGCCGTTCGTGCCGTGACACACGCCATGCTGGTGGTCAAGCGCGGACCGATGGGCTGTTCGATCGTCGACGGCGACGTACCGGTTTCCATCGACGATGCACCCGTCCATCGCGGCGTTGAAGTCGAAGTGCTGAACGTGCTCGGCGCGGGCGATGCGTTCGCATCCGGTTTCCTCGCTGGCTGGTTGAGAGACGAACCGCTGGAAGTCTGCGCGCGCACGGCCAACGCATGCGGAGGGCTTGTCGTATCGCGTCACGGTTGCGCACCGGCCATGCCGACGCCCGCCGAACTCAACTACTTCCTCGACGCTGCTCACGCAGATCCCGTCCGCATGCGCAGGCCCGATCGCGATGCGACGCTTGCGCGTTTGCACCGCGTAACGCCAGCCAGGAAAACATGGGACGAAGTACTCGGTTTTGCCTTTGACCATCGCAACCAGTTCTTCGATCTCGCGCAGCAGACCGGTGCCGATGAAGCGCGAATCGCCAAACTCAAGGGCTTGTTTGTGGAAGCCGTGGCGCAGACGGAAAAGGAGCGTGGCCTGCAAGGACGTATCGGCGTGTTGATCGACGACCGCTATGGCCAGGACGCGTTAAACGCGGCGACCGGACGAGGCTGGTGGATCGGTCGCCCGGTGGAATTGCCCGGCTCGATGCCGCTTGTCTTCGATCACGGCAGGTCGATCGGCACGACGCTGATCGAGTGGCCGCGCGAGCATGTCGCGAAGTGCCTGATTCACTATCATCCCGATCATCCGCACGATCTTCGGCTTGAACAGGAAGCGCAGATTCGCGCGCTATACGATGCGGCTCAGGTCAGCGGGCACGAGTTGTTGCTCGAAGTGATCGTGCCGAAGAGCGGTCCGCCGATTGCTGAAGATACGGCGTTGCGATCGTTGAAACGCCTCTATAACCTCGGCATCTATCCCGAGTGGTGGAAACTCGAACCCATGAACGCGGCGCAATGGCAGGCTATCGACGCGTTGATCGCCGAACGTGACCCGGCGTGTCGCGGTGTCGTGCTGCTGGGCTTGTCGGCTGCCGTCGAGCAACTGTGTGAGGGCTTTAAGCCCGCGGCTTTATCGAAGACATGTCGTGGATTTACCGTGGGCAGGACTATCTTCCACGAGCCGAGTCACGCGTGGCTGGCGCGTTCTATCGACGACGCGGAACTCATCGCGCGCGTTCGACGCACGTTTGAAACGCTGATCGATGCATGGCGCGACGCCCGCAGTAAAAACGCCACGCAAACAGTCACGCAGGAGCAGGCAGCATGAACGGCACGCTTCGTCTAACCACCGCGCAAGCGCTGGTCCGCTACCTCGCCGCGCAGCAAACCCCGGACGGTGAGCCGCTGTTTGGCGGCGTGTTCGCCATCTTCGGACATGGCAACGTCGCAGGCATCGGCGAGGCGTTGTATGCGCATCGCGAAACGCTGCCGACCTATCGTGCCCACAACGAGCAGGCGATGGCGCATGCCGCTATCGCGTACGCGAAAGCGCACTTTCGACGCCGATTGATGGCGGTGACGACGTCCATCGGTCCGGGTGCGACGAACCTTGTCACGGCGGCGGCCTTGGCGCACGTGAACCGCTTGCCGGTGTTGTTGCTGCCCGGCGATGTGTTCGTGTCTCGCGCGCCCGATCCGGTCTTGCAGCAAGTAGAAGATTTTGCCGATGGCGGTATTTCTGCGAACGACGCGCTGAAGCCCGTCTCACGTTACTTCGACCGGATCGTGCATCCGGCGCAATTGCTCAGCGCGTTGCCCCGTGCAATGCGCGTGCTGACGGACGCCGCGTTGTGCGGACCCGTCACGCTGGCGCTGCCGCAAGACGTGCAAGCGATGGCATACGACTATCCCGCGTCGTTCTTCGAGCCGCGCGTGGTGCCGTTCCATACGCCCTCGCCTGTCGATGAAGAAGTCGCACGGGCTGCGGCTGCCTTGCGGGTCGCTAAAAAACCTTTGCTCGTGTCAGGCGGCGGTGTCTTGTATGGGCTCGCGACCGATGCCTTGCGTTCCTTTGCCGAGCGCCACGGCATTCCCGTCGCTGAAACGCAGGCAGGAAAAAGCGCACTCTCGTGGGACCATCCGCTGAATCTGGGTGGCATCGGTGTGACGGGATCGGACGCTGCCAACGCGCTCGCCCACGACGCGGATTGCGTGCTCGCCGTTGGCACGCGACTACAGGATTTCACGACCGGATCGAACACGTTGTTCACGCAGGCGAAGCTCATCGGCATCAATGCAAATGCGTTTGATGCCCTGAAACAAGGGGCTTTATCGGTAGAAGCTGACGCGCGTCTTGCCCTCGATGCATTGAGCGCAGCGCTCGGCGACTGGCGAGCATCGCCGCCGTGGACCGCACGCGCGCACGAACTCGCGGATAGCTGGCGCGCTACGGTCGACCAGGTGACGAACGCGCCTCAGGACGACAACACCTTGCCGCGCGAAGCCGATGTGATCGGCGCAGTGCAGCGTTCCAGCGCGCAGTCCACAGCGCATGATGTGGTGGTGTGCGCAGCCGGAACGCTGCCCGCAGACTTGCAAAAGCTCTGGCGTACAAGCACGCCCGGCGGTTATCACGTCGAATACGGCTACTCGTGCATGGGCTACGAAGTCGCCGGCGGCCTCGGTGCGAAACTCGCGCGGCCGGAGCGTGAAGTGATCGTGATTGTCGGCGATGGCAGCTATCTCATGATGAATAGCGAGCTGGCGACATCGGTGATGCTTGGAGCCAAATTGATTGTGGTTCTGCTCGACAACCGGGGATACGGTTGCATCAACCGCTTGCAGCAAGCGTGCGGCGGCGCTCCATTCAACAATATGATCGAAGATTGCCGCCAGGGTCCCGAAGGCGCGCCCGCGATCGATTTTGCGATGCATGCGCGCTCGCTCGGAGCAACCGCCGAGCATGTAGCGAACATCGATGAACTGGAAGCGGCGATGCAACGCGCGCGCGCGTCGACGCGCTCGTACCTGATCAGCATCGACACCGATCCTGCGCGCCCTCCCGAAGAAGGCGGCTGGTGGTGGGAAGTCGCGGTGCCGGAAGTCTCATCGCGCGAAGCGGTGCGCTCGGCACGCTCGACCTATGAACACGAAATCACGGCGCGCTCGAAGCGCACGAAGGAATAATCGATGAGCACGTTCGATGTACGGATCGGCATCAATCCGCTGTCATGGATGAACGACGACCTGCCCTCGCTTGGCGGTGAGACCCCGCTGAGCGTGGCCCTGACCGAAGGCAAGAAGATCGGTTACGAAGGCTTCGAGTTGGGCAACAAATTCCCGCGCGAACCGCAAGCGCTGAAAACGCTGCTCGCCGGGTATGACCTTGCGCTGGTCTCCGGATGGTATTCCGGGCGGCTCGCCGAACGCAGTGCGGAGGATGAGATCGCGGCCGTAGGTCCGCATCTCGACCTGCTTGCGAAAAACGGGGCGACGGTGATGGTCTACGGCGAAGTCTCGGACTCGATCCAGGGTTCGCCGCGGCCGCTGTATCAGCGCCCGCGTTTCTTCTCCGATGATCGCTGGAATGAGTACGCAAAGCGCCTGAACACCTTCGCGGAATACACCCTCTCCAAAGGCGTTCGTGTCGCGTATCACCATCACATGGGCGCGTATGTGGAGACGCCTGCGGACGTCGATCGCCTGATGAGCCTCACCAACGACGCCGTCGGCCTGCTCTTCGACGCCGGCCACATCACGTTCGCCGGCGGCGATCCGCTGGTTATGCTGGAGAAGCACATTGCACGCGTTTGCCATGTGCATTGCAAGGACGTGCGGCCAGAAATCATCAAGCTTGCGCGTAACCGGAACTGGAGCTTTCTGGAAGCGGTGATCAACGGCGCGTTCACCGTTCCCGGCGATGGCGCGGTGGATTTTCCATCGATCATCGCTCGATTGAAGAAGCAGGGTTATCGCGGCTGGCTCGTGGTCGAAGCAGAACAGGATCCCGTCATTGCAACAAGTTATGCGTATGCCGAGAAAGGCTACAAGACGCTGCGCTCGCTCGTCGAAGAAACGCTTCAGGAGGCAATATGAGCCTGCTAGTCAAGGCATCGCGCGAAGGCCAGACCATCGCGCGCGTGACACCGGAAACCGCTTTGTGGAAACACGTGGGGTTCGCTGCTTACCGCCTGGAAGCCGGCGACATCGTGCATGTGCATGAAGCGCAGCGCGAAGTATGCATCGTCGTGTTGTCGGGGACGGTGAGCATAGAAGCGGGCGAATACAAATGGGAGAAACTCGGCTTGCGCGACAGCGTGTTCGAGGACACCGCGCCCTACGCCGTGTATCTGCCGCCCAAGCTCGCCGCGACCGTTCGCGCAGATCGTGATGCGGAGATTGGCGTGGCGAGCGCACCCGCCACAGGCAAATATCCGGCGCGCTTGATCGAGCCGTCGCAGATGAAACGCTCAACCCGTGGCAAAGGCGCGAATACGCGATACGTCTGCGATATTCTTCCGCAAACCGAACCCGCCGAGGGCTTGCTGGTAGTGGAAGTGAAGACCCCCGGCGGCCATGCTTCCAGCTACCCTCCGCACAAGCACGACAAGGACAATGTGCCCGTGGAGAGCTCGCTTGAGGAGACTTATTATCATCGGTTGAATCCGCCGCAAGGGTTTGCGTTCCAGCGCGTCTATACCGATGAACGCGATCTCGATGAAACCATGGCCGTTGAAGATCATGACGTTGTCATGGTGCCGCGCGGTTATCACCCGGTGGTGGTGCCGTATGGTTACGACAACTACTACCTGAACGTAATGGCTGGCGACAAACGGACCTGGCATTTCAAGAACGATCCAAAGCACGAATGGATCGTGGAGCGGGATAGCAAGGCCTAAGCGCTCATCCGCCGATAGAGAGCCATTCGTTTCTTAAGCGCTCGTTGGCGGCGAGCGCGTCGGGCGTGTCGTCGAAGACGATTGCGCCGTGGCCCATCACGGCGACGCGTGTGGCCAGATCGCGCGCAATCGTCATGCGTTGTTCGATCAACAGGATCGCCACGCCACGCTCCCGCAAGCTCTTCAGACATGCAGCAACCTGCGTCACGACTTGCGGCGCGAGTCCTTCGGTCGGTTCATCGACGATCACGAACGATGGGTCGCCCATCAAGGTCCGGGCAAGTGCGAGCATTTGCTGTTCGCCGCCTGACAACATCCCCGCCTTCACGGTCGCACGTTCTTGCAACACGGGGAAAAGCTGCTCCGCGTCGTTGATCGTAAAACGTGATCCGCCCGGCTTCATGCCAAGCAGCAGGTTCTCGCGCACGCTTAACGTCGGGAAAACGTCGCGCTGTTCGGGCACGTAACCGACGCCCATGCGCGCGATCGCGTATGGGCGCTTGCCGATCATCGATACCCCGCGAAAGTTCGCCAAACCTTGCGCGTGCACGAGTCCCGTCAACGCCTTCGCGAGCGTCGAACGCCCCGAACCGTTGCGTCCCGCCAGTGCAACGATCTCGCCTTCGCCAATGCACAAGCTCACGCCATGCAGCACATGACTCGCGCCATACCATGCGTTCAAACCATCGATTTCAAGCAGTATCGTCATGGTGTTTCGCCGAGATAGGCTGTGCGAACTGCTGTGTTCGCCGCGATTTCAGCGGGCGTTCCTGTCGCGATTACGCGGCCTTGCACGAGCACCGAGATGCGATCGGCGAGCGCGAACACCGCTTCCATGTCGTGCTCCACGATCAGCAATGTCCTGCCCTGCGTCGTCTCACGAATCAACGCAAGCGCACGAGCGGCTTCCGCGCGATTCATGCCGGCTGTGGGTTCATCGAGCAGCAGCACGGACGCGCCCGTGGCGAGCGCGAGGCCCAGATCGAGAGCGCGCAATTCCGCGTAGCTGAGACTGGTGGCGAGTTCATCGCGGCGCTCCGCTAAGCCGATAGCCTCAATCACTCGCTGCGCCTCCTGATCGATCACACCCGAACGGACCCATCGATCCCTCCACGTAGCCGCGCGAGAACCCAGCACTGCGCAACGAACGTTATCGTGGACGGTGAGACCGGTGAACACGCTAGTGGTCTGGAAGCTGCGCGCAAGGCCTTTGCGCCCAAGCCTATGAGCCGGCGCTCCCGTAACGTCGACGCCGTTCAACGCGATGTGGCCGCTTGTCGGCTGGGTGCGTCCCGCGATGAGATCAAACAAGGTCGATTTACCCGCACCGTTCGGACCGATCAACGCATGGCGCTCGCCCTGACGAATGGTCAAATCGACGCCGCGCAGAATCTCGGTTGCGCCGAAACGCTTCGTGATCTGCTTGAGTTCGAGCGCAGTGTTCATCGTGCGCTCCGGGCTTGCCGGGTGAATAGAATCGCGGCTAAGGCGCTTAAGAAAGCGAAACACCACGCAGCGACATGCCGGCCATCGAGCAGAAAGCCTGCGACATGCGCGAGGCCGTCGCCGTGGCTATCGAATTGAAGTGCGTAGACGAGTTCCAGAGCGATGACCGTTGCAAGCGTCCATGCAACGGCAGCGCACATGGCAAACGCTATGCCTAGGAAACCATCACGTGATCGTGCAGCAATAAAACCCGCCAAACCCTTCGGCGCCACGACCACGACCCACATAAAAAACAGCCCGAGGTATGCCACCCAAGCGGCAGACACACTCGCCACCGCCACGCTGAAAAACGTGAGTACCACCGCGCCTAATACCGGCCCGAAGAACGTCGCGGTCCCACCGATCACAGCAGCAATCAGCACGCTCCCCGAACGCGCCAACCCTACCCCTTCCGCCGATGCCAGCTCCACATTGATCAGCCCAAGCCCGCCCGCCACGCCCGCGAAAAACGCGGCCACGATGACCATGGTGAAGCGCACGCGACGCGGATCGAAGCCGATAGCAGCGGCACGCACGGGGTTATCGCGGACCGCATTCGCCACACGCATGAACGGCGTTCGCGAGAACACGAACATGGCGATACATGCCAATACGCACCATCCGGCGATCAACGTATAGGCCTGAATCGCAGGCCCGAAGTTCAAGCCGGCAACCGCGGGGCCACTCGTACGATCGATGGAAACGCCGCCCTCGCCGCCGAACCAACCCGGCACGAGCCACACGCCCGCCGCCACCAGTTCGCCGATACCGAGCGTGATCATCGCGAATGTGGTGCCGGCGCGGCGCGTTGAAAAGAAGCCAAAGACGACTCCCACCAGCGCCGCAGCTAAACCGCCGATCAACGGTAATAAAGGCAGCGGCACGGGGTATCGATTGAAGAGTTGCGCAGCGGCAAATGCGCCAAGACCAGCATACACGGCGTGCCCGAACGACAGCAAACCTGTCTCGCCAAGCAGCAGATTGAATGAGAGAGCGAACACGATCATCGTCGCGGTCTGCGCGAGGTAGGCGAGCAGCCAGCTTTGTGAGGTGAAGACCGGCGGCAACGCAAGACCAGCCACAAGCAGCAGCCACGGAAGCGCGTGAGGATAAGCGAAGCGCGGCTTAAACATCGTCGTCGCCACGTTGCCCGAAAAGTCCACGAGGCCGCAGCGCGAGCATCGCGACGAGCAACACATACGGAAGCACGGGCGCGATCTGCGCGACGCTCAGCGAAGCCCATGCGGGCGGCAACACAGCGCCCGCAAAACCGGCGAGGCTACCGAGCGACAACGTAGTCCCGACCGCAAACGTCTGCACGCAGCCGATCAGAAGCGATGCCGCCAGCGCCCCGCCCACCGACCCGAGCCCACCCACGACCACGACGACAAACACAATCGGTCCGATGTTCTCGGCCATTGAAGGTTCGATCACGAATAGTGGCGCGCCGATCACGCCGGCCAGCGCGGCGAGCGCCGTGCCAGTTGAAAACACCAACGTAAACACGCGCGGCACGTTGTGCCCAAGCGTCTCGACAGTTGCCGCGTGCGTAAGCGCGGCGCGTACAACGAGTCCGATTCGCGACACTCGCAGCACCACGTACAAAGCCAGCAACATCGCCAGCGACACACCCATCATGAACGCGCGATAGCGAGGGAAAGCCGCGCCATAAAACGTGAACAACGAACCATCGAGAGAGGAAGGAACAACAGCGTTGAATGGCGCAAGGCCCCAAATCAACTTGACCGCTTCAGCGATCAGGTAAGCCGCGCCGAAGGTCAGCAAAAGCTCGGCGAGCGCCCCGCGCGTTTCTATCCGGCGCAATAACAAACGCTCGAACAAACCACCGAGCGCGCCAACCAATAGCGGCGAGACGATCAACGCAAACCAGAAGCCCCCATGCGCCGCGAGCGCGTAACCCACATACGCGCCGAGCATATAAAAACTCGCATGCGCGAAGTTGAGCACGCCCATCATGCTGAAAATCAGCGTCAGTCCTGCTGACAGCATGAACAGCAGCAACCCGACGCTCACTCCATTCAGAAGATTGGTCGCGAACCACTGAACGAACGAGCTCACGTTGCGCGAGCCTACCCTGCAACAACGGTAACGAGCGGCTTGAGCGCCGCAACCAGCGCTTCCGGCAAAGGAGCCGGACGACGCGTGTCGCGATCCACGTAGACGTGCACAAAATGCCCTTGCGCCGCGGGTTGCTCCGAGCCCGCGCTGAAGATTCCAACCTCGTAACGCACGCTCGTTGTACCGAGCCGCGTCACGCGCAAGCCCGCATCGATACGCTCAGGAAACGCCAGCGAAGCAAAGTAGCTGCAATGCGTCTCGACCACGAGTCCGATCGTCTTGCCGGCCTCCAGATCGAGCGCACCGTGCCGGATCAGATACTCGTTCACCACGGTATCGAAGTAGCTGTAATACACCACGTTGTTCACGTGGCCGTAGAGATCGTTATCGGACCAGCGCGTATTGATCGACAGGAAATGCGGATAGTCCGCGCGCGTCGTAGGAACCGGTTTGCTCATGGATCAGAACGACTCCTGCAGCATCCGCCGATAATCGTCCGCACTTGCCTCGCGCGGATTGGTCTTGTGGCAATGATCGGCGAGCGCGCCCTTGATCACCTTGTCGAACATGCTTTGCTCCACGCCCATTTGCGAAAGACGCGTCGGCAGGCCAAGACGCTCGGTCATGTCGTGGACAGCTTGAGCAAGATCGGCATCGGCGGGAAGATTCATGACGCGGCGCATCCGCGCAAAACGCTTGTCGGCCACCACGCTCGGCGCGCTTTCGTTAAAGCGCAGCACAGCGGGCAAAACGACCGCGTTCAGCGTGCCATGATGCAGCCCGGTGCGGCCGTTAATGACCAGTCCGCCCAGCGGATGCGACAGCGAATGCACACAGCCGAGACCCTTCTGGAACGCCATGGCGCCCTGCATCGACGCGCTCATCATGTTCAGGCGTGCATCGCGATCCTGGCCGTCGTGCGTCGCCCGTTCGATATGAGCCCAAGCGCGCTCGAGCCCATCCAGCGCGATGCCGTCGGCGGGCGGATTGAACGCCGGCGCGAGAAACGTTTCGATGCAATGTGCGATCGCGTCCATGCCGGTCGCGGCCGTGAGCATGGGCGGCAAGCCCAGCGTCAATGACGGATCGCAGATAGCCGACTTGGGCAGCAGATGCCACGAGTGAAAGCCGAGCTTGCGGCCATCGTCGAGAATAATGATTGCTCCGCGTGCCACTTCGCTGCCCGTGCCCGATGTGGTCGGAACAGCGATCAGCGGCGCGGCCTGAGCGGTGATCTTGTTACTGCCGCCTTCGATGGTTGCGTACTCGGTCAGCGTCCCCGGATGCGTCGCCGCAATCGCCACGCCCTTCGCCAGATCGATGGACGAACCGCCGCCCACCGCGATCAGGCCATCGCAAGCTTCGCTGTTGTAGAGCGCGGCGGCTTTCATCACCATCGCTTCGGTCGGGTTCGACGGGGTTTCATCGAAGATGGGAACAGCGCCCGCATCCAGATTCATCGCCTGGACGGTTTGCGATACCAGCCCCGCGGCCAGGACGCCTTTGTCCGTGATGACCAGCGGCCGCTTGATGCCGACGCGCGCGCATTCGCTGTCGAGCATGCCGAGCGCGTCGTAACCGAGATGGATGTGGGTGACGTAGAAGATGAAGGCCATGACATGTGTCCGCGGTTGAGTGAGGCGTCCGGCATGTTAGAAGGCCGACGGGGACCGCGTCAATTCATGCTAACGATGCCCTTACGCCGTCACTGCCCCGGACGGTCCACATATTCCACTGCCAGGCCGCGCCGGCGCATCCATTCCGCCACGGCATGACCCGTTCCCGCGCGCCACGGCCGAAGTTTTGCCGGCTCGACTAGTCGATATTCGAGCAATTCCGGCGACAGCGCGATCGTGCCATTGGCCTTCACGTGATACGCGATAATCAGCTCGTTCTTGCGGATGAATTCGTACACGCCGACCAGTTCCACCGATTCCGCGACGAGCGACGTTTCCTCGCGCACTTCCCGGGCGATGCCCGCCTCGGGCGTCTCGCCGTTCTCGAGAAAACCCGTGATCAGCGCGAACATGCCCTCGACCCACGCCGCGTTGCGCGCGAGCAGGATCTTGCCCTCGTACTCCACGATCGCCGCGACCACCGGCAGCGGATTGTTCCAGTGCACGAAGCCGCACTCCGGGTCCGGACACGCGAGGCGCACACGCCCGCCTTCGTGACTGGCATCGGCACGTTCGACCAGCTTGTTGGCATCGCGCGGACAGAAATGGTATTCGATCATGGTCTGAGGTTGGAAAATCGAAAAGTCAGTGGGCGGCGCAAAGTGCGCGGATCTCGGCGGTGAACTGTTCCACCGTTTCCGGCAGCGTGTCCCACGCACACATGAACCGGCAGCCGCCTGAACCGATGAACTGATAAAACTTCCAGCCCTGGTTGCGCAGCGCCTGCGCCACCTGTGGCGGCAACTCGGCGAACACCGCGTTGCCCTGCGGCTTGAACATCACCTTCACGCCTTCTATGCCTTCTAGCCGCTCGGCCATCAATTGCGCCATTGCATTGGCGTGGCGCGCGTTGCGCAGCCAGACATCGTTATTGAGCAGGCCGAGCCAGGGCGCCGAGATAAAACGCATCTTCGACGCAAGCTGCCCCGCCTGTTTCAGCCGATAGGCAAAGTCCACGGCCAGCGCTTTATCGAAGAAAATCACTGCCTCGCCGACTGGCAGGCCGTTTTTCGTGCCGCCGAAACACAGCACGTCGACGCCCGCGCGCCACGTGATTTCAGACGGATGCACATTCAGCGACGCCACCGCGTTCGCAAAACGCGCGCCGTCCATATGCACTTTCAGATGACGGCGTTTTGCAATAGCCGCGATCGCGCGAATTTCTTCGACGCTGTAGACGGTACCCACTTCCGTGGATTGCGTCAGCGTGACGACCTTGGGTTTCGGATAGTGAATGTCAGCGCGACGCGTGACGATCGCTTCGATGGCATCCGGCGTGAGCTTTCCGTCAACACCCGGCGCCGTCAGCAATTTCGAACCGCCCGAGAAGAATTCGGGACCACCGCATTCATCGGTTTCGATGTGCGCGAGTTCGTGACAGATCACCGAGTGATACGACTGGCAGAGCGACGCGAGCGCCAGCGAATTGGCCGCTGTGCCGTTGAAAACGAAGAAGACCTCGCAGTCGGTCTGGAACAGGTCGCGGATGCGGTCGCATACACCCTGGGTCCAGGAATCGTCGCCGTAGGCCGGCTCGTGGCCGCTGTTGTTAGCTTCGATCAGCGCGGCGAGCGCTTCGGGGCAGATGCCGGCGTAGTTGTCGGAGGCAAAATGTTGCATGCGGTGGGATGACCAGGGCAATGGTGGGCGTGGCCGTCATTTTAGCGGGTCGCGCGCGAGTGCGCGGAGACGACAATAAGCGCCACGCCGCTGCTCTCGGGCCGGCTGCCCGGCTACAGGGGGGTTGGCTGGCTGCGGTGGCCTGCTGCGCTTTCTTGTCCTTTTTGCAAGTCGTGTACCTGTCGATTGGCTTGCGGTTTGGCGATTCACGTATGCGTCAAGACCGCCGCTCCCACGGCCGAAAAAAAGCCCGTTCTGTCAAAACAGAACGGGCTTTTTCAAACTGCTCAAGTGCGCGTGAAAGTTGATCGCTTAAAGCTTGCTCTTCACCCAATCATTGACACCAGCCAGCGCCGCCGCCAGGTTTTCGGGCTCGGTGCCACCCGCTTGCGCCATATCCGGCCGGCCGCCGCCCTTGCCGCCAACTTGCTGCGCGACGAAGTTCACCAGCTCGCCGGCTTTCACCTTCTTCGATGCCTCCGCCGTCACACCTGCAATCAGGCTGACCTTGTCGCCATCGACGGCAGCCAGAACGATCGCTGCGTGCTTCAGCTTGTCCTTCAATTTATCGACGGTTTCGCGCAACGTCTTGCCATCCGCGCCCGGCAGTTGCGCCGCCAGCACAAACACGCCGCCGATCTCGACCGCCTGCGACACCAGCTCGTCGCCCTGACTGGAAGCGAGCTTCGACTTCAGCGCGCCGAGCTCCTTTTCAAGCGCCTTCACGTGTTCCTGAACCTGCGTGATGCGCTGCGTGAGCTCGGACGGTTGCGCCTTCAGCACGGCGGATGCCGCGTTGATCCGTGCATCGAGTTCCTGCACGAAACGCACGGCGTTGTCGCCCGTGATCGCTTCCACGCGGCGAATCCCTGCGGCCACGCCGCCTTCCATCACGATCTTGAACAAGCCGATATCGCCCGTGCGATGCACATGGGTACCGCCGCACAGTTCGCGCGAGAAGCCGAGGTCGAGCACGCGCACTTCGTCGCCGTATTTCTCGCCGAACAGCGCCATCGCGCCGCCCTTCACCGCTTCGTCGTAAGGCAACACGCGAACGATGCTCGGCGAATTCGCCAGCACTTCGGCGTTGACGATCTCTTCCACGCGACGAATCTGCTCGTCCGTCATCGGCGCGTTGTGCGCGAAGTCGAAGCGGGTCTTGTCCGGATCGACGAGCGAACCCTTTTGCTGCACGTGGGCGCCGAGCACTTCGCGCAGCGCCTTGTGCATCAGGTGCGTGGCCGAGTGATTGCGGGCGGTGCGAAGACGGCGAGCCGTATCGATTTCCGCCTTCACCACATCGCCCACTTTCGGCGTGCCCTGCTCAACCGTGCCGTGATGGCCAACGACGTCGGACTGGACCTTCAGCGTATCGACGACCGCGAAGCGCACCAATGCGTTCGCGAGTACACCGTGATCGCCCGCCTGACCGCCCGATTCGGCGTAGAACGGCGTGTGATCGAGCACGACAACGGCCTGCTGGCCCACGTGCGCCTCTTTCACCGAGGCACCGTCCACATAGAGCGCGACCACTTTGGCGTCGTCGAAGATTTCGTTTTCGTAGCCGTGGAACGTGGTTTTTGCGCCAGCGTAATTGAGGCCTTGTGCCGACTTGAACTTGCCGGCCGAGCGAGCCTGTTCGCGTTGACGCGCCATGGCTTCGTCGAAGGCAGTTTCGTCAACCGTGATGCCGCGCTCGCGGCATACGTCGGCCGTCAGATCGAGCGGGAAACCGAAGGTGTCGTGCAGCTTGAACGCGAGTTCGCCGTCAAGTTGCTTCGAGCCCTTGGTGTCGAGCTGCGCCAGTGCCGTTTCGAGCATCGACATGCCATGTTCGATCGTCTCGAAGAAACGCTCTTCTTCCTGCCGCAGAACGTCCGTCACGCGTGTTTGCGCGTCCTTGAGTTCCGGGTATGCCGCGCCCATTTCCTCGACCAGATCCGGCACGAGCTTATGGAAAAACGCGCTTTTGCGGCCGAGTTTGTAACCGTGGCGGATCGCGCGGCGCACGATCCGGCGCAGCACATAACCGCGGCCTTCGTTGCCCGGAATCACGCCGTCGACGATCAGGAACGAGCAGGCGCGAATATGATCCGCGATCACCTTCAGCGAATTGTTCGTGAGATCCGGCGTGTCGGTTTCGCGGGCTGCAGCCTTGATCAGCGCCTGGAACAGGTCGATCTCATAGTTGCTGTGCACATGCTGGAGCACGGCGGCGAGGCGCTCGAGGCCCATGCCCGTATCGACGCTCTGCTTCGGCAGCTTCGTCATGTTGCCCTGGGCGTCGCGATTGAACTGCATGAACACGAGATTCCAGATCTCGATGAAGCGGTCGCCGTCTTCTTCGGGAGACCCCGGCGGGCCGCCCCAGACTTCCGGGCCGTGATCGTAGAACACTTCCGAGCACGGGCCGCAGGGGCCCGTGTCGCCCATGGTCCAGAAGTTATCCGATGCGTAGCGCGCGCCCTTGTTGTCGCCGATACGGATGATCCGTTCTTTCGGCACGCCGATTTCGTTTTCCCAAATGCCGAACGCTTCGTCGTCTTCCTCATAGACCGTGACCGTGAGCTTTTCCGGCGGCAGTCCATAGACTTTGGTCAGCAGTTCCCAGCAATAGTGAATCGCGTCGCGCTTGAAATAGTCGCCGAACGAGAAGTTGCCGAGCATCTCGAAGAACGTGTGATGGCGGGCTGTGTAGCCGACGTTTTCGAGGTCGTTGTGCTTGCCGCCGGCGCGCACGCTGCGCTGCGAGGTCGTGGCGCGCGAATACGGACGGCTCTCCGTTCCGAGGAATACGTCCTTGAACTGGACCATGCCGGAGTTCGTGAACAGCAGCGTGGGATCGTTGCCGGGCACAAGGCTCGACGAGCGGACGATCGTATGGCCCTTCGATTCAAAGAACTTGAGGAATTTCTCGCGGATGTCGGCGGCTTTCATGGCGTGCGGGTCTGCTGTTTTGTACGGCGGCGGCGCTTGGGGCGGAGCTTCTGATGTTTGTCGCTCGCGCGCGAGGGCCGGGTGCCAAAATGGGATTGTCGATTATACGGGGTTTGGAGGGGGGTTTTTGCTCGCGCCGGTGCATGGGGACGATGTCGGCGGTCGAAGCGCGTGATTTCGGTTACCCGAGCGCGTTTGTTTGCACCAGGTTTTACTGGCAGGGTTTTGCCAGCGGGGCGAGTGTTGTAGCTCGCGCAGGTGGAAGGTTTTAGGCTGTGCGAATGTAGTTCGATTTCGGGCTGCGGCCCCCAGCAGCGCCCCGAAATCATCCCACATTAGCCGCTGGCAAAAGCCCTCGTATCGGCGAAGAGCGAAAAACTTCCGCCCGATCGCAGCTTCCGCCCTATCGCACGCCTGCCCCGATCAACCCGCCTGCTGCCGCACCCGCAACCGTGCCGATCGGACCGCCCGTCAGCACATAACCCAACGCGCCGCCGGCAGCCGCTCCGATGCCCGCATGCGCCTGCGTACGGCTCATCGCACAGGCCGAAAGCGACGCGATCAGCACGCCAATTGCAGCAACCCGAAAAGAAACCCGCGTGATCTTGTTCATGGTGAAGTTTTCCTTTTTATCGTCGATACCGCTCGCGCTCCGAACCTTTCAATTTCATTATTTCAGGACGCGAAGCCATCTTAAAATCCTCCCGCCATTGCCGACAACGCGATTTACCTCCCGTTACGCCCGATACATCCGGTATCGGAACGCCCATGCCCCGGTTACAGACTCAGCCGATGCAAGTCGCAAATCCAGTGGAGCGCGCAGGTGTCGCAGCCGCGCCGCACATCGCGGCAAAATGCGGGCCCGCGCTGTCCCGACCCTGTTGCTAAGGTAGAATCGAAAGACCAGATAAGTCTTACCGAACGCAAGCCGCACGTCTTCAACGCTAGCGCCCTCGTCCGCTCTCTCTTTCTCGCATGAACACCGATCGCAACGACGCTCCGGCGGTAAATAATTTCATCCGCAATATCATTGACGAAGACAATCGCAACGACAAATGGTCGCAGCGGGTCGAGACGCGTTTTCCGCCCGAGCCGAACGGCTATCTGCACATCGGCCATGCGAAGAGCATTTGCCTGAATTTCGGCATCGCGCGGGATTACGGCGGCGTCTGCCATCTTCGTTTCGACGACACGAATCCGGAAAAGGAAAGCGTCGAATACGTCGACTCCATCGTCGACGCGGTCAAGTGGCTCGGTTTCGACTGGAACAAGGACGGCACCGAACACCTGTATTTCGCGAGCGATTACTACGACCAGCTGTATGAATTCGCGGAGCTGTTGATCGAGCGCGGCCAGGCGTACGTAGATAGCCAGTCGGCCGAAGAGATGCGTCTGACGCGCGGTTCGGCCCAGGAGCCCGGCAAGAACTCGCCGTTTCGCGAGCGCACGCCCGAAGAGAATCTCGAGCTGTTCCGCCGCATGAAAGCGGGCGAGTTCAAGGAAGGCGAGCATGTGCTGCGCGCGAAGATCGACATGGCGTCGCCGAATTTCAACATGCGCGACCCGGTCATCTACCGAATTCGTTTCGCGCATCATTACCGGACCGGCGACACATGGTGCATCTACCCGATGTACGACTACACGCACTGCGTATCGGACGCGCTCGAGAACATCACGCATTCGCTGTGCACGCTCGAATTCGAAGATCACCGCCCGCTCTACGACTGGTTCCTGAATCGACTCGCCGATGACGGCAAGTTCACGCGTCCGCTGCCGCAGCAAATCGAGTTTTCACGACTCAATCTGACCTACGCTATCACCAGCAAGCGCAAGCTGCTGCAACTGGTGACGGAAAATCACGTCGACGGCTGGGACGATCCGCGCATGCCGACTATCGTCGGCGTGCGGCGTCGCGGTTTCACGCCGGAAAGCATTCGCCTCATGTGCGACCGCGTCGCCGTGACAAAGGTGGATTCGTGGATTGACATGAGCGTGCTGGAAGGCGCGTTGCGCGACGATCTCGACGAAAAGGCGCCACGCGCAATCGCAGTGCTCGATCCGCTCAAGCTGATCATCGACAACTATCCGGCAGGCACGAGCGAAACCTGTAGCGCGCCGGTTCATCCGCATCACCCCGAGCGCGGCACGCGTGAATTCCCGTTTTCGCAGGAACTGTGGATCGAGCGCGAAGACTTTCAGGAAGTACCGAAGAAAGGCTATTTCCGCTTGTTCCCGGGCAACAAGGTGCGGCTCAAGTACGGCTTCGTGGTGGAATGCACGGGCGCGGACAAAGACGAAAACGGCAACATCACGGCTGTGCATTGCACGTATTTCCCCGACAGCAGGTCCGGCACGGAAGGCGCCAACGGCTACAAGGTCAAGGGCACCATCCACTGGGTCAGCGCAGAAGGCGCGTACGAAGCCGAAGTGCGACTCTACGACCGCCTCTTCAAGGAGCCGCAACCGGGCGCGGGCGGTGCAGAATTCCTCGACGCACTAAACCCGGATTCGAAGCGCATCGTGCGCGCTTATCTCGAACCCGGTGCGCGCAACGCAAACGCCGAAGATCGCTACCAGTTCGAACGCCATGGGTATTTCGTGGCCGACCGCGTCGATTCGAAGCCCGGCATGCCGGTGTTCAATCGCATCGTCAGCCTGCGCGATAGCTGGACCAAGCCGGCTTAAAACCATTGGCGCGTCCGCTGGACGCGCGCACATGTTGTGGGGGATGCTTTGCAACTCACCTTGCCAAGGTCGTTCGTCCGCGCGTGGCGCGCATCGTGCGCGTTCGCGCTGCTCATCGCGGCGCAAACGGCTTTCGCAAGCACGGCCGACCCGTCCTCGCCTACGTTACGCAAGATCGCCGAGAACGACACCATCGTCCTCGGCGTGCGCGAGTCGTCGGTCCCCTTCTCCTATCTCGACGCGAAGCAGCGGCCCATCGGTTATTCGCAGGCCATTGCGCTCAAGATCGTCGACGAGGTCAGGCGCCGGCTGCAAACACCCCGCCTCGCGGTGAGCACGGTGGTCATCACATCGGCGAATCGATTCTCGTATGTGGTCAATCACCAGATCGATCTGGAGTGTGGCTCGACCGCCCATATTCGCGAGCGCGAACAACTGGTGGCGTTCTCGAACAGCTTCTTCGATTACAGCATCCGGATGGTGGTGAAGCGCAAATCAGGCATCCGCAACTACGCCGATCTCGCCGGCAAGACGGTATCGACAACGGCGGGCACATCCGACGAGCAGTTGCTGCGGGAACTCTCTCTGAAACAGAAACTCGATCTGCGGATCATCAGCGCGAAAGACCACGCAGAAGGTTTCGACGCGTTGAAGACCGGCCGCGCCGTGGCGTTCGTGATGGACGATCCGTTGCTGTATGGAAAGATGGCCCAGGAAGGTCCGGCCCAACACGAGTACATGGTCACCGGCGATCCTCTGGCACGTGAGTCCTATGCATGCATCATGCGCAAGGGCGACCCGGTCTTCAAGAAACTGGCCGATGATGTCATTGCCGGCATGGAGCTTTCAGGCGAAGCCGCGAGACTCTACGACACGTGGTTCATGCAGCCCATTCCACCCGAGAACATGAACTTGCGGTTCCCGCTTTCGCCGGAAATGAAAGCGTTGTTCGCTAATCCCAACGACCGCGCATCTGATGACTGATGGCGTGCCGCGCCTTCAGGCTCACGCGAGCGTTTGATGCAATTCGGCAAGCGACAGCGTGGTCTGGAAAAGGCGCGCGAGACTACGGCTTGCGTACTGATCGACATCGACGGGCGTGACCCATCTGTACGCGTCCATTTCCGGGATCATCGTGCCGTCCCGGCGGCGCGGAAAATACGATTCGCACACACACTCTTCGAGCTTTACTTCTTCGTCGCTCACTCGCACCGCGAACAGATGCAGGTCCTTGTCGCGGCGATAAACAAAGCGCCCCAGATCCTTCAGCCGCTGCGCCTTCAGCACAATCCCGGTCTCTTCGACGAGTTCGCGCAACGCCGCTTCCACCGGTTGTTCGTGCGGCTCGCCCTGACCTTTTGGAATATCCCAGTGCGACGTCTCGGTCGCGTGACACAGCAACACGTCGCCTTGCGTGTTCAGAATCACGATGCCGCACGAAACTGTCCGCTCGGCCATCAAGCGGCCTTCCCGATTCGCGATACGGCGTGAGGAGTGCCCACGGGCTGGTTGAAACAGGTCACTATGCCCATTTACCGCCGTCCGGCTTGCAGGCGGTGGGTGCCCAGGTCTGCGTCTGGCCCTTGGCTTGAGCCACCATGGTGAGCTTGCGACAGGTACGCTCGCCGTTCTTGTTCGTATCCAACGGCGTGAGCGTGCCTTTGAGTGCGACCGGGTTGCGAGCGCCTTCGTTGTTCCAGTCGAGCGACTCACCGTCCTGCTTGGTGTCGTGCGCCGAGTGTGCCGCGTTGTTGAGCGCCTGCAAGTCGCGCTGCTTCATGTAGGTGATGGGCGTGTTGTTGAGAAACCCGAGGTTAGCCGCCTCTGCCGCGCCGCTGGCAAGCACAACGCAGCTTGCGATCGGTTGCACCGAAATGCGCTTGAGCGCGCGAGTTGGATATGGCATTGAAACACTCTTCCTCGTTGATATTGATATTGAATGGGCTTTCGTCGTTATAGCGTTCGTTATTCGCGTTATTTGCGTTTCAGAAACGATCAAGACCAGCTGATAAATAGCGATCGACAGGGGTCGAGGATAGCATGAGGTCACACGTGTGTTTTGCAAGCGCCGAATCGCCGCCAACTGGCCATGCAGTGTGATTTTCAGATCAAACCGAGGCTATCTCAGAAGTGTCCGATAGAGCCATGGGAGGCAGAAAACTATCATCGAAAGCTTGTCGACTTCGCGTCAAATCCGATCATGGACACCCCTCTCGCTGCCGCCCTGACGCCCACGCTTTATGGCTGGATGTGCTTCGACATTTCGATTTCACACATTGCGTCATTAGCTTCGAAGCATCGCTTATTCGACGCGCAAACGCATCGCCGTTATGGTCGACGACATCTCTTTGCTGCATAGGAATTGCCATGAAAAAGCTGTGCCTGTCGTTATCGTTCGCTGCTGCGTTCGCGTTGTTGCCTCTGTGCGCATCGGCACAAGATCCGGGGAGTTCGTCACCCAGGCAATTGCGCATTGGGTATCAGAAAGCCGGTCTGCTTGCCGTGCTCAAGGCCCAGGGTTCGCTCGAGCAAAAGCTAAAGCCGCTCGGCTATACCGTCAGTTGGTATGAGTTTCCAGCCGGGCCGCAATTGCTCGAAGCGCTCAATACAAGCAACATCGATTTCGGATACACCGGCGCGCCGCCACCGATTTTCGCGCAGGCCGCGGGCGTGAATTTTGTTTATGTCGGCGCCGAGCCGGGTGGACAAACCAATGAGGCGCTGTTCGTCAAAGCCGATTCACCGATTCATTCGCTCGCCGAGCTAAAAGGCCGGCGCATCGCGTTGCAAAAAGGATCGAGTTCGAACTTCCTGCTGCTTGCAGTGCTGCAGAAGGCCGGCTTGACACTCGACGATATCCACCCGGTTTATCTCCCACCCGCCGACGCCCGCGCAGCCTTCGAGAATGGCGACGTCGATGCATGGATCGTCTGGGACCCTTACTACGCCGCCGCGCAAAAGGCGTTGACGGTGCGTACGCTCGCCGACTACACCGGTTTGCCGAAGCCGTTCAATTTCTACGAGGCCACGCGTAGTTTCGCCACGCAAAATCCACAAGCGGTACGTGCCGTGATCGATCAGTTGCGGGCGACCGGTGCGTGGGTCACGCAGCATCCCGCGGACACGGCGGCGTTGCTCGCGCCCAAAGTCGGGCTGGACGCGGCGCTTGTGGAGACGTGGGTGCGTCGCGTGCCGTACGGCGCGATGCCGATCGACGAGAAGATTGTCGCGACCCAGCAGAGCGTCGCCGATACGTTCTATCGCGCGAAGCTCATTCCGAAGGCGGTGACGGTGAAGGACAACGTGTGGCAAGACCAGGACGCGCTGACAGCGCGGTAGGCGTGAGCTCTTTTTGAGAGCTTGCGAACTCGAACGAGCAAGACGCCGGTGAAACGCGGTCGAGCGTTGAGATGAACCCGAGGGTCTGGCACGGCAGGAGGGACTCGAACCCCCGCCCCTCGGCTTAGAAGGCCGATGCTCTATCCAGCTGAGCTACTGCCGCGTCGCAGATGATCCAGGATTTTACCTCATCGAAAGGATGCGAGGCCTCATTCCGAGACCTCGCTCGCTTCGATGCGTATTAAAACCGATCAAACCGGTTGCTGATGCAACATGAACCAGCCGAGGCAAAACGCGCCGGCGATCACGCAATACAAGCCAAACGCGGCCAGCCGCCCCTTTCCTTCGAAGTAACGCATCAGGAAACGCACGCTCAGGTACGCCGCGATCCCGGTCAACACGCCGCCGAGGACGGCATCGGCGAGCTGATCGGGCGCGTGGAACAGCTTTGGCAATTCAAGCACGCCGGCCGCGAAGATAATCGGGGTGCCGAGCAAAAACGAGAACTCCGCCGCTTTCTCCGCGCTCAACCCGGCGCCGATGCCCGCGATCATCGTCAGCCCGCTGCGCGAAAAGCCCGGAATCAGCGCGCCGATCTGCGCAAGCCCCACCAGGAACGCCTGCCTGAACGTGAGTTCTTCAGGCGCGCGCTCCGCCCGCGCACGCGTCAACCGGTCGCCGACCCACAGCAACACACCGTTGACCATCAGCGCAGCCGCGACAATGCGCAGATCGTGAAACAGCGCCTCGAGCCGCTTTTCAAGCACCAGCCCGACAATGCCCGTCGGAATCGTGCCGATGATCAGCGCCCACATCATGTGGCCATCGGCGTTTTTACGGCCGCGCAACGATCCGATAAACCCCGCTATCAGCGCAATCCAGCGCTTGCGGAAGTACCACAGCAACGCGAGCGCGGTACCCAAGTGCAACGCGACCAGGAACGGCAACAACTGCGGCGCGTGTTTGTCGATATGCATCCCGATCAGACCGGGCACCAGGAGCGTATGGCCGAGGCTGCTGACCGGGAACAATTCGGTCACGCCCTGCAGCACGCTCAGAAAAATCAGAAACCACAAAGTCACGTTGATCCTCTTTCGTTAGTGGCGACAGGCTCATAGCCGCGGTGCAGCATATGGCACGCAAACCGGCCGATTATGCCGGTCACCCAATGCAGCGCCAAGCCTTTGCGTTGCGCTTGATGTTAACGAAAGAAAATTGTTCGATTATTAAAATAATTTCGTAAGAATAAAAAAAGCCCATCGTAAGACGGGCTTTTTTTATTCGCTGCGTCACACCTGTGTCACGGTCGCAGCTTGTATAAGAACAGCAGCGTGCCCGCACCGAACGTGCCAAAAATGAACACTCCAAACATCATCGCCAGATCCATATCATCCTCGCCGTTCCGCAGGACCATCTTGATCGATGTGAGATCGTCAAGGCCGAAAAATGTTTCATCCGCGTTACATCGTGTTCGCATTATCAGGGTAGTGAAACCAGCTGTGTCAGTCGCAATTTCCCGGAAAGGGTTTCCCCGTAGAATTGAGCCGCCACATGAACGCACAACCTGCTCGTTGCTCGTTTGAACACTCACCCTAGGAGACCACCGACATGTCGTCACAACCCGAAGACATACTGGAAATCACGTTCGATGACGCCGTCCTCGAACTCGCGCCGCGCGCGGGCGGACGGCTGATGACGTGGCGCGTCGGCGGCGAACCGGTCATTTTCTGGCCGGCCGCGCCGGACTGGTCCAACTTCGTCAAGATTCGCGGCGGCAATCCGCTGCTGTTTCCGTTTCTCGGCCGCCATTTCGTCGATGGTGAGATTGGCAAGTGGCGCGATCCAGAAGGCGTCGTGCATGAACTTCCCATGCACGGTTTCGCGCGCAATCTGCCGTTTGAACATCGCAAAGACGCGGATGGGCACGGCGTGCGAATGACGCTCGTCGACAACGACTTCACGCGCCAGGGCTATCCGTTCGCGTTTCGCTTCGAGGCTGCGTACCGGCTGGTCGATGCCGTGACACTCGATGTGGAACTCACCACGTCGAACCCCGGCGAGGTGCCACTGCCCTACTATGCCGGCCATCATTTCTACTTTGCCCTGCCGCACGATCAGCGCGGCATCAGCAGCCTGGAATTGCCGCGCACGGAAACACGCCGGCAACGCGATGACGGCTCGATCAGCGACCCGGAAGCGGGCGCAGCCCGCTACGCGCTGGACGACGCCAGCATTCTCGATCGTTTCCACTGCTTTAGCGGCCCCTCCGACCACCCGGTGCGGCTCGTGACGCCGGGTTTGAAGCGCATGGTGAACTTCGATCTGCACCGCCCAGGCTCGGTGCCCTGGTACGCCGTCACCACCTGGACCGAAGCGCCGACGTCGGATTTCTATTGCATCGAGCCGTGGGTCGGTCTCCCCGATGCCATTCACAACGGCTGCGGACTACGCTGGCTCGCACCGGGCAAAACCGAAACGGCCGCGTTGCGGCTGAGCATTTCGCCAGTTGCGTGAAACGGCGAACAGACGGGGAACAAGTGGGAACGATGGTCGCTTCTGGGGGGCGGCGGCGCCGGGACGGTAAAATCGGACATTTCGCCGTTACGCATTCTGGTTTGTTTGCCGCGGCGTATTTGGGTTTGTCGGTTTGTGCGGCGCTTTGCGAGGTTTTGAGTTTGGTAAAAATAATTCGACGGCTGAGCTGCGTGTCCTTGATCGCAGTGCTCGCCGCGTGTGGCTCTGCGCCGGTCGGGCCGGGCTTTTATCGAGTAGAACGGGGCGATACGGTGTCGAAGGTCGCGCGTGCGAACCGGACATCGGCGCAAAACATCGCGCGCTGGAACAACCTCACCGACCCGAATGCGATCGAAGTCGGCCAGGTGCTG
>NZ_AEJF01000005.1 GCF_001028175.1 Caballeronia mineralivorans PML1(12)
GACGGCCGCAACCACGCCCGTCGAGCAGCCAGCCCGCAGCGGCAGCGCGGATACATCGAGCGCAGCGGCGTCCGGGTTGACTACGCCGGCCACCAGCATTGCGCTGATCTGGCCGACGCAAGGCAGCGTGATTCGCGGTTTCGACGGCAAGAGTTCGAAGGGTATCGACATTGCCGGCGCGTCCGGGACGCAGATCGTCGCGGCAGCGGCCGGTACGGTGGTCTATGCGGGGAACGGGCTGCGGGGTTACGGCAATCTGCTGATCGTGAAGCACAACGCCGACTACTTGACCGCCTACGCGCATAACCGCGCGCTGCTGGTGAAGGAAGGCCAGAGCGTCACGCAGGGTCAGGCCGTCGCGGAAATGGGCGACACCGACACCAATCGCGTGATGCTGCATTTTGAATTGCGCTACAAGGGTAGCTCGATTGATCCGTCGCGCTATCTGCCGGCGCGATAACGGCGCGACAAGCGCGCCGTGCATGCCAGACGTGCTTTATCAAACAGGGAAGAATCGATGAAATTGAAAGTACGCGCCACAGCGCGCGGAAAGCTCCTCATGACGGCTGCCGTAATAGCGGCTGCGGCAACACTGGCCGGTTGCGCCAACACGGCGAAGATGACGTATCTGCCGTCGGGCGACACGGGTTTTGCCATCAATTGCAGCGGCGGCGACGCGAGTACGAGCTGGGCTGCGTGTTACAAGAAGGCTGGCGAGATGTGCGGTTCGTATGGCTACGACGTGGTGTCGAAGGATGTCGACAATGGCGCGACCTCGGGCGGTACGGTGGCGGGAATTTTCGGCGCGAACGTCAAGAACCGATCGATGGTGATTCGCTGCAAGCAATAGCGCCCGCGTGTTTCTTGAACGCGCTGCCAAGATGTGCAACGCGTTTGCCTGCCGCGAATTTCGCTTGGCGCCGTAGCGAACCGATCAGTTGGGCACCACGCCAGCGACCGGAAAGCGGATCGATGTGCGACGCGAACACGAGCAGCGAACCCAGCGCGACCGGACAAATGGCGAAGAAGATCCACAACGAGGTCATGATCGGGAAATCTGTTTCGGCAGGAAAGACGATCATACCTTTGCAGCAAGAAATGCGCATAACACGGCTTCATGCCTGCGTTTTGACCGTAGTAATTACGTGCCGCGGCCTTCGTTGACCAGGCCTGCTTAAAAGACGAAGAGGCCCGTGCACATTGGGTTACGCGTTGATACAAGTGATCACAATCCGCCGGATTGATGCGCTTTAAAATACGGCCAGCCCGCGATTCTCTACGCGAACAGTTTTCGCGGGTCAGAGACCCCGGTGTGCCCGCATCGGGGTTTCGCTTATTCGGGTTGCGAACATAAAAAATGGCCACTATCAAGCTCGCCGTGAAAACGGTTGACGTGGCCAAACGCTATATCCGTCGCGTACTTACGTGATTCGTCCAAGCTTCGGGCCGGCACCGGCATCCAGGGCCAGGAGTCACATAGGGGCCTTGCTAGCGGCAAGGTCAGCGCATCCCGGCGCGCCCAGTTGGCTTCAGCACCGCGTCCAGTCCGGTGCCAAGCCTTGCGGATCAGCATCGAGCCGGCTCACGCGCCGGGCCATGCGGCCATAGCCGTCTCTGCAACGCCCTTCAGTTCGGCCGAGGTCGCGCCGTCGCGCGCCTGAGCGGCCATTCCCTGATAAACGCCCAGATAAAATCGGCTCAGGCGATCAACGTCCGTTGAGGATGGTAGCTCGCCTGCGGACACCGCGTCGCTCAATCGCGACCGCAACATTTCCAGGCAATGACGCCTGACCTCTCTCATGGCGTCCATGACCGCGCCAGGACATTCATCGCCGACGGCCGCCAATGCCACCATACAGCCAGCAGGCGTCAAGTCGCATTCTGGCAGGCTCTCGACTGCCGCCGCCAAGAAGTTTTCAACGCAAGCATGGGCAACCGGGCCATCCGTAAGGCGATCCCAGATCGAAGGCCCAATGGTCTTCGCATAGTGCTCCACCGCTTCAAGATAGAGCGCTTCCTTACTGCGAAAAGCAGCGTAGAGGCTCGGTGAGCGAATGCCCATGGCATCGCAAAGATCGTTCATCGAAGTCGCCAGGAAGCCTTTGCGCCAGAAAACAAGCATGGCGGCTTTCAGTGCCTCATCACGATCGAACTCCCGGGGGCGTCCGATAACTGCCATGATTCCTCCTTTTGTAGTGATCGATATATAAATCTATTGACGCTCCTGAGTCAACCGGTATAGCCTTCTGTAACGAACAACACAGAAGGCTGGTGACATGACACTCACAGGAAAGCGCGCCCTTGTTACGGGTGCCAGCAGAGGTATTGGCGCGGCGATCGCGAAGGCGCTGGCCGCCGAAGGTGCGGACGTGGCTATTACCTACGAAAAGTCGGCAGACGCGGCGTCGGAGGTGGTTCGCAATATCAAGGCACTGGGCCGTCGCGCCGTCGCCATTCAGGCCGACAGTGCGGACGTGGCCGCTGTCCAGGCCTCGGTTGAGAAGACGGTCGCGGCGCTAGGCGGGCTCGACATCCTCGTCAATAACGCGGGAATTCTGCGACTGGCTGAGGTCAAGGACATCTCGCTGGAGGACATCGACGCCCTACTGCACGTTAATGTCCGTGCTCCGATCGTCGCGAGCAAGGCAGCCATTCCTCATCTCGGCAAGGGCGGTCGCATCATCAACATCGGAAGCTTCTTTGCCGACCGCGTTCCCGGGGGCGCGGGCCTGCCGGTCTACGCGTTGTCGAAATCCGCGTTGACTGCTTTCTCACAGGGGTTGGCCCGAGAACTCGGTCCACGCGACATCACGGTCAATGTGGTGCAGCCCGGCTCCATCGACACCGACATGAACCCGGTCCACGGCCCGTTCCACGAGACGCTTCGGTCGCTCACCGCACTCGGCCGGTACGGCACGGTTGAGGACATCGGGAACATGGTGGCGTTCCTCTCGGGCCCAAAGGCTCAATACATCACAGGAACGGCGTTGACCGTCGATGGCGGCGCAAACGCCTGATCGCTGTGGGAGGCTCAATGCCTCCCACAGCGATCAATTACGTCTGACCGACGGCCTCACCTTCTGTGAGGTCTTAGGTCGGGGCGATCTCTGCTCAACTACTCGTATGGCAAGGAGATGATGACATGAAGGCTGTACAGCTCATTGGATATGGAGATGCGGTACAAAATCTTGAACTTCGGGACGTTCCCGAGCCTCCGCCGCCTGGGCCGGGGGAAGTTCTTGTCGGCGTGGAATATGCGCCGATCAACTTCAATGATCTGATGGTTCCGTGGGGCGTTTTTCCCTGGAAGCCGACGCCGCCCGCGACCATCGGCAACGAGGGAGCGGGGATCGTTCTGGCGCTTGGCGAGGGGGTCACGTCGGTCGCCATTGGTGACCGCGTTGTGCTTCCCCCCTTGCTGGACACCCTGAAGACCTATCAACAGAGGGTCATTGCGCGGGCCGCCGAAGTCGTCCTTGTTCCACCCGATGCCGATGCGCAGCAGGCGTCGATGATGGCCATCAATCCTGTCACGGCGGATTTGTTGCTGAGCGAGTATGTAGACCTGAAGCCTGGTGACGCCGTGGTGTTCAATTCGGCGACTTCCGGCCTTTCGCAGTGGCTGATCGCGCTGGCGAAAGAACGGGGCATCGTGACGATCGGACTGGTTCGCAAAGCGGTCGATATCGAGACGCTCAAGCAGCGGGGTTGCGATGTGGTGATCGCCGACGACGAGCCGTTGGACGACGCCGCAAAGAAAGTGGAGGGTCTGAATATCCCCCTCGGGCTGGACGTGCTTGGCGGGCCATCGGCCGGGCGCGTTATCCAGATGCTCACGCCGGGCGGCAAGCTCGTCGTCTATGGAGGTGTCGCGCTGAAGCCAATGGAGCTACCGACTCTGGCCATCATCGGCAAGCGACTGACAGTCGTCGCCTTTTTCCAGACTTATCCCGACATGTACGCAAAGGTGGGCCCCACCCTTACGAAGCTTGTCAAGTATCTAGGCCCGAATGGTCCCAAGCAGCCCGTGGCTGCAGTCTACACACTCGATCGGCTCAAAGATGCGGTTGCGCATGCTGTGACCGGCACGAAGGTTTTGCTTCAGTTCGACGGCGCGTCCTGAACATCGACACCGTGGCGTAATTGCTTCAGCAGCCTACCTAGCTAACTCTTCTAAACGCCCGATCTCGCATCATGAATGCTTCCAGCATGAGCGGAATCAGTGTCGCTGCATCGACCGGCTCACCGTAGGTTTGCGCATGCAGCGCCGCGTAGCGGTCGAGGTCGACTTTCAGATGGGCCGGGCACGAGAACGTCAGCTTGACGGTCTGCGTGTCCGGCAGTGGCCCCAGCCGCAACTTTCGCGTGGTCCCGCTCATGGCATCGGCCCTCGCTGGATAAAGAGCGGCTGGTACCGTCGCATCCGCATCCATCACCGTGACGGTTGTGGTCACATAACCGAAGGCCACCTGGTCGCTGCCAAGTTCCTGCAGGGCAGCGTCGGCATCCATCGCCTTGTTGCTGGCAATCGGTATCTACCAGTGCGTGCCGCTCAAGCCACGGTCAGTATCGGCAAGGACGCAGAATGCGGCTTCAAGGTGCTGCGAACTGAAAGGGGCAATCCTTGTAGCCACCGCATGTCTCCGTCGTGCGCGGTTAATCTCGTATCAGATGATGGCCTGCAAGCCCTTGTCGGCGATGATGTTGAGTAGCTTGAGGGCAGGACCAGCCGGGCGGGTATCACCTTGCTCCCACTTGCGCACGGTCGAGGCCGTGGTGTGCAAATGATGAGCGAACACCGGCTGGCTGAATTTCAGCCGCTCGCGCAGATGCTTGATGTCGTCAGCACTGAACTCCCGCACCGGCGGGGGGCAGATGGCATCGAACTCGCGCATCGTCACCTTGCTGATCGCACCTGCTTCATGCAGTGCGGCCAGGTCGTCACGCAAGGATTCAATGATCTTGCTCGTCACAACACACCTCCAGTAACACACCGGCCTGCAACGCTTTCAACAACGCTTCCGTGGATAGATCCAGGAACACCTTGCTGGCGTATTGCAGCGCCTTCCTCTCATCGTGCGTGATGTTCGCCTTGTCACTCTTGGGGAACCCGTGCAGGAACACGTAGCGATTGCCGATCCGGGCCGACAGCAATGTACGGTATCCGCCGCTCTTGCCGCCGCCTGGACGCGCGACCCGCTTCTTGTAGAGGAAGCCGCCCAGGTCGGCATCAATCAGACCGCTTTCCATCTCCTTGACCGCCTTGCACAGAGCGGTATCGGGCAGTTTTTCGCCCGCCTGGCACCGTGCGAAGTCCTTGCGCTTGAGGACTTTCATGCCAATTCCACCCCTGAAATATACCCGAAACGGGCACACTCCTCCATCCCTGCCGTCAGCGGCGCGGCGGGCGATGGCCCGGAAATGTCGAGCCGGATCATGCCTTGGCGACCTCGGCGCGCGGCGTGCCGGTTATCGCCCGGCGACGGTTCGCTACCAGATCGGCCGCCTTGCGCACCGGGTCATCCTCGGTATGGACCCAGCGCATGAACGCCACGGTCTTGTGCGCCGTCAACGCCATGCCGACTTTGACCGGGGTGCTCGAATTGGCAATGTCGGTTGCCGAGCGATGGCGGATACCGTGCGTGCCCACATGCGCAGCGCCAGCCGCCTTGAGGGCACGGCTCCAGCCGTTGTCCGTTGTAATACTCGCCCGTGGTCAGGTGTTGGCCGGGATGGCTCGGAGACGGCAGCACGTAGGGATTGTCCTTCTGCCTCGGTACCGTCGAAAGCAGCCGATAGGCTTCCTCGCTCCGGGGCTTGGACATGCAGCCGGTCTTGCTGTCAGGCCACACCACGCGCCGATTCTCCAGATCGACCCATTCCCATTCGAGCGTGACGATTTCGCCGCCGCGGCCGGCGAACTCGAATTGCAGGCGGATCGCCAAGGGGATGACATAGTTTTCCAGCCCCTCGGCTTCGATCTTGTCGAGTTGCCCGAACAGCTTGCCCATGTCCTCGTCTCTGATGAGGTGGGTGGCCTTCCCGTTGGGAAACATCGGTACGTGGCGGCACGGATTAGTGCCATCGGGGCGATAACCCCACACCTCGGCCAGATTGAACATCCGGCGCATGACGCTGAACGTGCGGTTCGCCTCGGCCGGCTTGTGGGTCATCTTCTTCATCATCGCGGCCACGTCCGGGCGTTTCACGTCCTGAACCTTCATCCGGCCGATCATTGGGACGATGTTGCAATCGATGACTCCCCGATAACCGTCCTGCGTGCTGGGCTTGTTGCGCAGCTTGGAGTAGTCCTCCATGAACTTCGTGCACAACTCCTCGACCGTTGGCGCCTTGCGCGCCGCCGCCTTGTCTGCGGCCGGGTCTCCGCCCCGACGCACTTGGGCCAGCCACTCTTGCGCCAGCGAGCGGGCCTGCTCGACGGTCAATTCGCCGTACAGGCCCAAAGCGGGCTTGCGGCGCTCGCCTGCGTTCGTGCGGTACTGGAGCATGAACACCTTGCGGCCTGCCGGTGTAATCTTGCACAGGAAGCCGGGCACCAGCGTATCGCGCAGCTCGACAGCCTGCGCCTGGGGTTGTGCCGTATCGACGGCGGATTTGGTGAGTTTGATCTTGGCCATGCTGCCCCCTCGAACACCCGGTTTCCAGGTGCCACGTGGGAGTCACGCGGAGGGAAGCCGGGTCAGGTTTCGGAAAGCACCGGCATAGGATGAACTCGTCTAAGCCCTTGATAAACCTGCCATAGTGGGCTGTAGCGTAGTCCAGCGAAGTTCGATGCTGGAGTCAGCTTGAAGTAAAAAAAGCCGTTCCGACTGACGTCAGGAACGGCCTTTTTTGCGTTGGCAGCGCTTTAAACGACGCGCATGCCAGATCAATGCGAGGCGTGGTCGTGATCGTGCTGATGAGCGCTGGGATCTTCAGCGGCCTGGCATGCGGGGCAAATGCCCTTTAACTCGATGTCGTCGCCCGCCAGCCGATAGCCGCTCGCCTCGACCTGCGACATCAGGCTCTGGCGCAACTGCTTTTGCTGCTGCAACTCGGTCACGCGCCCGCATTGCTGGCATACGATCAGCACGCCGTGTTGGCAATGGGTGAGATCGTGGCAGACGGTAAACGCGTTGATCGATTCGATGCGATGAATCAGCCCCGCTGACAGCAGGAAATCCAGCGCCCGATACACCGTGGGAGGCGACGCGTTCGGATGCATCGCCCGCATTTCGTCGAGCAGCGTATAGGCTTTGGTCGCGCGGCCCGAGGCCAGCAGCAATTCGAGCACCGTGCGGCGAATGGGCGTGAGCTTTTGGCCACGCTCGCGACAATACTCGTCGGCCATCGTGACCGCCGCCTGGAGCGCGTCGGCGGACGAGTGGGCGTGAGGCTGGGCGGCGTTGGCGGGCGTGTTCATGAGCGGATTATACGCTGCGGTATACGGGCAGGCAGTGGGCGAGCCGCGTCCCGGCTGTCATTGCGGCTGCTCGGGTTTGGCCGGCGCGATGATCATGACCGGCGGCGTGGTATCGGTCGGCACGCCCTTGTAATCAGGCGGATCTTGCGGCGGCGTGTGGTGGGGCACGGTGGCATCGGCACAGGCGGACAGGAGCAGGGAGCAAGCAAGCAGAACGGCGAAACGCGGCATGGACGGCCCGGAAAATAGAGTTTGAAGTTCGAATACGGAGAGTGAACGCAGAAGATTAAACGATATCGGGAATTTGCGATTGAATCGAAACGCTGGGCGGCTTTAACCTGCTGTGGCTATCGTGCTCCGTGCTCGTCTCTTGTCTCTTTCTTGACCGCGCACGGCGCGCTAGCCATGTGAGCGCGCCAGAAATGGCAAAGGGGTCACGAGCTGAACTCGTGACCCCTTCATTTGTAACGTGGTCGGAGCGAAAGGATTCGAACCTTCGACCCTCTGATCCCAAATCAGATGCGCTACCAGGCTGCGCTACGCTCCGACAAGAACGAGATGATAGCGTATTTCCTGATACCTGCGCAATCGAAAGTATCCGGCAGCCGGGACAAGCCCGAAGCCGCAGCACGTTCGCGGCCTTCACCGGTCCAAACGAAAACCCTGAGCACAACCCAAAGGAGACAGTCGATGAACCTCATTCTCTGGCGCCATGCCGAAGCAGAAGACCAGGCCGCGAGCGATCTCGTGCGTCAACTCACCCCGCGCGGCGTAAAACAAGCGCAGGCGGCGGCGAAGTGGTTGAAGAGCCGTATCGACGACGATACGGTGTTCCTCGTCAGCCCGGCCACACGCACGATCCAGACAATGGAAGCGTTTGGCGACCGGTATAGCGTGGTGAAAGAACTGGCGCCGGGCGCCAGCGCCCAGGCCGTGCTCGATGCCGCGCAATGGCCGGGTGGCGTAGCTGAAACCGTGGTCGTGGTCGGGCATCAACCGACGCTCGGGCGCGCCGCGGCTTCATTGATGACCGGCCACGAAGCCGAATGGACCCTGAAAAAAGGTGGCATCTGGTGGTTTCAGCAGCGCTCCCGCGCGGGCGACGACCAAATCGTGCTGCGCGCCGTAACCAGTCCTGATTTACTGTAGCCACAACGAAACTGGACCCAAAAGCGGTAAAACCGTGGCGGCGCAGTGACGCTTCATTGAATCGTCATCGTGATGCCATGCGAGCGTCATTCGGAATACTTACATTGGCGGCTAACTGTAAAACGTCAGCCAAATCCACTTTGGGGATTGCCAATGCAAAAATCGACGACGCTCGCCGCTCTATTGAGCACATCGAATGGACTGAGCGGGTCTGGTGGCTCGAACGTTGCCGAACGCCAGCGTTTGCCGAGCGCGGCGGAGACTGTGACGGGGCAACACCGGTTGCGGGTATCGTGGGCGCATTCCGAGGTTGAATTGCGTGAAGCGCAGCGCTTGCGGTACCGGGTGTTCGCTGACGAGATGGGGGCTCACCTGAAAGGCCCGGCAGGCCTGGACGTAGACGCATTCGACGCGTTTTGCGACCACCTGCTGGTCCGTGACCTGGACACCTTGAAGGTTGTGGGTACCTACCGCGTGTTGCCGCCGCATCAGGCGGCGCGTGCCGGGCGGCTGTATGCCGAGAGCGAATTCGATGTCTCCCGCCTCGCGCATCTGCGCCCGAAGCTGGTGGAAGTCGGCCGGTCGTGCGTGCATGCGGATTACCGCAGCGGCGCGGTGATCATGTCGCTGTGGGGCGGTCTCGCGGCGTACATGAAGCAGAACGGCTACGAGACCATGCTGGGCTGCGCGAGCGTCGCAATGGCCGATGGCGGCCACTACGCCGCCGACCTGTACGAAGGGTTGGAGAAGGAGGCGTTGACGTCGCCGGAATACCGGGCGTTTGCGCATACGCCGTTGCCGGTGCAGGAACTGCGCACGGGAGCCACGGTCGCGCCGCCGCCGTTGTTGAAGGGTTATTTGCGCTTGGGCGCAAAAATCTGCGGCGCTCCGGCATGGGATCCCGATTTCAACACGGCGGACTTTTTGACTCTGCTGCGTTTATCGGAGATAGGTGAGCGTTACGTGCGCCACTTCATGGCCGATTGAAGATTGAAAACGCCAACGAGCAGATAGCGGAAGAGACAAAACGCGCCAGCGATAACGATTGGATCAACGCCGCTGGCGCGACGAACCACAGCGCAAGTGGGCGTAAAGCAAGAAGCGTGGAATAAAGTTCGAAGTCCGTACTACTTTCACTTTTGCGCCGAAAGGATTCGCGAACGCAATGGGGCAGCACAGAATCATCGGCTGCCTCGTTTTCCCTAACGCCGCCCCGCTACGGCGATCAAACCCCGGTATAAACCACCCGATACGGCTTTCCGATCTTCTCCCACTCCGCCGCCTCCTGAACGAGGCTATAGTCGGTGAGCGGATTTAGCGCGACCCAATCGTTGGGCAAGCGCACATCGAAGCCGCCGTTGGCTAGAGACACCTGGATAGCCGGAAACCCGACATCGGCCCGCCTCCGGCAAAGCAACGCCGCAAGCCGCAAACAAAACAGCAAGGTCCAGTCGACATCCCGCGCCTGGGAAAGCTTGCCCAACTTCCCCACATGCCCAAGCACCAGCCCGGCCAACCGTGCCTGATCGGTCCTTGAAAACCCGGGCATATCCGCATGACTCGCGATATACGCGGAATGCTTGTGATAGGCGCTATGCGAGATAGAAAGCCCAATCTCATGCAACGCCGCCGCCCACCCCAAAAACATTTGATTTTCGATCCGCCGTTCCGCATCGGCATCGACTGCTTCGAGCTGCTCATAGAAGCTGATGGCCAGCGCGGCAATGCGGTCCGATTGATCACTATCCACCGCATAGCGCCGCTTGAACCCTTCAACCGTCACCGTGCGCATGTCCTGGTGCTGCGTGCGCCCGAGCAGGTCATACAGCACGCCGAGCCGCAACGCGCCGTCGGTGGTATCGACGTATTCGATGCCCAGTTCCTCGAACACACCGAGCATGATCGACAACCCGCCCGCGAGCACCGGAATCCGGTCGGCCTTCAACGCGATCAGCTTCAGCCGGTTCACGTTCTCGGCCTTGATCAGCGCCTTTTTCAACCGCTCCAGCCCGCCTCGGGAAATGCCGTGCGTGATACCGGGATCGTTGAAACCATTCGCCTCGATCAACTCGGCCAGCGCGCGCGCGGTACCCGACGACCCTATCGCCTGATCCCAGCCCGTCTGTTTGTATTCGCTCGAGATAATCTCGATCTCGCGCTTGGCGGCGAGCTCGGCTTGCCGCATTGAATATTCATCGACATTACCGGCTGCAAAAAACTGCCGGCTATGGCTCACGCAGCCGATATACAGACTCTCCATGTGAATTGGCGTGTAGTGGGAGCCAATAATGAATTCCGTCGATCCACCGCCGATATCCACCACCAGCCGTTTGCCCGCGCTCGCCGGCACCGAATGCGCGGCGCCCGCATAAATCAGGCGCGCTTCTTCCCGCCCGGCAATCACTTCAATGGGAAACCCGAGCGCGTTCTGCGCTTCAGCGAGAAATTCATCGGCGTTCTTGGCCACGCGCAGCGTATTGGTCGCGACCGCGCGCACGTGATCGGGATGGAAGTCGCGCAGCCGTTCGCCAAAGCGCTTCAGCGCGTCCCAGCCGCGCAATTGCGAAGCGCGGTCGAGAAATTTGTCTCGTGACAGGCCCGCCGCGAGCCGCACGGGTTCACGCAGCGCATCGACCTGATAGATCGGGCTGCCGGAAGGCGTCTCCTCGACGCGTCCGACGATCAGCCTGAAGCTGTTCGATCCAAGATCTACGGCCGCCAAAAGATGAGGGGGGTTGACCATCTATTTTCCAGTTTCCGTAGGGTTGTGCCCGCGAGCGCCTTGCGTGCTCACGCGGTGCGGGCAGCATTTGAACACGCCGCGCCGCCGAAGCGCGCCAATTTTAATTCCAACCGGACGACTGTGCTGGTCTGGCAAATAATCCAGTGAAGCGAAATGTGCCAATAAAACAGTTAATTGTTAGACGAACTCGGACGAAGCTTGCCAGAATCGACCTTACGCGAGGCAGGCGTTAGATTTATGACATTACGATTTCACAAAAACGTCATCAACCTGTGATGCATTCCGGGCGATCCTTGCACATTCCGCTTTTTTGACTGCCAATACTTTCGATGTCCTTACGCTATCCCCTTCTTAATCGCGAACTGGGCATTCTGGGTTTTAACGAACGTGTATTGTCGCAAGCCGCCGATACCTCAGTGCCCTTGCTCGAGCGGCTTCGCTTCATCTGCATCACCAGCAGCAACCTGGACGAATTTTTTGAAGTCCGGATGGCCGGCATGCAGGAACAGATGCGCGACAATCCGGGCTCGCTCTCGCCCGACGGCATGTCGCTGCAGCATGTGTACGACCTCGTGGTCGAACGCGCGCATCGCCTGGTGCATCAGCAATACGTGATGCTTCAGGACACCGTGTTTCCCGCGCTGGAAAGCGAAGGGATCTACTTTCACGGCGTGGAGTCGTGGACCGAGGCGCAGACCGACTGGGCCTCCGATTACTTTCAGAACGAGTTGCTCCCGGTGTTGACGCCGATCGGCCTCGATCCCGCACATCCGTTTCCGCGCGTGCTGAACAAGAGCCTGAACTTCGTGGTCGAGCTGGAGGGTAAGGACGCGTTCGGCCGCCAGGCCGTGATGGGTATCGTGCAGGCGCCGCGCGCGCTGCCGCGGCTCGTGCGCATGCCCGAGGCGCTGTCAGGGTACCCGCACGGGTTCGTGCTGCTGAGCTCCCTGATGCAGCGTTTTGTCGACGCGCTGTTTCCGCATCTGATCGTGCGCAGTTGCAACCAGTTCCGCATCACGCGCAACAGCGAACTGTTCGTCGATGAAGACGAAATCACCAATCTGCGCGTGGCGTTGCAGGGCGAACTGCCCGCGCGGCACCTGGGCAATGCGGTGCGGCTGGAAGTGTCGGCGGAGACGCCACCGCACATGATCCGGCGCCTGCTTGACGAGAGCGAACTGAACGACCGCGATTGTTATCGCGTGAACGGGCCGGTGAATCTCGTGCGTCTGATGCAGTTGCCCGAGATGGTCGACCGGCCGGACCTGAAGTTCGTGCCGCATATTCCGGCGGTGCCGAAGACACTCGCGGCGTCGTCGAATCTCTTCGATGCCATCGATCAGGGCGACGTGCTCCTGCACCATCCGTACGAGAGCTTCCAGCCCGTGCTCGAGTTGCTGTTGCAGGCGGCCAAGGACCCGCAGGTCGTCGCGATCAAGCAGACCATCTATCGGACAGGCACCGACTCGCCGCTGATGGACGCGCTGATGCAAGCCGCGCGCAACGGCAAGGAAGTGACCGTAGTGGTGGAACTGCTCGCGCGCTTCGACGAAGAGACGAATATCAACTGGGCTTCGCAGCTCGAAGCCGTGGGCGCGCATGTGGTGTACGGCGTGGTCGGCCACAAATGCCACGCGAAAATGATGCTGATCGTGCGGCGCGTTTCGCAGAACGGCAAGATGATGCTCAGGCGTTATGTGCATCTGGGCACGGGTAACTATCACCCGCGAACCGCGCGTCTTTATACCGATTTCGCCGTGATGACCTCGGATCAGCAAGTCTGCGAAGACGTGCATCACGTGTTCCAGCAACTCACCGGCATTGGCGGCGAATTGCGCTTGCATCAGCTCTGGCAAGCGCCTTTTACGCTGCATCCGAATCTGATCGAAGCCATTCGTGCTGAAGCCGATAACGCGCGCGCCGGAAAGAAAGCGCGGATTGTCGCCAAGATGAATGCGCTGCTCGAACCGACCGTGATCATCGCGTTGTATGAAGCGTCGCAGGCAGGCGTGAAAATCGATCTGATCGTGCGTGGGGTCTGCGCGTTGAAACCAGGCGTTGAAGGCATGTCCGAGAACATCACGGTGCGCTCCATCGTTGGGCGTTTTCTCGAACATCACCGCATCTTTTATTTTTATGCGGGCGGCGAAGAGAAGGTGTATTTGTCGAGCGCGGACTGGATGGATCGCAACTTCTTCCGGCGTGTGGAAGTGGCTTTTCCCGTGAATGATCGCCGCCTGAAACGGCGCGTGATTGCCGAAGGATTGTCAGTCTTTCTCGGCGATAACCAGTCGGCGTGGCTCATGCAGAGCGACGGGCATTATCAGCGGCGCAGGCCGGGTAAATCGATGCGCAACGCGCAACTGGGCCTGCTCGCGAAGTTCTGCCCTTGATGGTGTGAACGTGCCTTGGCTTCCGGGCACTTCGGGGCACGTCAGGCAGCAATCGATTTTCTCAACGCCGTACGGGCGGCAGAAAACTTCACCGAGAAAGTACTGCCCCGCCCTTCCTCGCTTTTGACTTCGAGGTCGGCCCCATGCCGTTGCAATACATGCTTCACAATCGCCAGCCCGAGGCCTGTGCCGCCGGTATCGCGTGAGCGGCTTCTATCGACACGATAAAACCGCTCCGTCAGACGCGGAATATGTTCGGCCGGAATGCCGAGACCGCTATCCCGCACTGAAAACACCGCGCGATCCCGAATGCGCTGCCACGATACATCGATCGTTCCGCCATCCGGCGTATAGCGAATCGCATTCGTTACCAAATTGGCAAGCGCGCTGACAATCTCCGTTTCCGAACCGGCCACCGTCAGCGCTTCATCGGCACTGAATGTAATTCTATGTCGGCCATTCGAAAGATTATCAGCGTCTTCTTCCAGATGACGCAGCACTGCGCGCATGTCGAGAACGTCGTCGCTAGGCGGTTTGACATCGCCTTCGAGATTCGCCAACACGAGCAGATCCCGCACGATGTTCTGCATGCGCGACGACTGCTGCTCCATCATATCCAGATAACGCGCCCGGTCGGATTCGTTCAGCGGCAACTCGCGCATCGTCTCTAGAAAGCCCGACAGCACCGTCAAGGGCGTCTTCAACTCGTGCGAAACGTTCGCGACAAAATCGCGGCGCATGGAATCCGTTCTTTCCAGTTCGGTTATGTCCTGGGTCAGAATCAGCTTCCGGTTTTCACCGTAGGGGAATATTTGCACCGCCAACACGTTCTGCCGGTTTAACCCCATCCCGCGCATCACCAGCACCGACTCATAATGCTGCGAAGCGAGATAGCGAACAAAGTCGGGCTGACGCACCAGATGCGTGATGTGCTGACGCAGATCGCGTTTGGCATCGAGACCAAAATGCGTTTCCGCGATCGCGTTGCACCACTCTATCTGGTCGCTGTCGTCGAGCATGGCCACGCCATTCGGCGACGCCTGTATGCCCTGGATAAATCGTGAGTGCTGCTGCTCGACCTGGCGCACCTGCGCATGCCAGCGCTTTGCAAGCTTATGCAAGCGATAATAAATCTCGCCCCACACGCCCGGCGCGCTCGGCACTTCGCCGTACACCGGCGCGTCGAGCAAACGCCACAGGCGCTGCGTATGAAAGGTGGTGAAAAGGGTTTGCAGAACGAGCATGACGAGCGCAAAACAGAGCGCGGCACGCACTCCGAACAGTGCGCCAACGATCCCGCTTAATACCGCGAGCAACGCGAGGGACACGAGCGACCGCGTCCAGATGATATTCATGAATTAGCGGATCGAGATTATTGCCACGCGACCACAATTGGTCGCGGGCTTCAAGCACTCTTGGCCAGCCTGTACCCACTGCCACGAACCGTTTCAATCATAGCATCGCAACCAGCGGGCTTTAGTGCTGCGCGCAGACGCTTGATATGCACGTCCACCGTCCGCTCTTCCACGAATACGTGATCGCCCCACACCTGATCCAGCAATTGCGTGCGGCTATGCACGCGCTCAGGATGTGTCATGAAGAAATGCAGCAAGCGGAATTCGGTCGGTCCGAGATCGAGCTTGATATCGTCGGAATGACCGTTCGTATGCGCCGCCACCCTATGAGTAGCCGGGTCGAGACGCAACCCGTTGATTGCCACCACGTCTTCCGTCAATTGCGGCGCGCGCCGGCGCAATACCGCCTTGATCCGCGCCATCAATTCTTTCGGCGAAAACGGCTTCGTCACATAATCGTCCGCGCCGATTTCAAGTCCGAGCACCTTATCCTGCTCGTCGCCGCGGGCGGTGAGCATGATGATCGGAATGTGTTTCGTGCGTTCGTTGCCGCGTAATTCCCGCGCAAAGGCGATGCCGGATTTACCCGGCAGCATCCAGTCGAGAAGTACTAGGTCCGGCAAGACATCGCTGATCAGGTTTTGCGCCTGTTCCGCGTTATAAGCACGAATGGGGCAATGGCCCGCGTGTTGCAAATTTACCGAAATCAATTCGGAAATCGCGGGTTCGTCTTCTATAACGAGAATGCTGCTGGGCATCGGCACCTCTGTAACCTTCTTCGCGTAAGTTAAATAACTGACATCTGGATCACAAAAGAATCAGCTCAGTGCTTCACGTTCAAGCTGATCGCGCGACACATGGCGGACATCCGTTCCCTTCACAATGTAAATAATGAACTCCGCAATGTTCTTTGCGTGATCGCCGATACGTTCGACCGCTTTAGCGATGAACAGATAATCGAGACCCGCCGAAATCATGCGCGGATCTTCCATCATGTACGTCACCAGCTTGCGCACGAACGCACGGAATTCTTCGTCGATGGCCTTGTCGTCGCGAACGATCTGCGCGGCCGCGACCGTATCCAGGCGCGCGAACGCATCTAGTGCACGGCGCAGAATAGAGACCGCCATTTCGCCGGACAACTTGATTTCCGCGATATTGACGTTGCGCCCCATGCCATCTTCGTTGATGCGCTTCACGCGCTTGGCGATCTTCTCGGCTTCGTCGCCGGCACGCTCGAGGTTCGTAATAGTCTTCGAAATCGCCATCAACAAACGCAGGTCACGCGCGGCCGGCTGACGGCGAGCGATGATGTTGCTGCATTCCTCGTCAATCTCGACTTCCATTGTGTTGAGGCGCGTTTCGGCAAGAATCACCGCCTCGACAATATCCATGTCGAACGTATTGAGCGCCTGCATGGCGTTGATAATTTGCGACTCGACCAGACCGCCCATCTCCAACACCTTCGACGACACTGCATTCAGATCGGCGTCAAACTGGCTCGACAAATGTTTATCGGACATATGTGCTCCTGAAGTCCTTTTTTAGCCCGTGCGATTGTGCAATAAACTCAACCAAACCGGCCGGTAATGTAATCTTCCGTTTCCTTGCGGGACGGCTTGATAAAGATCTTTTCCGTATCGCCGAATTCAATCAATTCGCCCAGATACATATAAGCAGTGTAGTCCGAACAACGCGCCGCCTGCTGCATGTTGTGCGTGACAATCACTACCGTGTAGTCATCTTTTAGTTCAGCGATCAACTCTTCAATGCGGCCGGTCGAAATCGGGTCGAGCGCGGAGCACGGTTCGTCGAGCAACAGCACTTCAGGCCGGATCGCAATGCCGCGTGCGATGCACAGGCGCTGCTGCTGTCCGCCCGACAAGCCGTAGCCGCTTTGCTGCAGCTTGTCCTTCGCTTCGTTCCAAAGCGCCGCTTTGGTCAGCGCCCATTCCACGCGGTCGTCCATCTCCGAGCGCGACAGTTGCTCGAACATCTTCACGCCGAACGCGATGTTGTCGTAGATCGACATGGGGAACGGCGTCGGCTTCTGGAACACCATGCCCACGCGCGCGCGCAGCAGCGAGATGTCGCGGCTGGTGTCGAGCAGGTTCGCGCCATCCATCAGGATCTCGCCTTCGGCGCGCTGCTCCGGATACAGCGCGTACATCTTGTTGAATGTGCGCAGCAGCGTGGACTTGCCACATCCCGACGGTCCGATGAACGCCGTCACCTTGTGTTCGGGAATGCGCAGGTTGATGTTCTTCAGCGCGTGAAACTTGTTGTAGAAGAAGTTGAGGTTGTTCACCTCGATCTTCGGTTTCATCGACCCTGCCGGGGGCGAGTGATGCGTCGGCTTGAAACTGCCGGGTACCGCGCCTCGCTCCACCGGGTTTGCGCCGGAGTTGTCACCGCTGCCGGCCGGATTAGCGTTCCGGGCGCTCACATCGCTTGCGACTGTGTTCATGGAAAGATTTCCGCCTTATTTTTTCGAGAAGATCGCGCGTGCCAGGATGTTCAGACCGAGCACGCCGAGCGTGATCAGGAACACGCCGGCCCACGCGAGCGCTTGCCATTGCGGGAACGGGCTCATCGCGAACTTGTAGATCGTGACGGGCAGGTTGGCCACTGGCTGATTCATATCCCACGAGAAGAACTGGTTGGACAGTGCCGTGAAGAGCAGCGGCGCGGTTTCACCGGTGATGCGTGCTACGGCAAGCAGTACGCCCGTCACGATGCCGCTTACCGACGCCTTCAGCGTAATCGAGACAATCATCTTCCACTTCGGCGTGCCGAGTGCGAAGGCTGCTTCGCGCAGCGCATTCGGCACGAGTCTCAGCATGTTCTCGGTCGTGCGGATCACGATGGGAATCTGCAGCAAAGCGAGTGCGATCACGCCTGCCCAGCCACTGAAGCGACCCATTTGCGCGACCACCAGTGCATACACGAACAAGCCGATCACGATCGACGGCGCCGACAACAGGATGTCGTTGATGAACCGCGTTACGCTCGCGAGCCAGCGTTTATCGCCATATTCGGCGAGATAGACGCCCGCAAGAATCCCGAGCGGCGTGCCGACGAAGGTCGCGAGCAGCACCAGCATCAGGCTGCCCACAATAGCGTTCAGCAAACCGCCGCCGTCCGTATTAGGCGGCGGTGTGTTCTGCGTGAACAACTCAATCGACAAACCGCCGACACCCAGCTTGAGCGTTGTATAGAGGATCCAGATGAGCCAGAAAAGACCGAACGCCATGGCCGCCAGCGACAAGATCAGCGCCACCGCGTTCGTACCGCGCCGGCGTCGCTGTAGCTTGACACGTGTCGCTTGTTCGCGTTCCGGATTGCCTGAACCGGGGAATTGCAACGTGGGCTGGCTCACTTTGCGCCCTCCCCTTTTTCAAGCCGAAGCAGCATGAGTTTGGACAGTGACAACACGACGAACGTGATCAGGAAGAGGATCAGCCCCAGCTCCATTAGCGCCGACGTATGCAGACCCGGACTCGCTTCGGCGAACTCATTGGCGAGCGCCGAGGTAATGCTGTTGCCTGGGGAAAACAGCGAGACGTTATCGAGCAGATTGGTGTTGCCGATCACGAACGTCACCGCCATGGTCTCGCCGAGCGCGCGGCCAAGGCCGAGCATCACACCGCCGATCACACCAGTCCGCGTGAACGGCAGCACAATTTTCCACATCACTTCCCACGTCGTGCAACCGATGCCATACGCCGATTCCTTCAGCAGGACCGGCGTGACTTCGAACACATCGCGCATCACGGCCGCGATGTACGGAATGATCATGATCGCGAGGATCACACCGGCGCACAAGATGCCGATCCCAATGGGCGGTCCCTGGAAAAAGCGGCCGATAAACCAGACATCGCCGAGCAGCTTGCCCAGCGGTTTCTCGAAGTATGTCGCAAAAATAGGGGCGAAAACGAGCAGGCCCCACATGCCGTAGACGATCGAAGGGATCGCCGCGAGCAATTCAATGGCCACGCCGAGCGGCCTGCGCAACCATGCAGGCGAGAGCTCAGTCAGGAACAGCGCGATGCCAAAGCTGACCGGCACCGCGATGATCAGCGCGATGAGCGAGGTGGCAATCGTGCCATAGATAGGAACGAGCGCGCCGAAACTATCGGTCTGTGGATCCCAGTCCGCTCGCCAGAGAAAACTGAGACCGAATTTTTGAAGCGTAGGCAGCGAAGCCACCACCAGCGACACGATAATGCCGCCCAGTAGCAGCAGCGTGACGACGGCGGAGAGCCGTGTCAGTCCACCGAAAACGATATCACCGAGCCGGCTCGGAGCGCGTTGAGCGCGGCTGGCGGGCGGAGTCGATGAGAGTTGAATGTCCGACATGGGAGCCTTCGGAAGGGCCGCGCGGCGGATACCGCGCGGCGATACGGACCAAGAAGCCAGATGCTTGTTGCTTACCGCTTACTACAGCTTACGGCGCGAGCGACTTGCCCGACGCGTCCTTGACCTTCGTCTTCCATTGCGTTTCGATTTGGGCAACAACCGAATCAGGCAGCGAAATGTAGTCGAGTTCGTTTGCTGCTTGCGTGCCGTTCTTGAACGCCCAGCCGAAGAACTTCAGCGTTTCCGCGCCTTGTGCTTCCTTTTCCTGCGTCGTGTGAAGCAGCACGAAAGTCGCGCCCACGATCGGCCATGCGTCCTTGCCCGGCTCGTTCGTCAGGATCTGGTAGAACGACTTCGACCAGTCCGCGCCCGCTGCCGCTGCCTTGAACGTTTCCGTCTTCGGCTCGACCACTGCACCCGACGAATTTTTCATGTCGACGTACGTCATCTTGTTTTGCTTAGCGTACGCCCATTCCACGTAACCGATAGCACCCGGCAGACGCTGAACGAACGCGGCGACGCCGTCGTTACCCTTGCCGCCCGTACCCGTCGGCCAGTTGACCGTCGAACCTTCACCCACCTTGCTCTTCCACTCGGCGTTCACCTTGGACAGATAGTTCGTCCAGATGAAGCTCGTGCCCGAACCGTCAGCGCGGCGCACAACAGCGATGTCCGTATCCGGCAGCTTCAGCTTCGGATTCAACGCGACGATAGCCGGGTCGTTCCACTTCTTGATCTTGCCGAGGTAGATGTCGCCGAGAACTTCACCCGACAGCGTCATCTCGCCCGCCTTGATGCCCGGCACGTTGATTGCCGGCACTACACCGCCCACTACTGTCGGAAACTGGAACAGCCCCTGCTTTTCCAGTTCGTCGTCCTTCAGCGGCGCGTCCGAGCCAGCGAAATCCACCGTCTTCGCGATGATTTGCTTGATGCCGCCCGAGGAACCAATACCTTGGTAGTTGACCTTGCCGCCGCCCGACTTCTGGTACGTATCGGCCCATTTCGTGTAAATCGGTGCAGCAAAGGTGCTGCCCGCGCCGGTGATGTCAGCAGCTTGCGCCGACATCGCAAACATTGCGCCGACGATGCTTGCGAGCGCGGTGTGCATCAATTTCATGTGATCTCCAGGGTTGTGAGCAAGTGGCTCGACACCGCGAAGGATAGGGTTTCAATGTGACAGTCCGATGACTATTGATGAAAACAGCGTGACAATCAGCTTACTATCATGAAAGTTCTTCGTAGGAGGTTTTAGCCGCCGGGGCCTAGTGGGATGGGCGTTTGAGGCGGCCTGGAGAGGTTTCTTTCAATGATTGGCGAGACGGCCCGATGCCCCTTCATGTGGCGATTTATGTCAGCGAAATAATTTTAGAAAGCGCGTGCTTTTTAAGCGTTTTCGACACTACGAATTCGTGGGCAGGGCTCTAATACAAAAACGCCACGGAGCGAACCGTGGCGTTTTCCTGGTGCCGATCCTTCGGCTACCGTCAGGTCGTCGCGTCCTTCACGACCTTCGCGATGCTTTCCGCCTGCGCGATGGCGTCCGTTTGTGACGCTGCCTCGACCATCACGCGCAACACCGGCTCGGTCCCCGACGCGCGGATCAGCACCCGGCCATGCGAGTCCAGCGAGCGCTCGGCATCGGCAATCGCTTGCTTGATGGCGTCGCTGCTCTTCCAGTCGGCGTCCGCACTCATGCGCACGTTGATCAGCTTTTGCGGGAACAGCGTCACGCCTTCGAGCAGATCGGCAAGCGCCTTGCCGCTGCGCTTGATCGCCGCGAGCACGAGCAGCGCCGAAACAATGCCGTCGCCCGTGGAATGCCGGTCGAGCGACAGAATATGCCCCGATCCTTCCGCGCCGAGTATCCAGTTGTTCTCACGTAGCTTCTCGAGGACGTAGCGGTCGCCAACGGCGGCGCGCACAAACTGTACGCCCGCCGCCTTCAGCGCGACCTCCACGGCCATGTTCGTCATCAGCGTACCAACCGCACCGTCCACGTGTCCGTCCGTCGCGATACGGTCCTTCACCAGCACGTACAGCAATTCGTCGCCGTTATAGAGCCGGCCCGAGGTATCGACTACCTGCAGACGGTCTGCATCGCCATCGAGCGCAATGCCGATATCCGCGCGATGCTCTTTCACCGCGCGCACGAGCGCGTCGGGCGCAGTGGCGCCGACGCCGTCGTTGATGTTAAAGCCGTTCGGCGACACACCGATTGTCACCACTTCCGCGCCAAGCTCGTGGAACACCTGCGGCGCGACGTCGTACGCGGCACCATGCGCGCAATCCACCACCAGCTTGAAACCATGCAGGTCGAAGCTGGCCGGGAACGTACTCTTGCAGAATTCGATATAGCGGCCGCGCGCATCGTCAAGCCGGCGTGCCTTCCCCAGCAGTTCGGACGGCGCGCAGGACATGGGTTCGTCAAGTTGCGCTTCGATCTGCAACTCGACTTCGTCCGGGAGCTTGTTGCCATCGGCGGAAAAAAACTTGATGCCGTTGTCGTAGTAAGGATTATGCGATGCGCTGATCACCACGCCTGCCGCCAGACGCAGAGCACGCGTGAGGTACGCGACGCCCGGGGTCGGCATCGGGCCGGCCAGCATGACGTCGACGCCCGCCGCCGAAAAACCTGACTCCAGCGCTGCTTCCAGCATGTACCCGGACACCCGCGTGTCCTTTCCGATCAACACCGTCGGACGACTGCCGCGCTGCGCCCACCGATCCGCGCCTGCCAGCACTTTGCCGGCTGCATAACCCAGCCGCAACACGAAATCGGGCGTGATCGGCGCCTCACCGACCTTGCCCCGAATACCATCTGTACCAAAATATCGACGTACCATTATTTCGTTCTTATCCTTGCGCAAAATTAAGCGCGAACCGTGAATTCCCATACTCGCAATGCGTCCGCAAAGTTTATGCCGTCAAATGTTGCCGCTCATTGCACCGCGTTGCCGGCAGCGCGCACCGCTTGCCATACTTTTAATGCGTCGGAAGTAGCCGCGACGTCGTGAACGCGCACGATCGCCGCGCCTCGTTGCGCCGCGCACACCGCCGCCGCCACACTCGCGGCCACACGCTCGACCGGTTGCGTTCGCCCGGTCACCGCACCGAGCATCGACTTGCGCGACATGCCGGCCAGTAGAGGCACACGCAGATTCGAAGGCCGTGTCTCGGCGAAATGCGCTAACAAAGCGTAATTATGATCGATCACGGACTTGCCGAAGCCGAATCCAGGATCAAGGCAGATCCGTTCCACGGCGATTCCCTCGCTCGTCAGCGTCCGTACCCGTTCCTCGAAGAATTCCCGCACCTCCGTCACGACGTCGCGATACACAGGCTCATGGATTTGCATGGTTTGCGGCTCGCCGAGCATGTGCATCACGCAGACACCACACGTGCTGTCTTTCACCGCATCAAGCGCGCCTTCGCGGCGCAAACCCCAGATGTCGTTGACCATATCCGCGCCGGCGTTCAGCGCGGCGCGCATCACCGCGGGCTTGTAGGTATCGATGGAAAGCGGTACACCCGCCGCCCGCAACGCTTCGATTACCGGAATCACACGCTCGAGCTCTTCGTCGAGCGGCACGGGTGGCGCGCCTGGACGCGTCGATTCCCCGCCAATATCGATAATGTCAGCGCCATCGCGAATCATGTCGGCAGCTTGCGCGAGCGCGGCGTCACGCGCGACGAAACGGCCGCCATCGGAAAACGAATCCGGCGTGACGTTGAGAATGCCCATGATCAGCGGACGCTCGAAGCTCAGCGTGAAGCGACCGCATTGAAGCGGTTGTGCGACAGCGTGATGAGCGTTTGAAAGGGGTGACGACTGCATAGTGGTCCAGCCAGGCAATTGAATTGAAGAGTCAGAAACGTTTGCGCATACCCGTTCAAGGCGCCTACAGCAGCTATTGAGCAATCCTCGACCAGGTCGGCAAATATGCACTGGGCGGCTTGAAAAAAACAAGCCGCAACGAAAAGGGGCTGGTGTGAGAACACACCAGCCCCTTCCAAATTGCCTCAGGTTCCGCGTCAGGCTGAAGCAGGAGCCGTGGCGTTACCCGGTTTGACTTCCGCGCCGGTATTTCCACCACCCGACGACGGATCGCTCGACGGCGGCGGCAGATTCTTCGGCGGACGCGGCGGACGACCGCCCATGATGTCGCTGATCTGGTCTGCGTCGATGGTTTCCCATTCCAGCAGCGCCTTTGTCATGGCTTCGACCTTGTCGCGATTATCTTCCAGCAGCTTGCGCGCGAGACCGTATTGCTCATCGAGAATCCGGCGAATCTCGGCATCGACCTTTTGCTGCGTGGCTTCGGACACCGTCTTCGACGCCATCTTGCCAAACATGCCGTCCTGCTCCGTATCGACATACACCATCGTGCCGAGCACATCCGACATGCCGTAGCGCGTCACCATGTCGCGCGCCATCTTCGTTGCGCGTTCGAAGTCGTTCGAAGCACCCGTGGACATGGAGTTCAGGAACACTTCTTCCGACGCCCGGCCACCAAACAGAATGGCGATTTCCTCGAGCATCTTGTCGCGATACAGGTTCACGCGATCATGTTCCGGCAACTGCCACGTCACGCCCAATGCCCAGCCACGCGGCATGATGGTGACCTTGTGGACCGGATCGGCATGCGGCAACAGCTTCGCCACCACCGCGTGACCCGACTCGTGATAAGCCGTATTGCGGCGCTCTTCTTCACGCATCACGGCCGACTTGCGCTCCGGACCCATGAAGATTTTGTCTTTCGCGTCCTCGAAATCCGCCATCTCGACGATCCGCTTGCCGCGGCGAGCTGCGAACAACGCTGCTTCGTTCACGAGATTCGCCAGATCGGCGCCCGAGAAGCCCGGCGTGCCGCGTGCGATCACCGAAGCGTCGACGTCGTTCGAAATAGGTACCTTGCGCAGGTGAACCTTCATGATGTGTTCGCGGCCACGGATATCCGGCAAGCCGACGTACACCTGACGGTCGAAACGGCCCGGACGCAGCAACGCTTTGTCCAGTACGTCGGAGCGGTTGGTCGCAGCGATCACGATCACGCCGGAATTCGCCTCGAAACCGTCCATTTCCACCAGCATCTGGTTCAACGTCTGTTCGCGCTCGTCGTTACCGCCGCCCATGCCGGCACCGCGATGACGGCCCACAGCATCGATTTCGTCGATAAACACGATGCAAGGCGCATGCTTCTTCGCTTGCTCGAACATGTCGCGGACTCGAGCTGCACCCACGCCGACGAACATTTCAACGAAGTCCGAACCCGAGATGCTGAAGAATGGAACTTTCGCTTCGCCTGCAATAGCGCGTGCAAGCAGCGTCTTACCTGTACCTGGAGGGCCGACCAGCAGCACGCCGCGCGGAATACGCCCGCCGAGCTTCTGGAATTTCTGCGGGTCGCGCAAGAAGTCGACGAGCTCGGAGACTTCCTCCTTCGCTTCGTCACAGCCGGCCACATCGGTAAAATTGATCGCGTTGTTGTTCTCGTCGATTAACCGCGCTCGCGACTTGCCGAACGAAAACGCGCCGCCCTTCCCGCCGCCTTGCATCTGCCGCATCATGAAGAACCAGAAGCCGATGATCAGGATCGTCGGCCCGAGGTAATACAGCGCTGAGACAAGCGCGTTCGGTTCGTCGTCGGCCTTGCCGCTGACCTGAACGCCGTACTTCATCAAGTCGCCGACCATCCAGATATCGCCAGGCGACACGATCTGATATTTCTGACCGTCTGCGGGAGTGACGGTGAGATTACGGCCCTGAACGGTAACGGTCTTGACCTTACCGGTCTTCGCATCGTCCATGAATTGCGAATACGAAACACCTTCCTGGACGCGGGGCTTGTCGAACTGCTTGAACACCGTGAACAGCACCAGTGCGATAACCAGCCACACCGCTGCCTTAGAGAACATATTGTTGTTCAAAGCACCACTCCTTCACTCATAGACGGGCGCCTACATTCGCCTTGCGGCACCACGAAAGCATTCTAATCCAGACCGCAAACCCCTGCTATAGCCTTTAACTAGCACGAAGATAGCGGTCAGGACCTGATTTCCGGACACATCCGGCAAAAATGCCCGCTGAAACAACCGGTCCAGCGCGGCGCTTTCACCCACAACTCTCAATCACGACGCTTGAGTTGCCTGCCCAAAATAAACGTTTCGGACGATTTATCGCGCGACGCCTTTGGCTTGCGCGGCGCGACGATTTTGAATTGATGCTTGAACTTTTCTACTATCTGACTATAGCCGCTGCCATGAAAACATTTGACCAACAGAGCGCCATCGGGCTTCAGATGATTCTGCGAGAAGTCCAGCGCCAGATCGCACAGATGTTCCATTCGCGCTGCATCCGCACTGGCAACACCTGAGAGGTTGGGGGCCATGTCGGAGATTACAAGGTCAACTTGATGGTCTCCGACGATTTCCTTCAGTTGGTCCAGCACCGAGTCTTCGCGGAAATCGCCCTGAATGAAGGTCACGTCGGCGATAGGCTCCATGGGAAGCAGATCGAGCGCAATGATCTTCCCGTCGATCCCGCCTTCGCGCGTTTCACCGCGCTTGGACCCTTTGGCCAATTGGTTGCGCGCGTACTGGCTCCAGCTGCCCGGTGTCGAGCCCAGATCCACGATGATCTGGCCCGGTTTGATCAACTTGTCCTGCTCGTCGATCTCCTTCAGCTTGTACGCTGCGCGCGCCCGGTAGCCCTCGCGCTGCGCGAGCTTCACGTACGGGTCGTTGATGTGGTCGTGCAGCCACGAGTAATTGAAGCGATTTTTTGCCATTAAGAATGAACTCTTGCTGCGTGAAGCTGTGCTTTTAGCGGATAATACGCGTCTAATTCGGGCTGCTGCTCATTTATGAGGCAGCCTTCGTCGATGTGGACAGCCGATTTCGGCGCCGTTGCGCCCTGTGTTTGCCGGAAGCCCAAGGCTGATAAAGTGCTTCGGACCTTTCTGGCAACCGGCGGCGTCCGGGCTCCGGCGATTAAAGATTCGTTAAAATCAAGTCCGTTTGCCCGCCGCACCGCCTCGCGCCGTCCGTCATTTTCTCGAGCAAGGCGTCCGCCCTGCCCGTCTTTGTTTTGCAATCGCGACCGTTCAGCCGCTTTTACGCTACGGCGCCTCTCATTTTAGTCGAGTCCGTTACTTCTCATGCCAGCTCTTAAACTTTCTCCCGCCCAACGCGCCGACCTGCGCTCCCAGGCTCACGCGCTCAAGCCCGTCGTACTCGTTGGCGGCGAAGGGCTGACCGAAGCCGTGCTGGCCGAAATCGAGGTGCACCTCGCAGCGCATCAGCTCATCAAGATTCGCGTTTTCGGCGACGACCGCGAAGCCCGCACAGAGGCTTACGCCGAGATTTGCGACAAGCTGGACGCGGCGCCGATCCAGCAAATCGGCAAGTTGCTCGTCGTGTGGCGGCCGGAAAGCGACGAAGTTGCCAAGCCTTCGCGCGCGGCCGGGGTCCGCGGCGCCAATCGCGTGGCGCCTCCCAGTGCCGGCGAAGCTGCTGCCGAAACGTCGTCGAAAGGACGTGCGCCACGTGTGGTCAAGGTCGTCAAGATCACGCGCGACGCACCTGTGGTCCGCAAGCCGAAGAAGCAAAAACTGCTGGTTCGCGGCAACGAACGTGTGACGGCTGGTGGCAACGTCAAGCGCGCAAAGAAGCGTCTGCCCAGCGCCAAGCGTCACCATCAATCATCGAAATAAGTTTTTCCGGCTTGTCCGGAAAGCAGAAAGCCGGTGTTGCCCGATTACCTCGGGCAACACCGGCTTTTTTTAACCGCGTGCGCGACGTGCTGCGACGCTGGCCGTTTTTCCCTTCGGAACCACTGTTTGCGTGGGAAACCGTCCCGGCGGCAAGCGCCAGAACAACACCAGTCCCAGCACGCTTTCGATCAGATAAAACGCGCTCGACACCCCGTGCAGCAAACCAAAGCGGCTTGCATACGGCGATTGCGCGAGTTCCATCCCGCCTTCCTGTGCCGCCACTCGCAGCGCGCTCATGAACGGTTGCAGCGCGAAATAGCCAACCAGCACACACACCAGCATGGCCGCGATAACCCAGCGGGTTCGCTTGTATTCGACGAAACCCGACCGGACGAGGCGGTTAGCCATCACCAGCAGCACCAGCGCGCACACCACGCCCAGCATGCCTTCGATGCGAAACAGTTGCGCGGCAACCGATCCCGCCGAGGTCCGGTCGAGCATGCTGAACAGCACCGGCGCTGCCACGTACCCCAGCGTCAGCATGCTGCCAACCCAGATCATGGCGACGATCCGAAAGAATCGATGGGCCATCAGACGTACTTGACCGCGATGATTTCGTACGCGCGCGCGCCGCTGGGCGCCTGCACCGACGCCACGTCGCCCTCGCTCTTGCCGATCAGCGCACGCGCGATCGGGGAGCTGATGGAGATCAGCCCATGGTCGATATCCGCCTCGTCGTCGCCGACGATCTGGTAGGTCACTATATCGCCCGTGGCCGTCTCTTCCAGCTCGACCGTCGCACCGAAGATCACCCGGCCGTCAGCTTCCACCGCCGTCGGGTCGATGACTTGCGCGCCGGCCAGCTTCGACTCGATCTCGGCGATGCGGCCCTCAATAAAGCCCTGCTTCTCCTTGGCCGCGTCGTATTCGGCGTTTTCCGACAAGTCGCCCTGCGCGCGCGCTTCGGCGATCGAATTCACGACAGCCGGACGCTCCACGGATTTGAGGCGTTGCAATTCGTCGCGCAGCAGCGCTGCGCCGCGTTTGGTCAAAGGAACTGTGCTCATAAACAACTCATTACGCAAAAATGCAGACGTAAAAAAATTACCGCGGTTAAGTGCATCTCCCGGTAAAAAAGGGAGACGCCGCTTAACCGCGGCCCTTGAAACTTAGAACTTCATTTGGAGACTGCTGATACTGCTGAGACTCGAATCAGAAGCCTTAGTTTAGGCGAGCATGCAGTCCTTGTAAATCATAGACTTCCAGGTCCTTCAGATATCGCAGACCTTCGACCGCCGCGCGAGCACCCGACATGGTCGTGTAGTACGTGACCTTGTTGGCCTGCGCGCTCATGCGGATCGAGCGGGAATCGGCGATGGCGGCACGGGTTTCGTCGACGGTGGTGAAGACCAGCGCAATCTCGCCGTTCTTGATCATGTCCACGATGTGCGGCCGGCCGTCCTTCACCTTGTTGACCACTTTCACCGGCACGCCCGCTGCCTGGATGGCCGAGGCCGTGCCCTTGGTCGCGACAATCGGATAACCCAGTTCATGCAGCATGGTCGCGACGTCCACGGCCTTTTGCTTGTCCGCGTCCATCACGGTCAGCAGCACCGTGCCGCTTTCCGGCAAGCGCGACCCAGCCGCGAGCTGCGACTTGAACAGGGCTTCGCCGAACGTGCGGCCCACGCCCATCACTTCACCGGTCGAACGCATTTCGGGTCCGAGCACCGGGTCGACAGCCGGGAATTTCACGAACGGGAACACCGCTTCCTTGACGCTGAAGTATGGCGGAATCACTTCCTTCGTGATGCCTTGATCGGCCAACTTCTGGCCAACCATCGCACGGGCGGCGATCTTCGCCAGCGGCAAACCGGTCGCCTTCGACACATACGGCACAGTCCGCGACGCACGCGGATTCACTTCGAGCACGTAGATCACGTCCTGCTTCGTGCCGTCTTCACGCGGCACTTGCTGGATCGCGAACTGCACGTTCATCAGGCCGATCACGTTCAGCGCACGCGCCATCGCGCCGGTCTGGCGCTTGAGCTCATCGACTGTTTCCTGCGACAGCGAATACGGCGGCAACGAGCATGCGGAGTCGCCGGAATGCACGCCCGCCTGCTCGATGTGCTCCATCACGCCGCCGATAAACACCGCTTCGCCATCCGAAATACAGTCGACGTCGCATTCGATCGCGTCGTTCAGGAAGCGATCGAGCAGTACCGGAGAATCGTGCGAAACCTTCACGGCTTCGCGCATGTAGCGTTCGAGATCGCGCGGCTCGTGGACGATTTCCATCGCGCGTCCGCCGAGCACGTACGACGGACGCACGACCAGCGGATAACCGATTTCTTCGGCGAGACGCAGCGCCTCGTCTTCGGCGCGCGCCGTGCGGTTCGGCGGTTGACGCAGGTTCAGGGCCTGCAGCAGCTTCTGGAAGCGCTCGCGGTCTTCGGCGGCATCGATCATGTCCGGCGACGTTCCGATGATCGGCACGCCGTTCGCTTCGAGGTCCAGCGCGAGCTTCAACGGCGTCTGACCGCCGTACTGCACGATCACGCCAACTGGCTTTTCCAGCTCGACGATTTCGAGCACGTCTTCCAGCGTCAGCGATTCGAAGTACAGGCGATCGGACGTGTCGTAGTCGGTGGAAACGGTCTCGGGGTTGCAGTTGACCATGATGGTTTCATAGCCGTCTTCGCGCATCGCCAAGGCTGCGTGCACGCAGCAATAGTCGAACTCGATGCCCTGCCCGATCCGGTTCGGGCCGCCGCCCAGCACCATGATCTTCTTTTTATCGGTCGGATTCGCTTCGCACTCTTCCTCGTAGGTCGAGTACATGTAGGCGGTTTTCGTCGCGAATTCGGCCGCGCACGTGTCCACGCGCTTGTAGACCGGACGCACCTTCAATGCATGGCGATGGCGGCGCACGGCCGTCTGATCCGAGCCGAGCAACTTGGCGAGACGTCGATCCGAGAAACCGCTCTGCTTCAGATACAGCATCTCGTCTTTGGTCAGGCTCTCGACCGACCGGCCGCTCAACGCCTTTTCCTTCGAGATGATCTGTTCGATCTGCGCAAGGAACCACGGATCGATCGCCGTTTCTTCGAAGATTTCTTCCGCGGTCAGGCCGAGACGGAACGCGTCGCCGAGGAACCAGATCCGGTCCGGACCCGGCTCGCCGATCTCACGAATCACTTCGTCGCGGCTGGTGGTCTTTTCGTCGAGTCCGTCGACGCCGACTTCCAGGCCGCGCAACGCCTTCTGGAACGATTCCTGGAACGTGCGGCCAATGGCCATCACTTCGCCGACCGACTTCATTTGCGTCGTCAGGCGCGCATCGGCTTCGCGGAATTTTTCGAACGCAAAACGCGGAATCTTGGTGACCACATAATCGATGGTCGGTTCGAACGACGCCGGCGTCTGACCGCCCGTGATCTCGTTCTTCAGCTCATCGAGCGTGTAACCCACCGCCAATTTCGCTGCGACCTTGGCGATCGGGAAACCCGTCGCCTTCGATGCCAGCGCCGACGAGCGCGACACACGCGGATTCATCTCGATCACGACCATGCGGCCGTCTTTCGGGTTGATCGCGAACTGCACGTTCGAGCCGCCCGTATCCACGCCGATCTCACGCAGTACGGCAAGCGACGCGTTACGCAGGATCTGGTATTCCTTGTCGGTGAGCGTTTGAGCCGGCGCGACCGTGATGGAGTCGCCGGTATGCACGCCCATCGGGTCCAGGTTTTCGATCGAGCAGACGATGATGCAGTTGTCCTTGGTGTCGCGGACCACTTCCATCTCGAACTCTTTCCAGCCCAGCAGCGACTCTTCGATCAGCAATTCGCGCGTTGGCGACAGATCCAGTCCGCGACGGCAAATTTCTTCGAACTCTTCCTTGTTGTAGGCAATCCCGCCGCCCGATCCGCCGAGCGTGAACGAAGGGCGAATGACAGTCGGATAGCCGCCACTGCCGGTCAGCGCGGCGATATCCGCCTGCACCTGCAGCGCCTCTTCCATGGAATGCGCGATGCCCGACTTGGCCGAACCGAGGCCAATCTTCGTCATCGCTTCCTTGAACTTCTGGCGGTCTTCGGCTTTATCGATCGCTTCCGGCGATGCGCCGATCAACTCGACCTTGTACTTTTCCAGCACGCCGTGATGAAACAAATCGAGCGCGCAGTTCAGCGCGGTCTGTCCACCCATGGTCGCGAGAATTGCGTCGGGACGTTCCTTGTCGATGATGCGCTCGACGACTTCCCACGTGATCGGCTCGATATACGTGACATCGGCCGTGTTCGGGTCGGTCATGATCGTCGCGGGATTGCTGTTGACGAGAATGACCTTGTAGCCTTCCTCGCGTAGCGCCTTGCAAGCCTGCGCGCCCGAATAATCGAACTCGCACGCCTGACCGATGATGATCGGTCCCGCGCCGATGATGAGGATGCTCTTGATGTCTGTCCGCTTCGGCATAACTGCTCTCAATGATTGTGTTGCTGTGTTCTGGTCTTAAGCTACGACTTTTTGCGCTTCCATCAGCGTGACAAAGCGATCGAACAAGTACGCGATATCGTTCGGTCCGGGCGACGCTTCCGGGTGCCCCTGGAAGCAGAATGCGGGCTTGTCGGTGAGCGCGAAGCCTTGCAGCGTGCCGTCGAACAGCGACGTGTGCGTGACTTTTGCGTTAGCGGGCAGCGTGGCGGCATCGACGGCAAAACCGTGATTCTGCGACGTGATCACCACGCGGCCATTCTCGAGATCCTTCACCGGATGATTCGCGCCGTGATGGCCCGTTTTCATCTTCATGGTCTTCGCGCCGACGGCCAGACCCATGATCTGGTGGCCGAGGCAAATGCCGAACGTGGGGATGCCGCGTTCGATGAACTCGCGCGTCGCGCGGATTGCGTAGTCACACGGTTCCGGGTCGCCGGGGCCGTTCGAGAGAAAGATGCCGTCAGGGTTCAGCGCGAAGGCGTCGGCGGCGGACGCTTCAGCCGGCAACACGGTGACATGGCAGCCGCGCTCGGTCAGCATACGCAGGATGTTGTACTTCACGCCGAAATCGAACGCGACCACGCGAAACTTCGGCGCCTTCTGCTCGCCGTAGCCGCTTTCCAGGCGCCATTCGGCCTGGGTCCATTCGTACTTCTCTTTCGTGGAGACGACCTTGGCGAGATCCATCCCTGACAAACCCGGGAACGAACGCGCGAGCTCGAGGGCTTTGGCTTCATCATCGCCGGCGAGAATGCAGCCGTTTTGGGCGCCCTTGTCACGCAAAATGCGCGTGAGTTTGCGAGTATCGATGTTGGAAATCGCGACGACGTTTTCCGCTTTCAGGTAGTCGGCGAGCGATTGTTCGGAGCGGAAATTCGATGCGAGCACCGGCAGATCCCGAATGATCAGGCCGGCGGCATGGACTTTGGTGGATTCGACATCTTCAGCGTTCACACCGACATTGCCGATATGCGGATACGTCAGCGTGACGATTTGCTGGGCGTAGCTCGGATCGGTCAGGATTTCCTGATAACCGGTGATGGCGGTGTTGAACACCACTTCACCGATAGTGTGACCGGACGCGCCGATCGAGTGACCACGAAAGACCGTGCCGTCGGCGAGTGCGAGGATTGCGGGAGAGAATGACGGCAACACGGGAGGCTCCTTTGGAACACCCTGTTTGCCGACCTGTCATCCGACCGTGGAGTCGCGCGCGGCCGTGAAGTGGCGCGCGCAGACCCGCATCGCGTTCGATTGCGTCGGGCGCAAAACTCGCCTTTTCCTGCCCGTATCGCTCCAGTGACTGGACGCGCGAATCAGGCGTTTGGCGGGATGCGCGCGTGCTGCAAGGCGCGGCGGATGAACGGTAAGTGGGAGGTAGGCGCTAGGGTGTAGGTTGATTTGCTCAAACCTTCGAATTATAGCCCGAAACCGCCCTTCCTTCCAAATTTGAGACACATCGCACGCAAGACGCGTTCCAGGCGAGGCGCTGCGGGCCTTATCCGGCGGCCATGAAGCGATTACGACGCCACGCCGCCGCGCTTTTCAAGAACGCTGCTCGGCAAGACGTACCAGATGGCACTGGCGATTTGCAGCACGATCAAAACACCCCACGCGCTCAGGTGCGCTGCTGCAGGATAGTGGCCGCCTTGGGCAGGCCAGCGTGACAGCATGGCGCCTATGCCCACCTGCAATCCGAAGATCAGGATGAACAGCACCAGCGTGAGCGTGCTGTGCGCGCGGCCAATCATGTGCGTCGGAAAATACTCGGCCATCACCGCGTAGCTGAGGATGCCCGTGCCGCCGAAAATGCCGTAACACGCGATCAGCAATACCGGCGGAATCGGCGCGCGCACGAGCATCAGCACCTGGACGAGCACAAACAGCCCCATGCCGAAGCCGCAGAACGCATAAACGGTAACGCCGCGCTTCTGCAGACTGCGCGCCGCCACGCCGAAACCGACGCAGCCGATCATCATCGCGATACCGAGCACCGATACCAGCAGCGCGGCGTATTGGGCGCTCAGACCCATGACATCGAGGAGATAGGGACGAATCCAGAGCGACTGCATCGCGTAGAAAACGCCTTGCGTGACGACCGAAAACGACGCGATCTTCCAGAACGCGCCGCTGCCCAGGATGTGCCAGGTGCCCTTGAACTGCGTGAGCATATCGGCCTTGCGATGCAGGCCGTCGCGATGCTCCGGCGCGCACAGGTAGATTGCCGCCGCAACCGCGAGCGTCATCGCGACGAGGCCGAAGCAGACGTTGCGCCAGTCGGTCACGCCGAGCAGCATGGCGAGCGGCGAGCCAACCACCACGCCGCCAAGGCCGCCAACCGCCATCACGAGGCCGTTGACCATCGGCAATTGCGCCACGGGCAGAATCTGCGCGAGCGCCTTGAACGCGGCGCTCATGCACACGGATACGCCCACGCCGATCAGCAATCGCCCCAACATCATCGCGCCGATACCGTGCGCCGCGCCAAACACGCCGATCCCGAGCGCTGCGAACAACAGCATGCCTGCGGTGACTCGGCGCGGGCCAAAGCGATCGAGCAACATGCCCACGGGAATTTGCGCGGCCGCGAAGCCGAGAAAATACAGCGAGGTGAGCAAGCCGAGATCCGCACCTGATAAACCCAGATCGTGCGTGATGTAGGGCGCGAAGCCGAGATTCACCCCGCGGAAGACGTACGAGACGAAATATCCGGCGGAAAACAGAAAAAAGACGCGAAGCCGAACAGAAGACGTCATGTGCAGCGCAGGGGCTTTTTGATATGAAGCGGAAGTTTAACGCGCACGCGCAAATGAAAACGCCGTCACCTTGGTGACGGCGTGGGTTCTTGATCGGGTGGACAGGTTATTGTTTCTTCTTGTCTGTCGACTTGGTCGATTTCGATACCGCTGTGGGTTTTACCGCAGCCGATTTGACCGCTTTGGATGGCGCGCTGGATTTTTCGGCAACGCGCGTCACCTTGACCGGGGCGCTCGTTTTGCCGCCACGTGCCGTGCTCTTCGATTCCGGCACGTGCGTGCCGATCTTCGTTACACCACCCTTGTTCCGGCTCGATGCAGCCACCGTTTCCACGTGCACTGGGCCGGGTTCGGCAGGGACCGCGCGCCCAACCGGGACGTGCAGCACGATCAACTGACCGGGCATGACCGAATCGCGGTGAGTACGGTTCCAGCTTTTAACCTGCCCTACCGATACGTTGTAGCGATCGGCGAAAGTCGACATGGATTGTGCGCGGCGAACGCGGATCAGCATCTTGCGGGTATCGGGGACATCCGGCTCCACGGCCAGCATCGCGCTTTCGGCGACATCGGCGCTGATGTCCTCGTCGTCGTCATCGCTGCGCGGCACCACGATGGTCGAGCCCGCCTTCAGCCGCATGCCGGCCGGAATGCGGTTCACCGACATCAGCGTATCCGCGTCCACACCAATCTTCTGCGCGATGACCGCAGGCGTCGCACGCTCGCTCACCGTATAGGTCGTCCACGACGACAAGGCGCCCGAATACGACTTCAGGTTCTTCTGGAAGGCGCTGGCGTTATCGAAGGGAAGCAGGATTTGCGGGCTCGTCGCGCCGAGAATGACCGGCTTGGCAAACGACGGATTGAGCGAGCGGAACTCCTCCACCGTCATGCCGGCAAGCTTGGCGGCCATCGTCACGTCCATGTCGCGCGACGTGGTGACCGTCACGAAATACGGGTGGTTCGGGATGTCCGGCAGCGTCAGGCCGTACATCTGCGGATTCGCAATGATGTTCTTCACCGCCTGCAGCTTCGGGACGTAATTGCGTGTCTCGTTCGGCATCCGCAGGCTTTGATAGTCCGTCGGCAAACCCAGCGCCTCGTTTTTCGCGATCGCGCGCTGCACACTACCCTCGCCCCAGTTGTACGCGGCGAGCGCCAGGTGCCAGTCGCCGAACATGTCGTGGAGACGCGAGAGATAGTCGAGCGCCGCGCTGGTCGACGCCAGCACATCGCGCCGCTCATCCTGAAACATGTTCTGCTTCAGGTTGTAGTCGCGGCCCGTGCCTGGCACGAACTGCCACATGCCGGCGGCCTTCGCGACCGACAGCGCCTGCGGGTTATAGGCCGACTCAATAAACGGCAGCAACGCGAGTTCAGTCGGCATGTGCCGCTGCTCGAGTTCCTCGACAATGTGATACAGGTATTTTTGCGAGCGGCCCGTCATACGTTCGACGTAGTCCGGGCGCTGCGCGTACCAGTTCACCTGCATGTCGACGAGGTCGCTTTGCAGGTCGGGAATCTGGAAGCCGCGGCGGATACGCGCCCACAAATCGCCGTCAGGTCCGGAAAGCGAATCGACAGACGTCTTGTCGATGTTGATCGTTTCCTTGGCGGTGGCGTTCTTGCGGATTGCGTCTGCTACGGCTTGCTGCGTCTGGGCGGAAGGGGGTGAAGAAAGGGAGTTGGTCGCTGTCGGTCCCTGGCTGGCACAAGCAGCCAATGTCAGGACGAGGAGCGCGCTAAAAATCAATCGCATGAACGTCTCGGATTCCAAAAAAATGTGCTTGGAAATTTGGACCCGATAGTACGGAAGCGCACTCACCACGTCAATATAAACGCAAAAAACATAAAAAAATCCGAGGCCTGCAATGGTTTTCCACGTTTCAGATGAAGATAACCGCAGGCATGGTCGGGTTAGCGAAATTTGTCCTTCCAGCCGCGCATCAGTGTGAAAGCATCGAGCCGGTCGCGCACCGGGCGTTCGAACTGCGCGGCGAGCGTGGCCTGCACATTTTTTTCACCGACACGCAGGAACGGATTTGCCTGGCGTTCATGCAGGAGCGTGGTCGGGATGGTCGGCTGGTCGCGCGCGCGCAGTTGTTCCGCTTGCTTCTGCCATTCGGCTAGCGCCGCGTTGTCCGGCTCTGCCGCGCGGGCGAAACGGATGTTCGACAGCGTATATTCGTGTGCGCAGTGAACCAGCGTGGCGTCGGGAAGTGCGGCGAGCGCGTCAAGGGAGTTCAGCATTTGTTGCGGCGTGCCTTCGAAAAGACGGCCACAACCGCTCGCGAACAGGGTGTCGCCGCAAAAAAGATGCGGCGTGCCTTGCGCGTCGTTCGGCTGGAAGTACGCAATGTGTCCGGCAGTATGTCCGGGGACATCGATAACCGAGCATTCCAGCGCCGGACTCGCGATACTGACGTGATCGCCCTGCTTCACACGCCGCGTCAGATGCTCGATAGCCTCGCCAGCCGGGCCGATCACCGGGATTTCCCCATCCACTGATTGGCTAACGAGCAGTTTTGCGACGCCGCCGACGTGGTCGTGATGGTGGTGCGTGAGTAAAATAGCGGTCAGCCGCCAACCGCGTTTCGTCAGATAGGCTTCGACGGGCGCGGCGTCGCCCGGATCGACCACGACGGCATCTTGACCGTCGGATATCAGCCAGATGTAGTTGTCTTCGAACGCCGGAACCGGCACGTACTCAAGCGTTTTCATAAGGCGACTCACCCGAACATGTCAGAGCGAACGATTATAGACTGGCCCGCCTGGACGGTTTCCGCGCCCGGCCGCTACGTGCTCGACTGGGAACAGGCGCAGCTCGACCGCGTGGTATCGGATATCTTCGGCTATCACGCGCTGCAGCTCGGCTTGCCCGGGCTTGACGCGTTGCGTGAGAACCGCATGCCGTATCGTGGGCTCGTGCTCGATACCGCGAGCGCGGCGAGCTCGCCGTTTACACTACCACCGCCGGTTTCGCCCGACGCGCGCCCAGGCGTGACGTCGTTGCCATCGGCAAGCCGTGGCCTGCACGCGCCGGAGGGACGCAGCGCCGTTTGGTGCGATCTGCTCGATTTGCCGTTCGAGGCGCAGAGCGTCGATCTGCTGGTCATGCCGCATACGCTGGAATTCACGAGCGATCCGCATCGGTTGCTTAGAGAGGCCGAACGCGTGTTGATGCCCGAGGGGCAGTTGATCATCCTCGGCTTTAATTCGCTGAGTCTCTGGGGGGCGCGGCAATCGCTCGGCAAGGTTGCTGGCAAGCCGTTCGTCCCTTCCGCACACGAAATGATCGCGTTCACGCGGATCAAGGACTGGATCAAGCTGCTCGGATTCGACCTTGAACGCGGACGCTTCGGCTGCTATCGTCCGCCTCTTCTCACCGAGCAGTGGCTGGCGCGCTATCAGTTCATGGAAGCAGCCGGTGACCGCTGGTGGCCGATCTTCGGTGCTGCCTACATGATCACGGCCATCAAGCGCGTGCGCGGCATGCGCCTGATCGGGCCGCGCAAGCTGAAAAAACCCGCCCTCGCGCCGGGCCTCGCCCCGGTCGCCGCGCCGCATACACGCAACGAGCATTGATGACCTTAGACACTACAGACAAAGTAATCGACATCTATACCGACGGCGCCTGCAAAGGCAATCCCGGCCCTGGTGGCTGGGGCGCGCTGCTACGCTTTGGCGACCAGGAAAAGGAATTGTTCGGCGGCGAAACGCCGACGACCAACAACCGCATGGAACTCATGGGCGTGATTTCGGCGCTCGAGGCACTCAAGCGGCCGTGTCGCGTGGTCATTCACACCGATTCGCAATATGTCCAGAAGGGCATCAGCGAATGGATTCACGGCTGGAAGAAGAAGAACTGGATGACGGCGGCGAAAACGCCGGTCAAGAACGCGGATCTCTGGAGGCGGCTCGATGCGCTTGTTGGTCAGCATCAGATCGAATGGCGCTGGGTGAAAGGCCATTCGGGCCATCCGGAAAACGAACGCGCCGATGCGCTCGCGAATCGCGGCGTGACTTCACTCGCCGAAGGCTAATTTCTTATTTCTATGCGCCAACTCGTACTCGATACCGAAACCACCGGCCTCAACGCCCGCACGGGCGACCGCATTATCGAAATCGGCTGCGTCGAGCTGATTAATCGACGGCTCACCGGCAATAACCTGCACTTCTACGTGAATCCGGGACGCGACAGCGATCCGGGCGCGCTCGCGGTGCACGGCCTGACCACGGAATTTCTCAGCGACAAACCCAAGTTCGCCGATATCGCCGCGGAGTTGCGCGACTTCATCGCGGGCGCGGAGCTGATCATCCACAACGCGCCGTTCGACGTCGGTTTCATGGACGTCGAGTTCGGTCTGGTCGGCATGCCTTGCGTGAAGGAAGTGTGCGGCGGCGTGATCGACACGCTCGTGCAGGCGAAGCAGATGTTCCCCGGCAAGCGTAATTCACTCGATGCCTTGTGCGATCGCTTTGATGTCAGCAATGCGCATCGGACGTTGCATGGCGCCCTGCTCGACTCTGAGCTCCTTGCAGAAGTCTATTTGGCGATGACGCGCGGCCAGGAAAGCCTGGTGATCGACATGCTCGGCGAAACGCCAGTGGCCGGTACCGGTCATGCACCGCGTATTGCGCTTGATGATTTGCAGTTGCCGGTGCTGGTGGCATCGGAGGAAGAACTGAGCGCGCATCTCGCCGTCCTTGACGATCTCGACAAGGCGGTCAAGGGAACAAGCGTGTGGCGGGTCGAGACGGCGATCGCAGCCGAGGTGCCGGCGGCGTCCTGATCCAGGCAATCAAATTATTGAAGCGCTCAAAGATTCACTTTACGAACCAGCCAAGCTCTGACATAATCCAAAGCTCTTCGGGTGGTTAGCTCAGCGGTAGAGCACTGCCTTCACACGGCAGGGGTCACAGGTTCAATCCCTGTACCACCCACCAGTATGTCCGGAGAGCCTTGCCGTATAAGGCTCTCCGAGTTTGGGTCACGGCTTCGGGCAGGTTTCTTTGCACAGTGCATTGGAGCCTTCATCGTGAAACCCAGAATCGACCTTCGGGCTGCCATGGCCCGCGTCAGTGAGCGCCAGGCCACCGACATGACGTTCAAGGAATTGGCCGACGCCTACTGCACGGTTCAATTCGATGGCGCCGAGCTCCGACTACGAGAGTGGACGGAGGCTTTCGGTCAGCCGCATGGTCACTCACCACCCGCGATATTTCCCTCGCCGCCGAAGCGCTGCTTCAGTCCGGTCAATACAAACCCTCCACCATCAATCGCGACACCAGCCAGATCGGTACCGTCTACAAGTGGGTGATCCGCCGCCATCTTGCGCCGGTCGGGTTCACCTCCCCTACCCTCGGTCTGATGCGATTCGAGGAAGGCATCCGCCGCGTCGAGCTCCCGGAGAAGGAAGTCATCGCCCTCCTCAAGGGCGCATATGCGTACCCTGACCGCCGGTTTGCCGTCTATGTCCGCCTGCTGCTCGAAAGCGGCGGACGACGTGGCGAGGTCCGTGAACGACGCTGGAAGGATGTTGATCTGGATGCCCGCGTGATCACGGTCATGGAGACCAAGACCGACAAGCCGCGACAAATATTTTTCAGCGAGGAATCCGCCGTCCTGATGCGTCGTGTCTGGCCAAAGCGTGACCCCGAAGCCCTGCTGTTCGCGGGTAAGGTTCCCGGGCAGCCCGTGAATTACCGCGTGTCATGGGAAAAGCTCACCCAGGCGATCGGACGCCCCGATCTCCATCAACATGATCTACGACACCACCGCGCCGCCGAGCTCCTCCGCTCGGGCGTCACGATTGCCATCGCCTCGCAGGTCCTCGGCCATAGCTCGCTGATCCTGCAGCGCCGCTATGGCCACCTTGAATCGAAAACGCTGCGCGAAGCGACTGAACTGTCCTGGACGAGGCACGCAGCCGGACATTCGTCCGCCTGACGTGACACAGCCCCCCGGTGTCTTTGCCGGGGGCGCTCCCGTTCATACCTAGACCCATTTGCATCACCACTGCAAACCATTTACAAAAAAATTTTCTTCCCCAATCCGGCCTGTTTGCGCAATTGGTCCATTCAGGCAAATGGATCACGGAGTCTCATCGGATATCACGGAAAATCCCCTGTTCACTCCCGTGATCGCATATCGCCCAGTTTTACGCAATAACCTTCCTTTGCACGATTTTCCGCCTGTTTGCCATACCGATTTATCGTGACTAGATTGAAATGGCCACCTGCCCGAAGCCCGTGGAGAAAACAACCATGCAATCGACGATCACAAACTGGAAAACCGCCAGCGCGGTCTGGCGAGACTTCGCACGCGCCCATCCTGAACTGGGTTATGACGGCGGCGCGAATTCATGGATTCATTTTCAGCGCCGCCACGGACAACATCTAAAAGGACTCGACGTTATCCGTCAGACCGGCACCCACCGCCCCATGATTGCGGATACGGATCGATTCGAGCGCATCGTATTTGATTTGCTCACACTCACGCGCGTGCCCTAATCCCGGCCCGCAGTCACAAACGCGACCATGGCATCGCCCATGATCTCGTCCCAGGAGTTTCCGTCCAGGACACTCTGAAGATTCTGATTCGCCAATTGAAACTGAAGCGCTACGGTTGTCAAAGCGCGGATGAAACCATCCCGGGCCACCTGCGCCTGCTCAAAGCATCGATCCAGTCGCTCCAGCGAGGGTGGATGTGACTTTACCTTGCTATCTTTTCCTTGAGGCTCTTCCAGAAACTGCATGGAGAGAAGGGCTACCGCCATGCCAAGTTGCCTCTTGAATCGCATGTCGCTATTTTGCTCCCCGGAAAATATCCAGTCTGTCGCCGCAGCGTCCGCGTCAATCTCCTCTTGCGTCGAATAAACCGTTTCTATTCCATGTCGCAAACGGATGTGGGCAATTTCATGATGAATAATCCAGGCAATTGCGCACAAGAAAACTTCGCTAACCATAAGCTCGACGCTATCATTAGCAGGAGATTGTTCCGGCCTTGGCGCATCCTCCGGCCAGGGAGATCGGTCACCACGCAGCATTCGGCCATGCGCCCAATTCAACAAATCGACCGCCTGGGATACACATTGTGATTCTTTAAAATCGAAAGTGCTTTTCTGGCCTCTTTGAGCGGCCTGATACTCTTCGACGAGCATCAGAATCATGAGTGAAAAGCACCAGAGGTATTCCAACGAGAATACAGGAAGCGTCGCCTCCTTCGTGTCGATATTCACCCGGATGGAAAATCCATCATCATCAGATATCGCCAGGCCAAATCCCACGAGCATCGGATCATCCCTTAATTGCGCCTCCTTTTCCGGTGCAATTTTAAATGGAGCGGCTGCGATAGCCTCACCAAGAAGAACGATAGGAGAAGATACAGGAGTAGTCATATGCCTGTGTTCAAATGGACGTCACACGAAATTATGGCTCATCAATTTAAAGAATGAGGCCGTGGCAAAACGCAACTCAATCCGGGGACAGGCATCCCCCTCACGCCTCTTCATCACCCAGGCCACCCAGCTCACGCTCGATCTGTTCGATACTCGGCAGACTGGCCTGCAACTCGACGGGCAAATCCTGTAGCAACTTGAATTCGGCAATACCCATTGGCTGACTCTTGTCGCTCAGTGCGTATTCGGCCACCAGCTTGTTCTTGCCCTTGCACAACAGCAGACCGATGCTGCGGTTGTCATGCTCGCCCTTGACCTGCCTGTCCACAGCGGTCAGATAAAAACCCAGTTGCCCCAGGTGTTCTGGCTTGAATTCTCCGGCCTTCAGCTCAATCACCACGTAGCATCGCAACTTCACGTGATAGAACAGCAGGTCGATGAAGAACTCATCGCCGCCCACATTCAACAACACCTGACGACCCACGAAGGCAAATCCCGCGCCCAGCTCCAGCAGGAATTCCGTAACATGCCGGACCAGCGCGTGTTCGATATCGCGCTCCAACGCCTCCTCGCCCAAGCCGAGAAAATCGAAACGGTACGGATCTTTCAAGGATTCGCGCGCCAGATCGGACTGCGGCGCAGGCAGCGTGGCCGGAAAGTTGGTGACGGCCTGGCCGCTGCGCTCCAGCAGGCGGCTTTCGATCTGCATCACGAGCACGTTGCGCGACCAGCCATGCTCGATGGCCTTGGCCGCGTACCAGCGCCGGGTCTCGGCGCCGGGCAGTTTATCCAGCAGGGCTAGTTGGTGGTACCAGGGCAATTGTGCAAGCACCGCTTGCACAAATTCAGCGTCCGGCCAGGCCTCGGCAAAAGCACGCATATATTTGAGGTTGCGCGGCGACAGCCCTTTCATGTCCGGGAAGGCACGACGCAGGTCATCCGCTAACCGGTCAATGACCTTCGCCCCCCACCCCTGCTCAGCCTGCCGCTGCAGAATGTCACGGCCAAGCCCCCAATACAGCAGCACCAGCTCGCGGTTGACTGCCAGCGACGCACGCTGCCGCGCAGCGTGGATGCGGGTTTTCAGCTCTGCCAACCAGTCGGCATAGCCTTCCGGCGAAGGCGTCAGGGACGCCGGTTTGTCGCTCATGCAGTTTCTCCACGCCCAGGCACGGCGATTTTCCTCCCGCTCACTCCCCGCTCAATCGCTAACAAGAATGAAGAGGCCGCCTGAAGCCTCGCTCTCCGCGAGGTGGTCATGTTCGTATCGTCAGCGATACCGTCTGGTCGACTGCGCAGTGGCTGCGCTAGGAGAGCCGGCCATTCTTTGCTGGCCGGGAGATTTTCCGACCGCCACATCATTTTATCGGACTTCTCGCCCTACACCAGCCTGACTACGATGCGACGGGCAGGATCGAGTACGGCACGACAACCGAATTCCTCGAGTACGTTACGCCTACGGGCATACCGCCCCGCCGAACAGCAGTCTATGATTGGGGCGATCGACAAGAAAAAGGCATCGGAGAAATGGTACGGGTCAGAGTCGCACCAGAAGTGTTTGCCGCAGCGCATGAAGCGGCGCAGCAGGTACTCCAGGGAAGCGCAAGGCTGACCGATATGCAGAAAAATCTTGCGACTCGGTATGACATTGCCGAACGCACCGCGAGTGGATACATCGGCTGCTTTCTCGCCATGCGTCGGGGCAGGACATTCAAGACCATCGTCAGCGCGGATGGCCTTCGGTTCATGCTTGCCCGCATAGCCGAAGGCGGCCTTGGCGATCTGATGATCGCCCTGCAATCGGTCATGAATCACATCACGTATCTGCAAGGCATAACCGGCAACGAACCAGGTCTGCGCCGCGTTCACGCAGAATTTGTAGACAGGCTTCGCGAAATGGCGAGAAACGCTGGCGAACGCACTGGGAGAGCGCGGCGTGACCGTCTCTGGGCGAGACACACTTTGCATCTGGCTTCCGGTAGCCGACCAGCAGTTCGCGCTTGTCACGCTCGCTGCGCGCGGAATCGCTGTTCAGCCGGGCTCGAGGTTTCAGGTAGCACCGCGACCACACATCCGGGTCGCGACCAGCTTCAAGATGGACCAGGTGGATGCGATTGCCGATGCGCTTGCGCAGGCAGCTGGCACCTTTGACGATGCGAGATCGCGCGGCTGAAAATGTTCGAGTCGCCATCGTTCTCTCGGGATTGTTCGGCAGACAACGACCTCCTAAGCGTTTTCGATAGCCGGGCATTGCGATATGTTGATCTCGTATTTCCGGACTTCTCCGGCTGTCAGCCTGACTAAATGGTCCGGCCAGTTCCAGTCCCAAGGCGTAAACGCCAGATTGAAAAGCTCGCCAGATGCCAAACGTAGGCAGTTCGCTGCGAAGAACCGAGGTCCGCGTTCGGGTACCTCCAAGCAGCGCCGGGTCACTTACGTTGATACTAGCGATGGGAAGGCCTGGTCTTCACCGGCACTGCTTCGTAGCTGTCCTTGAAGTCATCTCGAAGCCTTTTGTTGTCCGCATTGAGCGCGAGACTCATGTTGCCCGAAATCTCCGTGTCCTCACTGGTGAAGCGATATCCGAAGTTGATGTGATAGAAAATCGCATGTGGTGTGGGGCGGAATCCCCAATTTTCGACACCGTCGTTGACACGAAACGTCTCGTGAAATACCCGCACCTCCTACAGCGCTCCTTGCGGCTCGCCTTCCACTCGGGGTGTAGCAATTGGAGCGGGTCCTACAGAAGGCGTTTAGCTGGGCTCTCTGCCTTGATCGATTGAAATGTCCCCGGGAACGTATAAGTTTTTAACCACTCGGCAAATGGGTAGCTAGGCTCGATTTTCCGACATGAAAGCCCTTGAATGCCTTATCTGCAAAGGATCAACCACCTCAGTCCGCGACAGTACGACATTGCGTCTGTCTTGCGCTATACTTGTGCCAGTCCTGCGCGAAGCGGACCCTTCACACGGCAGGGGTCGCAGGTTCAATCCCTGTACCACCCACCAGGATTTCGCGGTTGAGTTTGCATCGCGTTGAAAAAGGCTCTCAGGCAATTGCTTGAGGGCCTTTTTCTTTTCTGGCAGCAGAGCCTAACTCGCACAACGCCATTTGGCGTAACAGCGGCGCAGTCGAAAATAGCCCCAGACACAAAAGCAACCAATGTCGTCTGGAGCATCGAATGGCGGACATCTGGAAACGCGGCAACGACTGGCGCGCATACATCAGGCGGCAGGCTCACCCCCCAGCAGAATCGCAGTTTCGACACCCGAGCCGAAGCCGAGGCTTGGGGCTCGGGGCATTGAATGCGAGATGGATCGCGGCTTCTTCGTCGACCGAATCGAGGACGAGCTCAACACCTTCGGCGATCTCCTGAAGCGTTATGCCGAGGAAGTCTCGCCGCACAAAAAAGGCGGTGCCGGAGAAATCCTACGCATCCGCAAACTGCGCACGCAATCGCTGGCCGAGTACAAGGTTGCGGCGCTGACAAGCAAAGTCACGACGGCCACCTCACGTGAGAAGAAAGCGTTGTGACCAGGATGCGCCGGCAGCTCACATAAGGAGTCGCATCCGCTACACACGGATGCGCTCGACCTCGTCGAGGCTGATGTCATCTCGGCGCCGATCATAAAGCTGCGTCGTGCGTGTCGACGCGTGGTTCGCCATTGCCGCGGCATTCTCTAGCGTGCCGCCGTTTTTCAGATAGGCGGTGATACCGGTCGCGCGAAACGTATGGTTGCCGATCTTCGTGGCTATGCCAGCGGCGATCGCGCGACGCCGCACCATCGCATAGGCGTTCGCCTGCGGCAGCGGCGTGTCACTCAACTGCCCGGTGCCACGCTGGATCGTGCGAAACAGTGGCCCTTTAGGATCGCCGCCAATCCCGGTGCCGTCGAGGTACGCGTGCAGATACGCATCAAGCGTGTGGTGACACGGCATTTCATGACGCTTGCGACCTCTTTCGTGCAGTCGTACCCATAGCCGCCGGTTTTGCACGTACACGTCTTCCACCCGCATCGTGACGGCCGCGCCGATTCGCGCGAACGAAAACACCATCAACCCGATCAACGCGCGGTCTCGCAACCCGATTGGCGTCGTGATGTCGATGCTGTCGAGCAGCTGCCGCGCTTCTACAGGGTCCAGCACCGGCGTCTTACCTTGGCGCGCGGTGTGACTCGGCCCCCGCACCGTGGCAGCCGGATTGTGCGGCACGACCTGGCCGGTCACCAGCCAGTCAAAGAGGTGCCGGATTGCGGCCAAGTGCTGCTTGACCGTCGGCGCCGACAACGTCTGCGTCTGCAACTCGATCCAGGCGGCCACATGCAGCGGTTGCACGGCCGTGATCGAGACCACGCCGGCCTGCGCGCACCAGGTCAGGAATTCGCCCACCGCGTGCGCATACGCTCGCCGCGTGTTCGGGTTGCGAATGGTCGATGCGAAAAACTCAAGAAAGCGGCCGCTCGCCCGCTCACCGGCATCGATCACCAGCGCCGGCAGCGGAGGGGATGATCGAACCGCGAGCGCGGTCTCAGACATGGTCGGTCGCGGGCTTTTCGTGCCGTTCCGTGACCGCCACCGTCAGATTTAAAAGCCCGTACAGTTCACCCGCACTGCTCGCCTCAACTTCAACGTCGCCCATTGTCAGGCGCAACGTGCGCCCGGCTCGACCTTGCAGCCAGGCGCCGGTCGCCGCGGTGAGCGTGGACCCGGCGACGGGCGTGCACGGGACCATGAATTCGCCAACGAAGCCGTCACCCCCGTCCGCGTGGGCCGCCGTGAAAGTGACCGCGTCAATCTTGCCACCCTCGGCACGGGCGAGGCTATAGAACTGCCGCAGCTCGCGCTGGTATCCGGGACTGAAGGACGCCTCATCGTCGGGTGCGCGCACCAGAGTCAAACGCAGGGTGTCCGGGGTCGGCATGGCGGCTCCTGATATATGTGATAAAGGACATTATCATATATATAAACTTTGGGTTTGGCCGTGCTAGCCGGCTTGTGGGTAAAGATGAGAGCGGGAGTGTTGACGCAATAAAATCTTATTGCTAAGAATTTATTGCACTAAGTTTTTATTGTGCTAAGATTTCTTTGTGACAATAGCTACCAAGGGCTTTACCATGGACAACATTGCCGGCTCACCCGTGGAAGGTGAGAACTTCTTTGGTCGCGACGCGGATGTGGCGCACCTACGGGAAATCCTCCGCAACGACGATGTCCTACTGCTAGGCCCCCGTCGCATCGGAAAAACTTCCATTGCTCGAGCGGTTATGGCCAAGGTCCGTGAGGAAGGGTGGCGCGCAGTCGAAATCAACGTTGCTTCGTGCCTCGATGAGCGGGGATTTCTCGACAAGCTGGATACGGCGCTCAGGCCGCACCTAGCATCATTCCCGGCAAAGACCAAGGCGGCTATCGCAGGCGCGATTGCGGCAATCAGTGGACGCATCAAGTCAGTCAAGATCCCGGTACCTGGCGCCGGGTCGCTTGGCGTGGAACTGGGTAGCGGCACGGCTGAAGAGTGGACGGCTGTCGCATGTGAAGTGCTGAGCCTGCTCGCAAAGGCGGAAGAGCCTTGGCTCATATATGTTGACGAGCTGCCAATATTCCTATTCCACATCATTAACAGCGACCCCATAACCGGTGTGGACCGCGTACGCCACTTCCTCAACTGGTTTCGTAACGACGTACGCGCCCTGCCCGATTCAAAACAATTCCGCTGGCTGGTATCGGGATCCGTAGGTCTCGACACGCTGGTTCAGCAGCACAAGATGGCTGACACCATCAACAGCTTGAGCCATCAAACTCTGGAAGCATTTGAGGATGATGTGGCCGTCGCCCTGCTTTCTAGTCTGTCCAGCAGCTACCAGATCAAGCTTGCCGAGAAGGACGTCAAAGAAATTGTCGCAGCGGTGCAATGGCCGCAGCCCTACTATTTGCAAACTGTGTTTTCCCATTTGCGCGGTCTCATTTCAGCACATCCCGAGGCAAGCCATGCCAGCTTAGTAGTGCAGGCCATAGATAAACTGATGCGACCTGGCATGGATAATGAATTTCACCACTGGGAGACGCGCCTCTACCAACAGTTGCCCAAAGATGACGCCAACCATGCGCGAGCCTTGCTAGCCATGGCTTGCCGAGATCCTGCTGGGGCGCGACCGGAAGCCCTTTTGGCGCACTTGACCGAGCGGATGCCTAACGCCTCGCTAGATGACGTACGGAACACTTTCGTTTCTCTACGCGACATCCTGCAGAGGGACGCCTACTGGAGGTCGGATGAAACCACCGGCATCAAGCGTTATCGTTTTCAACTTGAACCCCTGAGACGGTGGTGGGCGCGGAGGAATGAGCCGTGAAGCCTTTATTTGCCCATCACCACTACAACCCGGACTGGCTGAGCGACGACGACCTTCTTGCGAATTTCGTCGCACGTCAGAGTGACTTTTCTTTTCTGCGGGATGAGCTGGCCCGCATGCCGCTAATTGGCAGCGTTCAGCACTATCTTTTGGTTGGCGTGCGTGGCTCTGGCAAGACCACGTTGCTCAAGCGCCTAGCTGTCGCTATTCGTCGTGATACGGATCTTCAGGACCACCTAATCGCTCTGTCTTTCCCAGAAGAGTTATACCAAGTCAAAAGCCTCGCCGATTTCTGGTGGGCTGCATGTGAATCATTGTCTGATGAACTCGATCAACTGGAGCTGGTCGACGAGTCAGATCGCCTGATTACCGCGATCGATAAGACCAAAAATGCCAGGATTGATACGGACTCTCAGTCCGACGCAGGTCTGAAGCTGCTGCTCGATACTTGCGAGTATTTAAAGCGGCGCCCAGTCCTTCTAGTGGACAACCTGGACATGGTTTTTCAGCGTATCGACAAGACTGGTCGCAAGCTGAAGAACCCGCACTCACCAGCCTACTGGGCAATGCGCGAAGCTCTGTCTACCACCGTTTCGCCTATTGTCATAGGCGGTTCAGTGAGGCTTTCTGAGCCGTTTACAGACTACGACAAAGCATTCTACGACTTCTTTTTACCTAAGCGTCTAGGCAAGATCGATCTCGACCAAGTGCGTCGAGTGCTGGAACGCTTGGCAGACGTCCACGGCGTCCCCAATGTAAAGCAACGGCTGCAGGCTCGTCCCAGCCGCATTGAAGCGCTGTTTGAATTAACCGGTGGCAATCTACGGGCGCTTGGCCTCATTTTTGAACTGCTGCGACAAGGTCCCAATGGTCGCGCCATCGAGGATTTCGAGCGTTTGATGGACATCACCACGCCCTACTATAAGGCTCGTTTCGAGGATCTGTCAGAACAGGCCCAAGTGGTGATGCACGCATTGGCTGTGCGTCGCCCAGGAGAAGGCGGCTTGCGATTCGGTCATACCGCCGCTGAAATTGGCGCTCACGCGGGGCTACCCACTGGCACTATATCTGCACAACTGGACATTCTTGAGCGTGAAGGTCTGGTGGAGAAATCTGCGGCCCATGGCCGAACTCAATACCGTATCGCCGAACAGCTGTTCCGTCTCTGGCTGCAATTGCGCGGTACCCGCCGCATCCGCCAAAATGTAATCGGCCTCGCCGAGTTCCTCGAAGCCATGTTTGATCTCGATGAGCTACAGGCCACCCTGCAAGACAACAGCGACACGAGTGCCTTGGCCGACGCGCAATTTGCCTTTGCCGTCGCCGACACACAATATGCAGCTCCGTTGCGGCAAGAGCTTGAGGCTCACGGCACGGACCTCCTGTTTCAACACGTCGAGGCTCAGGATGGGAACGTCGACGACTACCTCTCGTCCGGCGACATACCCGAAGATCTGGAAGCAGTTGTACACATGCGTGATCAACTGCGGCGGTGCGATGGAGCTGGTCTAACCAACGAGTATCAGGAGGCCATACTCGGCTCCATAGAACTGCACCTCAATCAAAAACAGGCCAGTGTGAAAGCGCTTTGCGCATCGGACACGGCGCCGGAAGAAGCCGCCCGCCTCTGCTTGCTTCTCGATGGGGAGCGTCGGCGTTTGCAACGCTATGGACTGCACGAGGCTGATATGGCTCTGTTGTTCAGACAACGGGCACGAGGCAAGCTGTCACTGCCGAGCCTAACTCCGCGTGAAGCCGAGGCTACGTGCGTCACAGTAAAAGATAAAGCTGCTTTCCGTGCGATGGTATGGCGTTTGGTCGGTGCGTGGTCTTTGGTCAAATTTTCCAGCGATGACGCTGCCAAAGATTGGCTGAACTGGGGACTGAAGTATGCGGGGAACGCAAATTCCACCGAATGGGCCAATGTGGCAGGGGCCATGCGCCGCTCCAATCGGTGGTCCCGAGCAAAGCAAGTTCTGGATCATGCCATTTCCATCGGTACGTCCTCGCGAACATGGTATGAACAGGGTGCTTTTGAAAGATTTAATGGAAATCTGAAAGAGGCCGAGGCATCCTTGCGAAAAGCTATCGAGCTTGATCCGACGGATGGTTGCCCTTGGAACGGTCTGGGCATCCTGCTGGCCAGCACGCTGAAGCGCTTCGAGGAAGCCGAGGCAGCTTACCGCAAGGCAATTGAACTCGATCCGACCTACGCGTGGCCCTGGGCCAATCTGGGCAACCTGCTGGCCGACGAGCTGAAGCGCTTCGAGGAAGCCGAAGCGGCCTACCGCAAGGCAATTGAACTCGATCCGGCCAATGCCCGGCCCTGGCTCAATCTAGGCAGGTTGCTGGCCAATAAGGTGAAGCGCTTCGGGGAAGCCGAAGCGGCCTACCGCAAGGCGATTGAACTCGATCCGGCCTACGCGTGGACCTGGAACAACCTGGGCGCCCTGCTGGCCAGTAAGCTGAAGCGCTTCGAGGAAGCCGAGGCAGCTTACCGCAAGGCAATTGAACTCGATCCGACCTACGGGTTGCCCTGGGCCAATCTGGGCAGCCTGCTGGCCGACGAGCTGAAGCGCTTCGAGGAAGCCGAAGCGGCCTACCGCAAGGCGATTGAACTCGATCCGGCCAATGCCCGGCCCTGGGCCAACCTAGGCAGGTTGCTGGCCAATAAGGTGAAGCGCTTCGAGGAAGCCGAGGCAGCTTACCGCAAGGCAATTGAACTCGATCCGACCTACGCGTGGCCCTGGAACAACCTGGGCAACCTGCTGGCCAACAGGCTGAAGCGCTTCGAGGAAGCCGAGGCAGCTTACCGCAAGGCGATTGAACTCGATCCGGCCTACGCGTGGTCCTGGAACAACCTGGGCGCCCTGCTGGCCAGTAAGCTGAAGCGCTTCGAGGAAGCCGAGGCAGCTTACCGCAAGGCAATTGAACTCGATCCGACCTACGGGTTGCCCTGGGCCAATCTGGGCAACCTGCTGGCCAACGAGCTGAAGCGCTTCGAGGAAGCCGAAGCGGCCTACCGCAAGGCGATTGAACTCGATCCGGCCTACGCCCGGCCCTGGGCCAACCTGGGCAGGTTGCTGGCCAATAAGGTGAAGCGCTTCGAGGAAGCCGAAGCAGCTTACCGCAAGGCAATTGAACTCGATCCGACCTACGCGTGGCCCTGGGCCAATCTGGGCAACCTGCTGGCCGACGAGCTGAAGCGCTTCGAGGAAGCCGAAGCGGCCTACCGCAAGGCAATTGAACTCGATCCGGCCAATGCCCGGCCTTGGCTCAATCTAGGCAGGTTGCTGGCCAACAAGGTGAAGCGCCTCGAGGAAGCCGAGGCAGCTTACCGCAAGGCAATTGAACTCGATCCCGAAAATGCGGTGCCATGGGTCAATTTGGGCGGGCTCATGGAAAAGCAGAATCGTGAGGACGAAGCGTCAATCGCGTATGCGCGAGGAGCGGAGCTTGATGTGGAATTTTCCTCGTATTTTCGAGGGTTTCGCGTGAACCTTCAAACACGACGTTGCGTCAACGAGATCAAGAATTTGCTTAAGTCCGGCGATATGGGCACCGTTCGTGGCGCCCATGTCCGCTTGCCTGTTGATTCAATTGACATCGCTGCCGCTCTGGTTAGCAAGCAATTCATTGAAGACTTTTTAGTCCTAATGCTTGCTGATAGCCGACAAGCCACAGAAGTGTTGAACGCGATGCGCGATCTAGGCTATGACAAGCATGCCCGTCCACTGTTGCTGGCCTTTGAGGCGGCAAAGGATGATCGCCCAGAGATGCTGGATGAGCTTGAGCCTGAAATCCAAGGTGCTGCAAAACGCATGTTCGAGAGGTTAAAGTGTCCAAACGGGTTTAAAAACAAAAAACAAGGCTAGTGCTAGTTATAGTTAGGTCAACCCGACAAGAAGCGGAAGTTCGAACATTCCGCTTTTTTTGCAACGTCTTGGCACGGACGGAGTTGACATAAAAGGTGCTTCTCGCACTGCCCTTCTGACGCACGTTGCCTGCCTCTTCCGGATACGGCGCGCCTCACGTGGGCCGCGCTGAAAAAACTGATTCTGATGGAGCTATTTCCGCCAATGTCCCGGTTTGTGGCTCCGGGCTGCGTACGCCGAGCAGATCCTGCTGCCCGGGCTGGCCGTGGCGGGTGATTGCAACCTTTTGAAAAAAAGTCCTTGTTTCAGCAAAGGCCGACTTCAATCATGCACGCAGCAAGCCAATGCTGGCCGCCAGCGATTAGGCGTCGTGATGCAGGGCCGTCTTTGAAAACGCGAGCGCCGCCTTCCGCGCGGCGAATGCCTCAAGACTGATCACGTGGGAGGCGGAACTTGGGCGGTCAGCGCGCGAACTCAGGCCAACCGCTCATATCGGCTGGACCTGTAATGCGGGAGAGCGCGAAAGTCTCGTTTTCACACAAGGTCTCCAGCCGCCCGTCGCCGAGAAAGTGCAAGGCATGACGCTCGCCGAGCACCGTGCCGTGCGTACCGTCCGAATACAAAGCCGACCCCTCAGGCAATGCAAAGACCTGTTCCGGTGCGTTGATCGCGAGAAACTCCGCAAGCCGCTCCTCGCGGCTTTCACCGTTATGGCCGACCGGTTTACCGCCGATGAAGTGCGGATTCACCTGGAACGGAACCAGTCCAAGCGCGCGCAGCGTCGGCGGCTGGACGACGGGCATGTCATTAGTGGTACGGATCGTCGGGCACGCTACATTGCTACCAGCACTCCACCCAAGGTAAGGCGTACCCGCTATCACCTTGGCGCGAATCGCATCGACAATACCGGCGTCGTACAGTCGCTTGAGCAGGGCGAACGTGTTGCCGCCTCCGATTGCTATCGCGTCCGCCTGTTCTATCGCCGCAAGCGGGTTATCTCTGCGATGGATCGATTCGAGCGGATAACCGAGGCGATCGAATACCGGCTTGACGAGGTCTTCGTAGCTATCGAAGCTGAACGTGACGGCCGCGAACGGCACGAACAGCACCTTGCGCGGCTCATGTTTCAGCAACGCGTGAATCTGCTCGCCGGCATGGTCGAGATACCCGAGCTGGTCCTTGCGCGAACTGCTCATCAAAAGAATGCGTTGTGTCATGGCGTACGCCTCTTAGTGGTCGGAAGACCGGTCAAGCCAAAACCGCAAATACGCAAGCTATCCCGCCCAGATCCCCCGCGCCATTCCCGTCGCGGCGATCACCATCACGATCACCAAGCCTGCCTCAGCGTCGCTCATCGCTGCATATCTGCGCGCTTTTCCAAGATCGATCGCTCCGCCACGTCCGAGCGCGGCGCGCCATCGGATCAGGGCCATCATCGGTGCGATTTCGATCAGCAGGATCACGACAAGCGCCGTCATCTTCAAGTGAAACAGCGGTTCGTGCAGATAATAAGCGCCGCCCTTTTCGAACCCGCCGAATGCGCGCATCACCCCGGTCACGAGCAGGACCAGCGCGGCGAGTCCCCACATGGCATCGGCGCGAAAAACGTGTTTGAGGCGTGCGGAATTGGCGCTCAGGGAACTCGCCGGATCGAGTTGGCGCAACGCCCGCGCCCGGCCGAATACCGATGCAAACGCAAATCCGAACGCCAGCAAATGAATGGCTGCGAGACACCATCGAGCAAGCATGCGCCCTCCTTTGTGCAAAGAAAGTTCGACGATACCAACTGAGTTGCCCGAATCGGGCGCGACTGACTACCGTCAGTCCTATCGACACGTCACCTGTGCCAATTCGACGTCCGGGCACCGAATACCGGAGATTACAGCGCCTTGAAACCAGACGCGACAAAGCGACGCCTCACCTCAAGCGCCGGTGTTTTAACTCTGACGCAGCGACGCGTCGAGTGCCCGCGCCGTCTTGCGGTCGCCTTCGCTAGTCAGCGCGGCCCGGAACACGATTTTGCGATTATGTCCGGCGGCAGCGGGAGAATCCCACAGCAGTTCCATCTTGGGGCGCGCGCCAAACCCGAATACGGATAGGCCGCGCTTCTTCGGCACGACAGCGGCAGCGCTTTGCAAACCATCCGAGCCATCGGACCCGGCGGATTCACCTACCCCATCAGGCCATTTCACCGATAACTCCCGCGCATCGTACTGACCGAGCTTGCGGCTTTCGGCCCAGACGACGGCGGTGCGCGTGGCGGGATCGATGGAAATGGCATAGCGGCCGATAGCAAACCGGCGCGCCGCGATATTCGTGCGCCACAACGCACGCGGCCGGCAGATCCACAGCACCACGCCATACAGCGCGGGCGCGACGAGCAGCCAGCCATTGGTTTCGGCGAGCGCGTGCATGGCGTTTTTCCAGCCGGCGGTCCAGGTGAAGAACCCGACCGACCACACCGCGAACACGAAACTCAGCAGCGCAAGCAGCCGCAAGGCTTGTCGCAGCCATTGCGGCAACGGATGCAGCGGCCGTTCGGCGCGGGCGCGGGCGCCGGGAAGAAACAGCAGCAGGAACAAGAGTACGAGCGTGACACAAGCCCACGGCGATGAAGTCATCGCCCGGATTGAAGAGAGGTAGCCCATCTGCGACATCGAGAACATCCAGCGCGCGGCCAGCACGAGTCCGATCGCCCGCAGCGCGAATACGGTGCCCGCACCCGGTGCCGGGCTCGCGCTACTCTGCTTCGTTCTCGCCAAAACTTCGCTCCTGTTCACAACTGTCCTTGTTCGCGCGGTAAGTTCCTCCCGTCGCGCGATGCGATTTTCAAGAGACTTCCCACACCCCTCTTCAACTTCGCTCCGATGCTGCACTGCATCTCACGAGGCCCGCACATTATAGGGAGAATGTCGAAAACGGCATCGGCCCCGCATGCTCAACCCGACGATAACGTCGCAAGCTTGGCCCCGCAGTGTGTCAAAACAACAACGCCCCGTGCGCCTGACGGCGCACGGGGCGTTGTTCTGCTAGTTCAGCAAGCTCGACTTCAGGCGACGCTCTCGCGAGCGTCGTCGACCATCAAGATCAGCCGGCGTTGACTTCGCGAAGCACGGTGCGGCGCTTCGCGCGCAGCAGTTCTTCGTACGTCTGGACATAACGCGCGGCCATGACCTTCGACGAAAAACGCGTTTCGAACGCCTGGCGCACCTTGGCGCGCGGCAGCGTGTCGAGGCGCTTCACCGCGGCGATCGCGCTCAGTTCGTCTTCCACGACAAAACCCGACACGCCGTTTTCGATCACTTCCGGCACCGATCCGCGATTGAACGCGATCACAGGCGTACCGCAAGCCATGGCTTCGATCATCACCAGGCCGAACGGCTCCGGCCAGTCAATCGGGAACAGCAGCGCGTGCGCGTTGCCGAGGAATTCGGTCTTCTGCTGCTCGTTGATCTCGCCGATGTACTCAACGTGCGGCAGCGCGAACAACGGCTTGATCTGCTCTTCGTAATAGGCGCGATCCGCGTTGTCGATCTTCGCCGCGATCTTGATCTTCATGCCCGCTGCGCCGGCAATACGGATCGCCCGGTCGACACGCTTTTCCGGCGAAATCCGGCCGAGGAACGCGAGGTAACCCGGTTCGACGTTCGGGATCGGCTTGAGCAGGTTTTCCGGCAGGCCGTGATAAACGGTCGCGAGCCAGTTGGCTTGCGGCAACGGCTGGCGCTGGTTGTCGGAAATCGACACGACCGGCGCTTCGTTGAAGGTGCTGAAGATCGGCTGCAGTTCCGGCAGGTCGAGACGGCCGTGCATGGTCGTCAGGAACGGCACCGGCTGGCGCGAGAACAGCGAGAACGGGTAATAGTCGATGTGAAAGTGCAGCACGTCGAATTCATCGGCGCGGCGGCGCACTTCTTCCAGCAACAGCATGTGGGGCGCCATCGTGTCACGGATGGTCGGGTCGAGGCGCAACGCTTGCGGCCAGAAGGCTTCAAGCTTCGCCGACGTTTGCGAATCACCGCTCGCGAACAACGTGACGTCGTGACCGGCCTCAACCAGCGCTTCGGTCAGATAGGACACCACGCGCTCCGTGCCGCCGTAGAACTTGGGAGGAACGGCTTCGTGAAGAGGCGCGATTTGAGCGATTCGCATGTCGGAAACTCCTAATAATGTCAGGCAAAATTGATGCGCTTGGCATCGGTCGTTAATCAAGCGAATCGCCCTACCCGGGCTCGGCACGATGCTGGTGTCTCCAGCGCAATGGCCGATAGCACGAGAAAAAAATCGCGATGCTTCGCTGTTTGCTTGGGTACTACTTGCTACTGCGGGTGTTGGGCGTCTGCTTCAGAGTGTGATCAGGCGGAGCAAGATCGATTCCATCTCGTAAAAACAGCGCACCCAGCCATAAACGCACAACCTACCGACCCGTTGACCGGAACCTACAAGAACCTGTCAAAAAGCCTAAGGGGAAACCCGCGTGAAGTATCGCGGTTTTTACACGGTTTCCAAGCTTACATTTCAACTTATTTATCTTGTTACATCGTCGATACACTTTGCAAGCCCTTGTTTATCAAGGCTGTTCTACATTGAGCGGACGGGTCGCAGCCGTGCTGTAAAGGCGAAAACGCTGCGATGCCATCCGGATCCGGCTACGCTGCAGTGTCCCGTCCGGCAGCCGGAATCGCCACCAACGCCGCTTTGTCGGCAGCGGGACCGCGACGTGCTCTTACCCTGCACAGGGCGTAATTTCCGGTTCACGTCGAGGTACCGCGAACAGCACCGGGTGAACCGCGTGCGGATCGAACAAGGTGCAAGACGCGTCTCCAGAGGGCACTGATTGGCCCTTTCAGACGACGCACTTTTGCTGAATTTCAGCGCCGGCTGATGGATCTGCACCACGGAAAGCATTATGCGAGGCGATTTGGCTCGCTACACTCGCTACAATTCAACAATCGGTGCTGCACGCCATCGCCTCGCTCGGGCCAGACGCGCCGCGCATGCGGCCAGGGCAAAGCATCGCGCTCAACCGCTCTACTCGACCGAAAACGACCATTGGAACAACTCACCGTCTCTCAGCGTAACGTGCACAACGCGAAGCTAGCGAGCTATGCGCATCGCCCGCTTGCGTTCTTGTTTCGTTACATCCGCCGTCATCCGGTCGCTCACTCCATCGTGCTGGCCAGCGTGCTGGCTGCCGTTGGTTGCGCGCTCGCCTCGCAGTACGCCATCAAGCATCTGATCGACGTGCTCGGCCAAGGCCGCGGCCACCCCGGTCCGCTCTGGTCCGCCTTCATGATCCTGGTCGGCCTGATCGCTGCCGACAACATGCTGTGGCGAGTCGGCGGCTGGGTCGGCGCACACACGTTCGTCGCGGTAACGGGCGATTTGCGGCGCGACTTGTTTTCCTATCTCAGCGGCCATTCGCCCACCTACTTCTCCGAGAAACAGCCCGGCATGCTCGCGAGCCGGATCACGGCGACATCGAATGCGATCTATACCGCCGAGAACACCACGGCGTGGAACGTGTTGCCGCCGTGCATCGCGGTGATCGGCGCGATCGTGATGATCACCGCGGTCAATCCGCTGATGGCCGCGGGCCTGATGCTGGCCTCCGCCATCCTCGCGTTCGTGCTGTACCGGCTCGCCGGCCGCGGCTCGGCGCGGCACCATACGTTTGCATCGAAGGCGGCTTCGGTTGACGGCGAACTGGTCGACGTGATCGGCAACATGGCGCTCGTGCGCGCATTCGGTATGACCTTTCGCGAGCAGAAGCGCTTCGGCTCGACGGTCAAGGCCGAAATGGTCGCGCGTCAGCAGAGCCTGCTGTATCTCGAGAAACTGCGGCTGTTCCACGCAGTCGTGACCGCGATTCTGTCGGCTGGGCTGCTCGGCTGGGCGTTGTGGCTGTGGTCGAAGGGACAGGCGACTTCCGGCGATATCGTGCTGGTCAGCTCGCTGGGTTTCACGATTCTCCACGGCACGCGCGACCTTGCCGTCGCGCTCGTGGATGTCACGCAGCACGTCGCGCGTCTGGCGGAGGCCGTGCAGACCCTGCTCGAGCCGCACGGCATGCCGGATCGCTCGGACGCGACCGAGCTGGTGCCGCAAGGCGGTCGCGTGGACTTCGAAGAAGTCACGTTCGCGTATCCGCGCCGCCGGCCGATCCTCGATAAATTCCACTTGCACATCGAACCAGGCCAGCGTGTTGGGCTGATCGGCAAGTCGGGCGCGGGGAAATCCACCGTGCTCGCGCTGCTGCAGCGCTTCTACGAGCCGCAGGGTGGCGCGATCAAGGTCGATGGACAGGATATCTCGCTGATCACGCAAGACAGTCTGCGGATGTCGATTGCGCTCGTGCCGCAGGACATTTCGCTGTTCCACCGGACCGTGTACGAGAACATTGCGTACGGCCGGCCGGATGCATCGCGCGAAGAAGTGCTCGCCGCCGCCCGCGAGGCGCGCTGCACGGACTTCATTGAAGCGATGCCGGAAGGGTTCGACACGATCGTTGGCGACCGCGGCGTGAAGTTGTCGGGCGGGCAGCGTCAGCGGATTGCCATCGCGCGCGCGATCCTGAAAAACGCGCCGATCCTGCTGCTCGACGAAGCCACGTCGGCGCTGGACAGCGCGTCGGAAGAAGCCATCCAGCAGGCGCTCGACCGGCTGATGGTCGGCCGTACGGTGATCGCGATTGCGCACCGGTTGTCGACGCTGCAGGGCTTCGACCGGATCATCGTGATGAGCGCAGGCAAGGTGATCGATGACGGTTCGCCGCAGCAGTTGCGCGACCGGCCGGGGTTATATCGCGAACTGCTGTCGAAGCAACACGGCAAGTTGCCGCCCACGACCATGCCCTCGCAACAAATCGCCGCGAAAGCTGAATCCACGTAACTTTGCTTCATCTGCGCGACTCAAGCTGGAAAAAAGCCGCTTCAGGTTCGTCAGACCTAAGCGGCTTTTTTACGCCTGCAGATCGCGCATGAAGTTGTCGCGCCAGACGGACACGTTGTTTTCGCGAAGTCGCGCAAACATGTCCGCGTGACGGGCCTGACGCTCGTTCAGCGGCATCGCGAGCGCCGCGGCCAGCGCGTCCGCCATGCCGGCGATATCGAGCGGATTCACGATCAGCGCACCGTTCAGTTCCTGCGCCGCGCCGGCGAATTGCGATAAAACCAGCACACCGGGATCGTCGGGATCTTGCGCCGCGACGTATTCCTTCGCGACCAGATTCATGCCGTCGCGCAACGGCGTAACAAACCCCACATGCGACGCGTGAAACAGCGCGGCGAGTACCGGCCGTTCATATTGCCGGTGGATATAGCGGATCGGCGTCCAGTCGAGCTCCGCGTAGCGCCCGTTGATGCGCCCGGATTCCGCTTCGAGTTGCAGCCGGATGTCGCGATACGTATCCATATCGGCGCGTGTAGGCGGCGCGATCTGCACAAATGAGACGTTGTTTCGCTGCGCCGGCTGATGTTCCAGCAGCTTTTCGAACGCGCGGAAGCGTTCGACCAGACCCTTCGAATAATCCAGCCGGTCGACGCTCATAATCAGCTTGCGATCGCGCAGCGTTGTCTTGACCGTTTGCACTTCGCGCCCGCTTTCACCGTCTTTGGCGAGAGACGCGATCTCGTCCGGATAAACCCCGATCGGATAAGCCCCCGCTCGCAGCGTCTTGCCGAAGGCGCTCACCACATTCGGCTTGCCCGCGGTACGCACGACCGAGCCATTCGCCTCCGTCTCGATGTAATCGCAAAACGCGCGCAGATCGGGCGCGGTCTGGAAACCGAGCAGATCGAACGAGCACAGCGCTTCGGCCAGCACGCGATGACGCGGCACGCTCAGCAGAACCTGGGCCGCCGGAAACGGAATGTGCAGGAAAAAGCCAATGCGGTTCGTCACGCCTTCATCGCGCAATGCCTGGGCAAACGGGATCAGGTGATAGTCGTGGACCCAGATGACGTCATCGGCTTTCAGCAGCGGCGCCAGTTGTTTCGCGAGCCAGCGATTCACGCGGCAATAACCGTCGAATTCGTCGCGGTCGAACTGGATCAGATCCGGCCGATAGTGGAACGCAGGCCACAACGTGGCGTTAGAAAACCCGCGGTAATACTGGTCGTAGTCGCGTTGCGCGAGGCCGATGGTCGCGAACGTCACGCGGCCGCGTTCCTCCAGCGTGATGCTCTCCGGCGGCTCCGCCACCACGTCGCCGCTCCAGCCGAACCACATGCCGCCGGTTTCCTTGAGCGCGTCGTAGACGCCCACCGCCAGACCGCCCGCCGCCGGGCCGCCTTCGGAGATCGGCGCAACCCGGTTCGAAACAATGATTAACCGGCTCACGAACGTATCCCTGTAAAACCTTCAATTCCTGCAATACGCTGCAGCCATCCGAGCAACTCACCCACCGATTCGACGCGCACATGCGCCAGCGTATCGCCGGCGCCGACCTTGATCGAGACCCCGTTGCGCTCGTTCACAACCGCGAAGCCCTTTTCATCTGTCAAATCGTCGCCGATAAACACCGGCCTGCGGCCCGCGAATGGCGGTTCATCGAGGAAAGCGAGCACCGCGCGGCCTTTATCGACGTCCTTCGGCTTGATCTCGTAGACCATCTTGCCGGGCTGCAGCACGTAGGCATCGGCGTATTGGGCGACGAGTTTCTCGGTCGCCTCGCGCGCCGCCGCGCCGCGTTCCGGCGCATTGCGGTAATGCAGCGCGAGCGCCGCGCCCTTGATCTCGAGCAGCATGCCGGGATGGGCCTTCATCACGCCTTCGAGCACGTGCTCCATGCGCAGCAGACGCTCGTCGTTGAAACCCACACGCTGGACATCCGCGTTCGAATCGCGCCGCTCGGCGCCGTGCAAACCCGCCACGGGCAGGTCGGGCATCGACAGGAACGAATCGATGCTGTCAATCCCGCGTCCCGACACGATCGCCACCGCGCCATTGGTCGCGCGACGCAACGCGCTCAGGATGGCCGGCACGACCGGTTGCACGAGCACGCCGTCGGGCGTGGGCGCAAGTTCGACGAGCGTGCCGTCGAAGTCGAAGAAAAAAGCGGTTGTGGCAAGCGGAAAATTGTCTGGGAGGTTTTGCATCTATATCTGCCTTTCAGCCGGAGAAGGACCGGAAAAGTGTGCGCATGTTACCGCGCTTTGTCACCCCGTCTGGGAAAGCGGCGTTGAGGGCACATTGAGGGCTTATAGGGAAAGCCTGCGCCCGATTTCCTGCACCACGCAGATTTCAGACCCGCCTCGATAGCCTTTCAGCCTTATCTGGCGGCCCTGCGGCATAACGCCTCGGCCGTGCGCCAGCGCCCGTGTACGCCCGGCGTAAGCTTCTATTCTGAGATAGAGTCGGCACTCGGATGGCTTCGTAGACGTGCTGTTTGTTAGATAGCCATCCGCCTTGATGCACCCTACCCTCATCCGAGTTGCAAAATGTCTTCCTGGTCCAGTTTTCAACGCAAGAGCTGGTTTGCCGCGCTGCTCACCGCATGGCTCCTTAGCGCCGGCCTGGCCGCGTGCTCACACCCTGACACCACGCCCTGGAAGCTGACCGATGTCAGCGGCCATCTGCCCGACCTGGACTTCAAGCTCACCGACGATACCGGCAAATCCGTCACCGGTCAGTCGTTCGCGGGCCAGACAACGCTGGTTTATTTCGGCTACACGCATTGCCCGGATGTGTGCCCGGAGACCATGGCGCGGCTGATGCAAGTTTTGCAGCGACTCGGGCCCGACGCGAAAAACACGCGCATTGCGTTCATTACCGTCGATCCCGCGCGCGACACGCTAGCCGTGCTGCATGACTACGTGCGTGCGTTCGACGCACAGCACGCCGTCGGCCTGACGGGCACGGACGGGGCGATTGAAGGCATTGCGAAGCGGTATCGCGTGGCTTACCAGATGGAGAAACGCGATCCATCCGGCGCATACGACGTCACGCACAGTTCCGCGGTTTATATCTTCGATAGCCACGGCCACGCGCGCCTGCTCGCCACCGAAAGCGATTCCATCGATACGATTACGCACGACGTGCGCCGCGTGATCGAATCGTCGGCTTCCTGAAGTCGTCTAGAAACGGTGTAGCGCTGCGCTTTTACGTGCGGCGCATCCAGATGTGCGGAATGTCGTCCTCCACGTGGACATCGGAAATGGGCTCGAAACCGAAGCTGGCGTAGAAGCGCTGCAATCGAGCTTGAGCGTGCAGGCGTATCGACTGGCCGGGCCATTGTTCATGGATGAAACCCAGCGTGCGTTCGAGCATCGCCTGGCCCAATCCGATCCCGCGGAAATTGGCTGTTGTCAACACGCGACCGATGCGGATATCGATGCCTTCTTCGCCGTCAGCCGGATTCGGCAGGAGCACTCGCAGATAACCCGCGAGCGCCGGTTGTGCATCGGCTGAACGGCGATAGACAAGCAGATGCCACGCGTCGGTGTCCTGTCCGTCGACATCGCCGTACACACAGTTCTGCTCCACCACGAACACTTCATTGCGCGCGGCGAGCATGGCGTAGACGTCGAGCGCGCTGAGGGCGTCGAAGGGCTTCCAGCACCAGTCGAATTCGGGAGATGGTTCAGTCATGGTTGGATCGGGTGGAGGTTCTTCAGTGCACGATGGTGTGCCAATATAGCCCGCTAGCTGGATCGCAAACTGGCAATCATGCCATTTAGACACTGCTCGGGCATGCCGAGCTGGATCATGTCATGCCGTATATCGACCGGGACCCCAACCCGCGCGCGTGCTGCACTGGGACTGGGTTCTGACGCCTTCCTGCCAGAGTCCAGCAACGCCTAAAGCGCTGGGCGGTAGCGGCCGATAAACCGTGGCGAATCGCAATTTTTCTTGCAGAGCGATGATCGGTGATATACGATATGTATATCATGTAATGGAGGCGGTAATGAGTCGAATCCTGATTGATCTGCCCGACTCGCAGGTTGAAGAGTTGGCCGTGTTGGTGGAGGTCGAGCAGCGCCCTCGCGCCGCGGTCATCCGTGATGCGATCGAGGCGTATATCTCGCAGCACAAGCCGATGCTTGGAGCCGACGTTTTTGGGCTATGGAAGAGCAAAAACGTCGATGGCCTTGAGTACCAGCAGGAACTGCGCTCGGAATGGTAAAGGCTCTCTTCGACACCAACGTTCTGATCGACTATCTCGGTGGTGTCAGCGCAGCAAAAAAGGAACTTGCACGGTACGAGTACAAAGCGATCAGCACGATTACTTGGATGGAAGTACTCGTCGGGACAACGGCAGAGGACGAGGCGGTCATTCGGGCATGGCTTGGATCATTCGACGTGATCGCACTGGACACTGCCATTGCGAATCGTGCGGTTGAAATTCGCAAGCAAAAGCGGATTCGCCTGCCCGATGCGATTGTATGGGCGTCAGCCCAGGTGAATTCGCTGTTGCTGGTTTCGCGTAACACGAAGGACTTTCCTGCGGATGAACCCGGCGTGCGCGTGCCCTACAAAATCTGAAGAAAAAGCTTGATGCACGCGCAAGGGGAAAGACATGCCCGCCGACATGGATTAACGATGGCGGTGCCGCAAGCGCCGCTTCTAATTGGACGTGCGCGATGAAACCAAACTATTGAGCGAGCGTAAGCGAATGGATTTGCTTTGGTGTATTTCGGGCAATGCGCCGAAAGCACGGGCAATGGCACTTGTCGCCTGCTGCCATTTTTCGTCTTGTCAAGAAATACGGTACGCCGACCGACCTCTACCTAGGCGATATCGAGCGCGTACATTTCACGCATCCGCATAGCCGATTCGATGCCGATCTCGAGGAGCAACTCCATCGCTGGCCGGAAATTCAGGTCAGGTCCACGTTGACGCTTTTCGGGCTTCTCGCATTGTCGACGGAGACCAGATCGCTACATCACGCGACAAGATCCTCCGGTTCCGCAGTTGAAACCGCCCGAATTTCACGAGTGCACCCAGGAAGCAATTAAATGTGTTCCGATAACCGCTAGACGGTAGATTCTACGTCTAACGGTTATCTGGAACACATCGACCAACTTGTTTCCCACTAAACATGGACCATTGTTTCAATGCTTATAGCTTATATGCAATGCTTATTTTTTCGGTCGCCGGGTAATGGAATTAAATAATCTGTAACGCAATTTTATGAGTTAGATCTATCGATTATTCGCTTGCAATTGAATTTTTCTTTCTCAGGCTATGCGGGGAAAGTTTTTGCTGAAACGCATGTATCATAAAATCTCTAGCCGGAGGATCGGTCTTAGTTTTTGATGAATATTTTAACTACCCCGGATGGCAGCATCTTGAACACAAGGCATTCTCAGAATATCTTGGATTTTCTTCGAGTGGTCAGTCTATCGCAGTTTGCTTAGTTAAAAGAGAAAACAACCGCTAATTTTGCTAAACGGCAAATTCGACAGTCTAGTTTTCAGCCAATCGTCATTCGAAGAAAGGAAATTTGTGCGCATTTTGTTTTTTGCAAACGATATCGGCGGCGGGAATCTCATAGTTCCGATTGCTGAGCGCGCTCGACAGAGGGGAAATGCGCTTTTCTTCATTGCAAGCGGGCCGTCGCAATCACTTTGGCGAGAAAAAGGATTCCATCCTGTAACGGTTACTTCGACTATGTCAATGGTTGCTGTCAGAAGCGTTATTGCGCGGTTCCGCCCGGATATAGTGGTCACTGGCACCAGTATTCGAACCAAGGTTGAACATGCCATTTGGGCGGTCGCGCAGAAGCTCGATATTCGGACTTTGGCGATGATTGACGGTTGGGCGAAGATATCGGATCGCTTTCCCCAAAAACTTAGTACACGCGCCATGCCGTACCGGGTTGGCGTAGTCGATCAGTGGACGGCAAATGTATTGACAAGGAAATGCGGGGTGCCACCTACGGCGGTTCACGTAATCGGACACCCGCACCTGCAAAGGACGACGCAAGAGGTAACGTTGACCCGGACTCGTCGAAACCTTGCGCAGCCACCGACGATTGTTTTTTTTCCGCACCCCTGCTGGATAACGAGGCGACCGTAGGATTGGTTGCAATCGAAAAAGTGCTCGCGGACCTAGACGGACATATGCCGTTAACGCTTCTCGTAAAGCCGCACCCGAGGGAGCTGATGTGGCCATGGCGAAACTGGATCTCCGCGATGGAACAACAATCGGGGGGCATCCGACTGCGGCTGGTCGAGAATATGTCCGCCGCGGAAATTTTGGGATCGGTCGATGCAGTAATAGGCCTATCGGCTTCAGTCTTGATTGAGGCTGCATTCGCCGGGATTCCCGTCCTTGCTCTTCAGTTCGCAGAGCCGCAAAGACACGAAAACTCGGCAATCGAAACCTACCTTAAGGGGCGCATAGCCAGATCACCAAAAGAACTTCGCTCCAGAATCTCGGAGCTTTTCGTTCGTATTGGACAGTCTTCGCGAATCGTCGACACCCCTGTCACCATCTCGGCCGATCGCAAAGCGATGAAAGCAATTGAATTAACCGCGGCAGGACGGTAGCGATGTCTTGTAATCGCATCGTTAAATATTCGATACGGCACTTTATTTCGTGCACTATCCGGCGAGTGTGTGCACGATGAGTTCGCCGAGTAAGACGTCCCTGATCGCGCTCCCGCCATTCTCGGCCTATTCCTCTGCATTCCTCGCTGCGGCGGTGGGTTTTGGCAGCACGATCGCGCTGGTCGTTCAAGCGCATGTGGTGGTGGGGGGAGCTGCAATGCAGATTGGCTCAGCAATCACGAGCCTCTGCGTGGGAATTGGTGTAGTAGGTGCAGCGCTAAGCTGCGTGCTACGAGCGCCCATAATATTGGGCTGGTCAACGCCGGGTGCAGCACTGTTGGCTGCCGGCGTCTCCGTGACATCTTATTCGGTGGCCATCGGCGCCTTCGCCGTCGCGGGTGCAATGACAATCCTGGTCGGTGCCACTCCGGTACTTGGGCGCCTCGCAGCGCGCATTCCTGTCTCAGTGGCATCTGCCATGCTAGCTGGAGTAATACAAGAGAGAGAGAGCTTTTTTTGCCACTTTAGGCGGCATATTTCCATATATGGAAATGGTGCAGACAAAGAAAAAGCCCTGACAAGTCAGGGCTTTTTCTTTGAATCTCTGAAGGCGCGAGCCGGAGTCGAACCGGCCTAAACGGCTTTGCAGGCCGTCGTCATTCCCTTTAATTCAATTACTTACCGCGATTAACCATCCATATTGACCGCTCCACATATCGTAGCCGACGCCTCTCGTTGCCTTCGAAAGACCGTTCGCGACCCGCAAGGGACGGTCACGGTTAGTGGAAGCGGACATTGGGGAGGTGCGTTGAAGATGCCTGATGCTCCTATGCCACAATGGCAGCATCTCGTACTGCCCGCGACGACGTACGACTCTCACTCAACCAGCCGTGAACGCGGCCCTATTCAGTTCGTTGATAACGGCTTTTCCGGAGGCGCTGCGCTCCGATGTGAGTGTCGTCGCGGATTTGATGGGAGGTAGCAACGCGACCGATCGTGGATTGCAGGTCGTTGTTCGAGGTGAATCGCTCAATATCCCATATCGGATTTACGATGATCCCGACGAAACTCTGTTCGCATGTTTGAATGAAACTCAAGCCATCGTATATGCGTGCTTGTTAACGAGACACCATGATGGGCATGTGCGCCAGCGCCAGATCGAACGGCTGGTAGCGTCATCTGAACCTTGGGTTGCACCATTCGTTATGCAACTCTGCGGCGAGTATGTCATTGAAATTCTCGATGCTGTCGAAGCGCACTTGTCGTCCATGGATCAACACACCTATGGAGCGTTCTTCCGGGAGAATTCGCTATTTTTCCAAAGGACGCGCGATCGAATGATTAGCTACTGGGATTGCTACTACCGTTGGCTATACAAGCGAGAACCGGACTATGTTGGGTTCCGATTATTCGATCGGTTCCGCGAATGGAGTGCTGCCGAGTAACCCGATCCTCCACTAGTAATTGTCAACGACTCTCGTCACACGGGCGAACGTCCCTTCCTGGCCGGACTCTGCTTGCCGCGGCCGATCGCGTTCGCGTTCATGTCAGCCGATGGACCAACGGTCCAAAGCGACTTTGCAGGCCGTCACCATTCCTGTTAATTCAATTACTTATCGCGATTGACCACCCATATTAACCGCTCCACATATCGTAGCCGACGCCGCTCCTGTTAATTCAATTACTTATCGCGATTGACCACCCATATTAACCGCTCCACATATCGTAGCCGACGCCGCTCGCTGCCTTCGAGAGACTGTTCGCGACCCCAAGCGACCGGTCATGAGACATAGTTTATGGACCATGCGCGGGCGTCCGTTCTGCCGGAGCGGCTGGAGGAAACTCTGTCGCTTGTTCATGTGGCGTGCGCTTTGTTGCTGTCCGTTGAGTCATCAGTGACGCGCTGTGGAGGCACCTGGCTGGCACAAGGGCGTTGATCGATCTGGTCCCTTCCTTTTTGCACAGTGGAGTAAGCTAAAAGTCAGCTCGCTTTTGACGGGGGACAGGGAATGAAACCGCGTTCGGCACTTGATATCTGTTTGCCGCTTGCCCTGTTCGTTGCGGCCTGCGCCTTGTCGCTTCCAACCCTGCTGATCGCTGTCGCCTGGATGACGATTGGCGTCATATCGCTTGGGTACCGCACACTTGAAAGCTTCCCGACAGACGGAATCCGCCGGGAGTGGCTCCGAGGGTACCGGGGAGCGTGCCTGATGTTCTACCACCTTGCATGGTGGCCTTGGTACATGCGGACCCCTCTTCGAGACACCGCGGATCGAATCGCAAAGTCGTTGCTGAGAAGAAAGAAATCACCTCGCGACGGGTCGGAGAATCTGTCGGACAACCTGCCGGCTGGGGAGCGCAAAGAGGATCATACGAGCGACGCGAAGCGAGGATGGCGCGATTGACCGGGCAGTAGTTGACCACTCGAATTAACCTCCTTAACCGGCGTACGCTGGTCGGAGACTATCGATCGACCCCGCCTAACTACAGACGTTGAAGGCCTTATGAAGGCGGTGCCGTAACGCCCTTTTTCACGTTTCCGCTTCGGATTTCACGCTTTATCTTCTTTTAGTCTTAACAGCCAAGTTTTTATTATTAACTGTTATGACACATTACTGTCATATTTACTTAGGACAAAACTATCGACAGAAGAAAAATGGCTAAAACAACTATTGTGGCAACGATCGGGCCGGCATCTGACAACCCTTCAACCCTTTTGGCCTTACACCGTGCTGGCATGACTGTCGCGCGGTTAAACGGGTCACATAGCAGTCTGGACTGGCACAAGGCCACCATTGCCCTTATCCGGGAAACGCTTCCCGAACTACCGATCCTTTTAGATATACCCGGACGCAAAATCCGAACGATTCAACTGCGCGAGGAACCCTCATTTAACGTTGGCGATCGTGTGATTCTCACGACCGACTTGTCTCACGACGGCAGCGAGAAAGTACCCGTTAACTATGATCTGTTTCATTCGAAGCTCCGCGTAGGCGTACGCATCTATGCGGACGATGGCACGCTGTCGTTCCTAGTCGAGAAAGTTAGTGGAAGGGATGTACAAGTTGTCGCCGAGACGGCAGGAACGCTCAAAAGCCGGAAGGGGATTAACGTTCCGGAAATCGACCTGGGGCAAGAATTGGTAACGCCACGCGATCGGGAAATGATCACGTTCGCCAAGAGCACCGGAGTCGATTTTGTTGGCATTAGTTTTGTCGAGTCTTCCCGGCACGTAGAAGCGATTCGTAGCCTCATCGAGGCTACCACGCCTCAAATCGTTGCCAAAGTTGAAAACCAGGGGGGACTCGATCATCTTGATGAGATTGCTAAGGCAACGGACATCATCATGATCGATCGTGGTGATCTTTCGGTTGAAACCAGCATCGACCATGTATCGATCTATCAAAAAAAGATCATCTCTGCTGCCCAACAATATGGAAAACCTGTAATCGTCGCGACGGAACTGCTTCACAGCATGATCGAAAGTCCATTGCCGACCAAGGCAGAGATCAGTGACGTGACGAATTCGGTTATCGACGGTGCGTCCGCAGTGATGCTTTCCGGGGAGACGGCCGTTGGCAAATTTCCTGTAGAAGCCGTTGCGCGTCTGCGCAGCATCGTTACCTTGGCCGAAGCCCACAGGCACGCGTCAGCTCCGGCACTCGCGAACACAGCCGCCAGTCATAACGACCTGAGGGCCGCAACGCAAGCATTGGCCCGCACCCTTCCCATCTCGAAGATCGTGGTGCTGTCGCGAACTGGCTATGCCGCACGGCTCGTCTCTATGGCACAGATTCAGCAGCCAATCATCGCTGTTGGCAACGACACCGCTCTTGTGCGCTCTTGGAACCTATTGCCCGGCACGGTTGGCGTCCATTTGCCGCATGTGAGCATAACTGCCGACAGCGCGGGCACTATCGCACTCGAAGCATTGTGGACGTCTGGTCACATCACACAGAGCGATGTTGTCCTTGTGGTCCTAGCGACCACTAACGACGCTGACGCATCACTGAGTTTCCTCCAGACCGTGCGGGTGGGCCAACTTGCAGAGCAACAGGCCTGGCCACTTGCTGAGAGCCTGGAGGCTGCATAGCATGCACGACGTCTATGTGCTTTCGGTAATCATTGCCTTGCTGGCCGTGGTTCAATCCATTTTTGGAATGGGCATCCTCGTGTTTGGCACTCCTACGCTGCTGCTGCTCGGATTCGACTTTACGACGGTGCTCGGCCTCTTGCTTCCTTCGTCGATGGCGATCTCCTCGATTCAGGTGTGGTCAGGACGCAATCTGCCATTGCCGGCCCAAGAAAGGGTCAATATGAAGATCTGCGCGCTTGTCGTCGTGGCGTCGCTCGCGATACTGATGTACGCAAATCTTAAGGCACGGGCCGATATTCTTATTGGCCTCACGATGCTGAGCGCCGCGGTGATCCGGTACTCCCGACGCCTGCAGACGCGGTTGCAAGGGTTCGTGCAGCGCCAAGGTCGCGCGTACGTCGCCGTGATGGGAATCGTCCACGGTCTAACCAACATGGGCGGCGCTTTGCTCGCCGTCTACGCGGTGAGTGGCTATAGCGAAAAGGACCAGGTGCGTTTGGCCATCGCGCGCTACTACTTGCTGTTTGGCGCGATCCAACTGTGCACGCTCACCGTTTTGCGAAGATCCGCATTGAGTTGGGAAGGCCTCGCAATCGCACCGATTGCGGTCATTGTGTACTTCTCTGTCGGCAACCTGCTATTCAAACGCACCGGTGCGCCTTTGTATGAGCGCGCTATGACCGCGTTTATCGGTGCCTATGGTGCGGTGGTGTTGGCTAAGACGTTCATTTAACGGAGAGCGCCATGCAAAGCGTCTTTACAGCGCTCATCCCGATCTTTGCCCTCATTCTTATGGGCTTTGTCCTCCGCCAGCGCCGAATGCTGGCCGATGAGTTTTGGCTACCATGCGAAACGCTCAACTACTACTATATGTTCCCGGCGTTGATGTTCAGCCAGGTAGCGAAAGCAAACTTGACGCAGTTTCCGATTCGCCCCATAGCCATTGCGATTCTCGGAGCGGTCGGAACCGGCGCACTGGTGCTGTACGCTTGGCGCATCTGGAGCCAGCAATCGGGAGCAGTTTTTTCCTCAGTGATTCAAGGCGCACTGCGACCCAATACCTACGTGGGCGTCGCCGCTGCTGCGGCGATGTATGGAAGTGTTGGTCTGACGTTGACGTCGATCAGCATTGCGGTCGCAATTCCCTTGCTCAATGTGGCATCGATCATCATCCTGATGCACTATGGCAGTGGCGGCGCCCCAACCGGCCGGCAAATCGTTAGCGCGTTGCTGAAGAACCCCGTGATCATGGCGGTGTTGCTTGGCGCGCTCTTTAATGTGAGCGGCCTTTCACTGCCGAGTACCCCTTCGAACATTCTGTCTATCCTTGGAGCGGCATCACTGCCGTTAGGTCTCCTCGCCGTAGGTGCTGGCCTTGATATGAAAGCGGCAAAGGCAGCACGGGGGCCTGTTCTGCAGTCATCGTTTATCAAGCTATTGCTCGTCCCACTACTTACTCTCTGGATAGGCGTGAGTCTCGGAATTCATGGCCCTGCGTTGACGACAATCGTGTTGTTCAACTCGCTGCCATGCACCCCGTCGGCGTACATTATGGCGAAGCTGTTAGGCGGGGATCATCGGTTGTCGGCGGGAATCATTACCGTTCAGACTGCGCTGGCGGCAATCACTATGCCACTTGTGCTATTCATTTCGCATCGCTGAAACAGTGTCCTAGTCGACCCCGGCACGGGAAGGTTGGCCCGTTCCCCTCCTTGTAGCCGGTGCCTTTAAAAGCAATAAAGACTGCCTCGACCTGGTTAAGCCGCAAGCAACCAGGCGGATCGTTGTGTTGTTAAACCTGCCATCTAACCGCGTGCTTTTGTCGTGAATGCTATGAACAGGAAGACGGAAGGAGTGGGACACGGGCCGCGCGCGAGCGTTGAAGGCTTAACTGAATTGGCCGCCTATTTGACCGATCTCGTAGCGCGAGGAACGTTGGATGCGGGTTTTGCCCAAAGGCTTGCACGAGAAGTGAGGACAGAGGCTGGCCCCAACACTGTCGACAGCGAGTCGGACTGGATAGAGTTGCAACGCGCTCTAAGTCGTTTTGATGCTGAGGTAACCAGGGTTAGGGCCGGTGGTTTTGTCAGAGCACTGGCGCAACTGCGCGAAGCCGACAAAATGCAAAGAAGCGATTGATCAACGTCGCCCCGGCCGGCTGCGATTGTCGGAGACCGGTCGATCTTAGCAACTCGCGAAGCTGGCCTGATTTCTCACGTTCAAACTGTGCCTGTGCCTTCCAGCGGCGCACGGTCAAAATAGCGGCATTCGACCACTTCGCGGCCACCATCTTATGACGACACCCATATCCCTGGTTCTATTCGACATGGACGACGTCTTGTGTCATTACGACCGGTCCGCACGCGTCCGTCATCTGGCTGCGTTGTCTAGCCGAACATTCGATGAAGTCCGTCATGCCATCTGGGACTCGGGACTGGAAGCGCAGGCAGACGCAGGTCTCCTTGACGATGCCGAATACCTGAACGAGACAGAGTGTTTGCTCAACTGCCCTATATCGAAATACGATTGGTTGCTCGCTCGCCGGGCGGCCATGACGCCTAATCTCGCAGTACTGGCACTGGCTACTGCAGTCGCCGAGCGCTACCGAGTTGCTGTGCTGACGAATAACCCCCGGATGGTCGCAGACAATATTGGGTATCTCTGCCCGGCTGTTGCCAACGTGTTCCGCGCTAACGTCTTCGCGTCTGCCTCATTTAAAGCCGCGAAGCCTGCGGCTGAAACATATCATCGTTGCCTCGACGCACTAGACGTCTCAGCGGCCGAAGTACTTTTCGTTGACGACCTTGAGATTAATGTAGCCGGAGCGCGTGAAGCGGGTCTTCACGGACACTTGTTCACCGGTCACGAGGCGCTTTCCAGCGAATTGCGCTGTCACAATCTGCTGTAGCGCAGCATGCTATGAAGTGAACAAGTCATCCACCATACGCCGCCCAGCGGTATAGCCGCCCATGAGCGCGTCGGTTTCGCTGGTAAATGGTTTGCCTTGCGATTCGCCAAGACGCAGTGGGGATAAGACCGTGCCAGCGGCACCGACCTTGCTGATTTTCACGACTGCGACGTATCCAACGCTGGCCGGCACACGGCCCCCGACCTTCCAGCCAAAGTCGGTCTCAACGGCCACTGCAATGTCGAATCCGTGATACCGATAAATGCGATTCATTTGGCCGTCCGGTCGCGTGCCGCTATGGCCGCCACATGTTGTCAGGTTCCAGAACGCTGATGTGCCGGAAGAAAAGCTCCACAATTCCACGAGTTGGCACGCTGGAGGAAAGCGTCGCTATTTTGACGGGAGCGAACCACCTGCACTTTGCGATTTCGTTGCTCGGTTGTGCGCTCGCGTGAGGTTCTACGTCAGCGAAGAAGACGTGGTGCAACGTGTTGAAGCCGCTAAACTGGAAAAGATACATTAGCTGATTAGCGGCGAGCGTAGTTTCCTCTTCCAGTTCACGTAGGGCGCCTTCATGGGGTGCTTCACCCCGACGGATTCTTCCGCCGGGCAGCGCCCATCTGGACCTTTCCCTCGCAACCAGCAAAATGCGATCGTCTCGAACACACAGAACGGTTGCCCTGTCCTTCATCCTCTCCCAGCCCACTTAATTGTTTGAGCCTCACACAGGCCAGCGTCGATGCAACGCCGACTGCCATAGTGCGCTCATTGTAAGTCTTGTCTAAAATGCCGCCCGCATTCCACGAGAGCCATCCGAACGAGTATCTCGATGCAGCCGGCCGCGCGGTGCAGGCGCGTAATGAATGTGCTTTGCAGTTCAGCAGGAAGTACATCGATGATCCATCAGCAACTATCGTCGCACACATGAGGCCGCGCAACGAAATTATGTGTTTCAGTCAGAAGTCTATGAAACAAAAATAAGGATCGGTAGTATTCGTCGTCCTTTGCAGCGGCTTCGCCTCTCGCCAAATGCACCTCTCGCGTCGCGGGAGCTTTTTCAGCTAATTTCCGGGACCGCGCTGTTCGCCTTGCAACTCGCGTATAGCAAGGCTCGCTCGCAAGCGCGTTTGGAGCCCGCCAAAGCGGACTCCCTCGATTCCGGTATATTAGAAAAGCCCTACCGGTTCGGCTGCATCATTCCAGCTAAAAATGATCACCTCCTTTCGAGCTGCCTCGCGCCCGCCACCGCCGACCGTGTACTTGATATCCACTGTCTCGATGTGAAAACCATCGAACGCGCGCCTGATGTCCGGATGGTCGTTAAGACTGACGATCGCCCGGCCCTTCAGCGTCCTGAGACGAGCTGCCATCGCGACGTATTCTGCATACTCGAACGGCACGCTGTACCCTTCGGTATCCCAATACGGCGGGTCAAGATAGAACAGCGTATGAGGCCAGTCGTACCGGTCAATACACGCCTTCCAGTCGAGCCGCTCGATGAACGTCGCCGCAAGTCGTAGATGAGCACCCGACAACGTTTCCTCGAGCCGCAGTAGATTGAGGCCCGGCGGTGTCGTCGTCGCCGTCCCGAACGTCTGGCTCTCGATTTTGGCGCCGAAACAGTTCTGCTGGAGGTAGTAAAACCGTGCAGCCCGTTGGATATCGGTGAGCGTTTCCGGTGGCGTGTCCTGCAACCACTTGAACACCTGCCGACTGGTCAACGCCCACTTAAACTGACGCACGAACTCCTCTAAATGGTGCTGCACAACGCGGTACAAATTAATGAGATCGCCATTGATGTCGTTGATTACCTCCACCGCTGCTGGCGGACGCAGGAAATAGAGCGCAGCGCCGCCCGCGAACACCTCGACGTAACACTCATGTTTCGGAAAGCGCGGAATGAGATGGTCCGCAAGCCGGCGCTTGCCGCCGATCCACGGAATGATGGGATTTGCCATACGTGATTGCCTTATCTGGAAATACGCTAGAATTCGGCCCGCCCACCGGTGGGTGGCAGGGCCTTGGCTAATTCACTGGCTAGAACAGTGGAAAGGCGACGACGGGAATGCGCGAACAAACCCGCCGTCGCCCTGTCTTCTCTCGCGCCGCGAAGCGCGGAAAAGTTACTTTGCTTAGAAATGCCGGCCGGCAAAACGACTCGATGGACTAGACCTTCGTTGAAGAAACGAAATTCTTGCTCATCCTCGATCCATTTCGTCTATCTTTATCAAACCGGCCAGAAATGCGGAGGAGACGAAATTATGCAACTCTTTCATCGGGGCGCGGTGATTAAGCCCTTTGTCGTGGAGACGAAGCACGGGTATGAGGCCGTCGCCATCATCGAACGTGAGGGCAGCGAGCAACGATCATCTGGGCCGCTCGGATATTTTGCGTCAAGCAATGCGGCCCACAATTTCGCGATCGATTGGGCGATCGCGAAGCTAGACGAACGGCCCACTCCGCGCCCGCCTGTGACGTTGTCATTGGTCCCTGGAGAGCACGTCCATTAACAGCGGACGACCCACGCCTGTAGGCCGCCCAGCACGCCTTTTTATTTTGCGACGCCGCTCTTCGCGCACGCGATCAACTGCGCCGTCAAGACCCCCTCCCATTCCTTGCGCTGCAGGTGATCTCGCCAGATCCGATCGACTGCGGATCCGTTTGGCGCAGCCAGCAAATCCGAGTCCGACAAAAACACCGGTGACGCCGGAACCGACTCGACGCACGGAACCGGCACGGCCACGCGTGTCTCAACAACCCGCGTGTGTGTGATCGCCGAGATCGGCTGCTCGACTGGCGCGGATCCGCAGCCAGGAATGAGAAGCAGTACGTTACAAAGTGCCGCGCAAACGATCGAGTGCCGCATCGCAGGTCTCCGGTGGATTGGTGTGGGAATCGATACGGTCGGTGAGCGCGTCGATCTGTTTCTGATAGCTGGCCGATTGCTGCACGGCCTTGGCTCTAGCCTCGCTTGCAGCCGCCTGCGCCGCACTGGCCTGTGCCACGAAGAGCACGACCGATGCAGAGGATTTGCCGGCCGCGTCCGTCATCGCGGCCAGGTCCGACTGTGACGTCGCGAGCTGCGACTTCAGCACGCCGTTGTCCTCCGTTTTCGTGGCTAACTGTCGAACCGTATCGACGTGCTCCGATCGCAGCGCACGCAGCTCGATGTACAACCACGCACTGAGGGCCGCCAACGCAATCGCGGCAACGGCCGCCGCGAGTGCCGCGAGACGACTGGTTATTTCAGTCATGCTTTTTCTCCTTGGATTTTTCGTACCCATGCATCGAGCGCCTGGTCGAGCACGCGCTTGCCGCCCCAGCTCGATAACGTGATCACGAACGCAGTGAGCGGCGCCGGCCACTCGCGCCACGTACAAAAAAAGAATGCGGCTAGGCCGGCCACAACAGACGCCGTGATAACGCTGCCGACCTCGACCAGAATCGAACGCACCAGCGGATCGCTGGATGCCAGTCGCTGAAAGGTGCTCGCCGTGCCGCCAATCAATGCCAGCGTCACCGCAAGCGCTAACGACGCACTCGGAATACTCTCCAGGCTGAACGCCACCACCTCGCTTGCCGCTCGGCTCATCGCATACGCTGCTGCGGCCCACAGCAACGCAATTGCTCCCCACATCCCGACGATCATTCGGCGCACTGACACCCCCGCTTCGCTTGAGCTTCCCGATAGGCTTGCGCTTCCCGGTAGCCCAGAACGAGCCCGAAAGACGCCATGTCGATATAAAAAATGAACTGCGCCGCGTTGACGACGTAGGCACTCGCCGCGAAGATCGGCGTGACATACGCTGCTGCAGTCAGCACATACAACCAGTGCCGGCGGACTCTTGCCCAATGGAAGACATACTTGTCCGGCAACCAGTCATTGATCGCGACGTCCAATGCGATCACCGCCGCGAGCGCCCCCGTGCCGCACGTCACGGCATACCCCCAGACGCCATCGAGCACGAGCATCACCGAGGTTGCCAAGCAGGGTGCCGTGAATGCCGACACCGCGATGTAGACAGCCATGTACGCGTAAATCAGCCGCGCTAGCGCATCGGTTTTCATGCGGCCCTCCGCTGGTGATTCGCGCCGAGCTGGAACAGCGCGCGGTTCGCTTCGCGGCGCTTGACCAGGCCGGCGAGCACGACACCACCCGCCTTGTTCCATCGGGCGAACTCGGCAATCGCACCCTCCGTGTCGCCGGCATTAAGCTTGCGCAACAGCGTCGACGTGTTGAAATTGCCGCTGCCGATGTTGAAGACCAGGTCGACAAGCGCGTCGTACTCTTCCTGATTGAGCCCGACACGAACCACGCGCTTGACCGTCGCCTCGGCGCTTGCCACGTCCTGACGCAGCCAGGCGACGGCCTGCTCCCGCGAGAACGTCATGCCGTAATGCATCTCAGCGCCCGTATGCCCCCAGCCGCCCGTCCACGGCGCACCGCTCAGGCCGAGGGGGCTCGCCGGGATGGGCTCACCGCGCAACGTGGCCAACCACAAGCCACGGCGCTGCAGCTCCTTCGCCAAGGGCGAGGCTGGATCCGGATAAGCAAAGAGGTAAAGCGTCTCGGCGGCCTGCGTGAGCGACATGCCCTGCTCGGAATATTTGAGGTTCTCGTTCAAATGCAGCCTCCATAAAAAATGACCGTCCGATGAACGATCGGAGCGGCCATAAAAAAACCGCCCGTTAAGGCGGCCTCGCGCAAAGTTGCTTTGATGCCTTGTTTCGACCTGCTAGTTCGATGGAGACTGCACGACCAGGTTGATTTTCTTGGCCGGCTTTTTGCCGTGGCCGACTTTCGCTTTCCCCTTGTTCCCCGCGTTGAGCTCGACCTCGGTTTCCCAACTACGCCCCGAGTAGGTGTGGGTCACGGAATCGATCAGGAAGTCACCGTCCGCTTCCTTTTTGAAACCCTGCAGGGCTAAGACAATTCGCGATTTGCTCGATGCCGCGATGAATGCAAACGACGAGGAAGGAGACACCGTATGAGATGGAAGATCGATAACTCAGCCCGCGCGACAACTGTTCTTGACGCACGTGGGCACCTACAAATCGCCCGCGACAAAGCAACTTTGCAGGAAGAGATCCTCGACGCGTTAGAAGTCGAGCATCAGCCTAAGACTGTGCTGGTGCGATCGCTGCAAACAAGCATGAGGCTCGTCGACGTGGCCCTCGCTGAACTGGAGCGACAGGGTAGTATCGAAAGCTTCCGCATGATGAGCGAGCGGAAGCGAATGGATGTGTTCTGGTGTATCTCGGGAAGCGCAGCAAAGCCGCGTGCTGCGACACAAGGGTTTCGGGCGGCAGAGACGCTGGCCGCGTTTCAGGCGATCGCCATACAACGAGCAAGTAAACAATGAAAACTTTCGACTTGATTGAATGCGCAGATCTGCTGAAGGTCGACCGCAACACAGTGATGAAGCTCGCCGGGACCGGGGAGCTACCCGGCGCGAAAATCGGTCGTGCCTGGGTGTGCCTAGAAGATGACGTTCTTACGTTCTTGCGCAAGAAGGTGCACGAACAATCTCTCTCCCGCCTGCAGGGCGCACATGAGCCAGAAACTGACTCCCGTGTGGCCTGTGCGATCGCGAGGCAATTTGACACTCCGGACCGACGCAGACCGGGGAGACGCGCGCGGGTGCTTCCTCGACTTCCTGAGACAACATTTTTTGAAAGCGGCATTGAACACGAAAGCACTGCCGCGTCCTAGTACCACTCCTCGGAAATCCACTAGAGAACCATTGCGTCGCCAAACAGAGCCGAAGTCCACTGGCCGTTTTGGCGACGTAAGCGGACTGCGCCGAAACCGTTGTTGACCGGCGTCAGATTGGTACACATGGCGTCAAGGCGCTTCTCAATTTCCCGATCAAGCAGAGCTTTTCTACTGGCACCGGAGCTGATAAATGACTGGCTGGAAGCGCCGCGAACACGCTGTCGATCGACGTCCTTAGGCAGCTTCACACTGCCATTTATAAACGGCGTGAGTACAGATGTCGGGGCCGCACGAAGCATGAGATCCCATATCCCCTGGTACTCCGCCGTTACAGACCCGTGGTGGGCCACTTTGTAAATCGAAGCTTGTCTGAGGTTGCGGCCGAACCTTGATTCCACGATTCCCTGCCAGCCGGCCAATCCATGATGCTCCAGATCCGAGCCGAGCAGAATGGCATCGTCGCCCAGGTCAATATGGACAACGACAGATTCCATATTGGGTTGCAGATCGGGAGCGTGGTTAATTGGACTGTCGCCCGTCTCTGCGTCGTCGGACGGCACATAAGACGCGAAATGTTCAAGAGTTTTCGCCTGACCCTCGGTCGTTGGCGAAAGTGCAGCCACCTGTACTCTGTGCCCGCTTATCTGTCGCTGCATGATCAGCGTCCGGTGAAAAGCCGGGATCACCGCGCTGCCCAATCTACCTACCGAATCATACAGTTCGCGAGTACCTCTGCTTAGACCAGACGTATGCTTGCCTGAGTAGGCAGCCAAGAACGCCATTGCCTCTTGGTCATTGAAAACCCCCGAAATAAACAGCTCAGCGTTCGAGCACGCATTCAGTAATGCGGATAGTCCTCTAACGTGGTCATCATGCCAATGCGACGCGACGATCGCCAACACTTGAGTCGGATCGACGCCGATTTGCTGCAAATATTCTAGCGACGCGGGCACCTTCGTTTTCGGGTTTCGACACGAGTCGACCAACAGCCATTGATTGTCCCCGAGGTGCACGGCTATTGCTTCGCCATAGCCGGGGCCAAAAACCACGACCTCCGGCTCATCTGGAGCCGGTCCCGCCGTATATTGCATTCGCTTATTCTTCTAGAAGTGGTCGGGCCTGAAGCTTGGAATAAAGACGGTCAGCGTCCTCCCTGACTCGCGCAATCTGTGTGCGCGTCCATGTCGGCATCCGTCGAAATCGGAGCTCTTCTGTATTGCGTATCGTGCCTCCGCGCCTTTCTTTGTATAGCGACAGATAAAAAACCGCCCCCGGCGCGATCAGATCCAAGTCTTGCGGGTTCACCCATGTGAAGCTGATGTCAGCAGCATGATCTGACACATCGCGAGTCTTCGAAGCGAGGGTTACATACATCACCTCCGAAGCGCGGTCGACCGAACGTACGGTGCCTTCGAACACCTCGATGGGTGCCGTATAGGCGGTAACTTGTGCGACAACTCTCGGCGCTCCCTTCGCCAGTTTGCGGTCCTGTTTCAAGGGAACTTCGACTACGGTCGGGCTAGCAGCTACCAAAGTACCTTCTTTCAACCCTCCCACACTCAACAAAGCATCACTCCGCTCTGAGAATTGGCGGAGGACTTCGCTCACGTCCGCAATTGCATCGTTATTGCTCGCCACGAGCGTGGACGTCCCTGAGCCTTTAATGGACTCGGATGTCCTTGAGCCTTTGATAGACTCGCGTCTCGTGAGAGACGCCAGATCGGCGTGCAACGCCTTCAGGTAGCTACTCGGAGCTGCCAGCGCCTGTGTACTTGCCATCTCAGCCTCCCAGTACATCCGCCAACAGTTGGTCAGTCAGTTCCATCGAGCGATGCCATGCCGATTCCCAACTGTCTCTTACGATCTGCGCCGCCTTCTCTCCAGGGGGTTGCTTAGGAGAATCAACGCTGACCGCGCGGTGGTCATTGGTCGCAATGAAGACGCCCTCTTTGAGCAGGCCCGAAGGTTGCACAAATACGTGGTATTGATCGCCGCTGACTGCTACGCCATCGTCTTTGAGCTTCTCCGCCATCACCTGAAGATTCGCCATGCCGACGTGCATTCCAGGGAATAGGGTATTCCAACGGTCCTTCGGAACAAGGGTATCTCCGATTCGATGATACTCAGCCCACGTGGACGTTTTGTAATGCGACCGGAAATTTAATCCAACTCCCGTAATCAGCGTCTCAGGCAAGAGCATCAAGACGCCGACTGCTAGATCCATTAGTAAGGGCGTTACCGGCCCCAACGAGGTGGCGACTATTTGCTGCTGCAATGCCTGAAACGTAAACCAGTCCGTTTGGAAGGTCGTGACGTCCCGGCTCACGACGAGATTGCCTGTCCTCGCAACTTCGACATCCTCGGTTCCAATCAGGTTGTTGCGCCCGAACCAATCAGGAGAGAACAACGCGGGCAAAAATTCCCCTGAAAATACGATCTGCGCATCAAATATTTCGCGATTCGCGGCCATTTTCCCGTTCCCGACTCCACGCAACTGCGACTGGAGAATTTTTTTCAGGTCGACAAAACCACTGCCGGCTCAATAATAGTGTAGATAGTAACTGATTCAATACTCACGTCATCGTTCGCGACGCCACGCGTCTGTTTGATAGGACCTGAGTCACCATAGGCGAACCGCAAGATCGCTACCGCGGAGATTTGAATAGCGCATGAGCACTTTCGTATCGGAGTGTCCGGTGATCTTCGCGATTTGTACATCGGACAGAGAAGTCTTCTCGTAAAGCCGAGACGTAGCCTCGTGTCGCAGGTCGTGAAATGTCACGTCCCCGCACCCGGCCGCCGCGAAGATGCGACCGAATTGCCCTGACAGCCGCACTGATACTCCTGCCAACACCTTGCGATCACGACAACCGTCCCGCCACGGAAATAGTCGGCCACCATCGAACTCGAAGCCCGACATCTCCGGGTCACCGTCTTTGACCGCCTTCATATAATTCTCGAATGACTGGATCGCGACGGTCGTCAATGGCACCTGTCGCTTGCTACCGTTCTTCGTCTTGTCGAGAAATACCGTCCGCCGACCGACGTCAACCTGGTCGACGTCGAGCGTGTACATTTCACGCATCCGCATTGCCGATTCAATGCCGAGCTCGAACAAGAACTCCATAGCCGGTCGGAAATTCAGGTCAGGCCCACGTTGACGCTTTTCGGGCTTCTCGCCTGCAAGGATCCGCCTGACAGCTTTCTCTTCATCGACCCAAAGCCGGCGGTCACGATGCACGCCCTCTTTCGGCTTCTTGTCTTGTGCACGAACAGCGGCCGAGTCTTCGTCCGTGTATGTGGCATAGCGCTTCGGAAGAAGGCGCAGCGGATTTGTAGCGAGCGACGGCGTGCCGGATCGCACAACCCAATCGAAGCACCGAGCGAGCGCCCCCACGTAGTGGCGAATCGTCGATGGCGCCATAACGTCTTTCCGCTTCATGCTCTTCACCCCCGCCCACTGATAGTCGACACCCGTGAGCACCTGACCGTTCCAACGATCGATCAGTGCGTTGAGCAACGATGCATCCGAGGACGGTAGCGAGACCTCTGTCATGTAGGAGCGGATCGCATCGTCGATCGAGACCAGATCGCTACGTCGCGCGACAAGATCCTCGGGTAGGATGCCGGCGTCGAGCATCTGCTCCAGTCTCTTGACGTAAGCGTCGCCCTCTTCCTCTGTGTCAAAGGTCAAGGAAAGTGGCTTTGGCAGAATGCCTTTGCGCCGGATGATGTATTCCCACGTCCCGGATGGACGCATTCTTTTTGTGGACATAGCCCCGAGCCAAACTCACGCGAACGGCCAATGAGCCGATATGCGAGTGGTTTGGCGTTTTTTTGGAGTGGTTCGAGAGGGCTTTTTACCACTTTAGACGGCGCATTTCCATATATGGAAACCGCTCAGACAAAGAAAAAGCCCTGACGAATCAGGGCTTTGTCTGGAGGCGCGAGCCGGAGTCGAACCGGCCTAAACGGCTTTGCAGGCCGCTGCATAACCGCTTTGCTATCGCGCCAGAAGCGGGGACTACATCAAACATTCCGTGTCTGGCAAAACTGACCCACATCAACACATTGAGCCGGGCCACCAAACAAAAAGGGAAGCTTGGCTTCCCCTTTTTGTTGGAGCGGGAGACGAGGCTCGAACTCGCGACCTCAACCTTGGCAAGGTTGCGCTCTACCAGCTGAGCTACTCCCGCATGGTCTTACACTGTGCTGCCAGCCACCGGCTTACCATTGCCGAGGACCTCTTGATCTGGAGCGGGAGACGAGGCTCGAACTCGCGACCTCAACCTTGGCAAGGTTGCGCTCTACCAGCTGAGCTACTCCCGCATCTTGCCGACTTCTTCTGCCAATTTACTGCTTTTGTACTTCATCAAACGCTGCGGTGTTTTGCGCGCATCCGACAGAAACGAGATTATGGAGAAGCCCAACTTTAGTGTCAAGGGCTTTGTATGTGCCCCATCACTTTTTACCGCCTTCAACCCGCCTTCAACCGTCGATCAGAGCATGCCGCCCCGCTCGCGAATCTGCGGCCACGCGAGCTTCATGTAATAGAGCATGGACCAGACCGTGAGGAACGCGGCGACGTAGATCAGCCAGAGCCCCCACACACGGGTATCGATAACGAGCGGCGTGCCGGCAATCTTCAGCGGCCCGTAGAACAGCAACATGGGGATGGCCACCATCTGGCAAAGCGTCTTGAACTTGCCGAGCGAATTCACGGCCACGCTCTTCGATGCCCCGATCTGCGCCATCCATTCGCGCAATGCCGAAATCGTGATTTCACGTCCCACGATAACCAGCGCAATCACCGCGTTCAACCGCATCAGTTGCACAAGCACGAGCAGCGCGGCGGTCACCATGAGCTTGTCCGCGACGGGGTCGAGAAACGCGCCGAATGCCGATGTCTGATTGAGCTTGCGCGCGAGGTAACCGTCAAACCAGTCGGTCAGCGCGGCCAACACGAAGATGACCATTGCAAGCAGATTGCGATGGTCCGGGCTCATCATCACGTCCGGCAGATAGAAGACGCCCACGACGAGCGGAATCAGCACAATTCGCAGCCACGTCAGGAAAATCGGAAAATTAAACGGCATGGGCGTGACTCTTATAGAGAGGTGCCATTGTGCCGCGTCGACCTATATGTCACAAGCCGACGGGCCGCACGGCCGGACGTTGCACTCAATGCAACTGCCGGTAGATCTGCTCGGCGAGCGCCTGCGAAATGCCTTCGACGCTCGCAAGATCTTCCACGCTCGCCGCCTGCACGCCGCGCAAACCGCCGAAACGCGATAGCAGCTTCTGACGCCGTTTCGCGCCAATCCCCTCCAGTTCCTCGAGCCGCGATGTCTGCCGCGTCTTCGCCCGTTTGGCCCGCATGCCGGTGATCGCAAAGCGGTGTGCTTCGTCGCGAATCTGCGCGACGAGCATCAGCGCCGCGCTCTCCTTGCCGAGTTCGAGCGGCGCGCGGCCATCGGCGAAAATCAGGGTTTCGAGGCCGACCTTGCGCCCTTCCCCCTTCGCCACGCCGACCAGCATGCCGTGATCGAGGCCCAGTTCGGCGAACACTTGCCGCGCGATTTCGACCTGGCCCTTGCCGCCATCGATCAACACGATATTCGGCAACCGGCCTCCCGATGGCACAGGTTCAGCAACATCGGCTTCGGAACCGGTTTGTGGTTCCACTTGCCCTTGCGACTGCAACCCGGTTTGAGACTCAACGGGTTCATCGGCGGATCGCGCGGCGGCCTGGGCCAGCATCTTCTCGTAGCGGCGCGTGAGGACCTGGCGCATCGCGGCGTAATCGTCGCCGGGCGTGATGCCAGTGATGTTGTAGCGCCGGTATTCGGCCGACTGCATCTTGTGATGGTGATACACCACGCACGACGCCTGCGTCGCTTCGCCCATCGTGTGGCTGATGTCGAAACATTCGATCCGCAACTGCGCGAGATCGTCCATTTCGAGGCTCAATGTGTCACCGAGAGAACGCGTGCGGGCCTGTTGCGATCCCTGTTCGGACAACAGGCGCGCGAGCGCGAGCTTGGCATTCGATTCGGCCATCGACAGCCACGCGCGCTTTTGTCCCTGCGGCTGGCGCAGCACCGCGACCTTGTGCCCAGCCTGTTCGATCAGCAGATCGACGAGCTCGCGGTTCGTCGGTGCGTGGCTCACGACCAGCACCGGCGGCACGCGATTGCCGATGTAATGCTGCGCGATAAACGCTTCGAGCACCTCGGCTTCGAGCGCGCCCTGACGCTCGGATTCAGTCGCGTCGAGCGGCGGCATTGCACCGGTCTCGGCGATCTCGTCCTGCATCTCGCCAGTCGTCGCATGGGCCTCGAAATCCTGTTCGAGCGAGGCAAGCGTACCGGGCGGCAGGGCTATGTCATCGGCGCTTGCCTCCACTTGCTCGATAACAATATTGCCCACGCCTGCCACGATTTCATCGTCGGCGAGTTCTTCCGGCATCGCCTCTTCTATCGCGAGCGCCGCTTCCACGTGCGTCGGGAAATAGGCTTTATCGCCGAGATGCCGGCCGCCGCGCACCATCGCGAGATTCACGCACACCTTGCCGCCGAGCGCGACGACCGCGAGGATATCGACGTCGTTATCGCCGCCCACTTCGATCGCCTGCTGATGCAGCACCGTGGACAGCGAGCTCATTTGATTGCGCACGGCCGCAGCCTGTTCGAACTTGAGATCGGCAGCGAACGCGTGCATCTTCTGCTCGAGTTCCTTCATCACTTCGCCCTGCCGTCCGAGCAGGAAACGCGATGCGTTCGATACATCGCGTGCGTAGTCCTCTTCGTTGATCAAGCCGACACACGGAGCGGTACAGCGTCCGATCTGATGCAGCAGGCAAGGCCGCGTGCGGTTGGTGAAGACAGAATCTTCGCAGGTGCGCAACTGAAATACGCGCTGCAGGATCTGGATGCTTTCGCGCACGGCCCACGCGCTCGGGAACGGACCGAAGTACTGGTTCTTCTTGTCGACGCTGCCACGGTAATACGCCATGCGCGGAAACTTGTGGCCAGTGAGCTTCAGATAGGGATAAGACTTGTCGTCGCGAAACAGGATGTTGTAGCGCGGCGCGAGCGCCTTGATCAGATTATTCTCGAGCAACAGCGCTTCGGCTTCGGAGCGCGTGACCGTCGTTTCGATTTTGCGAATGCGCGTGACCATCATCGCGATGCGCGGCGAAAGCAGCGTCTTCGTAAAATAGCTCGACACGCGTTTTCTCAGGTCGCGCGCTTTACCGACGTACAGCACGTTGCCATGCTCGTCGTAATACCGGTACACGCCCGGCAAGTGCGGCAGCTGAGCCAGGCTTTTTTTGGGGTCGAAAACGTCGGAGTCTGTCATGCAGGGATGATTGCGGGGAGCGCGCGGCTTAAGTTCAGCAAAGTTTTATTGGTTTCCAGTCACGCCGGAAAATGCGCCGGATGGCCGACGAGAAGCGGACGAGTGATGCGTCGTCAACATGCAAGCTCGTAACGCAACCGTAACGCAGTGCACCGCGCGAATCGTTATCCTTAAAAACGCCAGTTTAGTTCAAACCGTAGTCCACCATTCATTAGCGGTTCGTCGCCGCCCTATTGCCCATGCCGTCTTCATCGGAACAATTGCCGGTTGCTGCCGGCAACGCCAGCGTCAATTTCGACGCTCCAGCTGGCAACATCGCCTGCGACATTTTCTGCGCAGTCATCGATAACTTCGGCGACATCGGCGTCTGCTGGCGGCTCGCGCGCCAACTCGCGGCTGAGCATGGCTGGCAAGTGCGCCTGTTCGTCGATAACCTCAAGGCCTTTCATGCGCTCTGCCCCGCCGTCGATCCCGCGCTCGACCGGCAAAGCGCCGCGGGCGTCGTGATCGAGCACTGGCACGCGCCGTCGCACGCCGGCGACACGCTGCAGATAGCCGATGTGGTGATCGAAGCGTTCGGCTGCGAATTACCGGCGGTGTACGTGAGCGCAATGGCCTGCCGCGAGCAGAAGCCCGTGTGGTTGAATCTCGAATATCTGAGCGCAGAGGACTGGGTCGCGGATTTTCATCTGAGGCCGTCGCCGCATCCGCGCTACGCGCTCGACAAAACATTCTTCTTTCCCGGCCTGGGTCCCGGAACCGGCGGGGTGCTGAAAGAGCGCACGCTTGACGCCGAGCGCGAGGCGTTCCGGCGCGATGCCTGGTGGCGCGCGCGTGTCGGCATCACGGCGCCGCCGCCCGGCACAACCGTGATCTCGATGTTCGCGTATGAGAACCCGGCCATCGATACATTGCTTGAACAATGGCGCGATTCGGACACGCCGGTCGCGCTGCTCGTGCCGGAGGGGCGCATCTCCGGGGCACTGGCGAGGTTTTTCGGCCTGCCGGACTTCCTTGCCGGGGCGAAGGCACAAAGCGGGTCGCTGAAGGCTTACGCGCTCGGTTTTGTCGAGCAGCCGCTCTTCGATTCCCTGCTCTGGGCCGCCGATCTGAATTTCGTGCGTGGCGAAGATTCATTCGTGCGGGCGCAATGGGCGCAGAAGCCGTTTGTCTGGCAAATCTATCCGCAAGGCGACGACGCTCATCTGCCGAAACTCGACGCCGCGCTCGCGCACTACGCGAACGGCTTGCCTGATGGAGCGCGGGCGTCGCTTGAACGCTTCTGGCATGCGTGGAACGGCGCGGGCGCCCCGGACTGGGACGATTTCTGGCGAAATCGCGCGCTGCTGGAACAGCGTGCCGCCGATTGGGCGGCGGAACTGGCGAGCATCGGCGATCTGGCTGGAAATCTGGCAGAATTCGCGAAAACTCAGTTAAAATAAGCGGTTATCCAACGGCTTGCAGTTCAGAACAATTAAGTTCCGGACGGAATTCCACAGTGCGACAGTGGAATAAGCACGGTGGGAATAGTCAGAATATCCAGTGAAGCGGCCACAAGGGCCAAGGCGCCCGAGGTTGGGGATTAACAAGATCCTTGGCCACGAGCCAGCCGTCGACACTGCAGCGATCAGGCTCACATTTTCGTACAGGACAGTTTTTTAATATGAAGACCGCACAAGAACTCCGCGTCGGCAACGTCGTGATGATCGGCAGCGATGCCATGGTCGTGCAGAAGGCCGAGTACAACAAATCCGGCCGCAATTCCGCGGTCGTGAAGATGAAGTTCCGTAACCTGCTTTCCAGCGGCAACATGGAATCGGTGTACAAGGCGGACGACAAATTCGACGTCGTCCAGCTCGAGCGCAAGGAAGTGACGTACTCGTACTTCGCCGACCCCATGTATGTGTTCATGGACTCCGACTACAACCAGTTCGAAGTCGAAGCCGACATGATGGGCGACGCATTGCACTACCTCGAAGACGGCATGCCGTGCGAAGTGGTGTTCTACAACGAGAAAGCCATCTCCGTGGAGCTGCCGACCGCGCTGGTCCGCGAGATCATCTACACGGAACCGGCTGTGAAGGGCGACACGTCGTCGGGCAAGGTCCTGAAGACCGCCAAGCTGGCCACGGGTTTCGAGCTGCAAGTGCCGCTGTTCTGCGGCATCGGCGACAAGATCGAAATCGATACGCGGACCAACGAGTACCGCAGCCGCGCGTAAAGTGCCGGTTGGCCGGCAGTCAGGCCGGCTCGCGTGAATTCACGTATCAACGCATTGA
>NZ_AEJF01000006.1 GCF_001028175.1 Caballeronia mineralivorans PML1(12)
AGCCCTTCGGGGCGCTTTTTCTTTTCGCTGAACATTCTTGCCATTTCAGGCAAACTTTACCGGTTCGTATCTCGAAATTTCCGGGTAATCGTTTGCGCAGGATGGAATGTTCGGTCCTAAGACCTTGATCTGACTTGAACAGGCCAATGGCATGAAACCTGCTGTGCTAGTTGTGACTGCGCTGTGACGGCGTGGAATTTTCCAACAACAGACCACCATGCCCATTACGAAAACCGCTCTCTCCCGCCTCGTCCTTGCTGTTGCCTGTGCTGTACCGGCGATCGCGATCACTGCCGGATGTTCATCGACGCCTACGCATGAATCGGCCGGTGAATACACCAGCGACTCTGCGCTGACCGCCAAGGTGAAGGCAGCGTTGCTGGCAGATCCGGGTCTGAAGTCGCTCGCGGTGAGCGTGACGACGTATCGCAGTGAAGTGCTGTTGTCGGGCTTCGTGAATTCGTCGGAACAGATTCAAAAGGCGGTGTCGGTCACGCGTGGCGTAGAGGGCGTGCAGTCGGTCAAGAATGACCTGCAGGTGAAGCCGCAGTGACCTGCTGAGTGTCTGCGTCGGGCGCACTGCGTGCCCAGGCAGAAAACAACACGTCAGGAAATACATCAGGAAGTGCAGGACGAAGACCCCGCAGCGTCGAGCGAGGGCTGGAAACTGGAGGATGAACTGACACCATGACGTCAGCGCGCCAGCAGCCCGTGCCGACGCGGCCCGGCATCGAGGCGCCCGCCGCCGAACCTCGCCGTTACAGGCGAGCGGCACGGAACGCATTTCAGACCATTTAATACGCTGTGTCCGCCATGCCACACGCTTTGATTGTCGAAGACGATCCCAACAGCCTTTCCGGCTTGTCCGCCATCCTCGCGGCCGACGGTTTTTCCGTCGATACCGCGACCACGCTCGCCGAAGCGCGCGCGGCGCTCACGCGCTTCATTCCGGACGTCGTGCTGGTCGACCTGAACCTGCCCGACGGCAGCGGTCTCGATCTGCTCCACAACCTGCCGGCGCAACCGCCCGGCGGCGCGCTGCCCGTGATTGTGATGACGGGTAATGCGACGGTGGAGAGCGCTATCGAAGGCTTGCGGCAAGGGATCTGGGATTACCTGCTGAAGCCGGTCAACATCCCGCGCCTGCGCAGCTTGCTCGCCCGTATTCCACGCCCCTACGAGTTGACGGAAGAAGTGCGGGCGTTACGCAGCACGCTGCGCGACCTCGGGCATTTCGGCGGTTTGCTCGGTCGCAGCAGCGCGATCCAGCATGTCTACGATCTGATCGAACATACCGCGCCTACAGAAGCCGCCGTGCTGATCTACGGCGAAAGCGGCACGGGCAAGAAAGTCGCGGCCCGAACGCTGCATGAGATGAGCCGGCGCCGCAAAGGCCCGTTCGTTTCCTTCGATTGCGCCGCGGCCAACGAAACCAGCAATCGCTCGATGGAAAGCCTGATGTTCGGCCACGAGCGCGGTGCATTTGCCGGCGCGGAAAACCGCGAACCCGGCTTGCTCGAACAGGCTGGCGGCGGGACGCTGTTCCTCGACCAGATCGATGCATTGCCGCTCACGCAGCAAGAAGCGCTGCTGCGCGCGCTCGATTCGCAGACCTTTATGCGCGTAGGCGGCAGCAACAAGATCGTGACGGACTTCCGCCTGCTCGCGGCTACGCGGCTGCCGGTGAAAGAGGCTGTCGCCGATGGCAAATTGCGCGAAGACCTGTTTCTGCGCCTGAATGCGTCGTCGATAGCGTTGCCGCCCTTGCGCGATCGTGGCGACGACATCGCCTTGCTCGCCGAGCATTTCGTCGACGAACTGAATCGCGAGAATCACGTAAGCGGCATCACGAGTGGCGCGCCTAAGCGCGTGAGCCCGGATTTCATTCGCGAATGCCTCGCGACCGAATGGCCCGGCAATGTGCGCGAACTGCGCGAGCGGGTGCGCCGCGCGTATCACGCGTCGGGCGACGTAATCGAAACACTGCGCGCCGATGAACAAAGTGGCGCAGGCGGACGCGGGCTGAACGGCAGCAGCGTGCAGGTGACGGTGGGCACGGCGCTCGCCGATGTTGAAGACATGCTGATTCGCGCGACGCTTGAGGCCGTGGGCGGCACGCGGCATCGCGCAGCGACGCTGCTCGGGATCAGCCCGAAGACGTTGTATAACAAGCTTCAGCGCATGAAGCTGGAGTAATTCAACGTTGATTGAAACGAGCCGCTCGTTCTCGCGAACCAGCGGCTTTTTTTACGACCTGTGCAGACTTAAACGAAACAACTTCAGCCGAGCACGCTTTTCACCAGCGCCAGCGCCTGCTGATATTCCACCTGCGTCATCAGCTTGCTCCAATGCCACGCGCGGCCCCGTGGTCGCATGCGCCGCAAGCGTGTCTGCGATGCCTTCGTCTGCGCGAACGTGAGCCGATCCAGCACTTTCTCCGCTTCGTCCGGCTGGTTGCAGATCAGCACCATGTCGCAGCCCACTGTGAGCGCGGCCGTGGCCGCTTCGGTCAGCGTGCCGCCCGCGCGGGCGGCTTCCATTGACAGGTCATCGCTGAAAATCGCGCCGTTGAAACCGAGCTTGCCGCGCAGGATCTCCTGCAGCCAGACGCGCGAAAAGCCAGCCGGTTTTTCATCGACTTGCGGGTAGATCACATGCGCTGGAATCACCGATGCCAACGACATCCCCAGCCAGTCGTACGGTTTCACATCGGCGGCGAGGATTTCATCCAGCGAGCGATCGTCCACGGGCATGGCCACATGCGAATCCGCCGATGCAAACCCATGCCCCGGAAAATGCTTGCCGCAATTCGCCATGCCGGCGAGCGCGAGACCGTGGTTCAGGCTTTTGGCGAGCATCGTCACTACGCGCGGGTCGCTGTGCAACGCACGATCGCCAATGACTTTCGAATGCCCGTAGTCGAGATCGAGCACGGGCGTAAAACTCATGTCGATACCGCATGCCCTGAGTTCGGCCGCGAGCACATAACCAAACGCGGTCGCGGTTTTCGTCGCCAGCAACACATCACGGTCCCACAGCGCGCCAAGCTTGCCCGGCGCGGGCAGGATAGTGAAACCATCGGTGCGAAAACGCTGCACGCGACCGCCTTCGTGATCGACGGCAATCAGGATGTCTTCGCGAACCTCGCGAATCGCATCGGTCAGCGCAACCAGTTGCGCGCGATCCTGGAAATGCCTTGCGAAGAGGATGATGCCGCCGGTATTCGGATGATCGATACGGCGAATGTCGGCGTCGGAGAGCGTTGTGCCGGCCACGTCGAGCATGACCGGTCCGGGAGTGCGTTTTAAAGAGTTCAAATTGGCAGAGAAAAAGTCAGGGGGTTTTTGTTGCTGTATTAGCTTCTGGGTTCGCGCCTGGGTTTGAGCCAGTTTCCGCGATCACAAACGACACCGCGTAATCGCGTTCATCGGTGATCGTGACCTGAGCGGTAATGCCGCGCACCGCCATCCAGTCGGCGAGCTCGCCCGATGCCACAATCTTCGGCTTGCCGCTCGGCTCGTTGAGCGTTTGCAGCGCACGCCATGTCATCGGCCAGTGCATGCCGAGTCCGATCGCTTTCGAAAACGCTTCTTTCGCCGAGAAACGCGTCGCGAGGAATGCGAGGCCGCGGACTTGCGAGCGAGCGTTGCGTGCGTGATAAATGCGCAGTTCGTCGGCCCCGAGCACTTTCTCGGCGAAGCGCCCTTTCGTGCGCTCCATGACCGCCGCAACGCGGCTTACCTGAACGATATCCGTACCGATTCCATAGATCGCCATGGTTGGCCCTGATTATCGAGACGTAGCGGCAAGGCGCGACGCCACCATGATCGCCTTCATCTCGCGCACGGCGTTGTCCCAGCCGGCGAAGATCGCGTGCGCGACGATCGCATGGCCGATATTCAATTCCACGATGCCTTCAAGCGCCGCGATCGGCTGGACGTTGGTGTAATGCAGACCGTGCCCGGCGTTCACTTTCAAGCCCAGCGAATTGCCGAAATCGACGCTGCGCGCGACGCGTTCGAATTCCTTCTGCTGGGTGGCTTCATCGTGGGCTTCGGCATAACAACCCGTATGCAATTCGATCACCGGCGCGCCGGCTTCGTGCGCCGCGCGGATCTGCGTTTCATCGGCGTCGATGAACAGCGACACCCGCGCGCCCGCCTGGCGCAATTGCTCGCACGCGGCTTTGACGGCCTGGAACTGGCCGGCGACATCGAGTCCGCCTTCGGTCGTCAACTCCTGACGCTTTTCCGGCACGAGGCATACATCGTGCGGACGAACACCGCACGCGATGTCGAGCATTTCCTGCGTGACCGCGCATTCGAGGTTCATCCGCGTTTTCAACAACGGGCGCAGCGCGTGCACGTCGGCATCGACAATATGCCGGCGATCTTCGCGCAAATGCAGCGTGATGGCGTCGGCGCCCGCTTCTTCGGCTTGCAGCGCAGCGCGGATCGGGTCGGGGTACTTCGTGCCGCGCACGTTACGCAGCGTGGCCACATGATCGATATTCACGCCCAGATCGATCACATTCGCGGGCGACGAGAGAAAGAAGCTCATAGATTTTGCAGGTCGATCAGGATTTGACGGGTGGCGAGCGGTGTGCCGCCAAGATACACGTTCAGCAAAAAGCGCATGAGCGTCTTGCTCTGCGCGGCCGTCTGCGGGCGGCTGTAGTCGTCGAGTTCCATGTCCAGCAGCGTTTGGCCGGAAATCACCGGCCATTGCGACGGCAGTTCATCCGATGCTTCGCGCACGCCGCGTTCGGGATCGAAGACGTATTTTCTATCGGCGAGAACCGGCTGGCGCGTGATGGTTTTATTTAGTGCCATCGCGTAGCCGGTTTCACGCAGCAGCACACGTTCGAATGAACGCAGCACATGCAACGCCGGTTCGCCGTGCGCAAGACGTGACAAGGTCAGCACGTAATGATTGAACAGAGCGGGATGCGCGTCTTCACGGGCGCAAAACTTGACGAGTAATTCGTTGACGTAGAAGCCGCAGAGCAGCGCGTCGCCGGCGAGGGGCAGCATGCCACCGACCCATTCGGCCTGCGTCAAGGTGCGGACTTCGCCTTTGCCCGTCCACGATAACCCCAGCGGCTGGAAGGTTTGCAGTACGCCGCGCAGCGCGGAATGCGGACGCTTGGCGCCCTTGGCGACCAGCGCGACGCGGCCGTGATCGCGTGAAAACACATCGAGCACGAGACTCGTCTCGCGATACGGATAGCTGTGCAGCACGAACGAAGGCTGCTCCGCGATACGAAAATCCGAGCGCGGCGCGGCGCGCGGTGGTTTAGGAGCTTTGGGTTCTTTAGGCGCGGCGGATTTTGCAGACGCAGACGCCGTCCGGCGCCTTTTAGGCGCAGGCGCTGAAGGCTCGTCGGCGCTGAAATTATCGTCGGCGAGCGGTTCGGAGTCTGCGTCGGAAGACTGGGTCATCCACGCGTCATTCGTACCCATAGGCGCGCAGTCCCGCTTCGTTATCCGCCCAACCGCTCTTCACCTTGATAAAGGTCTCGAGATACACGGGGCCGTCGAAGAGCTTTTCCATGTCGAGCCGCGCTTCGGTGCTGATCTGCTTCAGTTTCGCCCCCTTCTGGCCGATGATCATCGCCTTGTGGGTATCGCGTTCTACCAGGATCGTCGCGAAAATGCGGCGCAGGCGCCCTTCCGTTTCCCATTTATCGATGAGCACCGTGCTCGTGTACGGCAGCTCGTCGCCGGTCCAGCGGAACACTTTCTCGCGCAGGATTTCGGCGGCGAGAAAACGCTCGCTGCGATCGGTCAGATCGTCTTCGCCGTAGATGGGCGAGCCTTCCGGCAAATACGGCTTCACGACCGTCATCAGGCGCGCGATGTCGTCGGGATGCTTCGCCGTCATCGGCACGATTTCCTTGAAATCGTGCAGCGCGCTCATCTTCTGCATGAACGGGAACAGCGAGTCTTTATCGCTGACGTGATCGAGCTTGTTCGCGATCAACAGACAAGGCGTGTCGTTCGGAATCAGGTCCAGCACCTTCTGGTCGTCGGGACCGAAACGGCCCGCTTCAATCACGAACAGAATGGCGTCGACCGCCGTCAGCGTCGACGTCACCGCGCGATTCAACGAACGGTTTAGCGCGCCGCTGTGCTTGGTCTGGAAGCCTGGGGTATCGACGAAGATGTACTGCGCGTCGTCCAGCGTATGAATGCCGGTGATGCGGTGACGCGTGGTTTGCGCCTTGCGCGACGTGATGCTGACTTTCTGGCCGACCAGCGCGTTCATCAAGGTCGATTTGCCGACGTTCGGCCGACCGACGATCGCGACCATGCCGCAGCGGAAACCAGTGGGAGTGGGTGCGTTCATAAATGTGTGCTGCGGCTTCGTTGAATTCGTTGCGACGCGTGGCGTCGGGAGTGTGTTTGTTCAGTCGCGTGCGGGCTTCGGTGGCCGCAATCAGTGGCCGGCATCGGCGGCGCGTACGGCGCTTTCTTCTGCGTGCGCTTCTACGTTTGCTTCTGCGTTTGCTTCGCTCTTCGGGATCGAAGCGGAATGCGCGGCGGGGACGTCTTCACGCTGTCGCGCCGGCGATGCGGTCTTGTCAAGGACGGACGCCTCGGCGCTCTTCCCGGCCGGCTTGTCGGCATGTTTCGGGGCGACCTTCTCGCCTGCGCTATCCGCCTTCGCAGCGCTTTTTTCCACCGGGTTATGCACAGCGTTATCCACTGCTTGCTCGGCGTGCACGGCAGGTTGTTTGTCGGCCGTTTCGCCTTTCCCCGCCTGAACTTCAGGCACTGTCTTGTCCAACTTCTCCGTCCGATGAATCGTCGCCCGCTCCGTTTTCTCCGCTGCGGCGAACGTACTCGCCGACGGTTCCACGTGCGACGCACGAATCACGGCGAATGGCGCGGTGGCCGGACGCTCGGGATCGTTATGCGTATTGCTGTTGCCGCTATTACTGGCACGTGAACGCTCGCGCCGGTCCGGGGTGCGCAGATCAAGCGCCGCCTGCACGCCCGTCACACCCGGCACGACTTCCTGTTCCGCCTGCTTGGCTGCACGCGCGCCCTTGCGCTTCGGCTTCGCCGTCATCGCGGGCGCGGCGGATGCAAGTTCATCAAGCGCCTTCTTCGCCGCGGCCTGTTCAGCCGCGCGCCGGCTCGCACCGGAACCCGACACTTTCACCTCGAGCTTCGGCACCGTGCATTCCACTTCGAACTGCTGGTTGTGCGCTGCGCCGTGCGTGGCGACGACCGTATAAGTCGGTAACGCGATCTTGTGGCCCTGCAGATATTCCTGCAGCAGCGTCTTTGCGTCTTTGCCGATGGTGCGTGGATCGATGTGGTCGAGGATCGGCGTATAGAGCCGTTTAATGACCTGATGCGCGGCGTCGAAACCACCGTCGAGGAACACTGCGCCGAAGATGGCTTCGAGCGTGTCGGCCAAGATGGACGGGCGCCGGAAGCCGCCACTGCGCAATTCGCCCTCGCCCAGCCGCAACGCCTCGGACACGTTCAGCGCCTGTGCAATCTCATAAAGCGATTGCTGCTTGACGAGATTTGCCCGTACGCGAGAAAGATCGCCTTCGTCGAGTTTTGCGAATCGTTGGAACAAAAGCGCAGCCACCACGCAATTTAGAACGGAATCTCCGAGAAATTCGAGTCGTTCATTGTGCGTGGCACTGTGACTGCGGTGGGTCATCGCCTGGCGCAGCAATTCCGCATTGCGAAATTCGTACTGGAGCCGGCTTTCCAACGGGGTTGAGGGCATGGGCAGAGTATAACGCGGGCGCCGGGAGGGGCGAATCCGGCTGAAAGGCCGGAAAACCGCAAGGAAAATGGCACGGCAAGCACACGGTTAGCCGCGATTCTTCGTGCTGTTTCTAGGCGGCTCTAAGGTGACTTGCAATAACAACTACGCCGCGATGACGCGGCGTAGTGGTCGAACGAAATTACTGCTCAGGGTAGTGCTCGAAAACACGCTTCAATGGAACGACCCAATGCGTTTCAAACTGCTGAAGTTCATCCAGATGAAGAACGCACGGCCGACGATATTCGCGTCAGGCACGAAACCCCAATAACGACTGTCCGCGCTGTTGTCGCGATTGTCGCCCATCATGAAATAGTTGCCCGGCGGTACTTTGCAAATGACGCCTTGAGCGTTGTAGTTGCAGTTGTTGCGATAAGGGAAGTCGTCGGCGCCAATCACGAACGGCGGCACTTGCGCATTATTCAGGATCGCGTTCTTGCGGCCATCGAGATCTTCTTCGAATTGCTTCGCATAACCAATGCGTTCGTCGTCGAAGAAATCGGGCAGCGCGGTTTCAGGAACCGGCTTGCCATTGATGGTGAGCTTCTTGTCCTGATACGCGACCGTGTCACCAGGAAGGCCGATCACGCGCTTGATGTAATCCACCGATTCGTCTTTCGGATAACGGAACACCACTACGTCACCGCGCTTGAGCGGCGTGCCGCTGGTCAGCTTGGTATTGCTGATCGGCAGACGCAAACCGTATTCGAATTTATTAACCAGAATAAAGTCGCCCACCAGCAGCGTCGGCACCATCGATCCAGACGGAATCTTGAACGGTTCAACTACGAACGAGCGCACCACGAAGACCACGAGAATCACCGGGAAAAAGCTCGCCGAATATTCCAGATACCACGGCTGGCGGAGCTTTTCATCGCGTAGACGAGCACGCGTTTGCGGCGCGTTTTCATCGGCGAAACGGGGCTCGAGGCGGGCCTGCTGCTGATCGAATTCTGCTACCGCTGCATCTGCTGCGCGCCGCCGTTGCGGCTCGAACACCAGTTTATCGAATACCCACGCAATCCCCGTCACGATGACGAGCACCAAAAGAATCAACGCAAAATTCATCAATCGTTTCCGGTTGTTTTATTAATCTTCGACGCGAAGAATCGCGAGGAAAGCTTCTTGCGGAATCTCGACCGAACCGACTTGCTTCATGCGCTTCTTGCCGGCCTTCTGCTTTTCCAGAAGCTTTTTCTTTCGCGAGATATCGCCGCCGTAGCACTTTGCCAGAACGTTCTTACGCAATGCTTTAATGTTCTCGCGCGCGATAATGTTCGCGCCGATAGTCGCCTGGATTGCCACGTCGTACATCTGCCGCGGAATCAGTTCGCGCATCTTCGACGCCACTTCGCGCCCGCGATGCTGGCTCTGCGACCGGTGCACGATCACTGACAACGCGTCGACTTTGTCGCCATTGATCAGCATGTCGACCTTCACCACATCCGACGCGCGATACTCCTTGAACTCGTAGTCCATGGAGGCATAACCGCGTGAGGTCGACTTCAGCCGGTCGAAGAAATCCAGCACGATTTCCGCCATCGGGATTTCGTACGTCAGCTGGACCTGACGGCCGTGATACAGCATGTTGATCTGCTGGCCGCGCTTGTTCGTACAGAGCGTGATCACCGCGCCCACATACTCCTGGGGCATATACAGGTTCACGGTCACGATCGGCTCGCGCACTTCTTCAATGTACGAAGGCTCCGGCATCTTGGCCGGATTCTCGACCTGGATCAGCTCGCCATCGCGCTTCACGACTTCGTACACCACGGTCGGCGCCGTGGTGATCAGGTCCATGTCGAACTCGCGCTCGAGCCGTTCCTGCACGATCTCCATGTGCAGGAGACCGAGAAAACCGCAGCGGAAACCGAAACCGAGCGCTTGCGACACTTCTGGCTCGTACTGCAGCGAGGAGTCGTTCAGCTTCAGTTTTTCCAAAGATTCACGCAGCGCGTCGTACTGATTCGCTTCGACCGGATACAAGCCCGCGAACACCTGTGGCTTCACTTCCTTGAAACCTGGCAGCGGCGCTTCGGCCGGACGCGCGACGGTGGTGACCGTATCGCCGACTTTCGCCGCCTGCAATTCCTTGATGCCCGCGATGATAAAGCCCACCTGCCCCGCCGATAGCGACGCCAGGTTCGTAGCTTTCGGCGCGAACACGCCGAGATGTTCGACCGGATAAATTGCGCCGGACGCCATCATCTTGATCTTGTCTTTCGGGCGCAGCGTGCCGTTCTTGATGCGCACGAGCATGACCACGCCGACGTAGTTATCGAACCACGAGTCGATGATCAGTGCCTGCAGCGGTGCGTCCGGATCGCCCTTTGGCGGCGGCACTTTTGCGATCAGCGCCTCGAGCACGTCGGTGACGCCGAGACCCGTCTTGGCGCTGCAACGCGTGGCATCGGTTGCATCGATACCGATCACGTCCTCGATTTCCGAAATCGCGTTCTCGGGGTCGGCCGCGGGCAAATCGATCTTGTTCAGCACCGGCAAGACTTCCACACCCAGTTCGATCGCCATGTAGCAGTTGGCGACCGTCTGCGCTTCCACGCCCTGGCTCGCGTCGACCACGAGCAACGCGCCTTCGCAGGCGGACAGCGAGCGGCTGACTTCGTACGAAAAGTCGACGTGGCCCGGGGTGTCGATGAGATTCAGGTTGTAGACCTGGCCGTCGCGCGCTTTATAGCTGAGCGCCGCGGTTTGTGCCTTGATGGTGATGCCGCGTTCACGCTCGAGATCCATGGAGTCGAGCACCTGCGCGTCCATCTCGCGATCGGACAGGCCGCCACACAGTTGGATGATGCGATCGGCGAGCGTCGACTTGCCGTGGTCGATGTGCGCAATGATCGAGAAGTTACGAATATGATTCATTCAGTGCCGATCAAGCAAAAAGGCGCGCCCAGACAAACGCGGAGCACGCCTTGAAAATGGGGGTGAAAAACCTTTCTATTTTAGCCGAAAAGGCGCGCCGACGGCGGATTTTACGGGAAAGGTCCGATTGTTCAGGGACTTAAGCGCGTGCCAGGAGCGCACCGCGCACACGCGCTTCGTCCAGCCGGTAGTGGCATAACTCCACGCCATCCAACACCAGAACAGGCACGAGTTCGTCGTATAACGCTTCGAGTGCTGGATCCGTATCGATATCGATCCACTCGATCGCCACGCCGAACTCAGCCGCAATCGGCTCAAGCCCGGCGCGCAAGTCGTCACACAAGTGGCACCACGCGCGCCCGTACAGCTTGAGCGTGCTCATTGCGATTATTTCTGCACGGGCGCACGCGGGCGCAACGGTACGAACTGCGTGTTGTCGCCACGACGCACCAGCACCGCGACCATCTTGCTCGGATCGACGTTTTGCGCGACCGCGTCGAATTGCTTCGCGCTCGTGATGTCCGTATCGCCGATTCGCAGGATGATGTCGCCCTTCTGGAAGCCGGCGCGCGCCGCTGGACCCTCCACCGCGTCCACCATCACGCCGTTGGTGAGCTTCAGCGCTTTCTTCTGGTCAGCCGGGATGTCGCTCACCGCGATCCCGAGCGTATTGCTCGCGCGCTCCTTCGGCGGCGTCGTCTTCTTGGCCTCGGCCTTCGCGACCTTGTCCGGCTGCATTTCCGCGATGGTGATCGGCAGATCGCGCGACTCGCCCTTGCGCCACACGGTGATGGTCGCCTTCGTGCCCGGCTTCGTGTCGCCGACCATGCGCGGCAGATCGGTCGCTGTGGACACATCATGGCCGTTGTACTTCAGAATGATGTCGCCCGGCTGGATACCGGCCTTGTCCGCCGGGCCGCCCGCTTCAACGCTGCTCACCAGCGCACCCTGCGCCTTCGGAAGCCCAAGCGAATCCGCCACTTCCTTCGTGACCTCGCCGATCGCCACCGCGATCCGGCCACGCGTTACCTTGCCCGTCGTCTTCAGTTGATCGGCCACGCGCATGGCTTCGTCGATAGGAATCGCGAACGAAATGCCCATGAAGCCGCCCGTGCGGCTGTAGATCTGCGAGTTGATGCCGATCACTTCGCCGGCCATGTTGATCAGCGGACCACCCGAATTACCCGGATTCACTGCGACGTCGGTCTGGATGAACGGCAGATAGTCGCCCGTGTCGCGACCCTTCGCACTGACGATACCGGCCGTCACCGTGTTGTCGAGTCCGAACGGCGAACCGATCGCCAGCACCCATTCGCCAACCCGCACCTTGTTCGAATCGCCGATGGTAATGGCCGGCAGGCTGTTCGCCTGGATCTTCACGACCGCGACGTCCGTGCGCTCGTCGACGCCAACCAGCTTCGCCTTGAATTCGCGTTTGTCGGTGAGCGTGACGTAGATGGTGTCGGCGTCGTCGACCACGTGCGCGTTTGTCATCACGTAACCATCCGCCGACATGATGAAACCCGAGCCCACGCCGCTGCTCTGCTCCGAATTATCCTGATTGTCCGGGCTGTCCTGCGGCGCGCTGCGATTACCCCGGCCGCTGCCGCTGTCGCCGCCCTGGTCGCCGCCGCTACCGCCGCTACCGCCGTTGCCGCCGTTACCACCACTCCCGCCGCCTCCACCGCCGCCGCGCGGCGAACCGGGCGTGCCGGGCATGGGAATACCGAAGAAACGGCGGAAAAACTCCGACATATCGCCGTCGTCCATGCCGGGCGGCAAGCCGCGCAGATCGTTGCTGCTGCTCACGCGCGTTGTCGTACGAATATTGACGACCGACGGACCCACTTTATCGACGAGCGTCGTGAAGTCGGGCAAATTCACTCCCGGCGCCGCGACCGGCGTAACGGCCGGCGCCGGTGCGGGCGCCGCTGCTGTTGCTGTGGCTGCGGAGGTCGCGAGCGGCAGGCATGCGGCAAGCGCCGCGGCCGCGAAAAAGGTGCGCAGCGAGAGGTTGCTCATATCGTGGTGGGCCGAGGAATTACTTGGAAGGCTTGTATTCTATGGCAGAAGCAAATTGCTGCAACGTGGCTTGGGGCACTTCACCCAGCAAGGTGATCCAGAAATCCCCGCGGCGCTTGACCAGCACGTGTGTCGCGCCACTGTCACCAGCGCCTTCCTTGCGCGAATTTTTTTCCACGGGCTCGACAAAAATGGAGATTGCGGCAAGACCATCGGAGAAAACGGCCTGGTCGACGGGAATGGGGGGCTGCCCTTCTTCACTCGATGCCATCGGCCGGCGCAACTCCCGAATCTCGCGAAAACCCGGAACGGCAGGCGCAATTTTCCAGCCTTGCGCTTCCATATTCACCGGCTGAACCGGCGGACGCACGACCGTCCATCCGGCTATGTTCTTGATCCCGTTCGCAATAGCAGCCCGGTCGACGGACCCGCCAATGCGGACTTGCGAAAATGAAAGCTGCTCGAGCACCTGACCGTCGGGCCCAAGCGTCTGAGCGCGCAGCAGGAGACCCGTTTTCGAGTCGGCCCAGAGCTTGTAGGCAAAGCGCCAGGCGTCTTTTGGATCGAGCTCGATCACCTGGCTGTCGATCCCGGCTACGCGGTCCGCGCCCAGCATTTTCGGTTCATAGACTGTCAGAACCTGGTCGCTGCTGGTGGTCAGCAGCGACGGGAACGCATCCTTGTTCTGACGTTTTTCGACGACCAGCAGATGACGTTCGGGCACGAACGTGTACATGTCGTCGTCGTGGCGAAGCATCTTGCGAGGCTTGCCATCCAGGCTTTCCAGCGACTCGAACTCACCGTCGCTGCGCGCCGCCGAATGGGTGATCCGCGACGACTGCACCGTCGTCCCACGCTGGTAGACAAAGGTGCCTTCGTAATTCTGCTGCTGTGCGGCGTCGTGAATCCGGTTAAGCAGGTCCGCAGCGGACTTGCGCATGGCGGCGGGATCGTCGCCTTGCGCAAAAGAACTGGATGCTGCGGATAACAACACGGCTGCACAGAACATCAACGCCGGCAACCGCCCCCAATGAGTCGTTTTCTTCAACCGCACACGTTGCATCAGTTATTGGCCTTGGCTGGTAGCCGCCGTGCGGATCAAAGGCATCGAGCCCGGCATGACGGGCTGTTGGGAGAATTGCTGATGCGCTTCGAGATACTGGTCCAGGCTCGCGTCGCGAATGATGTTCGCTTCGACAACCGGCGAGCGCGTGCTGGCCGCAGGCATTGAAGCCATGGCTACGCGCTGCACGTGATCAGACGACTGCGACGACAAGCTAGCCACTTGCACGCCGTTATGGCCGTCCACACCCTGCAACTGCGGCACGACGATCCACGTCAGCGTGGCTGCGGCAGCCGCGACCGCGAAGGCCGGCACCACGCGGCGGCGGAACATCCGCGAACGGACCCGCTCGGCGGAGACCGCTGGAATGGCTGCAGGGGCGAACACGTGAGCTTCTGCCTCGAAGCGCGCCGAGAACGCGTTCATGAACGCGCTGCTGGCTGCAGGACTTGCCGCGAGATCGTCGGAACGCATGGCGTCGCCGATCAAGTGGTAATCCGACCACGCCGCGCGATCATTCTGCGTAAACCCGGAAAGAAACTGACTGATATCGCCCGAACCGTCGAAGGATTCACCGTCGACAAAAGCGGACAGACGCTCGCCTCGCGAGCTAGCTTGCGATTGCACCGAAACCGACCCCATGATGCTCCCCATCTTGACTGCACCCCGTAGTGACACTACCTGACCCAGATACCGCGTCCCTGCCCCGCGCACCTTCGCTGTTACCAGCGCTTGCCTTCGGGAGTGTCCAGCAACGGACGCAATTTTGCCGCAATGGCTTCGCGAGCACGAAAAATTCTTGATCTGACAGTTCCGATCGGGCAACCCATCATTTCGGCAATTTCCTCGTAGCTCAGACCTTCAATCTCACGAAGAGTAATGGCGGTGCGCAGCTCTTCCGGTAAAACCGCCATTGCAGCATTGACCGTCTGTGCGATCTGCTTGCTCATCAACATCGACTCAGGCGTGTTGATATCCCTTAGTTGGTCTGCATCGGAGAAAGTTTCCGCTTCTTCTGCATCAGCTTCGGTAGAAGTTGGAGCACGCCGGCTCTGAGTGGCAAGGTAATTCTTCGCGGTGTTCACCGCAATCCGGTAAAGCCAAGTATAAAACGCCGATTCTCCGCGAAATTGCGGCAACGCGCGATAAGCCTTGATAAAGGCGTCTTGCGCGACGTCCTCGACCTCGGCGGGATCCCGCACGAGACGCGAGATAAGCCGGATGATTTTGCGCTGATATTTGGCGACCAGTAGCTCGAACGCTGCTTTATCGCCCTTTTGCACGCGTTCGACCAGTACCTGATCGATTTCTTTTTCGCTCACCTGGGAAATCCGTTAACTTTGGGGGTGCTACGCGGAGGGCTATTGTAGCGTTACGCCGCTGGGACGCGCCGGATGCTGATTGGCGGTTACAAGCGTTACAGATGTTGCTGGGCGCAACGCCGGGCGCGCATGGCCAGTTCGCGGAACGCGGTGGTGTCGGCGAGAGCGTCGGCCGCCACGAGAAACGATGCCGAACGGCCTTGCGCCGGTACCAGGATGAGGACAAGCAAGCGGTCGCTCCACTGGGCGCAAGCCGAAATACGCCGGTATTGCGCGTGACCCGCGCGATCCTACGTGGTCAAACCGTCCTGCCCGATCTCGAACGCGACGGGCCGGCGCCCCTCGCCATTCCAGGCCTCAGCGGCCAGTGCGACCGTTACCGTCAAAGCGGCTGCGCCGGCGTCAAAAAATCCGCTATACGCCGATACGCACTGAAATACCGATCCGGCTGCCACGGCCACGAACGCGGCGGTGGCACCCCACAACAATCGCGAGGGACGGATTTTTTGCCGGCGTGGGAAGTCGGCGAATACTTCCGCCAAGGCTTCCCGCAGTTGGTTATGCGCACTCCTCACTCGCCAATCCTCCGCGAACTCAAAGCGCGCGCCGCTCAATGTCGCTTGAAAACGAGCGTGCCGTTCGTGCCGCCGAAACCGAACGAATTCTTCAGCGCCACGTCGATCTTCATCTCCCGCGCTTCATTCGCGCAGTAGTCCAGGTCGCATTGCGGGTCCTGGTTGAAGATGTTGATGGTGGGCGGGGAGATCTGGTGATGCAACGCCAGCACCGTGAAGACCGACTCCAGTCCGCCGGCGCCGCCGAGCAAATGGCCCGTCATCGACTTGGTCGAATTCACCACGATCTTCTTCGAGTGATCGCCGAAAGTGTTCTTGATGCCTATGGTTTCAGCCAGGTCACCGAGCGGCGTGGACGTCCCGTGCGCGTTCAGATAGTGCACTTCGTCCGGATTGACCGAGGCGTTTTTCAACGCATTGCGCATGCTGCGACGCGCGCCGTCGCCATCTTCCGGCGGTGCGGTCATGTGATACGCGTCGCCGCTCATGCCGTAGCCGCTGACTTCGGCGTAGATCTTCGCGCCGCGCGCCTTCGCGTGTTCGTACTCTTCGAGCACCATCACGCCGGCCCCTTCGCCCAGCACGAAACCGTCGCGATCCCTGTCCCACGGACGGCTGGCGGTCGCCGGGTCGTCGTTGCGTTGCGACAAAGCGCGCGCAGCCGCGAAGCCGCCCACGCCCAATGGCGACACGGTCGCTTCAGAGCCGCCGCAGATCATCACGTCAGCGTCGCCGTATTCGATCAGCCGCGAGCCTTCGCCGATGCAATGCAGCCCCGTCGTACACGCGGTCACGATGGCGAGATTCGGTCCTTTCAAACCAAAGCGGATGGAGAGATGGCCAGAGATCATGTTGATGATCGACGCCGGCACGAAGAACGGCGAGATCCGGCGCGGGCCGCGATTCAGCAATTCGGTTTGCGTGACTTCAATCATCGGCAAGCCGCCGATTCCCGAGCCAACCACCACACCAACGCGCTCCGAGTTTTCCTCGGTGATTTCCAGCCCGCTGTCCTGCATGGCCTGCACGCCCGCTGCGATGCCGTAATGGATAAAGGTATCCATGTGGCGCGCTTCCTTGGCCGGCATATAGTCTTCGACATTGAAGCCTTTGACTTCACCGGCAAAGCGCGTGGAGAAGTTCGTGGCATCGAACTTCGTGATCTCGGCAATGCCCGACTTGCCGGCGACCAGATTGGCCCAGCCGTCGGCAACGGTATTGCCGACAGGCGAAATCAGCCCAAGGCCTGTAACAACAACACGACGACGGCTCACGGTAACCCCTTATCCATAAATGACAAAAAGCAAAAGCCACAAGATCCACAGGAAATTGCCCTGTGAGCCCTGTGGCTGTTAATCGGTTCGAATCGCGACAGAGCGTCAACCCCGAATACTGTAGATGCAGCTTGGCGCGCGGGCTTTAAGCCTTGACGTTGGCGCGGGCGTAGTCGATCGCCTGCTGAACCGTCGTGATCTTCTCGGCTTCTTCGTCAGGAATTTCCATGCCGAATTCGTCTTCGAGAGCCATCACGAGTTCGACGGTGTCGAGCGAGTCAGCGCCCAGATCGTTGACGAACGAAGCTTCGTTCTTGATTTCGGCTTCGGCGACGCCCAGTTGTTCGGCGACGATCTTCTTCACGCGCTGTTCGATATTGTCCATGCAGCCCTCCGAGGGAAATGTAGTTCAAAAACACAAGTGCGCGCATTTTATCAGGTTTGTACCTGTAAATACCCACGCACGGATTCAGCTTTGTTTCGCGCGTGACATGCCTTTGATGCCTGTCACGCCCTTTCCTGATTACCACTTCTGACAGCGCATTTCGCGTCTCGCGCACCCTGCTTAAATTAGCATTTTGCGCACCCGCCAAGGCGCGGATATTAACCAAATGCCTGTCACATGTACATGCCGCCGTTCACATGAAGCGTCGTGCCCGTGATGTAGCCAGCGTGCGGGGAAGCAAGGAAAGCCACAGCATGAGCGATATCCTCAGGGCTGCCCAGTCGGCCGAGTGGTATCTGTGCTGTGAGCGCCGCGCGCTGCGCCTCGGGTAAAACCTTGGTCATGTCGGTATCGATAAAACCCGGCGCAATGCAGTTCACCGTGATCCCGCGGCTGCCGATTTCACGGGCCAGCGCCCGCGTCATGCCCGCCACACCGGCCTTCGCAGCCGCGTAGTTGGCTTGGCCGGGATTGCCCGAGGACGCCACCACCGAGGTGATATTGATGATCCGCCCAGCGCGTGCCTTCATCATCGGGCGCAGGACCGCGCGCGAGAGACGGAAAACGGCGCGCAAGTTTGTATCGATGACGGCGTCGAATTCGTCGTCCTTCATGCGCATGGCCAGCTGATCTTTCGTGATCCCGGCGTTGTTCACCAGCACGTGGAGGCCGCCGAATTCCTTGACCACGCCGTCGATAAACGCTTCGCTCGCAGCCGCGTCGGTCACGTTGAGCACAGCGCCACGCCCCAATCCACCGGCCTCTTTTAGCGCCGCGGTAATGCCCTCGGCACCGCTTTCGCTGGTTGCCGTGCCGATCACGGTCGCGCCCTGACGGGCGAGTTCGACCGCAATCGACCGGCCGATACCGCGCGATGCGCCCGTCACGACCACAATGTGCTTGTCCAGAATCATCTTCGTCCGTTCCTTGTCCTTGGCTTAATTCTTTGGCGTATCCGGCTAACGAATTCAGCCCGCGAGCAGTTTGCGGGTTTCTTCGAGCGAAGCCGGATCGAAGATCGACGCGCCGATCAGCGTGCCGTCGATGCGCTTCGTCAGCCCGTTCAGCACCTTGCCCGGACCGCATTCGATCACGTGCGTGACGTGTTCGCGTGCCATCTTCTGCACAGTTTCCACCCAGCGCACGGGACCTGCAGCCTGACGCACGAGCGCGTCCTTGATGGCGGCCGGTTCGGCGACGCTTGCTACATCGATGTTATTGATCAGGGGAATCTTCGGCACGCCGATATCGACGCTCGCCAGATACTCGCGCAACTGGTCCGACGCCGGCTTGAGCAGCGACGAATGGAACGGAGCGGACACCGGCAGCGGCAACGCGCGTTTCGCGCCCTTGGCCTTGGCGATTTCGCAGGCTTTTTCGACGCCTGCTTTGGAACCAGCAATCACCACTTGGGACGGCGCATTGAAATTCACTGCTTCCACAATCCCTGCCACCGATGCTTCGGCGCAGACAGCGCGCACGGCGTCATCGTCGAGACCAAGAATTGCTGCCATCCCGCCCTCGCCCACGGGCACGGCGCTCTGCATGGCCTGCGCACGAAAACGCACGAGCGGCACGGCTGCGGAAAACGACAACGCGCCGGCAGCGACCAACGCGGTGTATTCACCCAGGCTATGACCCGCGACGATCGCCGGCTTCAGCCCGGTTTCCTTTTCCCACACACGATAAATCGCGTACGCGGCCGTCAGCATGACGGGTTGCGTGTTGGTGGTAAGACCCAGCTCTTCAACCGGACCTTCGGCAATCAGCTTGCCCAGATCCTGGCGAAGTGCATCGGAGGCCTGCTGCACGGTTTCGCGCACCACGGCGTGATCGGCGAACGCGTTGAGCATGCCGACCGACTGGGAACCCTGTCCCGGAAAAACGAACGCAAATTTCATGACGTCCTTGCTCGAATTGGATGGTCGAATGACTGAGGTGGCGTGATGACGTGCAGGTCGTATCGGCTTAGTAGCGGATAACCGATGCGCCCCACGTGAAGCCGCCGCCAACCCCTTCGATCAGCACATGCTGGCCGCGCTTGATGCGCCCGTCGCGCACGGCGACGTCGAATGCGAGCGGAATCGAAGCCGCCGAGGTATTGCCGTGCTCGCCAACGGTCACGACCATGCGCTCCAGCGGCAGATGCAGCTTGCGCGCGGTGCTTTCCATGATGCGGATATTGGCTTGATGGGGAATGAGCCAGTCGATGTCGCTCGCGGTCAGTTGCGCCTTTTCAAGCGCCTCGACGGCCACTTTCTCGAGCACCTTCACCGCAAGCTTGAACACGGCCTGGCCGTCCATGTGCAGGAAAGCACTGCCTTCAATCACGCCCTTGTTCACATTGCCCGGTGTGCACAGGATGTTCGCGTGGCTGCCGTCGGCGTGAAGCGCGCTTGAGAGTACGCCGGGTTCGTCGGAGGCTTGCAGGATCACCGCACCCGCACCGTCGCCGAACAGCACACAAGTGGTGCGGTCGTTGAAATCGAGGATGCGCGAGAAAGTCTCGGCGCCGACCACCAGCGCCGTGCGATTTGCGCCGCCGCGGATAAGGCTGTCGGCCATTGCAACGGCATAAGCGAAGCCCGAGCAGACAGCCTGGATATCGAATGCCGCGCCGCCATTCTTGATGCCAAGCTTGTTCTGCAGCAGGCATGCCGTGCTGGGGAAAACGAAATCGGGCGTGGACGTGGCGACAATGATCAGATCGATCGACTGCGGGTCGATACCCGCTGCCTCGATTGCATGACGCGACGCCTGCAGCGCGAGTTCGCTGGTCGTCTGATCGGGAGCGGCGAAATGACGTGCATGGATACCGGTGCGGGCGACGATCCACTCATCGCTCGTTTCGACGCCCTGTTTCGCCAGACGCTCGGCCAGATCCTGGTTCGTGACACGATCCGGCGGCAGGTAACTGCCCGTTCCGATCACGCGGGAGTAGAGATTCGATTGAGCCATTATGCCTTCGAGGATAGCGCGGCACCCGGTTCGCCCGGCTGCACGAGCGGGCGGGCAACGACCGTATTATCGCCCGGGGCGACAGGGTCGGCCACGGGGTCGGCCTGATTCGGGACCACGGTGCCAGCAGTGTCAGCGGAAGCGCCGAGCGCCGCTTGTTGCACGGGAGCAGCGTTTTCTTCCATGGCGCGCACGAGGCGTTCAAGCACGCCATTTTTGACCGCATCATACCCGCGTTTGATAGCCCACTCAAACCCGTAGGCTTCGGCCGATCCGTGGCTCTTGATGACCAGTCCGCGCAAGCCGAGCAGCGCGGCGCCGTTGTATTGGGCAGGATCGACCCGCCGTTTGAAGCGCTTGAGAACGGGCATCGCGACGAGCGCCATCAGCTTGGTCGCCAGCGACCGGCTGAATTCCTCGCGGATCATGTCGGTCAGCATCTGCGCCAAGCCTTCCGAGGTTTTCAGCGCCACGTTGCCGACAAAACCGTCGCACACGACCACGTCGGTCGTGCCTTTATAGATGTCGTTGCCTTCCACGTTGCCGTAGAAATTAAGCGTGCTCGCGCGCAGCAGTTCGCCGGCGCGTTTGATGATGTCGTTGCCCTTGATGACTTCTTCGCCGATGTTGAGCAGACCGATGGTCGGCCGCTCCTTGTCCCCGATAGCGGCGACGAGCGCGTGGCCCATTTCGGCGAATTGCAGCAAGTGTTGCGGCTCGCAGTCCACGTTTGCGCCCAGGTCGAGCACGGTGGTGAAGCCCTTCTGGCTTGGCATCGCAAACGCGATAGCCGGCCGTTCGATTCCCGGCAGTGTCTTGAGTACGTAGCGGGACACGGCCATCAATGCACCGGTGTTGCCCGCCGAGATGCAGGTCTGGGCCTGCCCGTCTTTGACAAGATTGAGCGCCACCCGCATCGACGAATCTTTTTTCCGGCGCAGCGCAACCTCTACCGGATCGTCCATTTCGACCACTTCAGTGGCAGGGACGACCGTCAGCCGGGTTTCGCCGGTGGCTTTGCACTTCTTGAGCTGCGCACGGATGGCCGGTTCGATGCCGACGAGCAGCAAATGCGCATCGGGATGCGAACGCACGAAACTGACCGCGGCGGGAACGGTCACGGCGGGGCCGTGGTCGCCTCCCATGCAGTCGATAGTGATCTTTACAGTCATGGAGTGCGACGAATTTCAGGCACAAAAAAGCGGCAGTGAAATGCCGCCTTCTTGTCGTACCGGGAACATGTCAAGCGCGAACAACCGTGGCTCAGACCGTGATTCCGACGATGAGTCAGACCATGGGTCAAGACGGTGACGCTAGACGCAACAAGCGTCGTACGCTTAGTCGTTCTTCGTCTTGATGACTTTCTTGCCACGATAGTACCCGTTCGGGCTCACGTGGTGACGCAGATGCACTTCACCCGTGCTCGGCTCAACGGCCAGCGGCGCTGCGGTGAGGAAATCGTGCGAACGATGCATGCCGCGCTTGGACGGCGATTTCTTGTTTTGCTGAACTGCCATGATGACTCCAGAAAAATTTTGCGAATTCTAACACAGCTCGATGCACCGGCGACCCTGACCTGATGGCCAGCGAGTCTCTCCGGGCGCAGCGCGCCGCCTGATGATCAGACACCCGGCGTGACGCCAGGCATCAATACTCTTTAATGTGCGTTGTTAATGCACGCACTTAATGCTTGTTGTCGTCGGAACCGCCCTGCTTGAGCTTACCGAGCGCGGCGAACGGATTGGGTCTGCCTGTGCCGCCATCCTGCTGCGTGCCTGCATCGCCATTCAGACCACCATCGTCCAGCTCGCCCTCGGCGCCGTCGAGACCCGTCACCAGGCTCTCGTGCACTTCAGGACACACATCGTGCTTCGGCACGAGCGGCAAGGACAACAACAACTCCTCTTCGATCAAGTCGACGAGATCGAACTGGCGTGAGCCAACGATCACCTCGACTTCATCGTTGTCTAGCGGAAACTCGTCCGCTTCGTCTTCCGTTGTGACAATGCGGTACGTTGCATCGACATCCAGGTGCTGCGAATACGGCGAAAGACAGCGTTGGCACTCGATCCAGACCGATCCGTGAACCGCAAGCCGCAAATAAGGCTGCGGCGCTTCGGTGCCGTCGTCCTGCAGCTCGGGCTGCATGGAACCTTCGGCCTGCCATGAAAATACCGTATCGCGGTCAGGGGCATCTGCCGGCACTTCGTTCAACATGCGCGGCAATTGCGAGACGCGTACACCACCTGCTGCCTGCCGACGGCTTTGGGCGAATTCGAACAGGTCGAGCGCGCGCAAGTCGGCCGGACATGCAGGTTTGCCAGGATTCTGTGTCATGTGCGCTCCTGCAGTGGTCGTTGCCGTGACGGCTGGATAGCAAGTCCACGGAGGACGACCGGGGTGAAGCTGCAGTATGCACCGCACCGGACCCGTCCGGCTGGTGTGGTTTATCCCGATTTTCCGGTGGAGCCGCCTGGATCAAATCCCATCTGGCCCCCATCTGGCCCGCATCTGGCCCTCTATCCAGCGGTACATCTCGGTACACTCCCAGCCATCGTCGCCATCGGACTATGCGTAAAAAGACCTTCGCATACCGATGAAAAGCCCAAAATCATAGCGGCTTTGTCTTTTCGAGTCAAACACTTATGCTCCGGTTTGCGGCACCGCTGTTTCAGTCCGGTTTCAGTCTTTAATCCTTTTGTTCATAGCCCATCCTTTTCATGCCCGACGTCTCAAACAAGCCGCGCCTCATCCTTGCATCGAGTTCGCGTTACCGGCGGGAATTACTCGAGCGCTTGCGTTTTCCCTTCGATGTGATTTCGCCCGATATCGACGAAACGCCGCTCGACGGGGAAGCCCCGGAAGCCACGGCCGTCCGGCTGTCGATTACCAAGGCGCGCGCGGCTGCCGCCCGCGTCACCGATGCGTCTGGCGCACTGGTAATCGGGTCGGACCAGGTCGCGACCTGCGACGGCCGCCAGATCGGCAAGCCCGGCACGCATGACAACGCCCGCGCCCAGCTTCGGTCGATGCGCGGTAAAAGCGTCGAATTCCACAGCGCGCTCTGCCTCTTCGATAGCCGCTCGAACCACATCCAGACCGCCGATATCGTCACGCGCGTGCAGTTTCGCGACCTGACGGATGCGGAAATCGAAGCCTATTTGCTCGCTGAAACGCCTTACGACGTGGCGGGCAGCGCGAAATCGGAGGGCTTGGGTATTGCGCTTGTTGATGCAATCCACTCCGACGACCCCACCGCGCTGGTCGGCTTGCCGCTGATCGCGTTGTCGCGGATGTTGCGCACGGCCGGATTTCCGTTGGTGGAGGCAGTATGAGCGGCGTCCTGTATCTGATCCCGAATACGCTTGGCGACGGCGATAGCGCCGCGCTCGCCGACGTCCTGCCCGAACCCGTGCGCGCCCGCGCCGCGGCGCTGCAGTACTACATTGGCGAAAACGCGAAAACCACGCGTGCCTTCCTGAAGAAGGTCGGAACCGAACGGCCGATCCAGGAAATCGAGATCCGCGAACTCAACGTCAACACGCCGCCGGGCGAAGTCGAAAAACTGCTCGCACCGATACTGGCCGGCACCGACGCTGGCCTCGTATCCGAAGCCGGCTGCCCGGCGGTCGCAGATCCGGGCGCCCTGCTCGTTCGGCGCGCGCACGAGCGCGGCGTGAAAGTCGTGCCGTTCGTCGGCCCCAGTTCGATTCTGCTGGCGTTGATGGCATCGGGCATGAACGGCCAGAGCTTTGCGTTCAACGGCTATCTTCCCGTCGATGCCGCCGAAAGGGGCAAACGCCTGCGCGAACTGGAAGTCTTGTCGCGCAAGGCGAATCAGACGCAGATTTTTATCGAGACGCCGTACAGGAATCGCGCGTTGCTCGATACGCTGCTTGCGACCTGCGCGCCGTCGACGCTGGTGTGCGTCGCGGTTGATCTGACGTTGCCGGCCGAGACGATTGTCACGCGAACGGTGGCTGACTGGAAAAAGAAGGCCGCGCCTGAGTTGCATAAGCGGCCGGCGATTTTTCTGTTGTTAGGGGCGTGAGGCTCTCAGCCAGCCCGTACACGCGAAAAAAACCGCTCGCCTGAAACCTCAAGGCGAGCGGTTTTTCACCAGAAGAATGCGGCAAAACTCACTTCAACTGCATCTTGCCGCCCATCATCAGCGCGTGCATCGAGGCATTGCCGACCGCCGCGCCAAACTTGCGCGCCACACGCTCACCAATGCTCTCCTTCTGCGTGTAATCGACAATATCCGGCTGCTTCACCACTTCACGCGCCACATAATCGGCGTCGCCGAAACCGTCGGCGAGACCGAGTTCCACGCTCTTCTGCCCTGTCCAGAACATCCCGGAGAACACATCGGGCGTCTCTTTCAGCCGCTTGCCGCGGCCTTGTTTGACGGCATCGATGAATTGCTGGTGAATCTGGTCGAGCATTTCCTGCGCGTGGGCGTCCATGATCGGCGTTTCGGGCGAGAACGGGTCAAACGCGCCTTTGTTTGCGCCCGACGTATGCAGCCGGCGCTCAACGCCCAGCTTCTCCATCAAGCCTGTGAAGCCGAAACCGTCCATCAGCACGCCAATCGATCCGACGATGCTCGCTTTATCGACGTAGATCTTGTCTGCGGCTGCGGCCGCGTAATAACCGCCTGACGCGCACATGTCGTTGACGACCACGTACAGCGGTTTCGACGGATATTTCGCCCGCAAGCGCGTGATCTCGCGATTGATGATGCCGGCCTGCACCGGACTGCCGCCCGGGCTATTGCAGCGAAGGATCACTGCTGCCGTGCCGTCGTCTTCAAAAGCGCTGTCGAGCGCCGCGTTCACGTTGTCCGCGCTCGCGTCGCTATTAACGGCAATCTCGCCTTCCAGTTCCACGAGCGCCGTATGGCGCGCGGTTTTCGCGACTTTGTCGCTGGTGAAATCGAACGCGCTCCAGACCGCTATCGCGAGGATGGCGAGGAACACGAAGCGGAAAAAGATACGCCAGCGGCGCGCGGAACGTTGTTCTGTGATTGCCGCTAGCGCGATGCGTTCGAGCGCGGCGCGCTCCCAGTTATCGCCGGTCGGCGCGGGGCGCGCCTTATCCGCGGAATCGGTGGGAATTTGATCGGACATGCGTCGCCTGGTTGACTGATTAAAATGAAGAGCGGGTTTGTTTTGAACCGCTAAAGCCCGTCAAGCCGGACGTAGATCGTCGTCGGGAAGCCAGAAGACGGCGCGGCCTTCGGGCGTATCGCGATCTTCCGCCGCCACCCGCCGCAAACGCGCGCCGCGACACGGCCCGCCGACGCATTTTCCTGTATCCGGCTCGTAAATCGCGCCGTGGGTTGCGCACATCAAGTATAAGCCGGAGCTCTCGAAGAACTTGCCTTCGGACCAGTCCAGCTCCATGGGCACGTGCGCGCAGCGGTTCAGGTAGCCGAACGGCTTGCCGTCGTAGCGGACGAAAAACACAGTGGCTTCGCCGCCTTGGTCGACGGCTTGATGGCGAACGCCATCGCCGCCATCGACCAGTTCCTCCGACGCGCAAATCCGCACCGGCTCAAGCGGCGTTCCTGTCATGCATGCTCCCGCAGCCAATCGCCGAGCGAGGTCACGTTTTCGGCCACGAACAGCGGCTCCAGCGCATGCAGCGACTTCGCCGGATGCGCGCCATAGGTCACGCCAATCGACGCCGCGCCCGCATTCTTCGCCATTTGCAGATCGTGCGTCGTATCGCCGACCATCACCGTGCGGCTCACGTCCTGCCCAAGTTCGCGCGTCAGTTCGTGCAGCATGGCCGGATGCGGCTTCGAGAAGGTTTCGTCGGCGCAGCGGGTGCCGTCGAAGAGACTCGTCAGGCGCGACTGGTCCAGCGCGCGATTCAGGCCCACGCGGCTTTTTCCCGTTGCGACCGCAAGCAGATAACCCTCGTCACGCAGACTTTGCAGCATGGGGCGCACGCCATCGAACAGCTCGGTTTGCTCGCCCTTGATTAAATAATGGAACCGATACCGCTCGGCAAGCTTCGGGTAATCGACGGGATCGAGCGTGGGCGCGGCAATCTGCAATGCATCGCGCAGCCCTAGGCCGATCACATAACTTGCCGCTTCATCGGCGGGAACGGGCAGGCTCAGGTCGCGGCACGCCGCCTGAATGCTGCGCGTAATGTGCGCCGTGGAATCCATCAAGGTGCCGTCCCAGTCGAAGACAATCAGATCGAATTGCTGACGGGCCATTTATTGGGTCTCACTAGAATTTTGTTTGAGTTGTTCGACAAAGCGCCGGCATTCGGCGGGCAGCGGCGCTTCGACCTGAAGCGTCTCGCCGGTGGCCGGATGCACGAGTTTTAGTCGGAAAGCGTGCAGAAACATCCGTTTGAGCGACGGATTGGCGTCGGTGCGCGCCAGATTCTTGTTGAGCGCGAAGTCGCCGTATTTTGTATCGCCGGCGATCGGCAGGCCGATATGTGCCATATGCACGCGAATCTGATGCGTACGGCCAGTTTTCAGCTCCGCCTCGACCCAGGCGTAGTCGCTAAAGCGCTCGATCAGATTGAACACGGTATGCGACGCGAGGCCGTCGTCCTGTACGCGCACGCGGCGCTCGCCCTCCGGCGTCAGGTACTTGTGCAGCGGCTCCTTCACGATCCGCCGACGCCCCCAACCCGCCAGCCAGTCGCCGTGACCGACCGCCTGATAGCGTTTATCGATACGGTTATCGCGCATCTGTTCGTGCACGTTGATCAGCGCCGAGCGTTTTTTCGCGAGCATCAGGACGCCGGACGTCTCGCGATCCAGCCGATGCACCAATTCGAGGAATTTCGCCTGCGGACGCGCGTTGCGCAACTGCTCGATCACGCCGAACGCGACGCCACTGCCGCCATGAACGGCGACGCCGGCGGGTTTATCGATAACGATCAGATGATCGTCTTCAAATAGTATGGGGAATTCAGCCGCGGGCGCATTCGATGAAACCGGCGTTTCGTCCAGTTGCGCAGTACGAATAGGCGGAACACGGACGAGATCGCCCATTTCCAGCCGATACGCCGCGTCGATACGGCCCTTGTTCACGCGCACTTCCCCGCTGCGCAAAATCCGGTAAATATGACTTTTCGGTACGCCTTTACAGACGCGAAGTAAAAAATTGTCGATGCGCTGACCCGCCGCATTCTCGTCGATCTCGATCATTGAGACCTGTTCGCTTGCGACCTTTTTATGGGATGTTTTGCCTAACTCATTCATTCTGAATATAATTTGCGGACAGTCTGGAAAAAGCCACTAAGCTGGCCGGATGTTGTCAGACTGTACAGGTGCAAGCAGTAAACCGTTATTTTACTTGCGCCCAGGGCCAGTTGCTCACCCGGAAAACGGAGTAACGAGTTGCACGCACGACGATATCGCACGGCAGGGACGGTGCCCACAGGCGCGTTCGGTCGAGTCGATCGTCGACACGGTAACGGATTTTTGGCGATCAAGAATTTTATCGGCGAGAGGCGATGAGGGCCGGATTTTTATTCGGCTTCTCCGGATTCGACCCCGGGTATCAGGCAGATATCGAGAAGATATTGGGCGGGTATCAGGTTAGGGTGAACGGAGCATCGTCGCTTGGCCGTTGCGAAGAAAACAAGGGTCTGCTGCAAGCTGCGCTGAAACGGGCGAAGCGTGGTGGACATTGTAATAAGGCGAGACACCCAACGCGGTTATCAGGCGCTTTGAGCACCTGAGAAACCACAACGGCAGTCTGCTGCAGCTTTGAGAGAGACAGGGCGGTTTTGCTTGTGCGCTACCCGCGCGGAAATCGTCCGTCTGTCCGAGGCTGCTTCAGGAGGCATCCGGCTGCTGCTGGCTGCGCTGCCGGCTCCTCGGTTCTTTTGAAGGACGTCGAGCCGCAGCGCTGTGCCGCTTAAGCCGCCAGCCGTCGATTCACGGCGTGTCAAACCTGTTCGCATGTGCCCAGGGCTTTCTACCCGTCGCGACGTACTTCGTCGCACGCCGGTAGCAAAACCCGATTCAGGCAATTCTCCGAGCCAGATCTCCTGCGCCCAGCGTGCTTTGTGACAACAAACAACAAAGCGCGGCGCGCCCGCCCTCCTGCTTCACGCGACTGACAATCGCGGGAATTCGCTCGATGGGGGCCGGTAGAGCCGCTCTGGAGCCGTCCAATGAAACGCATGCTGTTTAACGCGACGCAGCAAGAAGAATTGCGCGTCGCCATCGTCGATGGGCAAAAACTCATCGACATCGACATCGAAACCGCCGGGCGCGAACAGCGCAAAGGCAATATCTACAAGGGAGTTGTGACCCGCATCGAGCCCTCGCTCGAAGCCTGTTTTGTGAACTACGGCGAAGACCGCCACGGTTTTCTGCCATTCAAGGAAGTCGCCCGCCAGTATTTCAAGGACGGCGTCGACATGCGCTCCGCACGCATTCAAGATGCGCTGCGCGAAGGCCAGGAACTGATCGTTCAGGTCGAAAAGGAAGAGCGCGGCAACAAGGGCGCAGCCCTCACCACGTTTATTTCGCTGGCCGGGCGTTACCTCGTGCTGATGCCGAACAACCCGCGCGGTGGCGGTGTATCGCGCCGGATTGAAGGCGACGAGCGTCAGGAATTGCGCGAAACGATGGCCCAGCTCGATTTGCCGGAAGGCATGAGCATCATCGCGCGCACGGCAGGGATCGGCCGCTCGGCTGAAGAACTGCAGTGGGATTTGAACTACCTGATGCAACTGTGGCGCGCGGTGGAAGCGGCGTCGCAAAGCGGTGTGGCTGGCAAGCCGATGCTGATTTATCTCGAATCCAGCTTGGTGATTCGCGCGATCCGCGATTATTTCCAGCCGGATATCGGCGAAATTCTCATCGATACCACCGAGATCCATGACCAGGCCAGCGCCTTCATGGACATCGTGATGCCGGATAACCTGAGCAAGGTTAAGCGCTATCACGACGACGTTCCCCTCTTCTCCCGTTTCCAGATCGAACACCAGATTGAAACCGCGTACTCGCGCACGGTACCGCTGCCCTCGGGCGGTGCGATCGTGATCGACCACACGGAAGCACTGGTAGCAATCGACGTGAACTCGGCGCGCTCGACCAAAGGCGCGGATATCGAAGAAACGGCGACCCGCACGAACCTCGAAGCCGCCGATGAAGTCGCGCGCCAATTGCGCCTGCGCGATCTGGGCGGCTTGATCGTGATCGACTTTATCGATATGGAGTCGGCCAAGAGCCAGCGCGAAGTCGAGCAGCGTCTCAAAGACGCGCTCAAGCACGACCGTGCTCGCGTACAAATGGGCAAGATTTCGCGCTTCGGTTTGATGGAACTGTCGCGTCAGCGGCTGCGTCCGGCGCTCTCCGAAGGCAGCCATGTGACATGCCCGCGTTGTAACGGCACGGGTCACATTCGCGATACCGAATCGTCCGCGCTGCAAGTGCTGCGGATCATTCAGGAAGAAGCGATGAAGGAAAACACCGCGGCAATTCATTGCCAGGTGCCGGTGGAAGTCACCGCCTTCCTGCTGAACGAAAAGCGCTCGGAAATCAACAAGATCGAGTCGCGCTTCAAGGTCAACGTCGTGTTGATCCCGAACAAGCATCTCGAAACGCCGCATTACAAGCTGGAGCGCCTGCGTCACGACGATACCCGTCTGGACGAACCGCGCGCTTCGTGGAAGATGGCCGAAGAAGCGGCGCACGAGCTGGAATCCGAAACGGGTTACAGCAAGCGCACCGAAGAAATCAAGCCGAAGCAGGAAGCGATGGTCAAGGGCATCACGCCAGCATCGCCTGCGCCTAGCGCACCCGTGAAGGTCGCGGCTCCGGTCGCGGCGCCTGCGCCGGTGGTGGCTGCGTCGACGGGCGGATTTATTGGCTGGTTGAAGAATCTGTTCGGCGTCCAGCCGGAAGTTAAGCCGGCGCCCGCGCCGGTCGCAGCACCCACGCCGGCACGCCCGGCGCGTGGTGAACGTCCGGAGCGCTCGGGCCAGGGTGGTGACCGGAACCGCAATCGTCGCGGTGGTGCTGCTTCGCGCGATAGCGCAGCGGCTGCGGCATCTACCACAGCGAGCGCGCCGGGTACGGCGGGTGGCCGTCAGAGCCCGCGTCGTGAAGAACGGGAACCGAAGGAAGCTCGCGAGCCGCGTGAAACACGTGAAACCCGCGAGCCGCGCGAACCGCGTGGTGGGCGTGAAGGCCGTGAGCCGCGTGAAGCACGTGAAGGCCGCGAGCCGCGTGAGGCTCGTGAAGGTCGTGAACCCCGCGAGCCGCGTGAAGTGCGCGAGCCACGGGAACCGCGTGAACCTCGCGAGAACCGTGAACGCGCACCGGAACGTGCTGAAGCCACCGAGCGCGGTGAGCGTCGGGAACGCGGGGATCGCGCCGAACGAGGCGAGCGCCGCAAGCCACAGCCGGAAGCCGCCGTCGAGGCGTTGACGCAAGGCGAAACGGTCGTGTCGGAGTTGGCGGAAAACGCTCAATCGGGTCAGGAATCGCAGCAGAACGGCACTGCCGAAACGCTGCAAGCCGATCAGGCCAGCGCAGCGCGTGAAGGTGAAGAGCGTCGTCGTCGCCGTCGTGGTCGTCGTGGTGGACGTCGTGATCGCGATGAAGAAGGCGTGACGGCCAATCAAGCCGCCGATGTTGCAGAGAGCGAAGGCAACGCCGAAGCCGAACGCGCTCAACCCGGCGTGTTCGATACGGATGCCGATGAAGGCCGCGATTTCGCACCTGCTGCCAAACCTGTCGAGACGGAGCCGGCTGCTCACGCCCCCGCGCAAGCACCGGCGCACGTAGCCACAGTCGAGCCGGTTTCGGCCGCAGCAATCAGCGTGACCGAGTTGCCTGAGCCGGTTCATGTTGCGCAAGTTGCGCCGGTTGAGACGGCTGCACCTGTTGAAGCTGCACCGGTGGAAGCGAAACTCGCCGAAGCGGAAGGTTTTGTCGTGCAGCACGGACCGCATGAAGTTCATGCAGTCCACGAAACCAGCGCAGCGGTTGCCGAAGCGCCGGCGTCGATCGTCTTCGAAAAGCCGGTGTCACCACGGCCGATCGAAAACCCGTTCGAACCGACGCCGAAGGTAGCGGAGGAAAAGGCCGAAAGTCCTTTCGCCGATGCCCCGAAGGCAGCGGAACCCGCGCCCGTTGTCGCGCCTGTCATCGCCCCCGTCGTTGTTCCAGCAGCGCAGGAAGCTCAGGTCGCTGAACCGGTGGAAACAGCGCCTGTCGCTGCGACGCCGGTATCAGAGACGGTTTCGTCCCTCGCATCGCCTGCGCCGGTTGTCGCAGAAACGATCGCGCCGGTCGAATCCGAGCCGGTAAAGACGTTCGAGCCGGTGGAAACCGTGGCTCCCGTCGCGGCCGTAGCGCCCGCTCCGGTTGCTCAAGCCACCCCGGCGCCGGTTACCCTGAAGGAAGAAGTGCTTAAGCCGATGCTGGATACGGCAGGCCTCGTCTGGGTGAACACCGACGCCGACAAGCTTCGCGCAGCACGCGAAGCCGCAGCCCAGGTGGAAGCGCCGAAGCGCGTCGTGCGCGAACGCAAGCGTCTGCCGCCGCTCGACGCCGCCCCGATGCAGCAAGTAGAAACGGGTAAAGACGCGCACTAACACGTCTGACGTTTGAAAAGCGCCACGTGACTTCGGTCCGTGGCGTTTTTTTCATTGGGGCGACACAAAATGCCCGTGAAAAAGGGATGGCAAACCGCCCTAAAACCGCCCTTCCGCTAAAATGAGGTGTTCGAAGTTCATAGCGGCCGCTTTACCGCCGCCGCCCGCGAGAAATAAAACGATCATGTCCCGACGCATCATTCCCGTCACCAACGTCAGCGCGATTCCGGATTTCTCCGGCGCCACCGCGACGCCGACCGGATTGCTCACTGACAGGCTGTCACGCGACTTGCGCGATCTGCGCATATCGGTGACCGATCGTTGCAATTTCCGCTGCGTGTACTGCATGCCGCGCGAAGTTTTCGATAAAAACTACGCATTCCTGCCGCATAGCGCCCTACTGTCGTTCGAGGAAATCGAGCGGCTGGCAAGGCTGTTCGTCGCACACGGCGTGGAAAAAATCCGGCTTACGGGCGGCGAACCCCTGCTGCGCAAGAACATCGAATTCCTGATTGAACGCCTGGCGCTGCTGCGCACGCCGGAAGGCCGGCCGCTCGATATCACGCTCACGACTAACGGCTCTATCCTCGCGCGCAAGGCGCGCTCGCTGAAAGACGCGGGGTTGTCGCGGGTGACAGTGAGTCTCGACGCACTCGACGATGCGTTATTTCGCCGCATGAATGACGCCGATTTCGCCGTCGCCGATGTGCTCGAAGGGATCGAGGCCGCGCATGCCGCCGGTCTTGCGCCATTGAAGGTCAACATGGTCGTCAAGCGCGGCACGAACGACGCCGAAATCGTGCCGATGGCGCGTCACTTCAAAGGCAGCGGTGCGGTCCTGCGCTTCATCGAATATATGGACGTCGGGGCGTCGAACGGCTGGAACATGAGCGAGGTGTTGCCGTCCGCGCAGGTGGTCGCGCGCATCGCCGAGCATTTTCCGCTGCGCTCGCTCGAAGCTCACAACGACGCCGAAACCGCGCAACGCTGGGGTTATGAGGACGGCGGCGGCGAGATCGGCGTCATTTCAAGCGTTACGCGCGCGTTCTGTAGTTCCTGCACGCGCGCGCGCCTCTCGACCGAAGGCAAACTGTATTTGTGCCTGTTCGCCACCTCGGGCCACGACTTGCGCGCGCTGATCCGCAGCGGTGCGAGCGATGCCACCGTCGCCACGGCGATTGCCAGGATCTGGGAAGCGCGCACCGACCGCTACTCGCAACTTCGCGGCAGCAACGCGTTGCCTGCTGCCAACCCGGATGCGCCGCGCGTTGAAATGTCATATATCGGCGGCTGACGTGGCCGATGCGCCTGACAGGTCTATCTCGAAACACGACATCACGGGTGTGGTGTTGGCAGGCGGCCGCGGATCGAGAATGGGTGGCATCGATAAAGGCCTGCAGCCGCTGAACCTCGAACCACTCGCGCTCCATGCGCTGCGGCGTCTCAAGCCCCAATGCGGCGCGATGTTGATCAGCGCAAATCGCAGCCTCGAAATCTACGCGCAGCTTGGCTTGCCCTTCCGGGCAAAGGTCATTGTCGATACGTTTCCCGACTTTCCCGGCCCGCTTGCCGGGATATCCGCTGCGTTGCATGCAGCGCAAACCGAATTCGTGCTGTTTGCGCCCTGCGATGCGCCTTTCGTCGATCCTCATCTGGCCGAGCGGCTATCTGACGGCTTGAGCGCCGGGCAAGCGGATATCGCTACGGCAGCCGTAATCGATGCCGCCGGCGAACGTCATCTGCATCCGGTTTTCGCGCTGCTGCGCGCGTCGCTGGCAGACGATCTCGACGCATTCATCCGTGCCGGCGAGCGTAAGGTTCGCGCGTGGTACGCGCGCCACAAGGCGGTAGAAGTGACCTTCGCCGACGAGCGTGCGTTTTACAATGTCAACGATTTGCGTCAGCTAGCCGATCTCGAGCGCCGCTGAGCATCGGTTCGTTTCTTCGTCTCGTGCTTCGGTTCGCTTCGAGCCTTCGGCTTGGTCAGGGCGCGGCGTCTTGCGGCGGCTGCCCCGGCATGCGCGACATGTCTGCCTTTTTCACCCGTGCGCCCGCGGGCTTTGTTTCGCGACTCCGCTCCGTTTCCACCCATCGATGAACACAACCAAGCACTTTTCGAGCTGCGTCGCCGAGTACGATCCGAACGCGCTGCCCGTCAGCGCCGCGCAGGAAATCGTGCGTCAGTGGGCGTTGCCGCGCGGTCGCGTCGAGGTGGAACGCGTACGTCTGTTCGACGCGCTCGATCGCGTGCTGGTCAAGGATGTTGTCTCGCCAATCAACGTCCCTTCCCACGACAACTCCGCGATGGACGGTTATGCGTTCGACGGCGCAGCGTTGTTGGATGCATCTGGCGGTGATGAATCGCTTCGGCTGACAGTCGCCGGTACCGCGCTCGCCGGACAACCATTCGAAGGCCGTCCGCTCGCCACGCAATGTGTACGCATCATGACCGGCGCGCTCATTCCACCCGGCTGCGACACCGTCGTGCCGCAAGAACTCGTGCAGCGCGCAGGCGACGCCGTCACGTTCGCCGCATCGGGTATCGAGCGTGGTGCGAATCGGCGGCTCGCTGGCGAAGACCTCGCGCAAGGCCAGCCGGCGTTGCGCGAGGGTCGTATTGTGCGGGCGTCGGATCTGGGCTTGCTGGCGTCGCTCGGTATTGGCGAAGTCGCTGTACAACGGCGCTTGCGCGTCGCGTTTTTTTCAACCGGCGACGAATTACGCTCAGTCGGTGAACCGCTCGCGCCGGGTTGCATCTACGATAGCAACCGCTATACCCTCTTCGCGATGCTGCGTCGGATGAACGTGGAGCCCGTGGATCTCGGCATTGTCCGCGACGATCGCGCATCGCTTGAACGCGCATTGCGGCAAGCTACGCAAGACGCCGACGTGGTGATCAGTTCAGGCGGCGTATCAGTAGGCGACGCCGACTTCACGCGAGACCTGATGAACGCGCTCGGCGACGTGGCGTTCTGGAAGATCGCAATGCGTCCCGGCCGTCCGCTCGCGTTCGGCCGCTTGTGGTCGGGCAGGCGTCCAGGTGAAGGCGAATCGGCATTGTTCTTTGGTTTGCCCGGTAATCCGGTTGCGGTGATGGCAACCTTTTATTTCATCGTGCGCGAGGCGCTGCTCGCCATGTCGGGCGCGACGCCGCATTCGCTGCCGTTGATATCGGCCACGAGTTCGCAGCCGATCAACAAGCGCGCCGGGCGCACGGAGTTTCAGCGCGGTATCGCACGCCGTGATGACTCCGGGCATTGGCATGTGGCGACGACCGGGCCGCAAGGCTCGGGCGTGCTGAGTTCAATGAGCGAAGCCAATTGCTTCATTGTCCTGAAGCACGACGCAGGGAATATCGATGCGGGAGACAGCGTGGATATCCTGCCATTCGACTGCCTGATCTAGTTTCAAAAGGCTCTTCGACAACCTGCTTCAAGAATCTGAGCTGCAACGCCGTAATCACTTAAGCGGCCAAAGCCGATGGTTCGAACGCATTGCACTATGACTGACGGGGCTTTTCCTTCATGAAAAAACAGATTTCGTTCATCGCGCCGGGACAGACGGCCAAAGCGCTGATTCTCGTGTACCTGACCTTCAGCGTACCGATTGTGCTACTTGGCGTGCTGGTCGCGTTCTTCCGATACGGCTCGGTCGAGCTGAGCACTGTGACAAGCGCGCTGCTGCTCAATGCAATCCTCGGTTTCATCTTGCTGTGGATTGCGTGCCACGCGTACAACTGGGTGGCGTCGCGGTTCGGCGGCATCGAGATCGTCTTGTCCGACGCGCCGGAAGAAGCCTGATGAGCGCTGAAATCCGGCCCGCCACACCCGCCGATACTGGCGCGATCTTCGCACTGATGTTGGAACTGGCTGAGTTCGAAAAGCTCATGCACATGTTCATCGCGACCGAAGCCGGCGTGCATGACGCGCTGTTCGGCGCGCGGCCGTCCGCCGAAGCAATGGTGGCCGAAGAGAACGGGCATGTCGTGGGCTACGCGCTGTTCTTCCACAACTATTCGACCTTCCTCGGCAAGCGAGGATTGTTTCTGGAAGACCTGTATGTAAAACCGGCCATTCGCGGCAGCGGGCTCGGCACGAAGATGCTGCGTGCGCTCGCGGCGCTTGCGGTGAAACGCCAGTGCGGCCGCTTCGAATGGACCGTGCTCGACTGGAATCAAAACGCCATCGGCTTCTACGAGAAGATGGGCGCGACTGTCTTGCCCGACTGGCGCATCGTGCGCATCACCGGCGACGCGCTCGCTACGCTGGCTTCTTCGCCCGCGGCAGATTAGGCTTCAGGTTCATCTCGTTCATCTCGTTCTTCGCGTTCATCTCCGAGCAGGTTGGCTGCCTGCTCGCCCGGCAACGCTTCCACGTCGCGCAGTTTCTTGCTCATCTGCCGCGTACGGGTCTCCGCTGACTCGATAGAGCGCGTCACCGCCTCAAGCTGCGAGCGCGTCTTCGACAGTACTTCTCCAAACTTCCTGAACTCCGTTTTCACCGCGCCCAGCACTTGCCAGACTTCGCTGGAACGCTGCTCGATCGCAAGCGTCCTGAAACCCATTTGCAGGCTGTTCAGCAAAGCCGTCAGCGTGGTCGGACCCGTCACACTCACGCGGTATTCCCGCTGCAGAAAATCCGTCAGCCCCGGACGGCGCAGGATTTCCGCGTACAAACCTTCGGTCGGCAGGAACAGTAACGCGAAGTCCGTGGTGTGCGGCGGCGCCACGTACTTCTGCGCGATCGTCTTTGCCTCCGCACGGATCCGGCCTTCGAGCGCGCGTGACGCCTCCTCTACTGCTACCGGATCGGCGCGCTCTTGTGCGTCGATCAGACGCTCGTAGTCCTCGCGCGGAAACTTGGCATCGATAGGCAGCCACACCGGCGTTGCAACCGCATTCGCGCCGCTTTGGCCGGGCGCATCGTGACGGCCGGGGAGCTTGATCGCGAACTCCACACGCTCGCTGCTCTTCGGAATGGTTGCGACGTTCTTGGCGTACTGGTCCGGCGTCAACACCTGTTCAAGCAATGATTCGAGTTGCACTTCGCCCCAGGTCCCACGAGTCTTGACGTTGGTCAGCACCTTCTTCAAGTCGCCGACACCCGCCGCCAGCGTCTGCATTTCCCCCAATCCACGATGCACCTGTTCCAGCCGGTCCGACACCAGCTTGAACGATTCGCCCAGCCGCTGCTCGAGCGTCGCGTGCAGTTTTTCGTCGACGGTACGGCGCATTTCTTCGAGCTTCGCCGCGTTATTCGCCTCGATGTCCTTTAGCCGCGCTTCAAGCGTTGCGCGCACTTCGCTCAAACGACGGTCATTCGACTCCGACATCTGCGCGAGCTGCAGCGTGAGTGTTTCACCGAAACGCCTGAGCGCCTGACTTTGTTCGTCGCGTGCGTGCTGGCCTTGCTGCACGTTGGTTTCGGTCAACGTCACCAGTTGCCGGGAGAACCCTTCGAGCTGCGTGTTCTGGAGGCTCGCCATGCTCGCGAGTTGCGTCGCGAGCGTGCGCTGGAATTCAGCGAACGCGGTACCCGCTTCTGTACGCGAGGCGCGGGACGTCTCCGTTACTTCGCCCCGCACATTGCGTTCGAGCCGCTCCTGCGCACGCGCGTGAGCTTCGCCCATATCGATGATCCGATCGCTCAACGCCTCGAACTGTTGCTCGACATCTGTCTCGCGCTTCGGCCGCAACAGCAGGATCAACGCGATCACCAGCGCGATCGCGAGGACGGCGACGCCCGCGCTCAACAGCAACAACATGGTCATTTCTTCAGGACTTCCGGATTGATCGGGTTCGGCGGATTACCGGCGCGCGGGCCTTCGCCCAGCGCGGCGATCAGGTTGTCGGCGGCGAGATTGGCCATGGCACGGCGCGTGGATTCGGTCGCACTCGCGATATGCGGCGTCAACACCACGTTCGATACCGTGAGGAAATCGCGATTGAAATTCGGCTCGCCTTCGAACACATCCAGCCCGGCTGCCGCGATGGTCTTGTTGCGTAAGGCCTGGATCAGCGCGGCGTCGTCAACAATACCGCCGCGCGCGATGTTGGTCAGCGTAGCCGCAGGCTTCATGCTCGCCAGTTCGGCCGCGCCGATGGTGTGGTGATTCTCGGCGGTGTACGGCAGCACGAGCACGACATGATCGGCGCGCTTGAGCAAATCCGCCTTCGATACATACTCGGCGTTCAGTTCCGCCTCGATCTGCGGCGCGACGCGCGAACGATTGTGATAGATCACGCGCATGTTGAACCCGCGCGCACGCCGGGCGAGCGCCTGGCCAATGCGGCCCATGCCGAGCACGCCGAGGGTGGAGCCGCACACGTCGGTACCGAGAAACGCGTCGTAGGACCACGTGCCCCACTTGCCCGCGCGCAGGAAGTGCTCCGATTCCGCGATACGCCGCGCCGCCGCCATCATCAGCGCCCAGCCAAAATCAGCCGTGCTTTCATTCAACACGTCCGGCGTGTTGGTGCCAAGCACGCCGTGCGCGTTCAACGCCTGCATGTCGAAGTTGTTGTAGCCGACGGCCATGTTCGACACAACCTTCAGATTCGGCGCACCTTCCAGGACCTTCGCCGTGACCGGGTCGCCTGCTAGCAACGCACCATCGCGATCGGCCATGCGGCGCGCGAATTCGTCGGCAGGGAGCGGTGCGCCCGGGTTGGCATCGACTTCAAAATATTGCCGGAGGCGTTCGATCACGTCCGGGAAAATGGGGCGGGCAACCAGCACTTTCTTCATCGACTTCTCCTAAAAGAACAACCATCCGGTAATCAGGAACAAGGGCAACAAGACGACCGTCGACCAGCCGAGATACGCAAAGAATCCCGGCATCACGACGCCGCGCGATTCAGCGATCGCCTTGACCATGAAGTTGGGCGCATTGCCGATATAGCTGTTCGCGCCCATGAACACGGCGCCCGCCGAGATGGCTGCGAGCGTGGAGGCGCCAGCCGTCATCAGCGTCGGGGCATCACCGCCGGCGAGGTTGAAAAACACGAGATAGGTCGGCGCATTGTCGAGAAACGACGACAACAAGCCGGTCGCCCAGAAGTACGCAATGTCGATCGGCTTGCCGCTTGAATCGGTCACCAGGTGCACGATGCCGGCGAACGCACCGTGCGCGCCGGCACGCAGGATCACGATCACCGGCGCGATAGTGATGAAGATGGCGGCGAACAGCTTCGCGACTTCCTCAATGGGCGCCCAGTTGAATGCGTTGCCGGCGCGCGCGCTTTTCGGCGTCAGCAGCAGCGATAAAAGCGTCACCACGACGAGCAATACATCGCGCACGACGTTCTGCAACGCGACGTGCGTACCGAATACATCGAACTCGATGCCCGGTTTCCACAAGCCGCTCATCAGCACCAGTGCGACAACCGCGGCGAGCAAAACGAAATTGATCTTGCCGTCGACGCTCAACGGCGTTTTCACCTCACTGCGTTGCACCACCTCTTCCTTCGTGTAGTAATAGCGGTCGAGCGCGTAGAAAAGCGCCAGTAGAACAACGCAGATGAAGAGCGTGGGCACGGCGAGATGCACCGTGGTCCAGAAGAAACTCACGCCGTTCAGAAAGCCGAGGAACAGCGGCGGGTCCCCCAGCGGCGAAAGCGCGCCGCCGGCATTGGCCACAAGAAAAATAAAAAACACGACCCGATGCACGACGTGCTTGCAATGTTCATTGGCGCGCAGCAGCGGGCGAATCAACAGCATTGCCGCCCCCGTCGTTCCCATGATGCTGGCGAGCACCGTACCGAGCGCGAGCAGTCCCGTATTCAGGCGTGGAGATCCATGCAGGTCGCCATGCAGGCAGATGCCGCCCGCGACGGTGAACAACGCCGTGAGCAGGATGATGAACGGCACGTACTCTTCCAGCATGGCGTGCACAAAGGTCGCGAACGCGGCCTGCGTGCCAAAGCCCAGCGCAAAGGGCACGAGGAACACAAGCGCCCAGCCCGCCGATATCTTGCCGAAATGACTGTGCCAGGCATGTGGCGCGATCAGCGGAACAATCGCGATGGACAACAGAATGCCGGCGAACGGAAGCGCCCACAAAGGAGACAGCGTGGCGCCATCGAGCGTTGCCGCAGACGCGCTCAAAGGCAACGCGGCAAGCAACAGAGCTTGCCATAGTCGTCGGATCGTCACGGACATGTTCATGCGCGATCACAGCCGGTTGCAGTCGTAGCCGGAGCGAGCCGCCGTAGGCGTTGATCTATTGAGTTTCGGCGTGGGGCCGATGTATGCATGATGCTGTCCTCGTTGGCCTGCGCGTCGATCAAGGACTCGATTATAACGAGCGCTCCCGCTCCAATACCCTAGACCTAACGGCTAACGCGGGGCAGCATCGCCCTCAAAAAACCCTGCGCGGGTTATTGTTCTTCCACGGGCTTGGCGATGTCGAACACCTGGCGAAGATAGGCAAGATAAGCCTGGTCTTCGCACATGTTCTTGCCGGGGGAATCGGAGAGTTTGGCCACGGGCTGACCGTTGCAGCGAACCATCTTGATCACGATCTGCAGCGGCTGATAGCCAAGGTCATTGGTGAGGTTGGTGCCCACGCCGAAAGCGAGCTGACAGCGCCCGCGAAAACGTTCGTAGAGACGCAGGACCTTCGGAATATCGAGTGCGTCGGAGAACACGAGCACCTTGGTGCGCGGATCACAGCGGTTCTGCTCGTAATGACGGATCAGGCGCTCGCCCCAGTCGAATGGGTCGCCCGAGTCGTGACGGGCGCCGTCGAAGAGCTTGCAGAAGTACATATCGAAGTCGTTCAGGAACGCTTTCATGCCGTAGACGTCAGAGAGCGCGATACCCAGGTCGCCGCGATACTCCTTCGCCCACATCTCGAAGCCGTAGGTCTGCGAATCGCGCAGGCGCGGACCGAGCGCCTGGCAAGCCTGGAGGTATTCGTGCGCCATGGTACCGAGCGGACGCAACCCGTGCTTCATTGCGTAGTAGACGTTGCTCGTGCCCGTGAACTGATCGCCCAGGCCTTCCTTCAGCTTGAGGATGACCTCCTCGTGCCATTGCTTGGAGAAACGCCGGCGGGTGCCGTAATCGGCGATCTTGCAGTCCGAGACTTCAGGACGGCCGCCGAGCAACTGGATCTTGTCGCGCAAGCGGTCGCGGCCGGTATCGAAGGTCGGGTCGCGCTGCGTGTTACGGAAATAGACCTCGTTGACGATCGCGAGAACCGGGATTTCGAACAGGATGGTATGCAGCCAGGGCCCGACAATATCAATGTCGATCTCACCGTTCTGCTTTGCCGACGGCTTGATCGTGATGGACTTCTCGTTGAGATGAAAGAGCGCGAGGAAGTCAATGAAATCGCTCTTGATGAAGCGCATCCGGCGAAGATATTCAAGCTCTTCTTCTTTGAAGCGCAGGTGGCAGAGCTGGCGTACTTCGTCGCGTATTTCATCTATATACGGCACGAGATCGACCCCCGGCGTACGGCACCGGAATTTGTATTCTGCGTGTGCCGCCGGGAAGTGATGCAGCACGACCTGCATCATCGTGAACTTGTAGAGATCGGTATCGAGCAGCGAATGGATAATCATGGTTCCAGACGAACGGCTAGGAAAGCGGGCAGAGCCGCGGGTAGAACCGCGGGCAAAACCACGGGTAGGAACGCAAACGGACCCGGCACGCCCCGACGCACTGAACACTTCGCCCCCGGCGGCCTCCAGTGCATGTTACCCGAAGTGTTCGCCCGGAGCGCCGCCCCACCCGGGCGTTGCAAGCCGCACAGGGGTCGTGCGGCAGCCCATAACCAAATCACTAAACGATATAAGGCCTTCTGGATGAGGGTCGCGCTCGAATATACCGGTACGCTACAATATCGTTTTTGGCGCGCAGATTGTGCACAGCCGGGCTATCCAGCCCCGGATAGCGACTCTTGGTTCTCTGGTTGAACCTGAGGTCCATGTCGCCGCCCTCGCCGCCGCCCCACGAATTCCGTATGCAGGAGCCTGAATGACTCACGTTGTGACCGAAAGCTGCATCAAGTGCCGCTATACCGATTGCGTGGACGTGTGCCCGGTGGATTGCTTCCGCGAAGGTCCCAATTTCCTCTCGATCGATCCCGACGAGTGCATCGATTGCGCCGTTTGCGTGGCTGAATGCCCGGTCAACGCAATCTATGCGGAAGAAGATGTACCCGGCGATCAACAGCACTTCATCGAATTGAACGCCGAACTTTCACGCGGCTGGCCGAGCATCACCAAGACCAAGGCGCCGTTGCCCGAAGCTGACGAGTTCAAGGACGTTAAAGAGAAGCTCGAACTGCTGGAGCGTTGATCTGGATGGCGCACGTCGTCGCATCCTTCGAAACCGATCATTCGTTTGTGACTTTTTGAATCGGGATGATCTGAGGGTGTTGACAGGCTAGATTACCCTCCATATAATTTCATTTCTCTGCTGCAGATGTTCCTCGATAGCTCAGTTGGTAGAGCGCCGGACTGTTAATCCGTAGGTCCCTGGTTCGAGCCCAGGTCGAGGAGCCAAAAAGATTTCAGCTCAAAAAGCCCAATCGAAAGATTGGGCTTTTTGCATTGTGGGTCTTCAAATCAGGTTACCAAACAAAAACATGCAAACACCTGCTGATCTTCGGCGCCGTGTTTCTGCGAGATTTCGATGACACGCGCCGAAGGGTCGCGCAACTCTATCCATCTTTTTATCGTCCTCCAATCAAGCGAGGGCATTTGAGACGAGCTACCCCTCACGCCTCTCGACCCGTTTTTTGATGGACTACTAACGATACTGTACAACCCAAACGTTCCGCGAATGCGCGGCCAAAAGCGCCTGCAATCACCCCACTCCGAAGCAGCTATCGTCCCACCCGGCCATTCCCCGATGATATATACTTTTGCTACATATCAATTCGTGAGGTGCTGATGGACACTGCCAAGGTTTTTTGGTCCGGCCGATCCCAGGCGGTGCGCCTGCCGAAGGCATTCCGGCTGGATGCGGACGAAGTGCGCGTTCGCCGTCATGGCCGCGCCATTATTCTTGAGCCGATCGCGAGCGACTGGGCATGGCTGGATTCGGTTGTCGGCCCGCTCGATGACGACTTCGTCCAAGCTACACGCGAGGAGTTGGCGCAACAGGATCGTCCGAATCTGGACGTTTTTAAGTGAATTATTTGCTCGACACGAATGCCGTTATTGCCTTGATGAAGGGACATACCGGTTTTTTGACGCGGCTGCGCCAGCACCAGCCGCGGGATTTCGCCATCCCGTCGATCGTCGCTCACGAACTCCATTTTGGCGCTTACAAGAGCGGGCATGCAGCCGGCAATCTCAGGCGTGTGGAAGCGCTGCAATTTGAAATTCTCGACTTCGATCCGGAAGACGCTCGCCACGCGGGCGAGGTGCGCGCACAGCTCGCTTTAGCGGGAACGCCGATCGGCCCGTACGACGCTTTGATTGCAGGGCAGGCACTAGCGAGATCGCTCACGCTCGTGACTCACAACATGCGCGAGTTTCAACGCGTGGTCGGCCTAAGCATCGAGGACTGGGAAAGCTAATAGCTGCGTACGCTTCTGCATGAGCGAGCGTCGCCAGACCGTGGCGCAGAGCAAAGCCGCGAGATCGCACCCCGAGCCCAGCCAGATCCGCCACTTGCCAACATCCGGCAAATCTTTAAAATTGATAGTCGTCAGACAACGGTATAATCTCCACTCCATGACATCGCCAAACGGCTGACCCAAGGAGCGTTTCTGATGGGCGAATCCCTCACATCCGTCGTGACACCCCGACGCGCCCGTAATCTGGCGGAGAGCGTGTTCGACTACGTGATCGAGCAGATCGAATCCGCCGCGCTGAAGCCGGGCGACAAGTTGCCGACCGAAGCGAAGCTCATGTTGACGCTCGGCGTGAGCCGCACCGTCGTACGCGAAGGCATCTCGCGGCTGCAGGCCAACGAGGTTATCGAAACCCGTCATGGCATTGGCAGCTTCGTGCTGGAGCCGCGCCGCGAAAAGCTGGGTATCGACATGGTGCCCGCCACCACGCTGCGCGACGTGTTGTCGGTGCTCGAACTGCGCATCAGCCTCGAAACGGAATGCGCCGGGCTCGCCGCGCAACGCGCGCAGCCGGAAGATCTCGTGCGCATGCGCGCAGCGCTCGACGCGATAGAAGCGACCAGCCGCAACGGCAGCGACAGCGTCGCGGCCGATCTCCAGTTCCACATCGCGCTCGCACGGGCGACCGGAAACCGCTATTTCGTCGATATCCTGACCCAGATGGGCACAGCGCTGATTCCGCGCAACCGCATCGATTCGGCGGGCATCGCAAAAGCCGACCCGAAAGCGTACGTCTCGCTCGTCAACCAGGAACACGAAAGCATTCTCGAAGCGATTACGCGACGCGACGCCGAAAGTGCACGCGCCGCCATGCGCATGCATTTATCGAATAGCCGGGAACGGTTGCGCCGCGCGAACCAGTCGAGCGAAGCGAACGGCTGAAAACGCCCTCGCCTTCGCGGCTGCTCTATAGCCGCCGCTCACGGGTTCACTGGCTGCGTTGGCGTGCCCCCACGGGATACCAAATGCACGGGCATCGCGCGCCGGGCACCCGCAGCCACGTTGGCAGGCCCGAGTTCGCCCTAATTTTCCGCGATTACGATTTTTATTGTCTGACATCGTACTTTCATAAGTATTATTCTTCGTGCAAAACATTATCGATGACCGCCTTTCTTCTTGCAAGCACTGACCTGATTCGGGGTTAACACCCATTCTAGCGATCTTCGAACAGATCGTAGAATGTCATCAGACAACGTATCACGCGCTGGAAATTGCAAACTTGCTCGCCGTCGTCCAGCCGCGCGACGGTGATCGCCAGCAGTCGCATCGACAGTTCGGGGACGGACCGGGCCACCAATCAGGCCACCATTCGGAGAGGACTTTTGACACCCGATTTCGCTCCATCGACGTATGACGCGCTGGAATCAGCCGCGTCGAAAGTGAAGCGCCACGTGCTGCCGCTGTTCCTGATCATGTTCATCGCGAACTACATCGACCGGGTGAACATCGGCTTCGTCAATACGCATATGCAGACGGACCTGGGTATCGGCGCGGCGGCTTATGGGCTGGGAAGCGGCTTGTTCTTCGTCGGCTACGCGCTTTTCGAAGTGCCGTCAAATGTGCTGATGGCACGCTTCGGCGCGCGGGCGTGGCTCACGCGCATCATGTTCACCTGGGGCCTGGTTGCGGGCGCGATGGCGTTCACCTGGAACGATACGTCGTTCTACGTCATGCGGTTCCTGCTGGGCGTAGCTGAAGCCGGGTTTTTCCCGGGCGTGGTGTATTACTTCACGCAATGGCTGCCGCAAAAGGAGCGCGGCAAGGCAGTCGCGATCTTCCTGGGCGGATCGGCCCTGGCGTCGGTACTGTCGGGTCCGGTGTCGGGCGCCCTGCTGTCGATACGCGGCTTCGGCCTGCATGGCTGGCAATGGATGTTCTTGATCGAAGGCCTGTTTTCGATCGCGCTGTGCGGCGTGAGCTGGTTCATGCTCAAGTCGCATCCCCGCGATGCCAAATGGCTCACGGCACAGGAACAACACGCGCTTGGCGCCGCCATTGCCACCGAACAAGCCGAGCGCGAAGCCGCCGGCAACGCGCATCTGCCCATCGCCAAACTGTTGAAAGATCCGCAGATCGTGCTGTTCTGCCTGCTGTATTTCGCGATCCAGCTGACTATATATGCCGCCACGTTCTGGCTGCCGACGATCATTCGAAAGATGGGCGGCCTGAGCGATTTCCAGGTCGGCCTCTATAACGCCGTGCCGTGGCTGATCGCCATGTTCGCGATGTACTGCTTCGCGGTGTTGTCGGCGAAATGGCGCTTCCAGCAGGCCTGGCTCGCGCTCGCGCTGATCATTGCGGCCTGCGGACTGTTTGCATCGACATCGGCTAATCCGGTCTTTTCGTTCGTCGCTATCTGCTTTTCGGCGATCGGCTTTAAAGCAGCAGCCTCGCTATTCTGGCCGCTGCCGCAGGGATACCTCGATGTACGCGTCGCGGCCGGCGTGATCGCGCTGATCAACTCTGTCGGCAACCTGGGCGGCTTTTTCGCGCCTGCGGCGTTCGGTTATCTACAGCAACACACGGGTTCGATCTCGGGCGGTCTTTATGGGCTGGGGATCGCGTCGATCATAGCGGCCGTCGCCGCGTTCTTCGCGAAAGACCGGCTGATCGGCCGACCCGAACACGCCGTCGAGCCGAGCCCAACACGCGCCGTGTAAGCGAGGCCGCCTCACGCCATGCGCACCGACCCAATCAACTCACACTGACCACGTCCATGTCCACGAACTCAAGCGTTTCAAACGCCACGCCCACCGTCACTGAACTGCGCGTGATCCCGGTTGCCGGCCGCGACAGCATGTTGCTGAACCTGAGTGGCGCGCACGGACCGTTCTTCACGCGCAACATCGTGATCCTGCGTGACAGCGCGGGCCACACCGGCGTAGGCGAAGTGCCGGGCGGCGAGAGCATCCGCAAGACCATCGACGATGCACGTGCGCTCGTGGTCGGCCAGTCGATTGGCAATCTGCACGCCGTACTCAACGCCACGCGCAAGCAATTCGCCGATCGCGATGCAGGCGGGCGCGGCACGCAGACTTTCGACCTGCGCACGACCATCCACGCCGTGACGGCGCTCGAAGCCGCGTTGCTCGATCTGCTCGGCCAGCATCTGGGCGTGCCGGTCGCGGCGCTGCTCGGCGAAGGCCAGCAGCGTGACGAAGTAGAAATGCTGGGCTACCTGTTTTATATCGGCGATAAAAACAAAACCGACCTGCCCTATTCTTCCGGCACGGATGCAACCGATGACTGGACCCGCCTGCGCCACGAAGAAGCGATGACGCCCGAAGCCGTCGTCCGGTTGGCGGAAGCAGCCCACGCGCGCTACGGCTTCAACGACTTCAAACTCAAAGGTGGCGTGCTCTCGGGCGACGCAGAAATCGAAGCGGTCACCGCACTAGCCGAACGCTTCCCCAAAGCCCGCGTGACACTCGACCCGAACGGCGCGTGGTCGCTGTCCGAAGCCGTGCGCCTGTGTCGCGACCAGCACCATGTGCTCGCCTACGCCGAAGACCCGTGCGGCGCTGAAAACGGCTATTCCGGCCGCGAGGTCATGGCTGAATTTCGCCGCGCCACGGGCCTGCCGACCGCCACCAATATGATCGCGACCGACTGGCGCCAGATGGGCCACGCGATCCAGTTGCAATCGGTGGATATTCCCCTCGCTGATCCACATTTCTGGACCATGCAGGGCTCGGTGCGCGTGGCGCAGATGTGCAACGAGTGGGGCCTGACGTGGGGTTCGCACTCGAACAATCACTTCGATATTTCGCTCGCCATGTTCACGCACGTCGCGGCGGCGGCGCCCGGCAAGATTACCGCGATCGACACCCACTGGATCTGGCAGGACGGCCAGCGTCTGACGCGCGAGCCGCTGCAGATCGTTGGCGGCAAGGTGAAGGTGCCGGCGCGGCCGGGACTGGGCGTGGATATCGATATGGACGAACTCGAGAAAGCCCACGCGCTGTACCAGCAACACGGCCTCGGTGCCCGCGACGACGCCATCGCGATGCAGTACCTGATTGCGAACTGGACCTTTGACAACAAGCGCCCGTGCCTCGTGCGCTGATTTTCTCAACGGCTCAATCAACGACTTAATCAACGGCTTATTCAAAAACCAATTCACGACCGAACATGACGACACCTCAAGAACTCAAGCAAATCGTTTCCGAAGGGCTGCTGTCCTTTCCGCTGACCGACTTCGACGAGCAAGGCGACTTCCGCGCCGATACCTACGCCGAACGTCTGGAGTGGCTCGCGCCCTATGGCGCGACGGCATTGTTCGCGGCCGGCGGCACGGGCGAGTTCTTCTCGCTCACGCATAGCGAATATTCCAACGTCATCCGCACGGCGACAGAAACCTGCAAGGGCAAGGTGCCGATTCTCGCCGGTGCAGGTGGCGCGACGCGGGTTGCGATTGCTTATGCGCAGGAAGCCGAACGGCTTGGCGCGAACGGCATTCTACTGATGCCGCATTACCTGACCGAAGCCAGTCAGGAAGGGATTGCAGCGCACGTCGAACAGGTGTGCAAGGCGGTGAAGAATATCGGCGTGATCGTGTATAACCGCGCCAATTCGAAGCTCAACGCCGACATGCTCGAACGGCTCGCCGACTCCTGCCCGAATCTGATCGGCTTCAAGGACGGCGTGGGCGAGATTGAAAACATGGTGACGATCCGTCGCCGGCTGGGCGACCGGTTCTCGTACCTTGGCGGTTTGCCGACGGCTGAGGTTTATGCGGAAGCGTATAAGGCGCTGGGCGTACCGGTGTATTCATCGGCGGTGTTCAACTTCATCCCGAAGACCGCGATGGAGTTTTATCGCGCGGTGGCATCGCAAGATCACGTCACGACCGGCCGTCTGCTCGATGAGTTCTTCATGCCGTATCTGGCGATTCGCAACCGCCGTGCGGGTTATGCGGTGAGTATCGTGAAGGCGGGCGCGAAGCTGATCGGCCGTAGTGCGGGACCGGTGCGCGCGCCGCTGACGGATCTGACCGAAGATGAAATGGCGCAACTCGACGTGCTGATCAAGAAGCTCGGAGCGCAGTAAAGTCGCACGCAGCTAAAAAGTCGCGCGCAGCTAAAAGCCGTTCCGGCGTAGGTCGGAACGGCTTTTTTGCGCCTGACGATCTCGCCGCGCGCGCGGCGGCGGCACTCAACTCGCGAGCAATACCACCGTCAGCGATCGCACGCCCTGCGCGCCACGAATCAGTACGCCTTCGATATCCGCTGTCGCCGATGGCCCCGTCACCAGCACCGCATATCGCGCGGCGTTGAAGTCATCGCGCCGATACACATCCTGCAGCCCATCCACAATCTGCTCCGGATCGAGCAGCACGACGAGATGCTGCACCAGATAGCCGATCGAGTTGACGATGTATTCGTCCTCGCTGAACCACACCGAGCCGGTTTCCGCCACGCCAAAACGCGCACGGACCACACCTGCATCGACGTCCTGGAGCGACGCCGGCGACGTATCCGCGGTAAGCGCACGGTTCCCCTCGATACCCGGCACGGCCGAGGCGACTATCGCGTCAGCGCCGAAGCGTTCATGAAGCAGCGCACGCACCGACTCGAGCGATTCACCTTCAACCACCGTTCCACCCATCGCCGCCAAGGCCGTGCGAAAGCGTTCCAGGCGATCACCGGGCGGAGTATCGAAGAGCGGCACGTCGGGACGCGTCCTTCCAGCCGGTTGCGCCGCGCGAATCTTCGCGAGAAAAGCGTCACGCGTTGTCGTCATTTGTTGGCCGCCTTGCGATTTTTCTTGTACCACTCGTGGAAAGTCTCGGCAGGCGTTTCAGGCAGATCGCGCTGGCGGCCCCAGATGTTCAGCGGGTTGTAGAGCACGAAGTTCGGCAGTCGCTTGAGCGCGCCGCCCAGCGATGCAACCGTGCCACGATACAAGGTCGGACTTGCAAGCAGACGCCCCGCCATCTTCAACACTTCCTGCTTCACAAACGGCACTTCGTGATTCGCCGCGATGACTTCGCGCCACTTGTAGATCTGCTCGTGAATGTTGACCTTTGTCGGACAAACGTTCGTGCAACTGCCGTTGAGCGTCGATGCAAACGGCAGACTGCTGAAGTGCTTCATATCGTAAGTAGGGTTGATGATTGCGCCGATCGGCCCCGAATACGTGAAGCCATACGACAAGCCGCCGCTTCGCCGATACACCGGGCACGTATTCATGCACGCGCCGCAGCGAATGCATTTGAGCGAATACCAGAAATCCTCCATCGCGAGGCGTTCGGAACGGCCGTGATCGACGAGAATGTAATGCATCTCTGAGCCCGCTCGAGGCGCGCGGAAATGCGATGTGTATTGCGTGATCGGCGAGCCGAGCGCGCTACGCGAGAGCATGCGGATGAACACGCCGAGATCGGAGATCTTCGGAATCAGCTTTTCAATCCCTATCGACGCGATGTGCAACGGCGGCACATTCGCCGACAGATCCGCGTTGCCCTCGTTGGTACACACCACGACCGTGCCGGTCTGCGCCACCGCGAAATTGCAGCCGGTCATGCCGGCGGTTTTCTCGCGCACGAAATACGGCCGCGTATTCATGCGCTGGCTTTCGGCGAGATAGTGAATGTCGCTATTCTTCGGATCCGTGCCGATCGTACGGCCGAATAACTCGGCGACATCGGCGCGAAGTTTGTGCACGGCCGGCACGACCATGTGACTCGGGTCCTGGTTATCCAGCTGCTGGATGCGCTCGCCCAGATCGGTTTCCATCACCGTAATGCCGCGCGGCTCGATGTACTCGCGCATCTTGCATTCATCGGTGAGCATGGATTTGCTTTTGACGAGCGTGGTCAGGCCGCGCTCGGACATCAGCTTGTAGACGATCTCGTTGTGTTCCTCAGCCGTCGACGCGTAATGCACCACCACGCCGTGCGACTCGGCTTGGGTGATGAACTGGTCGAGGTAATCGGCGAGATGCGAGAGCGTGTGCTCCTTGATACCCGATGCCAGCTCACGCAGCGTTTCCCATTCCGGCATGCCATGCGCTTGAGCGTCGCGCTTGCTGCGCAGATCCCACAAGCGTTTATCGTGGAAAGCGACGTGATCCGCCTTCGCGATAAACGCGCCCGCCGCCTTCGCGTGATCGAGCCGTTTGCTTTTCCCCTTCACGACGTCGCTCATGCGCGCGCTCCGTTCAAAACCTGAGCGATATGGATGAAGCGTGCATCGAGTTTCAGGCGTTCGGCGCAGCCTTGCTGATGCATGAGGCACGACATATCGCCGGAGACGATGTATTGCGCGCCCGCGCCCAGATGATCGCGGACTTTGTCCTGACCCATCCTCACCGACACGGCCTCTTCCGTCACCGAAAACGTGCCGCCGAAACCGCAGCATTCGTCGGGCCGCGTGGGCGTGACGAATTCAATGCCCTTCACGCCTTCGAGCAACGTACGCGGTTTGGAAAACGGCGTTCCGCCAATCTCCGATGCCGACACCTCACGCAAGTGCCGGATCGCGCTGCAGCTATTGTGCAAACCCACACGATGCGGAAATTCGGCCCACGGGAATTCGCGCACTTTCAGTACATCGTGGAGAAATTCGACGAGTTCGTACGCGCTCGCCCTGACCTTGCGCACAGACGCCGTTTGCTCGATGGCGGTTAAATGCTCGCGCACATGATGGATGCAACTCGCCGATGGCCCGACCACATAGTCGTAATCGGCGAAGTTACGCGCGAACACACGCTCGGCGCCGGCCGCTTCCTTCTGCGCGCCGCTGTTTGCCATCGGTTGACCGCAGCAGGTCTGCTCCTGCGGGTAATCGACGTCCACGCCCAGGCGTTCGAGCAGTTCAAGTGTCGCGATGCCGACTTCGGGATAAAACGCATCGATAAAACAGGGAACGAACAGGGCGACTTTCATCGGATAGAAGAATGTGGGGAGCCTGAAAAACGAAGGATTCTGCCACTCTTGGTCAGCTTGGTCTGACCAAGACTTTAAAGTTTGTGATCTTTCATGTCAAACTAGAAGAAACCTCCGGCCGTTCTTACCCACCTATGCCCTTTCAGCCCGTTCATTCCTACACTCGCGTACGCATCGCCGATGTCGTGTCCGACCAGATCCGGGCGCTGATCACGAGCGGCGCGTTGCTGCCCGGGCAGCGCCTGCCCGCCGAGCGCGACCTCGCCGAACAGCTCAACGTGTCGCGGCCGTCACTTCGTGAAGCGTTGATCCGGCTGGAATCGGATGGATTTATCCGGGCGGCGGCGCGCGGCGGTTTCGAAGTGTCCGATGTGACCGCGCCGCTCGTGTCCGCGCCGCTCGCCGCGTTGCTAAGCCAGCATCCGACCGCCAGCGCCGATGTGCTCGAACTGCGCCACGGGCTGGAATCGCTGGCAACGGCCTATGCCGCCGAACGCGCTACCGACGCTGACCTGACGCGTATCGCTGAAGCATTTCAGACGCTGAAAACTGCGGCCGTCGAGCCAAAACGCACGCGCATTGCGGAGCGCGATGCGGCGTTTCATCTTGCTATCGCCGATGCCACGCATAATCTTGCGCTCGCCCACGTGATGCACGGTCTGCACGAACTCGTGCGTGAATCCATGCTGACCTCGCATCGGCTGGTCGATTACGACGACGACGTGGAGGCGAATCTGCTGGCACAACACCAAGCCATCTTCGATGCCATCATCGCCCGCGATCCGCAACGTGCGCGTGAGGCCGCAGGCGCTCATCTAGACTATGTGCGCACGCTGTATCGCGAGCGGTGGCCGTTGCCGGAAGCCGGCCACCGCCATGCCACGAAAAACCAAAACCCGGAGACCACACAGTGAACATTTCCAGTGCCCATTGGGGCGATCTTGCGGACGGCACGCCTGTTGAACTCCATACGCTAAGCCATGACAACGGCTTGCGGGTATCGGTGACGAATCTGGGCGCGGCGCTCGTCTCGTGGTTCGCGCCGGATCGCGATGGCCGCCTCGCCGATATCCTCCTCGGCCACGACACGGCCGCGGCCTACGCCACGGGGCCCGCCTACATGGGCGCGATCGTCGGGCGCTGGGCGAACCGCATCGCAGGCGCGCGCTTTTCACTCGATGGCGTGGAGTACCCGCTCGAAGCCAATCAGCCGCCGAACTCGCTGCACGGTGGTTCGCATGGCTTCAGTTTCAAGCTCTGGCAAGCGCGGCACACGGAAGACGCGCTCGTGCTCAGGCTCGAATCGCCCGCCGGCGATAGCGGTTTCCCCGGCGCGCTCACCGTGCAGGTCACCTACACGTTCAGCGCCGCGGGCGAATTGACGATTGCGTACGACGCCTTCACCGACGCGCCGACGCCGCTCAATCTCACGAATCACGCGTATTTCAACTTGTCGGGCGTGCCATCGAGCATCGGCGATCACGAGATCGAAATCGCGGCGGACCAGTTTTTTGCCATCGATAAAAACACGATCCCGACCACGCTCGAAGACGTCGCCAGTACCCCGTTCGATTTCCGCAAGCCAGCGGCTATCGGACCGCGTATCGAGACTCGCGGCAACGAGCAGGTCACGCTGGCGAATGGTGGCATCGATCATTGTTATGTGTTGCGCACGGTGGGTCCGGTCACCGAACTGCCTGAAATACGGCGCGCGGCGAGCGTTTATCACCCGCCTAGCGGCCGCGAACTGAGCGTCGCCACGACTGAACGAGGGCTCGTGTTCTATACCAGCAACCACCTGGAAGGCGAGCCGGGCAAGCAAGGCGTGACCTACGCGAAACACGGCGCGCTGTGTCTTGAAGCAGGCGGGTTCCCGAACCAGATCAACATGGATAGCGCCGAAGCGGTCGTCTTGCGGCCGAACGAGCGCTACCGGCAAGTCACGCAGTACACCATGAGCGTGCGATAGGAGTGCGCCTACATTCGAATAGGACGGGCGCGGCTATCGGCGCATTGGGCTCTCATCGATACTGGATTCATCGAATCAGATATCGAATGGAGACGACAAATGCCCTATCTACTTGGTTGGCTGCTCGGTGTGCCCGTGATCGTGCTGGTGATTCTGTACCTGATCTTTCATTGATCGTTCACCGGACCGGGACGCTTTCGCAGCGCGGTTTCACGTGAATTGAACGAAGGCGTCGTTACAATACGACGCCTTTTTTAATTCCTCACACCCCAAAGGATTCCGATGAAACGCGCCCTCTTCATCTTCGCGTCGCTCTCGACGCTGCTGCTTGCGGTTTCCGGTCTCCACGCCGAGGAAATCGCGAGCGTCAACACGAATTTCCGCTTTACTGGCTCGGATCGTGTATCGGTCGAGGCGTACGACGATCCGGGGGTCACGGGCATCACGTGTTATGTCTCGCGTGCGCGCACGGGCGGTGTTAAAGGCACGCTCGGGATTGCCGAAGATCCGACCGAGGCATCGATCGCTTGCCGCCAGGTCGCGCCTATCAAGATCGACGCGCCGCTCAAGCAGAAATCCGATGTGTTCTCGGAACGGATGTCGTTTATCTTCAAGACCTTGCACGTGGTGCGTATCGTCGATGCCAAGCGTAATACACTGGTTTATCTGACGTATAGCGACAGGATCACCACCGGCAGCGCGAAGAATAGTGTGACGGCCGTGCCGATGCCCTCGGGTACGACGATTCCGGTGAAGTAGAAACTTGGCCTAAAGTTTCCTTTCCCCACGCCGATATATAGACGAACGGCCGTCGCCTTCGGGGCGATGCCGACTGTCTTCCCGCGCCAGCTCAAACCGACACGCGGGATCGGGAACCGGGAAACATCATGGGTCAGATCACCCTTTCATTCAAAGACGAAACGATAGCGGCGCTGCGCCGCGACTTCGATACGTTCCTTCGTCTATCGCTCAAGTTCGATCCGCAATTCGTCACGCCCTCGTTCGAGGATTTCCTGCGCGCAAAACTTCTCGACAACCCCACGCCGCTCACCGAACAAGCCGTCCAGCGAATGCTGCAAAACGGTCAGTACGCGTGGGCAAAACGTGCGCTCGACAAGGAGTTTCCGGACGTCATCGAAATGATGATGCGTCAGGCCGCGGAACATGGTTTCGGCTTTGCAGTGCGCTCGGACTGGAAACCGGACGATCTCGTGAAGGCATCGCGCGCGTGGGCAGCCGTCATCGTGACCGAAGCCAACGGCGATCCGGCGCAGATCGATACGCTCGCGTCCCAGATCAAGGCGGCAGCGTCAGACATCCAGGAACTCGAGATGAAAATGCAGACGCCCGCATGGCGTCTCGCCGATTCACTGCGTCAACGCGTGTACGAAACGAAGATTGCGACCGAACACAGCGTGGGGTCGACCTCGCGCGAGAAGCTCGGTGAACTGCGCTGCCTGTTGCGCCTCGGCATGTTTCATGGCTCGATTGCGAAGCAGGAAGCGCAGCAAGTGCTCGAGCAATTGCGCATGCTCAAGCCGGAGATATTTATTGAAGAGCCCTATGACGGTTTTACCCGCTTCGGCAACTGGCTGCGCGCCATCTTTACGCCAGAGCGCAAAATGCCGAAGCCGTCGCGTGCGGAGCGTTGAGCGCATCGTCACCGAGCAACCCTAAGCGCGCTTTACTCCCACATCTTCTTGAGCCGCGCGGCGATATCGACTTTCGCCTTTGCCGCCGCGGCCAGCCCTGCTGCCGTCGGCGCGCTGGGCTCAGGCACCGGCGGCCACGCGCACGCTTCGAACTGCGGCATCAGATGCGCCGGAATGAAACGCGTGCGCGCCGCCCAGACATGCCGGTCGCCCATGTGCGTCTGGTTGTGCACGTAGAAACGCTGCGGCGTGACAAGGTGCAAATCCTCTTTTGCACGCGTCATGGCGACATACAAGAGCCGCCGTTCTTCATCGATTTCCTCGTCGCTGCCCGTGCCCATATCCGATGGAATGCAGCCATCCACCCCATTCAGCACGAACACGTTCTTCCACTCCTGACCCTTGGCTGAATGGATGGTGGAGAGAATCAGATAATCCTCATCGATCAACGGCACACCCGATTCGTCGCTGGTGGCATCGGGCGGATCGAGTGTCAGTTCAGTGAGAAAACGCTCGCGCGTGGGATACGTGGACGCAATGCTTTCCATCTGCAGCACGTCGCCATGTCGGATCGACGCGTCTTCGTGATTACGCTCCAGATGTGGTTCGTACCAGCGCCGGATCATCTCGAATTCAGCGGGCCAGCCGCTTTCGCGCGAGCACACTTTTGACATCATCGCGACGAGCGCCGGCCAGTCTTCGCTCGCGCGCAACGGCGCGGCGAAGGCGGCTAACGCGGCGGGCGTATCGCTGCGCTGCGCCACCTGATCGAGCACACGCCCGGCTATAGCCGGCCCCACCCCCGGCAGCAACTGCATGACGCGAAACCCGGCCACCCGGTCGCGCGGATTCTCGCCCCAACGCAATACCGCCAGCACGTCCTTCACGTGAACGGAATCGAGAAATTTCAGCCCGCCGAACTTCACGAACGGGATGTTGCGCCGAGTGAGTTCGATTTCCAGCGCGGCGCTATGATGCGCGGCGCGAAACAGCACGGCTTGCTGCTTGAGCGTCATGCCGCCTTCGCGCGCCTCCAGCACCTGCTCGACGATGTAGCGCGCCTGATCGGCTTCGTCGGCGACCGAGACAATGCGCGGCCGTTGCGCCGATGCCTTGTCGGTCCACAAGTTCTTCGTATAGCGCTCGGCCGCCAAGCCGATCACCGCATTCGATGCCGCGAGAATCGGCTGCGTCGAGCGATAATTGCGCTCGAGCGTCACGCATTTCGCGGGCGGATTGAAGTGGTTCGGGAAGTCGAGGATATTGCGCACCGTCGCGCCGCGAAACGAATAGATGGACTGGGCGTCGTCGCCGACTACCGTCAGGCCCCGGCCGTCAGGTTTCATCGAAAGCAGGATGGACGCTTGCAACTTGTTCGTGTCCTGGTATTCATCGACGAGCACGTGGTCGAAACGGCTCGATAAATCCGCGGCGATCGACGGCTCGGCAGCGAGATGCGACCAGTAGAGCAGCAAGTCGTCGTAGTCGAGCACGCTTTGTTGCTGCTTTGCGTGAACGTACGCGGCGAACAGCCGGCGCAGCTCGCCCTCCCATTCGCGGCACCACGGAAACGCCTGGTCGAGCACGGTGGCTAACGACACGCCGGTGTTGACCACGCGCGAGTAGATGGCGAAGCACGTGGACTTGGCCGGAAAGCGCTTCTCTTTCGCCGATAACCCAAGCTCGTGCCGCACGAGATTCATGAGATCGGCCGAATCCTCGCGGTCGTTGATGGTGAACGATGGCGATAAACCCACGAGATCCGCATAGTCGCGCAGCAAGCGCGCGCCCACGCTGTGGAACGTACCCGACCACGTCAGGCCCTGCGCGATCACGCTGCGATTGCCGAGCGCGTTCACGGCGATGCGTGTCACGCGGCGTGTCATCTCGCTGGCCGCGCGCCGCGAAAACGTCAGCAAGAGGATCCGATGCGGATCCGCGCCCTTCACCAGCAAATGTGCGACGCGGTGCGCAAGCGTATTGGTCTTGCCCGACCCCGCCCCCGCGATCACGAGCAGTGCGCCGGCGGGGTCGCCAACATGCGATGCGTGCGTGCCGTACTCGACCGCTTCGCGCTGCGCGTCATTCAGTTTGGTCAGGTACGACGCGATTTCCTCACGCTCGGGCAGGGGTGCGAGATCGTCGTCGGTGGCGGAGTTAAGCGTAAGCACGTCGCATGGGCTTTAAAAACGGGTGACGCACACTGTATATCCATACAACTCCCGCAAGCAAGCGCTTGATGCAGCAAGCTTTTGGCCCTATAAACGCGAAGGCCCGGCGCGCTCGCGCGCGCCGGGCCTTCGTCATTTCACCGCAGCGGAGTCAACCGCCAATCAGTCTGCTTTCTTCGCGTTTTTCAGGTGCTTAGTGCTGCAGGCCCGTGTCCTTCGGCGTATTCGGCTCGGCGGCCTTCAGGTCGTCGTTGGCGGTCTGGTTGTCAGCCTTCTTGTTGATCTTGGCGTTGCGCACTTGCTCCTTGTATTGCGCCTTCGCTTCCTTGGTCGTCGCCTTCAACTCCTGCTTCGAGGCCTTCTTCGACGCCTTGTATTCAGCGCTCGCCTGCGCGTTGGCATTGCGCTTCTGAACCAGCGGATCGGTCGGCGCCGGTGCGACAAGATTCTGCGGCGCCGGCGCAGCTTGCGCTGCCGGTGCGGCTTGTGCGGAAATCTGGCCGGTGGGATCGGCGGCGGCGGGTTGTGCGGTCTGCGCAAACGCGGACGCGGACAAACCCATGGCGACAAAAGCAGTACTCAACAGCATTTTCTTGGCTTGCGACATGTTCATTTCCTCTCTGGCAATTGTTATTCCGGGCGGTCGAATGCAATCCATCGCAAACGACCGCGGCGCCAAGCGATGTGTTGTGTCCTGAAACACCGCTCCAGGCACAGCGCGCCGCAAATACCCGTCTACACTTCTAATGACCGGCACAAACAGACATAAACGCGCCGATCACTATTACTGACCCGGCTCCGGACATTCGAGTTCGCCAAAACCTGTCATTGTTACCGACAGTTTCATTTCCTGACAAATTGCAAACAGCCGAACGAGCCGGCATCCGGGCGTCCGGCTGTAGCCGCACGTGGCGTGCCCGGCTGGTTTATCATGGGCGCCCTTTCCGCCCCCAACCTTGCGAAGACCGCTCACATGCCGCGACTCGAATTCACGCTCACGGGCGACTACGTCGAACTGCACAACCTGCTCAAGCTGATGGGCCTCGCCGACAGCGGCGGCTCGGCCAAAGCACGCGTCGCCGAGGGTGAGGTGAAGGTCGACGGCAAGATCGAGCTGCGCAAGACGTGCAAGATCCGCGCGGGCCAGACCGTTCTCATCGACGACACCACGATCAAGGTTCAAAAGCCGAAATAATCCGCATGGCCGGGATCGGGAGTACGTGAAATACCGCTTCCTGATCGACATAATCGCGATCAGGCAATAAGCTAGACAGCTTTCGTTCCCTTTCGCCGCTTTCAGCTTGTTGACGTTTCAAGCTAATTTTTCAAAATCAGCTTTCAAGCTGGCGTGTTTCAGTCCAATACGCTGAAGCGCGGCCGGAACGAACGGGCGATGCAGGACCGGTAACGGTTTGCTGCATCGCCCGTTGCAGTTTTTGCACTGTTTTGCCGTGCAGCAAGCATTCAGATAACCCGTCATGCCAACAAGATTAAATCGCGCAAACGCGCCACCCACCCTTTCCCGTCACGCCGTCGATACCGCCAGGCTCGCCGCGCCGCTCGCCATCTCGCAACTGTCGCAAATGGCGATGGGCGTCACCGACACCATCCTGCTCGGCTCACTCGGCCCCGATTCCCTCGCCGCTGGCGGCCTCGGCGCGAACCTGTTTTTTGTCGTCGTGGTGCTGCTGCAGGGCGTGCTGACGTCGGTGAGCGTGTCGGTCTCGCATGCGCGCGGCGCGAATGCCGATCACCTCGTGCCGAATATCTACTGGAGCGGGCTTGTACTGTCCCTGCTGCTCGCGATTCCCGCGTTCGCGCTGCTCAGCTTCGCCGAGCCGATCCTGCTCGCGTTCCACGAGCCCGCCATGCTGGCCAGGAATGTCGGCGAATATTGCGAAGTGTTGCGCTGGGGCGCGCCGGGCAGCCTGATCGGGATCGGCATGATGCGTGCGTTCCTGCCGGCTATCGGTGCGGCGAAGCGGCTGCTATGGGTCTCGATTGGCGGCGTGTTCGTGAACGCGTTTCTCAACTACGGCCTGATTCACGGTGCCTACGGCCTGCCCGAACTCGGTTTTCTCGGCTCGGCAGTCGCCACCACGATTACCGTCTGGGCAACGGCGCTCGTGCTGATCGCGTTCCTGCATTTGCGGCCGCGTTACCGGCATTTTGTCGTCGCGTCGCGGCCGCGCCTGCCGCTGATGGGCGAATTGTTTGGCATCGGCTGGCCGGTCGCGATCACGTATGGCGTCGAATCCACGCTGTTTCTCGCCACCGGCATGACTATCGGCACGCTCGGCGAAGCGCCGCTCGCCGCGCACCAGATCGCGCTCAACGTGGCGTCGGTGGCGTTTATGGTGCCGCTGGCTATCGGCCAGGCGGCAAATGTGCGCGTCGGCTACTGGATCGGCGCGGGACAGCCGCTGGCAGCGCGCCATGCAGGGTTCGTGGCGATCGCGCTGGGCGTGGCGTTCATGGCGCTATCGGGCTGCGTGTTGGTGCTGGCGCCGCACGCGATCGTCGGGCTGTATCTGCATCTCAACGACCCGAAGAACGCGCAGACCGTCGCGCTGGCGGCGTCGCTGCTGGGTGTGGCGGCCGTGTTCCAGATCGTCGATGGCATGCAGACGGTCGCATCGGGCGTGCTGCGCGGGCTCAAGGACACGCGTGTACCAATGCTCGCTGCGGCCCTCGGTTACTGGGGCATCGGCTTTCCGACGGGCTACATGCTGGCGTTTCACTTCGGCGGCGGCACGAAGGGTCTGTGGTGGGGGCTGGCTGCGGGACTGGCGAGCGTCGCGGTGTTGATGACCGTTCGCTTCGATCGCATGAGCCGCCGTTTGGTCAAGCATGGCGCGCTTGAGCCCGGAAAATCCGGGCAGGCGTCGCGAAACACGGCCTGAAGGGGCTACCACGGCATAAGATAAGCAGACATTGTTGGTTGGAACCGGAGCGACCCGAAGATACGATTAAGCCGTCTCCTTGAGACTCATCCAGTAACAGGGGTATTAGGCCCGCTTCGTCGAAGCGGGCTTTTTTTCGCGTGCGCGTTTCCTCGCGGCGGCATATCGCGTGTTGGACAGTTCGACGCTGGCCGCGACGACGCTGGCCGCGAGAAAACACGCCAGCAACCGATGCATGTCCAGCACGCCCGACTGCGCCCCGTCGCCCAATTTGGATTTTCGCAAATCGACCCGTCGGCCGTGTCCGTACCCGATTTCCCATAAAATAATCGCGCATGATCCTCGGCGCACTCCCGCGAGATCCAGCGCCGCACGCAGCCACAACGCGCGCAACAACCGCTGGCAGTTCGAGGACATCGACCAGATCATGGCCGTGCTGAATGCGCATGACAACATCGATATCCGCGTGGTGAAAGTGCTGACCAATTCGCTGGCGGCTACCGACGCCGTCGCGGTGCAGGCGGGTTATGCGCCGTATCGCATGCCGATGCTGAAGGCCGGCGTAGAGTTATATGAGTTCAAGCCGGTGCAGGCCGAGGGCGATGGCCGCGCACGCACCGGGCTGTTCGGTTCACCGTCGCGCGCAAGCCTGCATGCCAAGGCGTATATGATCGATCGCAGTATCCTCGTGATTGGATCGATGAATCTGGACTCGCGCTCGGCATCGCTCAACACTGAACTCGCGCTCGTAATCTACAGCAAGCAAATCGCGAACGAAGCAGCGCAACTGTTCGATAACGGCGTCGCGCCGGCGAGAGCGTGTCGCGTGGAACTCGCTTCGCCTGCTGTGCTTGCTGTGCTTGCGGGCCTGAAGAGCACCGGCTCGCCGATGTCTCCGCTCATCTGGAGCACTGAGAACGACGGTGTGGTGCATACCTACAATTTCGATCCGCAAGCGGGTCTGTATCGCAACGTGCTGACGGGTTTATTCATGCTGCTGCCCGTCGACTCACAGCTTTAAGTTTTTAGATTCTGAATGTGCAGGCAAATCGAATTCAAACCCGAACCTGAAGCAACGCGAAGGAGCATGAAGCCATGACGGACAACGTAAGACTCGAGAAGGACACTTTCGGCGAAATCGCCGTGCCGAACGCAAGACTCTGGGGCGCACAAACGCAGCGCTCCTTGCAGAACTTCAAGATTTCAAGCGAGAAGCAGTCGCCGGAATTGATCAATGCACTCGCGATCGTGAAGCGGGCATCGGCTGAAGTAAACGCCGAACTCAAAGTGCTCGATGCCGATAAAGCGCAGGCGATCATCGCGGCCGCCGACGAGATCCTGACCGGCAGGCATCCCGATGAATTCCCGCTCGCCGTGTGGCAAACGGGTTCCGGCACGCAGACCAACATGAACCTCAACGAGGTGATCGCGAACCGGGCAAGCGAGCTGATGGGCGGCGAGCGCGGCGAAGCGCGCAAGGTGCATCCGAACGACGACGTGAATCGCGGGCAATCGTCGAACGACGTGTTCCCGACCGCCATGCACATTGCCGCCGCTGTCGCGATCGTCAAACATCTCGTGCCTTCTTTGAAGACCTTGCGCGAGACGCTTCATCAAAAATCAAAGGCCTTCGATTCAATCGTGAAAATCGGCCGCACGCACTTGCAGGATGCGACGCCGCTCACGCTCGGGCAAGAGTTTTCGGGTTATGTCGCGCAACTGGATCAGGGCATCCGGCATGTCGAGTCGACCTTGCCGCATCTGTATCAACTGGCATTGGGCGGCACGGCGGTCGGCACGGGTCTGAATGCTCATCCCGAATTCGCGGTGAAGGTCGCCGGCGTGATCGGCAAGCTCACCGGCTTGGCCTTCGAAACCGCACCGAACAAGTTCGAAGTGATGGCCGCCGCCGACGCACTCGTGTTCGCGCACGGCGCGTTGAAAACCATCGCGGCGAGCTTGATGAAGATCGCCAACGACATCCGCTGGCTCGCGAGCGGACCGCGTTGCGGGTTGGGAGAGTTGTCGATTCCCGAGAACGAACCGGGCAGCTCGATCATGCCGGGCAAGGTCAATCCGACGCAATCCGAAGCGCTCACCATGCTGTGCTGCCAGGTGTTTGGCAATGACGTTGCGGTGAATATCGGCGGGGCGAGCGGCAATTTCGAACTCAACGTATTCCGCCCGATGATCGCGCACAACGTGCTGCAATCGGTTCGTCTACTTGCCGACGGCGCACAAAGTTTCAACGATAACTGCGCGGTCGGGATCGAGCCGAACGCGTCGCGGATCGACAGTTTGCTGAATGAATCGCTGATGCTCGTGACGGCGCTGAATCCGCATATCGGTTATGACAAGGCTGCGAAGATCGCGAAGAAGGCGCACAAGGAAGGCACGACGCTGAAAGCGGCCGCGCTTGCGCTCGGCTATGTGACCGATGCGCAATTCGATGAATGGGTGAAGCCCGAAGAGATGGTGGGCAAGAAGTAACGCAGGCGCATTGAATGCAGCGGTTGACGTTCGTATCTGATCAACCGCTGCGCTCGCTTATCGTGCTGCCGTTTTCTGCGCAAACCAGAAGCCCAGTTCTTCCGAATGGGCAATGAGCTTCTTGCCGGAGTCGGCAAGAATGTGGCCCAGACGCATCTCGATCTGTTCAGCCGGCACCTCCGCATTTGCGACTTGCAGGCGCAGGCCCGTTGCGGCCAACGAGCGCTTGACGCGCGCAATCAGTTCGTCAGTATCTTTGCTGAGCGCCTTCTTGTTTATTTCATTGAATTAGCTATACCTTTCCCGCCGCGACTTCTTCCGGCTTCAATTCCACGATCGCGTCGAGCGCATCCTTCACGTCCATCGCGTACTTCGCCAGCCGCTTCTGCTCCTCAGTCACGGGCACGAATGGCGGTACCGGCACTGGTTTGCCCTGTTCATCGACGGCGACAAACACCATCAGGCAATCCGTCGTCTGCTGCAGCACACCGCTTTTCGGATCGCCCGCATGCACCGAGATATGCAAATGCATGCTCGTGCGCCCCGTTGCCACCACACGCGCGCGCAGTTCCACCAGGTTGCCCACCAGGATCGGCCGGCGAAAGCGAATATTGCCCACGCTCACGGTCACGCAATAGCGCCCGGACCAGACCGCCGCGCAAGCGTAAGCAGTCTCGTCCATCCACTTCATCAACGCTCCGCCGTGAACCTTGCCGCCGAAATTGACTGACGTGGGTTCGGCGAGAAAACGAAAGGTGGTTTCGGACCGATCGGTGATCGGGGCATCAGCGGACAGGGGGGCGGGCGCTGCGTTCGGCGCGGCTGCAGTATTCATGTAGATTTCTTGGGCAACCTGAAGGGCCAGCCCGGTAAGTGAAGTTACCGAATTATACGAGGCTAAAAAAGAGCTCCCGGGCCGCCGCAGCACCTACTTGCGCACGGAAACGCCTTCGTCGATCACGCCATACATCGTGATGCCGCTCGACCCGCCCGCGGACGACGAGCCGCCCGAGGCTCCCGCACACCCGGCACACACCGCAGCAAGCAGCGCCACCATCAAAAGTTTCACCATGAGAATCCTCGGCACAACTGTTCTTCCACACGAATCGTCATTTTAGCGCGCAGCTTCCGAAACCTTCGTTATACGTTACGGCCCTGCATTGTTACTTCGCATTTCACTGAAACATCGCGTGCAGCAAGCCGCTAAAGTAGAGTCAATCCAAGGAGGCTTTCATGACGCTCAACCACGACGACGCACGCCCGTTTCCCGGTTTGTCGAGGATCGGCGCACTGCTCGCCGACCCGGGCCGCGCCGCCATGCTCTGGTCGCTCATGGACGGCCGCGCCCGCCCTGCCGGTGAACTGACAATGATTGCCGGGATCTCGCCGTCGGCGGCGAGCGGCCATTTCTCCCGACTTGTCGAAAGCGGTTTGCTCGCGCTCGAAGTCAGTGGGCGGCATCGCTACTACCGCATCGCAACACCGGACATCGCGATGGCAATCGAAGCGCTCGCGAATCTGGCGCAGGCCAGCGCGCCGCTGCGCGA
>NZ_AEJF01000007.1 GCF_001028175.1 Caballeronia mineralivorans PML1(12)
GCGCCGCTGCGCGAACCGGCGCAAGCGCATCGGCAGGCGCCGCGGCGCGCCTCGGCCGTGCCACTCGATATGCGTTACGCTCGGACCTGCTACGACCATCTGGCCGGCGAACTCGCTGTACAGCTGTTCGACCGGATGCTGACGTCAAAGTGGCTGGAAGTTGTGCCGGGCGCGCCGTCCGGATCGCAGCGGCCCAGCCCGACGGCGCTGGATGCAACGCCACAAGGAGTCGATGAATTCTCCCGGCTCGGCATCGATCTCACGGCGCAGAAAGCGCGGCGGCGACGTTTCGCGTGCACGTGCATCGACTGGAGCGAACGCCGCCCGCATCTTGGCGGCGCACTGGGCGCGGCGTTTCTCGACGCCTGCACGGAACATGGCTGGCTCGAGTCGACGTCCAAACGGCGCGTCCTGCGGGTCACACCGGCCGGTGTGCAGCACTTCGCTGCCGTTCTGGCCGATGCCTGACGGTTGCGACCGAGGCAACGGTTTGGGCTAGTACGTTTGGGTTGGTACATCTCGCACGCCATCGAGCACAGCGTGCCTTTCTGCCCCCTACGAAATATGACAATTCCCGGATCGGTTCGCCTGTAAAGTTTTTGACTCACTTGGGTCCGCAAGGCGCGGGGGAGTGGCCGGGTTGTCGAAACAATAACCGGGCATTCCGAATAATACGATTAGGAATACAAAGTTAATTGGAAGCGATGGCTTTGCTTTCGATGGAGTCACGACCACGAATTCATCGAACGAGCAAGCGCCTTGATGTTTTAAAGGATGCGTGTCCCGGCTCCGGACAATCGGAGCGGCGACACGCAAAGCCCGTTTAAACCGCGATGGGCGCCTTGATGCCCGGATGGTATTGATACCCTTCGATCACGAAGTCGTCGTACTGGTAATCGAAGATGGACTCGGGTTTTCTTGCCAGCTTGAGCACCGGCAAGGGATGAGGCTCGCGGCTCAATTGCAGGTCCACCTGTTCCAGATGGTTCAGATAGATGTGGCAGTCGCCACCGGTCCAGACAAGTTCACCGACATCCAGATCGCATTGTTGCGCGAGCATGTGCGTGAGCAGCGCGTAACTCGCGATATTGAACGGCGTACCCAGGAATACGTCCTGGCTGCGGCAATACAGCAGGCAACTCAGCTTGCCGTCGTTCACATAGAACTGTGCGAGGCAATGGCACGGCGCAAGCGCCATTCTGCCGGCGCGGGCGTTATCGACCGGCGACATGGATTCGTCCGGGAAATCCGCCAGGTTCAATGCGGTCAGCATCAGCCGCCGTGAATTCGGGCGCGTCTTGATCTGATGCACGAGCGCACTCACCTGATCGACCACCGTACCGTCGCTCTTTGGCCAGAAGCGCCATTGATGCCCGTACACCGGACCGAGGTTACCGTTTTCATCGGCCCATTCGTCCCAGATGGTCACGCCGTTCTCGTTCAGATACTTGATGTTCGTATCGCCGTTCAGGAACCACAGCAGTTCGTACACCACGCTCTTCATGTGAATGCGCTTGGTCGTCACGATCGGAAAACCCGCGGCCAGATCGAATCGCAATTGACGGCCGAACGTGCTGATCGTCCCCGTGCCGGTCCGGTCCATTTTGCGAGCGCCGCGTTCGAGAATGTCTTTGAGCAGTTCTTGATACTGGATCATGGAAAGGGTCGTTCGTAAAGAGGTGGCGTATCGCTATTTTGGCAGAAGATCGGCCGGCCATCAGGCCAGGCCCGCAACGGCGGCGACGCACGCGCCAGACACCGTATTTACAGCGAAAACCGCTGCCGCCGATAAAACCAAACCGCGATTTTACCAAGCGCCGGAGGGCGAGGTGCAGAAGACAGTTATGAGGGGAAACCGTGTGTGCGATCCGCGGCCGTTCTAGCGAACGCCGGGTAGGAAGGAATCAAGCGAAAAGCATGCGGCGCAGGCACGTAGATGCGCGACGCTTATGCACGCGTAAGCACGCTTATCCACGTGCTTACGCGCGGCTGGTTCAGCCGCGCGTCACATGCTCCGTCGGTGCATCGACTTCAATGTGCCGCATGCCGTGCGCGCTCAGCAGCCGGTACAGCGTGACCCGCGAAATGCCGAGTTCCTGCGCGGCGTCGCCCAGACGCCCACGATGGCGCAGCAAAGCGAGTTCGATAGCTTGCCGTTCCGCGGCCTCTCGCGCCTGCGCCAGCGACACCGGCGCCACTTCCACGTACTCGCCGAGTTCGAGGTCGCGCGCGCTGATCTGCCGTCCTTCCGACATCACGATGGCGCGACGCACGCGGTTGATCAGCTCGCGCACATTGCCCGGCCAGCCATAGTTGTGGATCGCGGCGATCGCATCGGGCGCAAAACCGCGCAGACGCCGACTCGCGTCCTTTTTGAAGCGGTCGAGCATGTGCTTCGCGAGTAACTCAATGTCCTTGCCACGCGCACGCAGCGGCGGTTCGTCGATTTGCAGCACGCACAAACGGTGATACAGGTCGGCACGAAACCGCCCTTCGATCATGGCCGTCTGCATGTCCACGTGCGTGGCAGAAATGATGCGCACGTCCACCGGCGTGGAGCCATGCCCGCCGAGCCGCTCGACCTTGCGTTCCTGCAGGAAACGCAACAGGCTTGCCTGGCTTTCGAGCGGCAAGTCGCCGATTTCATCGAGGAACAGCGTGCCGCCGTTAGCCGCTTCCACGCGGCCGATCTTGCGTTGATTCGCACCGGTAAACGCACCGCGTTCGTACCCGAACAGTTCCGATTGCAACAGGTGAGCGGGAATCGCACCGCAATTGATGGCGACGAACGGCTGGTCGCGCCGTGCCGAGCGTTCGTGAATGGCGACTGCGGTAAGTTCCTTGCCGGTACCCGACTCGCCCGAGATGAACACGGGCGCGTCGGTCATGGCGACCTTGCGAATAGAGCGGAACAACGCAAGCATGGCGTCGCACGAACCGACCATCTCGCCTTCGGCGCGGCCGTCGCGCGCATCGTTCGATGCGTTCTCGTGAAGCGCCACCATTCCATAGGCATGGCCGACGGCGTCGACAACGCGATCATTCGATGTAGGCAAGGTGACGTAGTCGAAGCAGTAGTCGCGAATCAGCCGACGCACAGCTGCATCTTCAAGTTGGCCCGTCACGGTTGCAGCCACCCAGCCGACATTGGTCAGCGTGAGCGATGCTTCGAGCGCTGCGAGTTCATGTGCTTCAAAACTGCTCGACAGATCCAGCAAGCCGCCGGTTGCCAGGTCATTGCGAAGCCAGCGACGTGCGTCCTTCGCGTTCGATACCACCTCTATGTGCCAGCCCCTCTCCTCAAACCGAGCACACAAAGGCGCGCTCGGGTCACGAGTCACGTAGATTAGTTGCCGCCGAGCGACTTCCATTGTTCTGATCCTTTCGTCAACGGTCGTTGAAAAGGTCGCGCCGGTAATTGCCCTCAACCACGCTGCAGACGTCGAAGACTCGCATCCCCAAGCGAACGGTCATTCGGAAAACTGCAAACGGTGAAACCCCGGAAGCGACGAGTGCTGTCGCGCGGTTCTATGCGAACCTGTTTTGTTTCTGATGCTGTTTTTGAGAGACTACTATAAAGCGAATACTTCGAAAACAAATATCCGCAACAATGTCTTCCGCCCCACGTCCTGAAGCGCTGCCACTGTACGTTTCAACGGCGTCACGGCTTTTTAATAAGCGGTTTGCAAATAGTTTAAATAAGACAATAGCATTTACGCAATTTCTGATAAAAATAGCCGTTAACCCTCTCTCGTTTCAGCAATGAAACATTTTCGTCTTTTTCCTGATTCGGCTATTCAGCCAGCTTGCCGCTCGCCCAATAACATCAACGCTATCCGCGTGATGGCATATGTTTCGCTCAATGAGAACGAATCAGGGAGACCGCCATGGAAAGCACCGGCTGCGTCATCGAATGGGAAAATAATGCGACAAGACATAAGTTTGCTGTCATTAGTACCATGTGCTTTGTACTGAGCAGCTCAGCCGCTAACGTTTGCGCACAGAATATCGCGGACGAGGATCGTATGATCCAGCCCACCGTCCAGCCACTAGTGTCCGAATATGAAACATACGCGACCCGGCCAAAACCGCCAGCCATCTCTATGGAAAAAACTATTGGGAGCTCCGATGCTGGCGAAGCCGCATCGAACGGGTGCATTATTGTTAATCCTGTAATGGAACAGGGTGAGCCTGCGTCGATCCAGCCCATTGCGTCGGCGCCACTGGCGATGCACGCCGACACCACCCTTGAAAAGGTCACGGCGACCAAGGAAGCGTCACCGCCCACCACGCACACGAACAGCGTCACGCTTTGGGACGAGATCGCGCCGCCGGTACCTGCGCCCGTCCCTAACGACGCAGCCACGCGCGCCACACCAGGCGATGTTGCGAACGTGGGCACGCAGAGAACGCAGTAGCTGGAAATTTGCAAAATAGTGCAAGGCAGGTCGCCTGAGGAACGACGCTCGGACATTCGATGCAGTCACGCAACACGCACGTAAGAGGATTTGAACAACACGCCGGACGGTAGGACACTAATCGTATTGCGCAGGCCGGTCACCGCCAGCAAGCCGCGCAATACCGCGAGGAATGAACCCGCGGGCTTTACGCGTTTTCCCGTGCGCACGCTGCCAACGTGCGCCACTGCGTAAAACCTCGGGTCCACTTCGGACAAATCTTGTCCCGCTCGACGGCCACATGATCGACAGCGCATCGCGCCGCCGTGCCCGCCACGACATCGTTTCGCGCCCGTTGCAAAAGGAGGTCGCTCGTGCACGAATCTGCCCCCGTCTCCGCAACCGTGTCCGGCAAAAACACGCTTGCTTCAATGCCCGCAATACTCCCGATGCCCTCGATGGCCGACTTAAGCATCGGCGCTTCCGGTCTTTCGGGCGTTCCCGATCTTCCGCTTGCTCCGGCACCCCACGCGGCGCCTACCGTCCGTCACCTGCTGTATATCGCTCAGGCGCCGAACCAGACACTGGTCTCGTATCTGAAGGACCGCGGCTGGAAGGTATCGGCGGGCACGCTCGCCACGCAAGCCAGCGTGCTGAAAACCGATACACCCATGGCCGGAATTATCGATATGGTGGGATTCTCAGCGCGCGAACTGGCCGCGCTGGAACCCGCGCTGCGCCATCAGCAAGCCGGCTGGATCGCCCTCACCGACGACACGCGCCTCGCCGACCCCGTCGTCTGCCACATGATCCGGCATTACTGCTTCGACTTCGTGAAAGGCCCGGTCGCGCATGCGACCATCGGTTACCTCGTCGATCACGCATACGGCATGGTGAGCCTCGGCGACATCGACCTGGCCGACACGCCGACCGTATTCGGCGACGAGCAGATGGTCGGCACCTGCGAAGCCATGCAGCAACTCTTTCGTACCATCCGCAAAGTCGCGAACACCGACGCGAACGTGTTCATCACCGGCGAATCCGGCACGGGCAAGGAGTTGACTGCCGTGGCCATCCACGAACGCTCGCCGCGTCGCAAGGGGCCGTTCGTCGCGATCAATTGCGGCGCGATCGGCAATGACCTGATTCAGTCGGAACTGTTCGGCTACGAGCGCGGTGCGTTCACCGGCGCGCACCAACGCAAGATCGGCCGGGTGGAAGAGGCCGATGGCGGCACCCTGTTCCTCGATGAAATCGGTGATCTGCCGCTCGACAGCCAGGTGCATCTGCTGCGTTTCCTGCAGGAGCGCAAGATCGACCGGCTGGGCGGACATGACCCGGTCGCCGTCGACGTGCGCATCATTTCCGCGACCCACATCGATCTCGATGCAGCCATGGCCAGCGGTCGTTTTCGCACCGATTTGTTTCATCGGCTATGCGTGCTGCGCGTGGACGAACCGCCGCTGCGGGCGCGCGGCAAGGACATCGAGATTCTCGCGCTGCACGTGCTGCACAAGTTCAAGAGCGACGGCAGGCGCAAGATCCGCGGCTTCGCGCCGTCGGCGATAGAAGCGATGTACAGCTACGCCTGGACCGGCAACGTGCGCGAGATGATCAACCGCGTGCGGCGCGCGATCGTGATGGCGGAGAACAAGCTAATCACCGCCGATGACCTGGGGCTCGGCCATTGCACCGGCATCGAATCGACCACATTGGCCGCCGCCCGCGACGCCGCCGAGAAGCGCGCAATCGAGCTGACCTTGCTGCGGCATCGGCACAGGCTTAGCGAAGCGGCTGCGGAGCTGGGAATTTCGCGAGTCACGCTGTATCGGCTGATGGTCGCGCACGGGTTACGGGGCGCGACGGTAGCGAGCGGCGCAGACGTGGCGTAAGAAGGCGGGTGGCGTCGGGTAGAATCTGCGGCTTGATTTATCTCAATGCCGGATCCGGATATCCACACCATGACGACGCTGACCCTGATCGTCGCCCGCGCGCGCAACGGCGTGATCGGGCGCAACAACCAATTGCCCTGGCGCCTGCCCGAAGACCTCGCGTTCTTCAAACGCACGACGATGGGCGCGCCTATCGTGATGGGACGCAAGACGCATGAGTCCATCGGACGGGTGTTGCCGGGACGGCGCAACATCGTGGTCACGCGCGATACTGAGCGCCGCTTCGACGGCTGCGATACGGTGACCGGACTTGCCGATGCACTAGCGCTCGCCGAGCGCGATGGCGCGAGCGAAGTATTCCTGATCGGCGGCGCCGAGTTGTTCCGCGAAGGATGGCCAATGGCGCAGAAACTGATCTTGACCGAGATCGATGCCGATTTCGAAGGTGATATCTCGATCGATGCACCCGATGCAGCCGTCTGGAAGGAGCTCTCGCGGGAAACGCATCGCGCGGGGGCGCCGAATGATTTCGACTACTCGTTCGTGGTCTATGAGCGGCGTGCAGCGTAGTCGAGCACGCGTCGCGCTGCGCCATGAAGAAAGCCCGGGACGGCGCTAACCGACCCGGGCTTTCTTTTCTCTTCAGCAGATTCTTTTACTGGCCTGCGATCGTCATCTTCTCGATCAGCACAGAACCAATTTCCTTGTTGCCGCGCACGACCGTATCTGCGCCAATGGCCTCGATATGCCGGAACATCTCCTGCAACGTGCTGGCGACGGTGATCTCTTCAACCGGGTACTGGATCTTGCCGTTCTCCACCCAGAATCCCGATGCACCCCGCGAATAGTCGCCGGTGACGTAGTTCACGCCCTGCCCCATCAGTTCCGTCAGCAGCAAACCCGTGCCCAGCTTCTTGAGCATTTCCTCGAAGTCATCGCCCGGCAACGTCCGCGAACTGCGCAGCGACAGGTTGTGCGAGCCGCCTGCGTTGCCCGTCGTTTTCATGCCGAGCTTGCGAGCCGAATACGTCGACAGGAAATAGCCTTGCACCACACCGTCTTCCACCACCTTGCGGCGTTGCGTACGCACGCCTTCCTCGTCGAACGGCGCGCTGCCCATGCCACCCTTCACATGCGGGTCCTCCAGCACCTGGATGTGCGGTGCGAACACTGGCTTGCCGAGGCTATCGACGAGGAACGTCGTCTTTCTATAGAGTGCGCCGCCGCTCACCGCCTGCACGAACGCACCCAGGATGCCGGCCGCCAGCGGCGCTTCGAACATCACGCGGCATTTGCGGGTATCGAGCCCGCGTGCACCCATGCGCGCCAGCGCGCGATGCGCTGCGTACCGGCCAATCGCTTCCGGTTCGGCGAGATCGGCGGCGTTGCGCTTCGATGTGTACCAGTCGTCACGCTGCATGTCGCGGCCGGAACCCGCGATGGGCGCGCACGCTACGTAATGGCGCGAGAACGGATAACCGCCCATGAACCCGCGCGACGTGGCCAGCACGAACTGCGAGTGCTGCGCCGACACGCTCGCGCCTTCCGAGTTCTGAATGCGTTTATCGACGGCGAATGCGGCGTCTTCCGCGCGGCGGGCGAGATCGGCCGCTTCTTCGGCGTCGATGTCCCACGGGTGATAGAGATCGAGATCTTGCGGTGCCATTTCCAGCAGTTCCGCTTCGGCCAGGCCGGCAGCGCTGTCTTCGGCTGTGAAACGCGCGATGTTGTAGGCGGCGGCGACCGTATCTTTCAGCGCCGCGCGCGTGAAGTCCGAGGTGCTTGCATTACCGCGCTTATTGCCGATAAACACCGTCACGCCCACCATTTTGTCGCGATTGTGCTCGATGGTCTCGACTTCGCCGCGCCGCACGCTTACCGAAAGACCGTCGCCTTCGGAGATCTCGGTGGCTGCGTCGGTCGCGCCGAGCTCCTTCGCGTGCCGCAGGATATCGGACGCGATTTCCTTCAGCTCGTCCTGGGTGTGCGGAAAAAAGCGTTGCCTCACGTCCATATCTGCTGCCATTTTATGTCTGCCTGTGGGTGCTCGACGTGTCGAGCGTGTTCACGTTGTCGGTCGCGCTGCCGGAGCGGGTTAGCGCCCGCCGTGCGCAGGCATGCGGCTTTATGACCGTTTCGTACATCGCACGATCATAGCAAGTCCAGAGAGGTTTGGTTTCACGGGGATGTTCGTTCGCACTCGGGGTTGGGGTTGGGGTTGGGTCCGCAAGTGCGAACGAAAACCCATCCGCTACAATACCGGGATGAACCGTAAAACCCGCACGCAACCAATAAACCCGGCCGAGGCCTCCGAACAGGACGGCAGCGAGCACGGCTACGACCGCCCCAGCAAATCCCAGCTCAAACGCGACATGCTCGCGCTGCAAGTGCTGGGCGTCGCGCTGATCGAACTGCCGAAAGACGCGCTCAAGCGCATGCCGATGCCCGAAAAGCTCGACGACGCCGTACGCGACGCCCGCCGGATCACCGACCATGAAGGCAAGCGCCGCCAATTGCAGTACGTCGGCCGCGTCATGCGCTCACTGACCGACGAGGAAACGGCGGCGCTGCGTACCGCGCTGGATTCGTATCGCGGCGTGAACCGGGCTGAAACAGCCAAGCTGCACTGGATCGAACGCACGCGCGAAAAGCTGCTCGCCGACGACGCCGCCCTCACCGACTTCATCCGCCAGCACCCTGGCGTCGACCCTCAGGAAGGCCGCACGCTGATCCGCAACGCCCGCAAGGAACGCGAGCAGGCCAAACCGCCGCGCTATTTCCGCGAGTTGTTCCAGTGGATCAAGACCGCGGCGGGCGTGGAAGACGAGGAAGACGAGAGCCTGAACGAAGGCGAAGCAGAAGACGATGGCGTCGAATTCCCTGAACGAGACGACGACGATGGCTACAAAGCGTAATCATCCAGACGAATTGCTGATCGGGCTGGTATCGATCAGTGACCGGGCCTCACAGGGCGTGTACGAGGACAAAGGCATTCCGTCGCTGCAGGAATGGCTCACGAGCGCGCTAAGTTCGCCGTGGCGCGCGGAAACCCGGCTGATCCAGGACGACGCCGCGACCATCTCGGCCACGCTGATCGAACTCGTCGATGAAACCGGCTGTGACCTGATCTTGACCACGGGCGGCACGGGCCCGTCGCGCCGCGACGTGACGCCTGAAGCCACGCTTGCCGTCGCCACGAAGCCGATGCCCGGTTTCGGCGAACAGATGCGCCAGATCAGCCTGAACTTCGTGCCGACGGCAATTTTGTCACGGCAAGTGGCGGTGATTCGCGAGACAGCGGATCACGCGGCGCTGATCGTGAATTTGCCCGGCCAGCCGAAATCGATCCGCGAAACGCTCGAAGGTGTGCGCGATGCCGACGGCAAGCCCAAAGTGCCGGGCATTTTTGCCGCCGTACCTTATTGCATCGATTTGATCGGTGGGCCGTACATCGAAACGCGGCCTGAAGTGGTAACCGCGTTCAGGCCCAAAACCGCGATCCGGCCGCCGAAAGCCTGAGCCTCCACGCGCTTAAACCGGCGTGGTAGTTCCGGTTGCCGACGGAATCAGGAAATGCTCGCGGTAATACTTGAGTTCGTCGATGGATTCGTGGATATCGGCGAGCGCCGTATGCATTGCGCGCTTCTGAAAACCCTTGTAGATGGCCGGCTGCCAACGGCGGCACAATTCCTTCAGCGTGCTCACGTCGAGATTGCGATAGTGGAAAAACGTTTCCAGTTCCGGCATCCACCGGGCCATGAAACGCCGGTCCTGACAGATGGAATTGCCGCACATGGGCGACTTGCCCGGCGGGACGTACTGACCGAGGAATTCGCGGATTTGCCGCGTGGCTTCGGCCTCGTCCACCGTCGACACCCGTACGCGTTCGGTCAGCCCCGAGCGGCCGTGCGTGTTGCGGTTCCACTCATCCATTTTGCCGAGCGCCGTTTCGTCCTGGTGAATGGCGAGTACCGGGCCTTCCACAAGCTTATCGAGCGTCGAATTCGTGACCACCACCGCAATTTCGATAATGCGGTCGGTATCGGGTTCGAGACCCGTCATTTCCATGTCGAGCCACACGAGATTCATGTCGCTGCGAACGAGGTCCGGCGAGCTGGCGGAAGAAGCGGGATCGAGCACGGAATCGGCCATATTAGGGCAACCTGAGAGGGGTTTGACGCCTTGCCAGGCGCGGTTTTGGATAACAAACACAGACCGCGCGCGGCGACGGCCAAGAACCTATAATTCTCGCATAATTCAATCGGATTCCCGCTGATGTCCAATATCAATCTCGCCTTCTCGGTCGTGTTCGTCGTCGCACTAGTCGGCATGGTCGGCACCAAGCTGTGGCTGGCAACGCGCCAGATCCGGCACGTCGCCGCGCATCGCAAGGATGTGCCGGTGCAGTTCCTGCAGACCATTCCGCTCGCCGCTCACCAGCGCGCCGCCGATTACACCGTCGAGCGCACGCGCCTGACCATGGTCGAGGTCGTCGTCAGCGCAGCGCTGCTGATCGCGCTGACGTTGCTGGGCGGCATCCAGCAGATCGATCTTGCTGTGACCGACTGGCTAGGCCGAGGTTACGTGGGACAGATGGCGCTGGTGGCCATCGTGGTGGCGATCACCGGCGTGGTCGATCTGCCCTTCGACTACATCCGGCACTTTGTGATCGAAGAGAAGTTCGGCTTCAACCGGATGACGAAAAAGCTCTTTTTCCTCGATCTGGTGAAAGGCATCGTGCTGGGCGCGGCGATCGGCTTGCCGGTACTGTTCGTGACGCTGTGGCTGATGAACCAGGCCGGCGCTTTGTGGTGGCTGTGGGCGTGGGTGCTGTTGGTCGCCTTCCAGATGCTGGTGCTGATCCTGTACCCCACTTTTATCGCCCCGCTGTTCAACAAGTTCGAACCGCTGAAGGACGAAGCCTTGCGGGCGCGCATCGAGAACCTGATGTCGCGAACCGGCTTCGCTGCGAAGGGTTTGTTCGTCATGGACGGCAGCCGCCGTTCGGCGCACGGCAACGCCTATTTCACCGGTTTCGGCGCGGCGAAGCGGATCGTTTTCTTCGATACCCTCCTCGCCCGGCTCTCCGGCAACGAGATTGAAGCGGTGCTCGCGCATGAGCTCGGCCATTTCAAGCGGCGTCATGTGATCAAGCGCTTGATCGTTACGTTCGTGCTCAGCCTCGCGATGCTTGCACTGCTTGGCTGGCTCGCGCAATGCGTATGGTTCTACGAAGGGCTCGGCGTGCGGCCGTCGCTGCTGGGAAACAACAATGGCCTCGCGCTCGTGTTGTTCATGCTGGTGTTACCCGTTTTCATGTTCTTCGTGACGCCGCTGGGCAGCCTCAGTTCGCGCAAGCATGAATTCGAAGCCGATGCCTTCGCCGCGAGCCAGACCGATCCGCGCGACCTCGTCAACGCGCTGGTGAAGCTGTATGAGGACAACGCGTCAACGCTCACGCCCGATCCGCTTTACACCGCGTTCTACGCGTCGCATCCGCCCGCATCGCAGCGCATCGAGCGCTTGATGCAATACGCCGCATGAGGGCGCGCGACGCGAAGAAAGCTGCGAACGCGCGCATCGAAGGAAAGGTCATTGCCGCGCACGGACGGCATTACCTGGTCGCGCCCGGCGATGGCAGCACCATGCTCCAATGCTTCCCACGCGGCAAGCGCAGCGAGATTGCTGTTGGCGACCAGGTGCATTACGAGCAGTCATCGGCGGATCAGGGGGTGATTGTCGAGATTGGCGAGCGGCGCAACCTGCTGTACCGATCCGACCAGTTCAAATCGAAGCTCTTCGCGGCCAATCTCGATCAATTGATGATCGTGCTGGGCACGGAGCCGCACTTCAGCGAGGACTTGCTCGGGCGCGCGTTGATCGCTGCGGAGGCGCATGGCCTCGAGCCGTTGATCGTGTTGAACAAGATCGATATGGAAGGACCGCTGGCGGTCGCGCGCAAGCGGTTGGCGCTCTATCGGGAGCTTGGGTACACGGTGGTTGAGTTATCGGCGAAAGCGGCGCCTGAGCACGTCCATGAAGAACTCGATGCACGTCTGGCCAACCGCGCCACCTTGCTGCTCGGGCAATCGGGGATGGGGAAATCGACGCTGGTCAACATTCTCGTGCCCAATGCCGAAGTGGCGACGCGAGAGATATCGAAGGCGTTGAACAGCGGCCGGCACACGACCACGTTCACGCGCTTGTATCCGTTACCGGGCGGGGGATCGCTGATCGATTCGCCGGGCTTCCAGGAGTTTGGGTTGCATCATTTATCGGAGGGGCAACTGGAGCGTTCGTTCGCGGACTTCCGGCCGTTCCTCGGTAAGTGCCGCTTCTATAACTGCCGGCATCTGCATGAACCGGGTTGTGCGATTCTTGAAGCAATGGCGGAAGGAAAGATCAGACCGGCACGACATCAGTTGTATGCGCAACTGGTGCATGAAGCCAGCCAGATTGTTCGATGATTTCCATGCTTCGATAAGCATGGGCAACGTCATCTAGAAAAGATTGCGACGGGATGAAGAAACTGACGCGGGCTCCGAATCTGATTACGGCGCATCACTGGGTGAATGTGCTGGTGACAGCGGGAATAGGGTGCGAGTTGCACAACCGCTATTTGAGCGGTGCGATGGGCGAGATTCCAGCGGACCAGTGCGCGCCTGAGATCTGGATATTGGATGACCGCGACGAGGTATTGGCGACGGGAATATTGGACCGGGCAAGAACCGGCCCGACGACAAATGCACGAGCATGGCGATGCCAGCAATGCGGTGAGTCGCTGGAAGCGCAATTCATGGTTTGCTGGCAATGCGGAACGGCGAGGGATCCGTTGAACGACGAGTAGGCACGCACGACGGAGCGCGGGATTGACCAGTCCGTATTGACTCTCAGACCGCTATGAGATCGAGTTCGGGGAAGCCGCCGACGAGTTCGGGGAAGCCGCCGCGCCTAGCGCGGCGAAGGAGCAAAGTCCTAGGAGCAAAGTCCTAGCCGAGCCAAACCGCGATGCTCAGCATGAGCAACAAGAGCATCCAGAGAATCACAGCACGCCAGACGAGCCCGACGGCGGACTGCAGCGTCCTGGGCGTGCAGTCATCGCCGACTGGCAACGGACTCGCATCCCCCACGGCCAGCGCCTCGACGCTAAGCGGCTCCGCTAACGGTCCCGCCAATCGGGCACCCAGCGCCCCGCTGCCAGCAGCGAGCAAGACCCCTTCGTTGGCATCGGGCCATTGCCGGGCGTGATTGCGCCACGCATAAATAGCGTCCTCAAAATTCCCAACGATCGCGAAGCCCAACGCAGTCAAGCGCGCCGGCACCCAATCGATGAAAAAGAACGCCCGCTGAGCGAACGTGGAAAACGCCGGTGTGCGTTCATCGGTAGGCTGGACCCACGACCTCGCCAGATACTCCGCGATCCGATAAAACACTGCCCCTGCCGGTCCGATCGGAATCAGGAACCAGAAAAACACGCCAAATACGTGCCGATGCGAGGCCACAACCGCATGAACCAACGTATGCCGAACGATCTCGCTGACGGGCATATCGAGCGTGTCGATGCCGGTCCACTCGGTGAGGATCTCGCGAGCCCGCGGGACATCGTCGTTGTTCAGGGCGAGATGGATATCGGTGAAATAGTGGCTGAACTGCCTGAAGCCCAACGTGAAATACACGATCACGACGTTCCACAAGAACGCCAGCGCGAAGTTGATGCGATAGAGCACGTAATAGATAAGCCCGACGGCTAACGTCCATGGCACCACGACCACTAGCCACGCGAGCACGCCATGGCGCTGCTTGCCGGCATCGAAGCCATGAGCTGCGGATTCCGCATGGTATTGAAGCAACGCCGAAATGGGGTTCTGCGGCGAGAGCGCGCGCAACTGCTCGATGATGAGAGCCAGCAATACGGAGAAAAAAGTCATGCGATGCGCCGAGACATTCGAGTTTTACGAATTTCTTGTAAAGATAGCACAGCACCGTGCGCGCCAGAGGGACACATCGCCCGCACTGCTAGCCGGGCCTCGGCACGTTAAGCGTCAAGCCGCGAGGAAGCGATAGAAATTGCGTAACATACCCGCCGTTGCGCCCCAGATGAAATACGGAGCCACATTCTCGGCAGGTGAAAAAGGCATCGCAAAAAAACGACGCTCGCCACCTTCCCAGCGAAACACGCGGACCTGGTGATTGGCCGGGTTCATGAGAAACGCGAGCGGGACTTCGAAGATATCGGCGACTTCGAGGGTATCGGCGTGGAGTTCGAACGGGGGATGCACCAGCGCGACGACCGGCGTCACGCGAAAACCGGTGCCCGTCAGGTACTCGGGCAACTCGCCCAGCACTTCCACGTGCTTCGCCGCGAGGCCCACTTCCTCTTGCGCTTCGCGAAGCGCGGTCGCTGCGGCGTCGAGGTCTTCCGGCTCGCGGCGTCCGCCCGGAAAGCTGATTTGCCCCGCATGATCCGAAAGATGGTCCGCGCGTTGCGTGAGCAGCACGGTCAGGCCGGTCTCGCGCAACACGAGCGCGATCAGCACCGATGCCACGCGTGGATCGCCGCCCAGCGCCTTGATCCTGTCGTCACGCGCGTCCGGCGTCCAGTCGAGCGTCTGCTTGAACCTTGCGCGCAGTCCGGCCGGCCTCAGGAGTTCGTCGCGAAGTCGCGGCAGATCTGCACCAGTCGATTCGATTGGCAGGATCTGAGGCTCGAGGATACGGGGAGTCGACAGCTTGGTCGGAGACACGAGGGGCTTTAGCTTGAGCTCTTGGATGGTTCTTGAAAAAACGGACGCACATAAGACGCCAGACATGATTTGACCACACCAAAGAAAAAAGCACCCGTGAGGGTT
>NZ_AEJF01000008.1 GCF_001028175.1 Caballeronia mineralivorans PML1(12)
GGTGCAGCGCGGTGCAGCCTCAGTACAGCTTATTGCGCCTTGGAAACAGCGCGGTCTTTCGACACGAGCTTTTCCTTGATCCGAGCCGACTTGCCCGAACGATCGCGCAGGTAGTACAGCTTTGCACGACGCACGTCACCACGACGTTTCACGACGATGCTCGCCAGCAGCGGCGAGTAGGTCTGGAACGTACGCTCGACGCCTTCGCCCGACGAAATCTTGCGGACGATGAAATTCGAGTTCAAACCACGGTTGCGCTTCGAGATCACGACGCCTTCGTAAGCCTGGACACGCTTGCGCGTACCTTCGACCACGTTGACGCTGACGATCACCGTATCGCCGGGGGCGAATTCGGGAATCGACTTCTCGCCGAGTGCGCGCGCGATTTCTTCTTTCTCAAGTTGTTCAATCAGATTCATTACTGACTCCTGGAGCCATCTTGCCGGAGTTGTTTGCCATATGAGTGGCCCCGGTAGAGGATGGGTTCACATCTGGCGCCCACTTGAATTCACAAGCCTGGCACCACCCTTTCGTCTCGCGTTGTATCTGCCTTCCAGAGCCTACTGCGCTTTCGAGCGTTCCTTGGCGAGACTTGCAAGCCATGCCTCATCGGCACGGCTCAACATTTTATTCCTGCGCGCCTTTTCTATCAGATCAGGCCGCTTTTCCTGCGTATTCTTGAGTGCTTCGCGCCGGCGCCACGCTTCGATTTCCTTGTGATGGCCGCCAAGCAGCACATCGGGAACCCGCACACCGCTGTATTCTTCCGGGCGCGTGTAATGCGGACAATCGAGCAAGACATCGACAAAACTATCCTGCACCGCTGACTGCGAGTCGTTCAGCACGCCGGGCAACTGGCGCACTACGGCGTCCATGAGCGCCATGGCCGGCAATTCGCCGCCCGACAACACGAAGTCGCCGAGACTCACTTCTTCATCCACCACGCGATCGATCAGACGTTGATCGATGGCTTCATAACGACCGCACAACACCACCAGAGCCGGCTCCTGAGCGAATTGCATCACGCGCTCATGATTCAGCGTTTTGCCTTGCGGCGACATCATCACCACACGCGAGCCGCTGATGCCCTGCTCCGCCTGCGCCGCTTTCGCGGCCGAAATCGCATCCTCCAGTGGCCGCGCCAGCATCACCATGCCGGGACCACCGCCATACGGGCGATCGTCAATGGTTCGATAATTGTCCGTGGTGAAATCGCGAGGATTCCACGTGCGCAGATTGAACCGTTCCTGCTTGACTGCCCGGCTGGTAATACCCCAATCGGTCAGCGCGCGAAACATCTCGGGAAAGAGCGTCACGACGTCAAACTGCATCGCTCTCTCCTTGCAGTGATCGATGGATCAATAGTCAGCGTCCCAGTCGACGACAATCCTGCGCGCCGCCTGATCCACTGTCTTGACATACACGCCGACAAACGGAATCAGCCGCTCGCCGGTTGTGGGCGAGCCGTCCTTGCCCGTAGTCGGAAATTCCACGCGCATGATGGAATGCGCGCCGTTGTCGATCATGCCCGCGACCTGGCCTAAAGCCACGTCCGCGTCATTCACGACGTCGAGGCCGATCAGGTCGACCCAGTAGAATTCGTCGTCGCCAGTTAGCTTCGGAAAGTCACTGCGCAACACATGAATGCTGTGGCCGCGCAGTGCATACGCCATGTCGCGGTCATCGCAACCGCCGAAGTGCGCGACAACTGTGTCGCTATGCACTTTCGACTGCAGGCACCGAACCGCCTTGCGCTCGTTGCCCTTGACCAGCCACCAGCGCTTTGCCGCGAGCATTGCGTCGCCGCCATGTCCCGCATGCGCGTGCGGCGCAATCTTGACCCAGCCCTTCAGTCCGTAAGCGTCGACGATCGCACCCACTTCAATGGCGTCACCGGGCAAACTTTCGACGGTCTCGATCGATCCTGCGCCATCTGAAGCGTCGATAGCCACGCGACGCGCTGCCGGCTTGCGGACAAACGCGCCAAACGTGGCTTCGTCCTGCTCAGGCTTTTCGCCACGTTCGGCTGTCAAACCTGAGTTTGAAGCAGAATCACGCGTCGACATGAGCCACTCTCCCGCGAACCTCGGCCGCAAAAATCGATCGGATCACAAGTACCCGAACGATTGACTGCAGCAGCTGCACTTAAGCAGCCGGCTGAGCTTGTTGCGATTGCTTGACCAGACGTGCAACGGTCGGCGACAACTGCGCGCCGTTGTCTTGCCAGTACGTCAGGCGGTCTTGAGCGATGCGCAGTGCTTCGCCTTTGGTCGCGACGGGGTTGTAGAAACCCACGCGTTCGATGAAGCGGCCATCACGGCGGCTACGCGAATCGGTTGCGACGATATTGTAAAACGGGCGCTTCTTGGAGCCGCCACGAGCCAAGCGGATGATAACCATGCTGAAATCCTTGAAAACCGGGGTTCGGAACTACCAAAACACGCGATTATAGCGGCAAAACGAAGCCTTAACAAACACTTGCGTCGATTAATCAAGATGAAACGTGACCCTCGGCGTGCCGTTCTGCCGATCATCGCCCGCCCTGATGCGCGCCGCGGCGGGTTTTTCAAGATTTTCGCCAAGCGGCATGAGGTGTCATTTTGGGGAGACAGATATGGCTTTGAGCGGAAACCGTTTTTCTTATACTGACTCGCAGCAAGCATGCGGTTTCGGCCGATTGCGGGCGCGTTTGGTGCATTTGGCATTTTTAGCGGCGAGCCTGCTGATCGTACTGGCCGGCGCGTTCATCGCGGCTGGCGCCCGCGCGGCGCCGCCTATCGACCAGATCAAGCTGCCGCCGGGCTTCAGTATCACCGTTCTCTCCGATGACGTCCCCAGCGCTCGCGCCATGGTTCTGTCGCCGAAAGGGGTGCTTTACGCCGGCAGCCTTGACGGGCACGTCTACGCGCTCGAGTTGCAAAACGGGCACGTGAGAGCGAAGCATGTGATCGCGTCCGGTCTGGACGAGCCAGCCGGCGTGACGTTCCGCGACGGCGCACTGTACGTCTCTGCTATCTCCCGCATTCTGCGCTTCGATGACATCGACGATCACCTCGATGCGCCGCCAAAACCCGTCGTGGTCACCGACAAACTGCCTTCCGATCGGCACCACGGCTGGAAATTCATCGCATTCGGCCCGGACGGCAAACTGTATGTGCCGACCGGCGCGCCGTGCAACATCTGCGAGCCGGATCGCACGCGCTATGCGCTGATAGCCCGGATGAACCCGGACGGCAGCGACTACGAAGTGTTTGCGCACGGTGTGCGCAACACGGTGGGTTTCGACTGGAATCCGCAGACAAAAGAGCTCTGGTTCACCGATAACGGCCGCGACATGCTCGGCGACGACGTCCCCGACGACAAACTCAATCGCGCGCCGAAAGCCGGCATGGACTTCGGTTATCCCTATTGCCACGGCGGCGACGTTCCCGACCCGCAATACGGCGCGGGCCATCCGTGCTCCGGGTTCACGCCGCCCGTGGCCAAGCTCGGCGCGCATGTGGCCTCGCTCGGCATGCGCTTCTATACGGGCACGATGTTTCCCGCCGACTATAAGAACAACGTGTTCATCGCGGAACACGGCTCCTGGAATCGCAGCACGAAAGTGGGTTATCGCGTGGTGCGGGTCGTCGTGGGCGCGAATGGCGCGAAACCACGCATGGAACCGTTCGCGCAAGGCTGGCTTCGCCCGAGCGGTGACGTGTGGGGTCGTCCCGCCGATGTCCTGCCGATGCCCGACGGCTCGCTTCTCGTGAGCGACGACTACGCCGGTGCGATCTACCGGATCACGTATGCGCAACCGTGACTCAGCCACCGCGCACTGAGCCGATTCGCCGCGTGAGCGCCGGACGGCCGCGGGCGTAGAATGCCGCGTCGGCGCGAAAGACTTGCCTCTTGCGCCTATCCGCCTCCATTGCTTCCTTTTTTCGTTTCCCGATGAACAACCCGCCGTCCACTGCCACGCATCCAACGAACCCGACGCCGCACGGGCATTTCCGCTCGAAAACGCTGACCGCTGCGCTCGCCTTCTTTTTTGGCAGTATCGGTGCGCATCGCTTCTATCTGTACGGTTTGCGCGACAAATTCGGCTGGGCGCACATTGTCGGCATCCTGCTCGGCGTCGTCGGTTACATGCTGCTCGCGGCGACCGATCGCGCGTCGATGCCCGGCTGGATCCTGGTCGTACCCGGCGCCATTTCGCTGCTGGCGGCGTTTTTGTCGGCGATTGTCTACGGCTTGCGCCCCGACGAAAAATGGGACGCCCAGTTCAACGCGCAAACCGGCCGGCATAGCGAATCGGGCTGGGCGGTCATCTTTGTCGTGATCTTTTCGCTGCTGTTCGGTGCTTTCCTGTTAATGGCAGGTCTTGCGCTCACGTTCCAGACTTACTTCGAAGGCCAGGTTCAAGCGGCTAAAGAGTTGTCCCAGTAAGGCTGCCGCGGCCGTCGCGGCTCTGCCCGGAGTCGCTGCCGCTCGCACCGCGTCAAAACAACTTCATCTGCGCACTGTCCTCGACCGGACGCTTGGCTACCGCCCGCTTGTTCACCACCTTCTCAATGCGCTGAAATTCCGACATATCCAGAATTCCGCGTTGCCGTTGATTCAAACCCAGCCGCTTCGACGCGTTATGAAAGCGCTGCTTGAGCATGTCAGCCCATAAACCTTCGCCTTTCATCCGCGTCGAGAAATCCGAGTCATAGTCCTTGCCACCACGCATGTCACGCACGCGCCCCATCACCCGTTCCGCGCGATCAGGAAAATGCGCCGCAAGCCAGTCCTTGAACAACGGCGCCACCTCCCACGGCAAGCGCAAAACGATATAACTCGCGCTCGTCGCACCGGCTTCGGCGCACGCTTCCAGCACCCGTTCCATATCCGGTTCCGTGACGAACGGAATCATGGGCGCGACGCTGACGCCGACCGGAATCCCCGCCTCGCTCAACGCCCGGATGGTGCGCAGCCTCCTTGAGGGCGTGGCGGCACGCGGTTCGAGCGTGCGGGCAATCTGCGCGTCGAGCGTGGTGATGGTGACGGCAACCATTACCTGCCCTTTCTGCGCCATTGGCGCAAGCAGGTCGATATCCCGCTCGATCAGCGACGACTTCGTGATTGCCGCGAACGGATGCCCGCGTTCGCTCAGAATCTCGACCACGCGCCGCGTGATGCGCAGATTCCGCTCGACCGGCTGGTACGCGTCCGTAATCACGCCCAGCGCGATCGGCTCCGGCTGATATGACGGCTTGTCCAGCTCGCGCTCGAGCAATTCACCGGCGTTGATCTTCGCGTAGATCCGGCTTTCGAAATCCAGTCCCGGCGATAACCCCAAGTAACTATGCGTAGGCCGCGCGAAGCAATAGATACAGCCGTGCTCGCAGCCACGGTACGGATTCAGCGAGACCCCGAACGGGATATCCGGCGACGAATTGCGCGTAAGAATGCTCTTCGCGCGCTCTTCAAATACTTGCGTGCGCAGCGCCGGCGCGTCGTGCGTTTCCCCGTCCTCGCTAACATGCGTCCAGCCGTCGTCAATACGCTCGCGTTCGTCCTTCTCGTAGCGTCCCTGAAGGTTCGTGACCGCCCCTCGGCCTTTGAGCGGCGCGGGCGGAGCAACGGGATATTCGCGGTCGTGAGAAGCCATGGCCAACAATCGAAAGAGAGAATACACTGTATAAATATACAGTAGATTTCCCCACTCGCAAGCTCATTTCAGGCATCGACGGCGATGGTCAGCGTCTCCTTGATCTCCTCCATCACGACATAACTTTTCGACTGCACCGCGCCCGGCAGTTGCAGCAGGATGTCACCGAGCAGCTTGCGGTAATCGGCCATTTCGCCAATACGCGCCTTGATCAGATAGTCGAAATCGCCGGAAACAAGATGGCATTCCAGAACTTCGGGAATGCGCTGCACTTCGCGCCGGAACTGCTCGAACATGTTGCCGCTTTTGTGATCAAGCGTGATCTCCACGAACACCAGCAGCGACGCGCCCAACTGATGCGGATTCACCCGCGCGTAATAGCCCGCGATCACCTCGTCGCGCTCCATGCGTTTGACGCGCTCGATGCACGGCGTCACCGAGAGCCCAACCTGCTCCGCCAGGTCTTTCATCGCGATGCGACCCTCCTTCTGAAGGATCTTCAGGATGCGGCGATCGATGCGGTCAAGCTCCCTTACTGAATTTCGTTGGATTCTCATTGCTTTCCACTGAAAAGTGAATAAATACAATAACAAAACCTACCACGCTATCAATACTATAGTCGATACCACTATGTAACCCGCTACTCACACGGCTTCAGTCAAAGCGAAGCGAATGACCGGCGGAATGTCACTTTGCACGGAGCAAGGCATGCGAGTCGTAATTCTGGGAAGCGGTGTTGTCGGTGTCACGAGTGCCTACTATCTGGCGCGCGCTGGGCATGAAGTAACGGTGATCGATCGTGAAGCGGGACCGGCGCTTGAAACGAGTTTCGCCAACGCGGGTCAGATCTCGCCCGGCTACGCTTCGCCGTGGGCCGCGCCCGGCGTGCCGCTTAAAGCGGTCAAGTGGATGTTCGAGAAACACGCACCGCTCGCTATCCGCCTGGACGGAACATCGTTTCAATTGAAGTGGATGTGGCAGATGCTGCAGAACTGCACGCAGGCACGTTATTCGGTCAACAAGGGGCGCATGGTGCGCCTGGCCGAATATAGCCGCGACTGCCTGCAGGCGCTGCGCGCCGATACCGGCATTAATTACGAAGGTCGTACCGGCGGCACGCTGCAAGTTTTCCGGACCCAGCAGCAACTGGATGGCGCCGCGAAGGACATCGCCGTATTGCGCGACGCGAATGTGCCGTTCGAATTGCTCACGCCAGCTGAATTGCAAAGTGCAGAACCGGCGCTTGCCGCTGTGTCGCACAAATTGACCGGCGGTTTGCGTCTGCCGAACGACGAAACCGGCGACTGCCAGAAATTCACCACGCGCCTCGCGGCAATGGCTGAACAACTGGGTGTCAAGTTCCGCTACAACACGCCCATCGACGCGCTCGCGGTGAGCGGTGGCCGGATCGCCGGCGTGCAGTGCGGCGGCGAGACCATTCGCGGCGACTCATACGTTGTCGCGCTCGGCTCGTACTCCACGAAACTGCTGGGCAGTCTCGTCAATATCCCTGTTTATCCGCTGAAGGGTTATTCAATCACCGCGCCCATCGTGAACGAAAGCGCCGCGCCGGTTTCCACCGTGCTCGACGAGACGTACAAGATCGCGATCACCCGCTTCGATGACCGGATTCGCGTCGGCGGAATGGCGGAGATCGTCGGCTTCGACAAATCGCTGAGCCAGGCACGTCGCGAAACGCTGGAAATGTGCGTGAACGACCTGTTCCCCGGCGGCGGCGATACCGAGAAGGCATCGTTCTGGACCGGCTTGCGTCCGATGACGCCGGACGGCACGCCAATCGTCGGTCGTACGCCGCTGTCGAACTTGTTCCTGAACACGGGCCACGGCACGCTCGGCTGGACGATGTCATGTGGTTCCGGTCAGTTGCTGGCGGATTTGATGTCGGGTAAGCAGCCAGCAATCCAGTCCGACGACTTGTCGGTGCATCGCTATCTGGGCGAAACGGCCACGAGCACCCGTCCTTCTTATGCGCGTGCGTGATTCAGATTTCCACGCGTAG
>NZ_AEJF01000009.1 GCF_001028175.1 Caballeronia mineralivorans PML1(12)
GCACGCTTCAACAAAAATGCCGTCCCGACGAAAGTCGTGACGGCATTTTTTGTCAGCACGGAAAGCCGCTCATCGAATCAGAACTGATCCTCGCTCAACGCGAGATACCCTTCCTGCCCATTGCCGCTGACAATCGATGCTTCGATGCCCGGCGCCTGCGACAGAATATGCTCGGCGAAGAACTGGGCCGTCGCGATCTTGGCGCCATAAAACGCTTCGTCCTCGCTGCGCTTCTTGGTTGCCACCAGCAGCGCGCGCGCCATTTGCCATCCGCCCAACACAATGCCTGCCAGCTTCAGGTACGGCACGCTGCCGGCGAACACCGCGTTCGGATCGCTTTTCACCTTCGCCACCATGAACTCGACCACCCGCGCCAGCGCGAGCGTTCCCGCGCTCAAATGCCGATGCATCGACTTGAAGGCCTGCCCGTCGCGCTCGGCCATCTGCGCGATGGTCTGATCGATCTGCGCAAAAATCGCCTGCGCGGTCGCGCCGCCGTCGCGTACGGTTTTGCGGCCGATCAGATCGTTGGCCTGGATCGCGGTCGTGCCTTCGTAGATCGTGAGAATTCTGGCATCGCGGTAATACTGCGCCGCGCCCGTTTCCTCGATGAATCCCATACCGCCGTGGACCTGCACGCCGAGGCTCGCGACATCGATGGAAAGCTCCGTGCTCCAGCCCTTCACGATCGGCACGAGAAATTCGTAGATGGCCTGATGACTGGCTCGCGCGGCTTCATCAGGATGATGATGCGCGAAGTCGCAATGCGCCGCCGCGACGTAAGCCAGCGCGCGCGACGCTTCCGTCAGTGCGCGCATGCTCAAGAGCATGCGGCGCACGTCAGGGTGGTGAATGATCGACACCGGCTGTTTGGCCGAGCCATCCACCGGCCGGCTTTGCACACGATCCTTCGCGAACGCGGCGGCCTTCTGATACGCCCGCTCCGACACGGCCACGCCCTGCAGCCCGACCGCAAAACGCGCCGCGTTCATCATGATGAACATGTACTCCAGCCCGCGATTTTCCTCGCCGATCAAATGACCGATCGCGCCGCCGCGATCGCCAAATTGCAGCACGGCTGTCGGGCTCGCCTTGATACCGAGCTTGTGTTCAATCGATACGCAATGCACGTCGTTACGAGCGCCGAGCGTGCCGTCTTTATCGGTGAGGAATTTGGGTACCAGGAAGAGCGAAATGCCCTTCACGCCGTCGGGCGCACCGGGCGTACGCGCCAGCACAAGATGGACGATGTTCTTCGCCATATCGTGCTCGCCGTAGGTGATGAAAATCTTCGTGCCGAACACCTTGAACGAGCCGTCGCCCTGCGGCTCGGCGCGCGTGCGAACCAGCGCGAGATCGGAGCCTGCTTGAGGTTCGGTGAGATTCATCGTGCCGGTCCATTCGCCTGAAATCAGCTTGGGCACGTAGAGCTGCTTCTGTTCCTCGGTCCCGGCCGTGAGCAACGCTTCGATAGCGCCATCAGTGAGCAGCGGGCACAACGCGAACGACAGGTTCGCCGCGTTCAACATTTCGATGCACGGCGTAGCGATCAGCTTCGGCAAGCCCTGACCGTCGTACTCGAGGGGATGCAGCACACCTTGCCAGCCGCCCTCACCGAACTGGCGGAATGCCTCCTTGAAACCGGGCGTAGTCGTGACCTCGCCGTTCTTCCAAAAGCTCGGATTCTTGTCGCCTTCGAAATTCAACGGCGCGACCACCTCGCCGTTAAAGCGCGCGGCTTCTTCAAGTACGGCTTGCGCCGTGTCGAGACTGGCGTCCTCGAAACCCGGTAGCGCTGCAATGCTTTCGATATCGGCTAGTTCCTTCATCACGAACAGCATGTCCTTGACGGGCGCTCTATAGCTCATGTCTTGTCTCCTCCAACAGATGTGAAAAGGGGCGCACGTATGTCGCCCCTTTTTTCGGTCTTGTTTTCTTTCCAGCCAGTGGCTTTAAGAACGATCAGCCAAGTTCTTTCACGAGATCCGGCACGACCGTGAACAAGTCACCCACGAGTCCATAGTCCGCGACGCCAAAGATCGGCGCTTCCGCGTCCTTGTTGATCGCGACGATGACCTTCGAATCCTTCATCCCGGCCAAGTGCTGAATCGCGCCCGAGATGCCGACGGCGACGTACAGGCTAGGCGCGACGATCTTGCCGGTTTGGCCGACTTGATAGTCGTTCGGCACGAACCCCGCGTCCACAGCAGCACGCGATGCGCCGAGCGCCGCGCCGAGTTTATCGGCGAGCGGCTCGAGTACTTTCATGTAGTTTTCGCCGCTGCCCAAACCCCGTCCGCCCGACACGATAATCTGCGCCGACGTCAGTTCCGGCCGGTCCAGCTTCGTCAATTCGCGGCTCACGAACCTGGAGATGCCCGCGTCGGCCGACGCTTCGATTTTCTCTACCAATGCACTGCCGCCCTCGGCCGCTACCGGATCGAAACCGGTGGAGCGAACCGTGATGACCTTGATCGCATCGCTTGATTGAACGGTGGCGATGGCATTGCCCGCGTAGATCGGACGCTCGAAGGTGTCCGCGCTGTCCACTGCGGTGATGTCGCTGATCTGCGCCACGTCCAGATGGGCCGCAATGCGCGGCGCGATGTTCTTACCGTAGGCAGTCGCCGGAGCCAGAATATGCGAATAGTTCTTCGCAATCTGAAGCACCGTACCGTCGATGTTCTCCGCGAGGCCATCGGCGAGTTGCGGGGCATCGGCGAGCAGTACTTTGCTCACGCCAGCGATCTTTGCCGCTGCATCCGCTGCCGCTTGCGCGTTCGAACCCGCGACCAGCACGTGGATATCGCCACCGATCTTCGAAGCAGCCGCGATAGTGTTCAACGTCGCCGCTTTGATCGATGCGTTGTCGTGTTCTGCAATTACAAGAATGGTCACTTTCCTAACTCCCTCACAGAACCTTGGCTTCGGTCTTCAACTTCTCGACCAGCGTCTTCACGTCCGGCACCTTCACGCCTGCGGAGCGCTGCGGCGGTTCGGCAACTTTGAGCGTCTTCAGGCGCGGCGTAACGTCAACACCCAGGTCCGCGGGCTTGAGCGTTTCCATCGGCTTTTTCTTGGCCTTCATGATGTTGGGCAGCGTCACATAACGCGGTTCGTTCAGGCGCAAGTCCGTGGTAATCACCGCGGGCAACGTCAGCGACAGCGTTTCCGAACCGCCATCGACTTCACGCGATACCGTGACTTTGCCATCGGCCACCGTCACCTTCGAGGCAAACGTTGCTTGCGGCAAACCGGCCAGCGCAGCAAGCATCTGACCCGTCTGGTTCGAGTCGTCGTCAATCGCCTGCTTGCCGAGGATGATCAATTGCGGCTGCTCTTTATCGACCAGCGCCTTCAAGATCTTCGCCACTGCCAGCGGCTGCAATTCCTCAGTCGATTCGACCAGGATCGCGCGATCCGCACCAATCGCCATCGCAGTACGCAGCGTTTCCTGACATTGCGTGACCCCACACGACACTGCGATTACTTCGGTCGCCACGCCCGCTTCGCGCAGGCGCACGGCTTCTTCCACGGCGATTTCATCGAACGGGTTCATCGACATCTTCACGTTCGCGATATCGACTGCACTGCCATCCGGCTTTACCCGGACTTTCACGTTGTAGTCGACCACGCGTTTGACTGGCACCAAGATTTTCATGCACACGCTCCTAAGTTACGAATACGTCATCCCAAACCCATTATAACGAGTGACTCCCGCCGCCGAATGCTTACGGCGGATCCGGCGAAGTCCGTCAGGCTTTGCACAATCAGTGGATGCTTATTTTTACAGCACGATCGTTCTATTTTACGCATGGAACCCCACGGATAGCAATCGGGGTTGTGCTCTAGAACCGGCACATTTGCGGCTTTTTGGCCAGTGGTTCTTGTGACCCTTTTGCTCCAGACAAGCAGCGGGCTCGCAATGCGCATCCGGACTATCATCTGCGGCATCCCGATTTGGCCGTCAGACCATGCAAAAAACCGCGCACAGCACGTATTCGACCAGCAGCATCGCCACACGCGATGGCATCGGCCTTCATCTTCACCGGTGGCAAGCCGCTGCCACGTTCCCCAAACCGCTGGCGAGAATCGCACTGGTGCACGGGTTGGCGGAGCACGCGCGTCGATACGACGCCTTCGCGCTGCGCCTGAACGCGGCGGGAATCGAATTGATTTCGGCGGATCTGCGCGGCCACGGCAAATCGCCGGGCGAGCGCGTGTGGATTGAATCCTTCGACGACTATCTGCTTGACACTGACGCCCTCCTCAACGCGGCGGAAACGACCGCGCCGCTCAAGATTCCGTTGTTCCTGATGGGACATAGCATGGGTGGCGCGATAGCAGCGCTTTACGCAATCGAGCGCCTGCCGGAAAACGGCCGGAAACTTGCCGGGCTGATCTTGTCGAGCGCTGCGCTTAAACCGCCGGCGAGCGCGCCGCGCTGGAAGCTCAAGCTGGGTGGTTTGATCAGCCGCTTGATGCCGCGCTTCCCCGCGATGACCGTCGATCCAGCCACGTTGTCGCGCGCGCACGGCGTGGTCGAGGCGAACCGGCGCGATCCGCTCGTTCATCATCGGCCGATACCCGCGCGAACGGCAGCGCAGATCGTGGCCGCCATGCGGCGCATCGCTGCTGGACGTGCCTCGATCAACCTGCCGCTATTCGTGTTTCACGGCACGCAAGACGCGCTCACCAACCCGGACGGCAGCCGCGAATTCGAGGCCAATACCGGTTCAACGGATAGCACGCTGATGATCCTGGAAGGCAGCTATCACGAGACGCTCAACGACCTTGACCGGGATCGCGTGATCAAGGCGCTGATCGATTGGGCGCTCGTGCGCGCCGAGCTTCAGCGGACACGCATGTAGGCTTTTGATCGTTTGTTCTTCGAGGGTAGACGATCAGATCTCGGCCAGCGCGCGCACATGCGCGACCACGCTGCGCCCGAGCGCCGACAAGTTGTACCCGCCCTCGAGACTACTGACAATACGGCCCTTGGCATGCCGCTTCGCCACCGCGCGGATCTGCTCGGTCAGCCACGTGTAGTCATCCTCGACCAGGCCCATATTGCCGAGATCGTCCTCTCGATGCGCATCGAAACCTGCGGAGACGAAGATCATCTGCGGCTTGAATTCATCGAGTCTCGGCAGCCACATCAGGTCGACGGCTTCGCGCACGGCCATACCTTTCGTACGCGCGGGCATCGGTAGATTGACCATGTTCGACGCGTGATTGTCGGCGCCGCTATACGGGTAAAACGGATGCTGGAAAAAACTGCACATCAGCACGCGCGGATCGCCCGAGAATGCGGCTTCCGTGCCGTTGCCGTGATGCACGTCGAAGTCGATGATGGCCACGCGCTCCAGACCATGCACTTCGAGCGCGTGACGCGCCGCGATCGCAATGTTGTTGAAAAGGCAGAAGCCCATCGCGCGCGCCGGTTCCGCGTGATGTCCCGGTGGCCGCACACTGCAGAACGCGTTGTCGTAAGTGCCGGCGATCACGGCGTCGGTGGCGGCGACTGCGGCGCCTGCCGCGCGCAACGCGGCGTGATAAGAGCCCGGCGACATCAACGTATCGGGGTCAATCTCCGCACGGCCCACTGAGGGCGCCGTCTCTTTGACGAAATCGATATGCGCCTGCGTATGAACCCGCGCCAGGTCCTCTTCACTCGCGAGCGGTGCTTCTTCGCGCTCGATCAACGTGTCGATACGACTCGCAATCAACTGATCCTCGATCGCCTGAAGACGCGCGGGGCACTCGGGATGCCACGGCCCCATGTCGTGAAGAAGGCAATCTGGATGCGAATAAAAACCGGTAGCCATGATGGTATGTGCAGCAGGGCGTGCCGTGCCGCGTGTCTCGAATCGTTCGGATGTTTTTGTCGTACGCGATGCCAACGTTTTCGGCCACCTGCCTGTTAGCGGCCGAACGCGCGCACCGCGCGGGTTCTTGTTAAGTTACCACATTGAAAATGACACAGTCCTTCACCACCGTTTTTGCGGCCTGCGCGCTCGCCAGCGGGGCTTTCGGGATAGCGCTGAAAACGCGTCGGTTATACTGATCCGACTCTCGTATGCCCTGCGCGTTTTTCCAGCGCGCCTCGCGTTACACCGCCACAATTACGCACACTATGACCTTTAAGTTTGCATCGACCGTCTTGCCTCTTTCGGCGCGAACCGCGCGCCTCGCCTCAGTTGCTTGCCTCGTTGGCGCACTCGGCACACTGGGTATCGGTCAGGCAGTTGCGCAATCGCAACCGCAACCTCCGACACCGCAAGGGCAGATGTTCGAAGAGGAAATCGTGCCGCAGCGTTACGCGAACAATCCCAATGTGGATGCGTTCATCAACGATCTCGTCGCGCGTTACGACTTCGATTCCGCCGCCTTGCACGACCTCTTCAATCGCGTGAGTTATTCGGCGACGGCCGTGAAACTGGTGCTGCCTTCGCCCACACCCGCCAGCAAGAACTGGCACGCATACCAGGCACGTTTTGTGGAGCCGGTGCGCATTGCGGCCGGTGTGAAATTCTGGCGCGCGAATCAGGCTGCGCTGCAGCGTGCGTCGGATCAATACGGTGTGCCGCCGGAAGCGATTGTCGGGATTATCGGCGTGGAAACCATCTATGGCCGCTATATGGGCAATTTCCGCGCGCTCGATGCTTTGACCACGCTGACCTTCGATTATCCCGACACGCCGAATCGCACCGAGCGCCAGGCGACGTTCCGCAAGAATCTCGAGGATTTGCTGGTCTGGACGCACGACCAGCAAATCGATCCGACCACCGTGCTCGGTTCGTACACGGGCGCGATCGGCATACCGCAATTCCTGCCTAGCAGCATCGTTCAGTACGCAGTGGATTTCGATGGCAACGGCCATATCGATTTGCGGACCAGTCCCGCCGACGCCATCGGCAGCGTCGCGAATTATCTGAAGCAACACGGCTGGGAATCGGGACGGCCAGTGGTCTGGAGGATCGCCGGCGACACCGGCAGCCAAGGCGTTGCGCAAGCCGCCGCCGATGGTCAGCCCGAACCGCACTGGTCGCTCGCGCAACTCACGAAAGCCGGGATGCTGATGAGCGAGCCGGGGCTCAACACAATGGCCGAAGCGGGTACGCCGGTGACGGTAGTCGACTTGCCTACGCCGGGCCGTGCGACTGAATACACGCTTGGCCTGAAGAACTTCTATGTGCTCACGCGCTACAACCGCAGCTTCTTTTATGCGCTCGCGGTGTATCAGCTTGGTGAAGCGGTGAAGGCACAGATGTCGGCAGGTAATGCTGGTGTTTCAGCTTCGCAATGACGTAGCGGTGAGGCGTCGTAGCTGACGCAGGATACAAAAAGGCAGGATACAAAAAGCCCGGTAGTGCCGGGCTTTTTTTGCGCTTTCGTTTTAGCTTTCGCGTATGACCCAAGCCGATGTCAGGCCGGGAACACGCCCGTCGACAAGTAACGGTCACCGCGATCGCAGACTACAAACACGATGGTCGCATTCTCGACCTGACGCGCCACGCGCAGCGCCACTTCACACGCGCCGCCGGAAGAGATCCCGCTAAAGATGCCTTCCACCGATGCCAGCCGCCGCGCCATCGCTTCAGATGCGGCCTGACTGACACTTTCCGTGCGATCTACGCGGCTGCGATCGAAGATTTTCGGCAGATACGCTTCGGGCCATTTACGAATGCCCGGGATACGTGAGCCTTCTTCCGGCTGCGCCCCGATGATCTCGATGTTCTCGTTCTGTTCCTTCAGATATTGCGACACGCCCATGATCGTGCCGGTCGTGCCCATGGCGGACACGAAGTGCGTGATGCGGCCTTCGGTGTCGCGCCAAAGTTCCGGGCCGGTCGTCTCGTAGTGGGCGAGTGGATTATCCGGATTCGCAAATTGATCGAGGATGATGCCCTTGCCGTCGCGCTGCATTTGTTCAGCCAGATCGCGTGCGTACTCCATGCCGCCGGTTACCGGCGTGAGCACGATTTGCGCGCCGTAGGCAGCCATGCTTTGGCGACGTTCGATCGACAGGTCTTCCGGCATCAGCAGCACCATTTTGTAGCCGCGAATAGCGGCGGCCATGGCGAGCGCGATACCGGTGTTGCCGCTGGTCGATTCGATCAGCGTGTCGCCGGGTTTGATGCGGCCGCGCTCTTCCGCTTTCTTGATCATCGAGAGTGCCGGGCGGTCCTTCACCGACCCCGCCGGGTTGTTGCCCTCGAGCTTGCCGAGAATCACGTTGTTGCGGCTGCGAATTTCGTCGTCCGGGATGCGGACCAGTTGCACCAGTGGCGTATTGCCGATGGTGTCTTCGATAGTCTTGTAAGCCATAGCGGGTCGTGGGTTGCTGCGGTCGATAAGCTATCGATTGTAGCCTAGGGGGTTTCTGGGTGCCGGGCGGCCCTATTGGACGCAGGGGTTGGTTTGCGGGCGCTTTGCGGGCTGCCGGCGAGCAGAAGGCGTATCGATCGACCGGCGCGCCGAGCGATGCGCCAGCCCGCGCTACTTCTTCACAGTAACCGCAGCGGCAGCCGGTTTGGTCCCGGCGGCCGCAGCCGCCACCTGCGCCCCACCCGGTCCGATGGTCAGCCCTTCAGCCTGCAGGCCGCTCAACGGTCTTGCCGCCCATGCCCTTGACGCGTTTGCTCAACTCGGCCGCGTCTTTAAATGGACCGTGTGCTTCGCGTTCATCGAGAATGGCTTTCGCCTTGGCCGGCCCAATGCCCTTGATGCCGCGTAACGCGTCGGAATTGGCGTTGTTGATATCCACGGCAGCGAACGCCGAACCCATGGATACGGCCAGCGTGAAGGCCGCGAGAAGTTTCTTGATGATGTGAGTCTCCCTTGAAAACCGGTCGGCGACGATCGCTGACCGGGAGACCCCGTGTAGGAAAACGGCGAGTGCTTTTATAGCTGAGCGAACAGCCAACGCACATAGCGATCGACGCCTTCCTGAACCGTCAGGAACGGTGCGTCGTACCCCGCCTCGCGCAGCTTCGACTGGTTCGCCTGCGTAAAACACTGGTACTTGCCACGCAGCGCGTCAGGGAATGGAATGTATTCGATCAACCCGCGTTGCACGAGCTCCGCCAGCGACAACGGCGCTTCGCCATCAATCGCCCGCAACGAGTTCACCACCGTCGACGCAATGTCGTTGAACGGCTGCGCGCGCCCCGTGCCGAGGTTGAAAATACCCGACTTCTCCGGATGATCGAAGAAGTGCAGATTGACCTTCGTCACATCTTCCACCGACACGAAATCGCGCGTCTGCTCACCCGCGCCATACCCGTTGTATTCGCCAAAGAGCTTGACCTTGCCCTCGGCGCGGAACTGGTTGAAGTTGTGGAACGCCACGGACGCCATGCGCCCTTTATGGCTTTCGCGCTGCCCATATACATTGAAGTAGCGAAAGCCGGCAATCTGGCTGCGCGCGGTGGGCAAGATCTGGCGGATAACCTGATCGAAGAGAAATTTCGAGTAGCCGTACACATTCAGCGGCTTTTCCACTTCACGGCTTTCCACGAACTCGCTCGATCCGCCATACACCGCCGCCGACGATGCGTACAGGAACTGCACGCCCTGCTCCAGGCACGTATCAAGCACGTCGCGGCTGTAGCGGAAGTTGTTTTCCATCATGTAGCGGCCGTCGGTTTCCATCGTGTCCGAACACGCGCCTTCGTGGAAAATCGCTTTGACCTTACCGAAATCGCCGCGCTTGAAGCGCGCGACAAACTCGGTTTTATCGAGGTAATCGTCGATCTCGCAATCGACCAGGTTCTTGAACTTGTCGGCGCGCGTCAGATTGTCCACTGCGATCACGCGCTGTTCGCCACGCTCGTTGAGCGCCTTGACGATGTTGCTGCCGATAAACCCGGCCGCGCCGGTAACGATGATTGTCATGGTGATGTCAGGCGAAAAGTTCGTTGTAGTCGACGGTCGCCGTACCGAGCTTCCCGACGACGATTCCCGCTGCCCGGTTGGCGTAAGCGATCGAGTCAATCAGCGGCACACCCGCGCCCAGCATGGTTGCAACAGTTGCAATGACCGTGTCGCCGGCACCCGAAACATCATACACTTCGCGCGCATCAGCCTGCGTGTGGACGACTTTGCCGGCGGTGAAGAGCGTCATGCCTTCTTCGGACCGCGTGAGCAGCAACGCGCCGAGATCGAGCGATTCACGCAACGCCGTCACGCGCGCAAGCAAATCTTCTTCCGAGTTCCAGCGCCCGACCACTTCGCGCAATTCCGCGCGATTCGGCGTGATCAGCGTGGCGCCGCGATAGCGGTCCCAGTCGTCGCCTTTCGGGTCGACCAGCACCGGTTTGCCCGCTCGCTTCGCATTGGCGATCATTTGCGTCACATGCGTCAGGCCGCCCTTCGCGTAGTCCGACATCAGGATCACATCGTGTTGCGGCAAGAGCGTCTCGAATCGGGCGAGACACGCGCTCAGGACTTCGTGCGTCGGCGAATTTTCGAAATCGACGCGCAGCAGTTGTTGCTGGCGCGACAACACGCGCAACTTGATGGTCGTGAGCAATTCGGGATCGCGTTCGAGGAACGCAGTGACCCGGCTCTCCCCCAGCAATTCCACGATGCGCTCACCCGGCTCATCGTGTCCGACCACGCACAGCAAGCCCGCCTGCGCACCCAGTGCGGCCGCGTTGCGCGCCACGTTCGCCGCGCCGCCAAGCCGGTCTTCCTTGCGCTGCACGTGCACGACCGGCACCGGCGCTTCCGGGGAGATACGGTTCACATCGCCGAACCAGTAGCGGTCGAGCATCACGTCGCCGACCACCAGCACACGCGCCGCCGCAATGCGCGCGCGCGGGACCGGTGGAACGGGAGCGTTCGACCCGACGGCGGGCACCATTGCGTCAGGCGACGGGGAATTCGACATGGGGACGTCCTATTGCAAAATAGTCGATGCCGAGTTCCGCCATCGCTTCAGGTTCATACAGGTTGCGGCCATCGAAGATGACCGGCATCTTGAGTTCGCTCTTCAAATGCGCGAAGTCGGGGCTCTTGAATTCCTTCCACTCGGTCACGATCACCAGGGCATCCGCGCCGGACAACGCGTCCTTCTGCGAATCGACGAAATGCAGGCGCTCGAGTTGCTGCGGTTTATCGGCGAGATCGAGCGCGAATACACGGCGGCTTTCCGGCAGCGCCACCGGATCGTAAGCACGAACCGTCGCACCACGCTCAAGCAGCGCACCAATCAGCCGGCGGCTCGACGCCTCGCGCATGTCGTCGGTATTCGGCTTGAACGCAAGGCCCCACACGGCGAACGTGCGGCCGCGCAAGTCTTCGCCCATGCGCTTCGTGATCTTGCCGACAAGGACTTCCTTTTGCAGATCGTTCACTTCTTCCACGGCTTCCAGAATCCGCAGCCGATGCCCGTTCTCGCGCGCCGTCTGCGCCAACGCCTGAACGTCCTTCGGGAAACACGAGCCGCCGTAACCACAGCCGGCATACAGGAAGTGATACCCGATGCGCGGATCCGAACCAATGCCACGACGCACCGCTTCAATATCCGCACCCACGGCATCGGCGAGATTCGATAGATCGTTCATGAACGAGATGCGCGTGGCGAGCATGGCGTTCGCGGCGTACTTCGTGAATTCCGCCGAACGCACGTCCATGTAGAGCGTTCGATCGTGATTGCGGTTGAACGGCGCATAGAGGCGCTTGATCATTTCGCGCGCCCGCTGACCGGCTTCGTCGTCGTCCACGCCGAGCACGATGCGGTCGGGGCGCATGAAGTCGTCGACGGCAGCGCCTTCCTTCAGGAACTCCGGATTCGATAAAACCGAAAAGGCGTTCTTCCCTGTCGGTTCAATCCCACGAGCCTTCAATTCCTCTTCGACCACGTTGCGCACGTGCTGGGCTGTGCCGACCGGGACCGTCGATTTATCGACGATCACCCTGAAGCCGTTCGCATAACGCCCGATGTTGCGCGCCGCCTCGAGCACGTACTGCAGGTCGGCGGAACCGTCCTCGTCCGGCGGCGTTCCGACCGCGATGAACTGGATCTCGCCGTGCTCGACGCTTTCCTTGATATCGGTGGAAAAGCGAATGCGGCCGGCGGCCCGAGTACGTTTTAGTATCTCGTGCAAGCCCGGCTCGTGAATCGGCACGCCGCCGTTGTTGAGGATCTCGATCTTGCGTGCATCGACGTCCAGACACAGCACGTCGTTGCCAATTTCAGCGAGGCACGCGCCGGTCACTAGTCCGACGTAGCCCGTCCCGATGATGGATATTTTCATAAGCGTTCCGGAGAAACCGGTGATTGTCGAAGGATCAGGCCAAAACGGCCGCTAAGTCCGATCGGTTCAAACATTGCACGTCCCGTGCGAGCCTGGCCGCGCTCAAGTCCGTGGTCACGAATCCGCGTTCAGGTGGATGCGGTGATCGGCTCGACGCGGCGCGGCGCATAGGTTTCCCAGCCGCTGCAGCCAGGACACTGCCAGTAAAAGAGACGCGCGCGGAAACCGCAATTCTGGCACGTGTAGCGTGGCAGGTTCTTGGTCCGCTGCTTGACTAGCGTGCGCATCAGTTCGAGTTCGCTGCGACGCGGTTCCTCGGCCGTGGCAACCTGCGCTTCCAGCAGCCGCGTCATGCCGGCAACATTCGGCGACGTTTGCATCTGATGGCGAGCGAGCGTGTGTGCCGCTTCCAGTCCGCGCAGTTCCGCGACGTGCTTGAACGCCACATCGAGCAGGTCGTTCGACGGATAGCGATTCACGTAGTCAACGAGCAGATCAACGCCCTCACCCGTTCGGCCAAGTTGCGCATACGCCTGCACCAGTTTTTCCGCGACGAGCGGCAGATACGCAGCATTCTGCGCTTCCACGCGACGCCAGCACGCGATGGCGGACTCCAGATCGCCACCGGCGGCATCGACGTCGCCAACCAGGATCGTCGCCCGCACGTTGTCGGGATTGGCCGCGAGCGCGAGCTTCAGTTCCGCCCGGGCTTCCGCTGGATTCTTGCGCTGCAGTGCTTCCTGCGCGAGTTCGCAATGGAACTGTGCGACTTCCTTCTCGAGCGACACCGCGCCCATCTCTTCAATCCGCCCGGCGGTTGCAATCGACTTTTTCCAGTCCTTCTCGATCTCGTAGATAGTCAGCAACGCACGCTGCGCGCCGAGCGCATATTCGCCGGCTTCGAGCGAACGGAACGTCTCCTCGGCGCGGTCCAGCATGCCCGCCTTCAGGAAATCCTGGCCCAGTTCGAACAGGGCGTGATCGCGTTCGGCAACCGGCAGATCGGCGCGGCTCAGCAGGTTCTGATGCACCCGAATCGCCCGGTCCGTCTCGCCGCGCCGGCGAAACAGGTTACCGAGCGCAAAGTGCAGTTCGATGGTTTCAGGGTCAAGCTTCGCAACTTCGATAAAAGCGTCGATTGCCTTGTCGTGTTGCTCGTTGAGCAGGAAATTGAGGCCGCGAAAATACGAGCGCGGCAGATTCGCGTTTTCGGACAGCAGCGTTTTCAGGTCATAGCGGGATGCCATCCAGCCGAGAGCGAATGCGATCGGAATGACAAGCAGCCACCAGAAGTCTAGATCCATGCGGATTCTTGAAAAGAGTTAAGGGCCAGCGCGGGGTGCCGGAAGCGGGCACCCGGCCGCACTGGCGCGAGCCGGTCAGATCAGAGGCGGCATAGGCGGTTCCATCGGCACGACCGGGACATCGTGCGCCACCCGCAATTCACGTTTGAGCCGGGCATTTTCCATCCGCAAGCGAAACAGCGAGGGCAGCAACGAGAGCAATCCCGCCAGCAAGCCGACGACAAAAAACGCCAACGCGATCAGAATCAGCGGCGCTTGCCAGAAGTAGCCGGCGAGGAAATTGAGTGTCGCACTTTGCTTGTTGAGCAATGCCAGCACGAGCAGGAGTACGAAAACCAGTACACGGATCAGCCAGACAAAAAATTTCATAAGGGTCTCTTTGACGGCAATAGCGGAACGACGCAGAGGGCCACACGGGCACCGGATACAGCACCGATACACACCGGGATCCACGAGTGACGCAAAGCGCGGGCCACGCTGCCCTTGGTTGTTGGCGTCCGGTATTGTAATTGAAGCGTATGGGGCAATGCGCAACGGCTTGGGACGATAGGCCGATAGGCAGGACGTTTGCGCGAGTTTACCGTTCCGCGGTGCCGGGCAAAATAACGATGGCGAACGAGCGTGCGAAACGGCAGCGAGAGCGACGTACGCGCCGCCGAGGCATAAAAAAAGCACCCTTGCGGGTGCTTTTTCCGGTCATTTGCCGCTGGCTGTTTCGATCCGCGCGCTGATTTCAACCGAAGCAACGCGGACGCCGCTTAAACGTCGTCGTCTTCGTCACTGTCCGATTCATTCGACTGCTTCAGCGGCTCTCCCGCGCGTCCGTCTACCCGTTCACGCAACTCCTTGCCAGGCTTGAAATGCGGTACGAATTTCTCCGGTACCAGCACCTTCTCCCCCGACTTGGGATTGCGTCCAACGCGCGATGGACGACGATTGAGGCCGAAACTGCCGAAGCCGCGGATTTCGATGCGATGGCCGTTGGCCAAAGCGTCCGACATCGCATCGAGCATCGTCTTCACCGCGAAATCCGCATCTTTAAGAACAAGTTGCGGAAATCGCAGCGCCAGTTGGGCGACCAATTCCGATTTGGTCATACTGCAGCAGTACCTTGCGGCTTAGCCGTTCTGGCCGTCGAGCTTGGCCTTCAACAGCGCGCCAAGGTTCGTCGTGCCGGTGGCAGCCGTGCTCGAGTCGGCCGAAGCCAGACCACGGATTGCTTCCTGCTGTTCAGCCGAATCCTTGGCCTTGATCGACAGGTTGATGCCACGCGACTTGCGATCGATGTTGATGATCATCGCGTTGACCTTGTCGCCTTCCTTCAGCACGTTGCGAGCATCTTCCACGCGGTCCTGAGCGATTTCCGAGGCGCGGAGATAACCTTCCACGTCCGCCGTCAACGTCACGACTGCGCCCTTCGCGTCCACCGACTTGACCACACCGTCGACCGTCGCGCCCTTGTCGTTCATTGCCACGAAGTTGCTGAACGGATCGCCTTCGAGTTGCTTGATGCCCAGCGAAATGCGTTCCTTCTCGACGTCGATACCCAGAACGATAGCCTGGACTTCGTCGCCCTTCTTGTACTTGCGAACCGCTTCTTCGCCCGTTTCGCTCCACGACAGGTCCGAGAGGTGAACCAGACCGTCGATGCCGCCCGGCAAACCGATGAACACGCCGAAGTCGGTGATCGACTTGATGGCGCCTTCCAGCTTGTCGCCCTTCTTGAAGTTGCGGCTGAAGTCGTCCCACGGGTTCGGCTTGCACTGCTTCATGCCAAGGCTGATACGGCGGCGGTCTTCGTCGATTTCGAGAACCATGACTTCGACTTCGTCGCCCAACTGCACAACCTTCGACGGTGCAACGTTCTTGTTCGTCCAGTCCATTTCCGACACGTGGACCAAGCCTTCGATACCCGATTCCACTTCGACGAATGCGCCGTAGTCGGTGATGTTGGTGACCTTACCGAACAGGCGCGTGCCCGACGGGTAACGGCGGGAAATGCCTTCCCACGGATCGTCGCCCAGTTGCTTGATACCCAGCGAAACGCGGTTCTTCTCTTGGTCGAACTTGAGGATCTTCGCGGTGACTTCCTGGCCAACCGAGAGCACTTCGCTCGGGTGACGCACGCGACGCCATGCGATGTCCGTGATGTGCAGCAGGCCGTCGATACCGCCGAGGTCCACGAATGCGCCGTAGTCCGTGATGTTCTTGACCACGCCTTCCACGATCGCGCCTTCCTTCAGCGTTTCGAGCAGCTTTGCGCGCTCTTCGCCTTGGGTGGCTTCGATCACGGCGCGGCGCGACAACACGACGTTGTTACGCTTGCGGTCAAGCTTGATCACGCGGAATTCGAGGGTCTTGCCTTCGTACGGCGTGGTGTCCTTGACCGGACGCGTGTCAACCAGCGAACCCGGCAGGAACGCGCGGATGCCGTTGACCATCACGGTCATGCCGCCCTTGACCTTGCCCGTGATCGTGCCGGTCACGAGTTCGTTGTTGTCGAGCGCTTTTTCCAGCGACAGCCACGAAGCCAGACGCTTCGCCTTGTCGCGCGACAGGATGGTGTCGCCATAACCGTTTTCCAGGGCGTCGATAGCCACGGAAACAAAGTCGCCCGCCTGCACTTCTACCTCGCCCGCGTCGTTCAGGAACTCTTCGAGCGGGATGTAGGCTTCGGACTTGAGACCAGCGTTGACGACCACGAAATTGTGGTCGACGCGCACGACTTCGGCGGAAATGACTTCACCCGCACGCATGTCCTGCTTGGTCAGCGACTCTTCAAACAGAGCCGCAAAAGATTCGGTATTCGGGGTAGAGGTTTGCAGGTCGGACATAAAAATCGATAGTTGCGCAGCTGCTTCGCGATGCCTGCCCGAATCAGTTCGGACCGATGGCAAAAAAGGCGAGCGCCACACGGGGTTGAGGGGTTAAAACACGCTCCATGTTTCTCATGGAGCTCCAAAGCAAAGCCGCCAAACGTCGGCTTTTTGCAACAAACTACACGTGAATTGCGCTAAACCAAATGAAACCAACCGATGATCTGATCGACAGCCTGGTCGACAGATAACCCGGAGGTATCCAGCGTCTTCGCGTCCGCTGCGGGCTTGAGCGGTGCGGCTACCCGGTTACTGTCCCGTGCGTCGCGCTCGCGCAAATCTCTCAGCAAGTCTTCCATATTAGCAGAAAAGCCTTTTTGTATCAATTGCTTATGCCGCCGGGCAGCCCGTGCTTCAACGCTGGCCGTGAGAAACACCTTGAGCGTTGCATCGGGGAAAATAACGGTGCCCATGTCGCGGCCGTCGGCAACGAGGCCCGGAGGCTTGCGAAACGCCCGCTGGCGGGCAATCAGCGCCGTCCTAACCTGGGCGTGGACGGCGATTGCCGAGGCGCGATTGCCGATTTCTTCGGCGCGAATTTCCGTCGATACATCCACGCCGTCGAGCTGCGCCAAGCCTTCCCGGAACGTGATGTGAAGATCCGCGACAAGCTCGGCGAGCGCGTCGCCGTCGTCGGGTTCGATGTTGTAGCGCGCGCTCGCGAGCGCCGTCAGCCTGTACAACGCGCCGCTATCGAGTAAGTGGAAACCTAGCGTGGCCGCGACAACCGCAGCGACCGTGCCTTTGCCCGAAGCCGTCGGGCCGTCAATGGTGATAACCGGAGTCTGGTGAAAGGGACGAATGTGTTTCATCGGAGACGTCCGGATCGGCGAGCGGCTGCGCGCGGGGTCGGGGCTTTCATCGTTGCGTTCATATTCGTCATGGTCCTCAGGCCTTCGCGAGCTTCGCAAATTGCTCAAAGTAATCCGGGAAGGTCTTGCCGACGCATTTCGGGTCGTTGATGCGCACCGGCACGCCACCCAGGCTCACGAGCGAGAAACACATCGCCATGCGATGGTCGTCGTAGGTATCGATGGCTGCGTTGGGCGTCAGTTGAGCCGGCGGCGTCACCACGAGGTAATCCGCGCCCTCTTCCACCGTCGCGCCGACCTTGCGCAGCTCCGTGGCCATCGCAGCAATCCGGTCCGTCTCCTTCACCCGCCAGCTCGCGATATTGCGCAGCGTGGTCGTGCCGGTGGCGAACAGCGCGGCGACGGCAATCGTCATCGCGGCGTCGGGAATCAGGTTGAAATCCATGTCGATGGCCATGAGTTTGCCGTCGTCAGATTCCACGCCGCGCACTTCGATCCAGTCGTCGCCCAGCATCACGTTGGCGCCCATGCGGATGAGGGCATCGGCGAAATTCACGTCGCCCTGGATGCTCGCGCGGCCCACGCCTTCCACTCGCAGCGGTCCGCCACCCAGCGCACCGGCTGCGAGGAAGTAGGACGCCGACGACGCATCACCTTCCACCGCGATCGTTCCCGGCGACGCGTAACGGGCGCCAGCCGGCAACGTGAAGCTCTTCCAGCCATCGCGCTCGACGGTCATGCCGAAACGCTCCATCAGCTTGATCGTGATGTCGATGTACGGCTTCGAGATCAACTCGCCATCCACTTCCACGACGATCGGACCGCGCGTGCTCCGGGCCAACGGCAAGCTCATCAGCAAAGCGGTCAGGAACTGGCTGGAGACATCACCGCGGACACGGATCGGCTGATCGACGGCAATCTCGGCCGGATGAATGCGCAGCGGCGGGAAACCGTCGTTCGCTTCGTAATCGATCTGCGCGCCGATCTGCCGCAAGCCATCGACGAGATCGCCGATCGGCCGTTCATGCATGCGCGGCACACCATGCACGCGATATTCACCGCCGTTCAGCGCCAACGCGGCCGTGAGCGGACGCACCGCTGTGCCCGCATTGCCAAGAAAAAGCTCCGCCGATTTCACCGGAAAGCCACCACCCGTGCCTTTTACGACACATCGCTCGCCGTCGTTCTTCACTTCGACGCCCAGCTTGTCGAGCGCGGCGAGCATCACGCGGGTGTCGTCGGAATCGAGCAGATTTGTAATCACCGTTTCGCCCTCTGCCAGCGCGGCGAGCAGCAAAACACGGTTAGAAATGCTCTTCGATCCGGGTAGCCGGACCGTGCCGGACGCACGTGAAAAAGGTCCGAGATCGAGGTGTTCCATGGGTCAAGTCCAGTTAGTCAGGTCCAGCTAGCTATTGTGTGGAATCATCGGCGGCTTTGATCGCGCCGCCTTGTTGCCAAACGCTACGCGCCGTGCGCGAGCGTTCGAATGCGGCTTCGAGCGCGGCGCCGTCGGAGGCATCTATAGCCTCACGAAAACGCGCCAGCACCTTGGTATAAGCATCGATTTCAGTCAGCAGCGCCGCCCGGTTCGCGATACACACGTCGCGCCACATTTCCGGACTCGACGCCGCGATGCGCGTGAAATCGCGGAAACCACCGGCTGCGAACGAGAACTTGAGTGCGGCATCTGGCGCTTCCAGAATCTGCTCGACGAGCGCAAACGACAACACGTGCGGCAAATGGCTCACCGACGCGAACACGCCGTCATGCTGCTCAGCCGACATTCGATGCACGCTCGCGCCAGTCGCGAGCCACATCGCGGCGACGCGCTCCACCGACTCCGGCGTGTTCTCCGGCAGCGGACACAACACCACGTTTCGATCGACGTAGAGATCGGGCAACGCGGCATCGACACCGCTCGATTCGCGCCCGGCAATCGGGTGGCCCGGCACAAACTGCGCAGCGCGATCGCCCAGCGCGGCGCGCGCCGCCGAGACGGCGTCATTTTTTGTGCTGCCGGCATCGGTGACGATGGTGCGTGCGTCGAGAAACGGCGCGATCCGCCGCAGCAACGGCGCCGTTTGCGCGACGGGAGCGGCGATCAGCACGAAATCGGCACCACGCAGCGCATGCTCGAGCGCGCGATCGTCGTCGAGCAGCACGGCCGAGTCGATCACGCCGAGCTCCAGCGCGCGTTCGACAGACTTCATCGAACGCCCAACGCCTACGACCTCGCCGGTCGCACCTGAGCGTTCACGCAAAGCGCGCGCAAGCGATCCGCCGATCAGGCCGACGCCGAAAATCACGAGTTTATTGAATGAGAACGCGGCCACGAGACATCGATAAAAACGCGCCTTTCGGCGCGATGGGTGAACAATCGAACGAGCCCGGGTTTTATCTAAAAAAGCCCGGGCGAAACTAATCAAGCAGTCGCCGACAGCGCCTTTTCAAGCGCAGCAATAAACGCTTCGTTCTCGTCCGGCAAGCCGATCGTGACACGCAGCCATGGAAACAAACCATAGTTGGCAACCGGCCGCACGATCACGCCTTGCTTGAGCAATGCGATGTTCACGCGTTGTCCGGCGGCGTCGTCACTACCCACGCGCACCATCACGAAGTTGCCGTCGGATGGCACATATTCCAGACCGAGTTTGTCGAAGGCTTCAGTCAGCCGGCGATAACCCGCCGCGTTGATCTCTGCGCTCTTCGCCAGAAACGCGGTGTCCTTCAAGGCAGCAATCGCAGCGGCTTGCGCCATCGAATTCACGTTGAAGGGCTGACGCAGGCGATTCAGCAAGTCGGTCAGTTCCGGCTGCGCGATGGCAAAACCCACGCGCAATCCGGCCAGCCCGAACGCCTTCGAAAACGTCCGCGACACGAGCAGATTCGGATAGCGGCGCACCCAGTCGATGGAATCGTAGCGCTTGTCCTTCGCCAGATATTCCGTGTACGCCTCGTCTAGCACGATCGCCACGTGACGCGGCACGCGCGCGATGAACGCCTCGAGCGTCGGGCCTTCGATAAACGTGCCCGTCGGATTATTCGGATTCGCGACGAACACGAGACGCGTGTCGTCGGCAATGCTGCTAAGCATCGCATCGAGATCGTGACCGTATTTCACGGCCGGCACGACGATCGCACGCGCGCCCAGACCCTGCGTGGCGAGTGCATACACGGCGAACGAATACTGCGAATAGACAACCGACTGGCCCTTCTCCACGAACGCATGCGCGGCGATTTCGAGAATGTCGTTGCTACCGTTGCCGAGCGTGACCCATTCGGGCGGCACGCCATAACGCTCGCTCAGCGCTGCCTTCAAGTCGAAACCGTTCGAGTCCGGATAGCGGCCGAGTTCCGCCACGGCTTGCGCCATCGCGAGTTTGGCCGACTCAGGCATGCCGAGCGGATTTTCATTCGACGCGAGCTTCACGATGTCCGCTTCGTTGAGTCCGAATTCACGCGCCACTTCCGAGATGGGCTTGCCGGCAATATAAGGCGCGATCGCGCGCACGTAGGAAGGGCCGAATTGCGATGTCATGTTTTCTCCAGCGTTTTTAAAGGGCTCAACTCAACGAGCGCGCGCATACGAGCCGAGGATCTTGAGGAACTCCGCTTTTTTGCCCAGTTCTTCGAGCGCGGCGGCAACCGGCGCGTCGTCGCGATGACCTTCCACGTCGATATAAAAGTAGTATTCCCACGTGCCGACACGCGCCGGACGCGATTCAAAACGGGTCATCGATACCCCGTGACGCGCCAGCGGTTCCAGCAATTTCAGCAACGCGCCCGGCTCGTTCGCCACCGACACAATCAGCGACGTCTGGTCGTATCCGCTCACACCCGTGCGCTCTTTACCGATCATCACGAAGCGCGTGCGGTTGTGCGGGTCGTCCTGGATCAGCGCGCTCACCACGCCAAGGCCGTAGTGCGTGGCCGCACGATCGCCCGCGATAGCCGCAATAGTCGGATCGCCAACCGCAAGCCGCGCCGCTTCCGCATTACTCGATACCGCCTGACGCTCCAAAGTAGGCGCGTTCGCGGTGAGCCAGTGCTGGCATTGTGCGAGGGCTTGCGGATGCGCGAACACGCGCGTGACGCCCTTGAGCGTGCCGGATGCGGTGAGCAAATTGTGGTGGATCGGCAAAGCCAGTTCGCCGCTGATCACCAGCGACGTTTGCAACAACAAATCCAGCGTCCGCGATACCGCGCCCTCCGCTGAATTCTCGACCGGCACCACGCCGAATTCAGCGGCGCCGGCTTCAACCGAGCGAAACACTTCGTCGATGGAAGGACACGGCACGCCTTCGATGGAATGTCCGAAATACTCGAACATCGCCTGCTCGCTGTAGGTCCCGACCGGACCGAGATACGCGGCGCGCAGCGTTTGTTCCAGCGCGCGGCTCGCAGCCATGATCTCGCGCCAGATCGAGCTGATGTGATCTCCGCCAAGCGGCCCTTCGCTCATCTCCTGAAGCCGCGCGATGACCTGCATTTCGCGCTCGGGACGAAACACCGGCGCGTTGAAATGCTTCTTCACCTCGCCCACTTCGAGCGCCACGGCGGCACGCTGGTTCAGGAGCGCGATGAGCTGCGCGTCGAGCGCATCGATGCGTTCGCGCAGCGGTATGAGTCGAGAATTAAGGTCGTCGTCCATGCGTTGTATGAGATGAGTCGATCCGGCTTGGCGCGCCAAGCATCGGATGGGAGGCGAGGCCTGGGCTCAGGCACTGGCCTGCTCGAATTCCTTCATATACTCGACGAGCGTCTTCACCGCTTCGAGCGGCACTGCGTTATAGATGGACGCGCGCATGCCGCCGACCGACTTGTGGCCTTTCAGCTGCAGCAGGCCGCGCGCTTTCGCGCCGGCCAGGAATGCTTCGTTGCGGGTTTCGTCGGCGAGAAAAAACGGTACGTTCATCCTCGAGCGCGACTGGCGCTCGACTTTGTTCAGATAGAAACTGCTGGCGTCGATGGTGTCGTACAACAGCGTCGACTTCTCGATGCTGCGGGCTTCCATCGCTTCCAGGCCGCCCTGTTTTTTCAGCCACTTGAACACCAGGCCGGCGATGTAGATCGCGTACGTGGGCGGCGTGTTGTACATGGAATTGTTCTCGGCGACGGTCTTCCATTCGAACGCCGACGGGCAGATGGCAAGCGCGCGATCAAGCAGATCTTCGCGCACGATCACGACCGTCACGCCCGCCATGCCGATGTTCTTCTGCGCGCCGCCAAACAGCACGCCGTATTTCGCGATGTCCATCGGGCGGGAAAGAATGTGCGATGACGCGTCGGCGACCAGCGGGATCGAACCGAGATCGGGAATCTCGAAGGTCTCAACACCGTCGATGGTTTCGTTCGTGCAGATATGGACGTAGGCGGGATCGTCGGAAAGATGCCATTCGTCGATCTTCGGCACGTGCGTGAAACCCTGCGCCGTCTTGCCGTTTGCAGCAATGTGCGGCGTGCCGTACTTCTGCGCTTCCTTGAACGATTTTTGCGACCACGAACCGGTCACCACAAAGTCCGCAGTTTTACGCGCCCCGAGCATGTTCAGCGGCACGATCGCGTTCTCGCCTATGCCCCCACCCTGCAGGAACAAGATCCTGTGCGACGCGGGCACTTTCAGCAGGTCGCGAAGGTCGGTGAGCGCGGCTTCATGTATCGACATGAATTCAGCCCCGCGATGGCTCATTTCCATCACGCTCATGCCGCTGCCGTGCCAGTCGAGCATTTCGTCGGCGGCTTGACGGAGCACTTCTTCGGGCATTGCTGCAGGACCAGCGGAGAAATTGAACACGCGCATCTGATAAACACCCCGAAAAGCCGGACGCACACGGAGAACGCCGACGAGAAAAGCTGAATAACACCTGAACCGCGCCACAAAAAACAAATGGCTGTTTGCGTCTGAACGCAAACAGCCATTATCGCACTGTCCCATAAACCCGCCAAACTACAGCCGCGTACTTCAGCCACATGAGCGGCGGCGGGTTTCGGCAGCCTGGCTTACTTGCCCGGCTTGACAGCAGCCACTTCCTTGTCCGCTTGCGCGCGGGTGGCCTTGATCGATTGTGGCATGTATTTCTGCATCAGACCGTTCACCACGTCACGACCAACTTGGTCCTGAACCTGGATGAACTTGCGACCCGTCGGGCTCTTGTAGAACGTCGTCAGGTCTTTGATTTCAGCCGTGGTGTAGTACTTCGCATACGCGTCGTACTGTGCCTGCATGGCGTCTTGACGGAACGAGTCGGTCGCGAAGACTTGACCAGCGGAATCCACCAGCTTCGGTACCGTGTCCTTCTGGAGCTGAGGAACGGCCGCTTGCTTCTGCTTGTCGTTCAGGGTCTTGTTTTCGCTCAAAGCGTCGGACAGGATGGCCGGAACCAGTTGCTTCGACTGCATTTGTGCACTGTTACCAATGGCGCCGACGAGCTTTTGCGCGTCGATTGCATCCAGCAGGTCCTTGATCGCAGCTTGCTTCGCCGGATCCGGTGCCGCTGTGGCTGCATCTGCAGCCGGCGTCGTCGCTTGGCTCTGGAGCGATTGAGCCGATGCGAAAGCCGGTACCAAAGCAGCCAGCAACATCCATTGTTTAAACTGTTTTTGCATCATTACTCCCTTAAAAAATTTTTGTTCCCATCGCCGCGCGACTCGGCACGTGCTCAAGCCGCGCAGCTTATCCATTCAAGCTTTCAGAAACAGAACAGGCGCTGGTCGCGAACAATCGGTCAGGACGTGCTGTCCTCATCGCCTTCCGACGTGTCGCCCGGATTGTCGCCCGTATCAGCGGCGTCACCGGCCGATGACCCGTTCAGAGGTTCGTCGACGTCACCCGCATCACCTTCCAGATCGGCGTCGAGCTCGACTGCTACTTCCGCCTCGGCAATATGCTGCAAGCCGGACAGCTTGGTGCCGTCGTCAAGGCTAATGAGTGTAACACCTTGAGTTGCACGGCCCATTTCACGGATCTCCGACACCCGCGTGCGGATCAGCACGCCGGTATTGGTGATCAGCATGATCTCGCTCTCCGGCTCGACGAGCGTTGCGGCGACCACCTTGCCGTTACGTTCCGACGTCTGGATAGCAATCATGCCCTTCGTGCCACGGCCGTGACGCGTGTATTCGTCGATCGGCGTGCGCTTGCCGAAGCCGTTCTCGGTCGCGGTCAGCACCGACTGGTTTTCGCCGCCCGCCACCAGCAACGCGATGACCTGCTGCCCTTCTTCCAGTTGCATGCCACGCACGCCACGGGCTTCGCGACCCATTGCGCGCACGTCGTTTTCGTCGAAACGCACGGCTTTGCCCGAATCCGAGAACAGCATCACGTCATGCTGGCCGTCAGTAATCGCGGCACCGATCAGGAAATCGCCCTCATCCAGACCGACCGCGATAATGCCCTTGCGCAACGGTCGGCTGAATGCTTCCAGCGGCGTCTTCTTCACGGTACCCAGCGAGGTCGCCATGAAAACGTATTTGTCTGCAGAAAATTCCTTGATCGGCAGCACGACGTTGATCTTCTCGCCGTCTTGCAGCGGGAACATGTTGACGATCGGGCGGCCACGCGAGTTCCGCGAACCCTGCGGCACTTCGTAGACCTTGATCCAGTAAACACGCCCGCGGTTCGAGAAACACAGCATGTGGTCGTGCGTGTTCGCGATGAAAAGCGTGTCGATCCAGTCGTCTTCCTTCATCTGCGTGGCCTGCTTGCCGCGGCCACCACGCTTTTGCGCCCGGTATTCCGACAGCGGCTGCGACTTTACATAGCCCGTGTGCGACATGGTCACGACCATTTCCTGCGGCGTGATCAGGTCTTCGGTGTTCAGCTCGGTTGCGTTCAGTTCGATGCGCGAACGGCGGTCGTCACCAAATTCGGCACGAATTGACGCCAGTTCGTCGACGATAATCGCGCGAATCCGCGCCGGCCGCGCCAGGATGTCGAGCAGGTCGGCGATTTGCGCCATCACTTCCTTGTACTCGCCGACAATCTTGTCCTGCTCGAGCCCGGTCAAGCGTTGCAGGCGCATCTGCAGAATTTCTTGCGCCTGGACATCCGACAGCTTGTACAAGCCATCGGCCTGCATGCCATAGGCCGGATTCAGCCCTTCTGGCCGATACGCCTGACGCCCGCCCGATTCCTCGGTTTCCGCGCGCGAGAGCATTTCGCGCACGATTTCCGAGTCCCAGGCGTTGTTCATCAAGTCCTGCTTCGCGATCGGCGGAGTCGGCGCTGCCTTGATGATGCGGATGAATTCGTCGATATTCGCCAGCGCCACCGCCAGGCCTTCCAGCACGTGGCCGCGATCCCGCGCTTTGCGCAGTTCGTATACAGTGCGCCGCGTGAGCACTTCCCGCCGATGCGACAGGAAACACTCCAGCATCTGCTTCAGGTTCAGCAGGCGCGGCTGGCCGTCGACCAGCGCGACCATGTTGATGCCGAACGTGTCCTGAAGCTGCGTCATCTTGTACAGATTATTCAGCACCACTTCGGGCACTTCGCCGCGCTTGAGCTCGACCACCACGCGCATGCCGCTCTTGTCGGATTCGTCGCGGATGTCCGAGATGCCTTCGATCTTCTTCTCGTTCACCAGCTCGGCAATGCGCTCGAGCAGCGTGCGCTTGTTCACCTGATACGGGATTTCGTCGACGATGATCGCCATCCGCTGGCCGCGGTCGATCTCTTCGAAGTGCGTGGTCGCGCGCATCACAACGCGTCCGCGACCCGTTCGATACCCGTCCTTTACGCCCGAGACACCGTAGATCACGCCGGCTGTCGGGAAATCCGGGGCCGGAACGATCTCGATCAGTTCGTCGATAGTCGTATCGGGATTGTTCAGCAGATGCATGCAAGCATCGACAATTTCGCGCAGGTTGTGCGGCGGAATGTTCGTCGCCATGCCCACTGCGATACCGGCCGAGCCATTAATCAGAAGATTGGGGATGCGCGCGGGCAGAACCAGCGGCTCGCTTTCGCTGCCGTCGTAGTTCGGACCGAAGTCGACCGTTTCCTTGTCGATGTCCGCCAGCAGCTCATGACCAATCTTCGCCATGCGGATTTCGGTGTAACGCATGGCCGCGGCGTTGTCGCCGTCGACCGAACCGAAATTCCCCTGCCCGTCGACCAGCATGTAGCGAAGCGAGAAAGGCTGCGCCATCCGGACGATGGTGTCGTAGACCGACTGGTCACCGTGCGGGTGATATTTACCGATCACGTCGCCCACGATACGCGCCGACTTCTTGTAAGCGCGATTCCAGTCGTTGTTCAGTTCGTGCATGGAATAAAGCGCGCGACGGTGGACTGGCTTGAGGCCGTCGCGGACATCGGGGAGCGCTCGCCCCACGATCACGCTCATCGCGTAATCGAGATATGAGCGGCGCATTTCCTCCTCGAGGGAGATTGGCAGGGTCTCTTTGGCGAATTGATCCATTTATCCGTGTCTTGAACTGTGCGGCGCCGGCGCGGAACAAAAGCCCTTTTTTGCGGCGTTTTGCCCGGATTCACCGTCGTTTGGCATCGGCGCTGCGAACGCAACGCATCACGCGATTCTAACATGCGCGGCATCCGCGCCCGGGACCGCTGCGTATACATAGAGTGACTAGAGCGAGTGGCCGGGAACCTTTACAGGGGGCGCGAACGCAAATGGTTGCGAAAGCTTACAAATTCCCTCACGGAACAAAGTGAAAACGTCAGACTAACCCGCTATCATTCGCCCTCACGGGTTTTGACGCCGCCAATTTACGCGCGCAAAACCGTCGAAAAAGATGTATTGATGTTTTTGGAAAAAGTTCCGGGGTGGCACGCATTGTGCGCATGTTCGGCACGTATCAAACCCTGCGATTCCCATGCCCCGTCTTGTTGCGCATGCACCACATAAGGTTGCGGGCGTCAGGGGGCCCGGGATATTTTTATCGTTGCAAGGGAACGATATGGCAAAATGCGAACGCACAAAGTTAGACACTGCTCGAAGTCTACACACAGCGTTTTGTTCCGCGGTAATGTTATACTTCGAGCAATGTATGACTTGTCTTTGTCAACAAGGCTCGCAGTAAACCTGCGGTAATCTCAATTTCGAGAGGAGAAATATGAATAAACTTTCAAAGCTCGCGTTCATTGCAGCTACCGCAGTTATGGCTGCATCGGCTATGGCGCAATCGGTCCCGGCTTCGCGTCAGGCAGTCAATGACAACTGGGTGAACGGCACGGGCGAATACGTGTGGATGAACGGCACGAACGAGCTTTGCTGGCGTGACGCGTTCTGGACCCCGGCAACGGCCAACGCAAAGTGCGATGGCGCGCTGGTCGCCCAGGCACCGCAGCCGCCGGTCGCACCGGCACCGGCTCCGGTTATCCAAAGCCAGAAGGTTACGTACCAAGCTGACGCTCTGTTCGACTTCGACAAGGCCATCCTGAAGCCGGCTGGTAAGGCTAAGCTTGACGATCTCGCATCGAAGATTGGCGACCTGAACCTGGAAGTCGTGGTCGCAACGGGTTACACGGACCGTATTGGTTCGGACAAATACAACGATCGCCTGTCCCTGCGTCGTGCACAAGCTGTCAAGGCATACTTGGTCAGCAAGGGCATCGAAGCCAACCGTATCTATACGGAAGGCAAGGGCAAGCGCAACCCGGTTACCACGGGTTGCAACCAGAAGAACCACAAGCAACTTGTCGCTTGCCTCGCACCGGATCGTCGCGTGGAAGTCGAAGTTGTTGGAACCTCGCGTCAGCCGCAGTAATAAGCGACTGATTGCCGCAGGATCAAAGCCCCGCTTCGGCGGGGCTTTTTTTATGCACTGCGCGCCTTTGCCCCAAGGCCACGGCGGCCCCTGCTCGACCGGGCTTCGCCTGTGCCTCGTTTTACCGGCTCTCGCGACCGCCTATATACTTGGTGCTTGAATGTTTTCGACCTTATGTTTCAAGGCTATCCGCACATGATCAATGCCGATCCCCACGAGCTTCAGAAATTCAGCGAGCTGGCTCATCGCTGGTGGGACCCGAATGCGGAATTCAAACCGCTGCACGAACTCAACCCTGTGCGACTCGACTGGATCGACAAACATGCCCATTTGTCGGGCAAGCGCGCACTGGATATCGGCTGTGGCGGCGGCATCCTGTCTGAGTCGATGGCCGTTCGCGGCGCCAAGGTGAAAGGTGTGGATTTGTCATCGAGAGCGCTGGGTGTGGCCGATCTGCATAGCCTGGAAAGCGGCGTCGAGGTTGAATACGAAGAGATCGCGGCTGAGGCACTGGCGGCGCGAGAACCCGGCAGCTATGACGTGGTGACGTGCATGGAGATGCTTGAACACGTGCCGGATCCGGCGGGGATCGTCCAGGCGTGCGCAACGCTCGTCAAACCCGGCGGCTGGGTGTTTTTCTCCACGCTCAACCGCAATGCCAAGGCGTATCTGTTCGCGGTCATTGGCGCAGAATATATCGCCCGGATGCTGCCACGCGGCACGCATGATTACGCACGCTTCATCAAGCCGTCAGAACTTGCGCAATTCGTGCGTTCTGCGCAACTTGATATCGTGGAAATCAAGGGGATCACGTACCGGCCGCTCAGCAAGCGCTTCAGTCTCTCCGACGACTCCAGCATCAACTACCTGATGGCTTGCCGTCGCGTAGCCTGACGGGAACAAACATGAACGATCGCCCCAGTGACGCCGACCCCACGCCTCCGAGCGTCATCGAACCTGTACGGACTTTCATGAGCGACGATCCGACGCCCCTGCCCCAGCACCAGATCGACAAGTCCCGGCTCAATCTCTGCCACGCGATTTTGTTCGACCTCGACGGCACTATCGCCGACACTGCGCCCGACCTCGTCGCCGCCGTCAACAAGATGCGGCATGATCGCGGGCTCGAAATGCGGCCGCTCGAGACCCTACGGCCATTGGCGTCGGCGGGTGCGCGCGGTCTGTTGGGCGGCGCGTTCGAGATCGGCCCGGAGCATCCCGATTACGCGTCCATGCGCGAGGAGTTTCTCGCCAACTATGAAGCAGATTTGTGCATCGAGACGACGCTGTTTCCAGGTATCGACGAATTGCTCGATCAGTTGGATGCCCGCGGCGTGCGCTGGGGCATCGTGACCAACAAGGTGACGCGGCTGGCTGAACCGCTGGTGACGCTGCTTGGACTCGGCGAGCGCGCGGCGTGTCTCGTCTGCGGCGATACCACCCCACATTCGAAGCCGCATCCGGCGCCGTTGCTGCATGCGGCGGAACTGATGGAAGAGAAGCCGGAACGCGTGGTGTACGTCGGCGACGACCTGCGCGACGTCCAGGCCGGTTTCGCGGCCGGCATGGTCACGGTGGCCGCGGCCTACGGTTACTGCGGGAAGGACTTGCCGCCCACCCGGTGGCACGCGGATCACGTGGTGGAAACGACGATTGAATTGCAGCATCTGCTGCGGGACGTACAGTGAGTGCCACGACCGTCCGGGGCCCGCTCTCCGGCGAAATCCCGCACGAAACTGTGAGATAATACTTAATGCTTCGGGGGCGACCTGGTTTCGACAGGGGTTGCGAAGCGGCTAGGGCATACCGAGGACCCGTCACCTCGTAAATCAATGGGAAAAACGTAACTGCAAACGACGAAACGTTCGCACTGGCAGCCTAAGGGCCGCCTGCCTCTCCCTAGTTTACTGACGGACTAGAGTCGCAAGACCGGTAGCAATACCGCGAGAGGTCATATACGTCAGATAAGCCTTGTCGGCGTCACGACGCCAAGGTCGAAAATTTAGTGAATCGCCGAAGCGAAGCGTGTTCGTCCGCGTCGCCAGGTTAAATCAAATGATAGAACTAAGTATGTAGAACTGGTCGTAGAGCGCTACTGGACGCGGGTTCGATTCCCGCCGCCTCCACCAATAGCCGATCCGGACCTGTGCCGGATCATCTAAAACCCCGCGTGCCTTAAGGCTCAGCGGGGGTTTTTGTCCTGGAGCGCGTGGAACGATAAACCCAAGCACTACGGACCATCGAAACTTCGCCGCTGCAGTGATATGTGCGTCTAAGGCTCAAAACCCGGCACCAAACAAAAACGCGCCGCCGGAAACCCGGCGACGCGCTTTACATCGACTCAAATACATCGACTCAAATTGAACCTGCTTAACTCAATCTCACCCGTGGGTTGAGCACATCGCAGGCAATCGCCAGATAACGGTCTGCCGTGCTCTGCAACGTCAAACCGTTGAGCGGGCGCGTGGCTCGCGGCTGCGACAACGCTTCGAGCAACGCGCGGCCGTAGGCATCGGCGTCGCTGGTATCGAGCAGTTCGACGCCCGGAAAATTGTCGGCAAACGCGAACGAAGGAATCGCATTGCCCACCACAGGAATCCCCGACGCCAGCGCTTCCAGGAACCCGATGCTATGCGCCTCGAAACTCGACGGCATCGCGAACGCGTGCGAGCTGCGCAAAATCTCCGCGACATTCGACTGCGGCCCGATCACCCTCACACGATCCGTCAGTCCCAGGTCGTCCACGAGTTTCAAGATGGCCGCGTGATAGGCCAGGTTTTCGATCACGCCGCACAGCAGCAGACGCACATCCGGCTCGGCTGCGGCAACGCGTGCAAACGCCTGCACAGTCTGCAACTGGTTCTTCTCCGGGATATACCGGCCGATCTGGACAATCTGCCTGAATCCCGTCGATGGCAGCGGCTCGCTCACCTGCTCGAAACGCGAGATATCGACGCCGTTCGGCACCACGATCATCGAGGGATGCGAGCCGACTTCCTTCACGTAATCGTCGATATTCTTCTGCGACACGCCGATCACCGCCTTCGCCCGCCCCGAGAGCAAACGCTCGGCGAACAGCAGCGCGTTGTTAGCGAAGTCATTGGCGCCGGAGTGCATGACCCAGACGATCGGCACGCGCGTTGGCAACGCACGCACATACAAGGCCGGAATGGTGGCGTGCGCGAAGATAATGTCGGGCTTGAAACGACGAATGGCGCGGTGCAGGAACAGCAGCCGGCCTATCTTGCCAAGCGCGCGCTGCGGGAAAAAACAGAGAACATTGTTCGCGCGCAATTCGGCGCTGATATGCTCGAAATCGTTGTGTTCCGGCATCAGCGAGGTAATGCAAACGTCATGACCGCCTTGCTGATGCCCAATGGCCACACCTTTTGCAAGCACCTCGGCACCGGACAATCGGGGTGCAAGAATGACCTGAAGAATTCTCATTTGATTGTCGTCCCCTCGGCGTTCCGAATGTCCCTTGCGACCGTGCCGTCATACGGATAGTGCTTATCCGCATCCCCGCGTCACACGCTTCTCTGGCGTGGGCGCCGGCAGCTCGCTTCATTGTTTTTTATGAGAAATAGATGCGTCCAAAATCGAGCACCAGCTCAATGCACGCACCGATAAGATACCCGAGCGCATCTCGTGGACGCCGCCATCAAGTAGCATTATTCGGTCGGTAATGAGTGGTAACAGACGCTAAGCCGAAAAACGCGTCGGGCAGACGCTGGCGTGGCGGAAAGTTGGGGCCAAAAGGCAGGGTTAACGCTGTTTGCTCGAAACAAGCCGGATGGTTCGACGGCCTTTTGGCTGCTGCGATGTGACGATTGAGATGATGGAAAGCAAATCGGCGGCTTCGATGAAAACCGCCGAGCGTGAGTCTGGACTGCTGCGCTATCGGGAGTCGAGCCGCTTATTGATCCTTCGGACACTGCAAGTTACAGCCGTTTGGATCGCCCAGATCCCCGCGCTTGCGCTTCGCCGATACACCGTCCTGATACTTATCGGACGGCGCGGAAGCGGCAAACTGCATCTGCGGATGTTCTTTCAGGCGAAACTGGTCCTGCAGGATGCCGCCAGGAACACCGGGAGAATTCTGGGCAAAAGCGACGGGCACAAAGGCGACGGCGCTAACAACGAACGCGATCAACGCGGCAACGCTCAAAAGCAATTTCATGGCGGCAATAACGGTGAGTAAAACGGTGATCGGTTAAACGTTTGGTCAGCGGCGTATTCCGGATCCTGCTTATGAGCGACATCAACACATCGCATGCAAATCCACCGGCCTTCTCCGCTATCCATGAGGTTAGCGTAATTCTAAACGTAAGGCTTTGGATCAGCAGGACGCACAGCCTCGATTTAGTTACCGCTCGTTTCCGGTCGCCCCGCTGAGGGCCGACTCGAGTTCGAGCAGTTGCCCACAAAAAGTCGGGTCATAACCTTCCAGATGCGTGACGCTGTCACGGAATGCGTCGCTGCGCAAAATCTCAAGCACGCCACCGAGCCGGGCATCGTCGAGTTTGTCGCGATCGCACGCGAACAAATAGTCCTCGTCTATAACGGGGATGAAGTCGAGCGCGAACTGTTGCGCCGCGGGCTGCACGCCGAAACCCAGATCGGCCATACCGCTCGCGACGAACGCGGCGATAGCCGAATGGGTGAGCTCTGCGGTGGCGTAGCCGTTGATTGTCGCGGGATCGACGCCGATCTGGCGCAGCGCCAAGTCCAACAGCATACGCGTGCCCGATCCGGGCTGACGATTGACGAAGCGGATGTCGTCGCGGGCGAGATCGTGCAAGCCGCGTATGCCTTTCGGATTGCCTTTCGGCAGAAACAGGCCCTGCGTGCGCCGCGTCAGATGAATCAGCCGATGCCGCCCCGCGTCGAGCCAGGGCCGGTAGATCTCGGCGCAACTCGCGCGGAATTCACCGATAGGCAAGTGAAAACCGGCCAGCTCGCACTCGCCACGCGCGAGCGCACTCACCGCTTCGGCGCTCTCGCGGTATTTGATGTCGGCGGGAATTCGCTTGGCGGCTAGCGCACCCACCAGTGCCGCAACCGCGTACCCGTGCGATGCGTGAATCCGTATCTCGCCGACCGTGCGCGACAGCCGCCGGTTCAGCTCGCCGGCCACTTCGCTCGCCAGAGCCTGAAGCGGCCCGTCGAGCCGCTCGTTCGATAAACGCTGCGCCCGCAACACCGCCTCGCCGAGTTCCGAGAGCACCGACCCGCGTCCGCGCGACTTCGTAATCAGCGCGCCACCCAGCCGTGTTTCAATTTCACGCAATAGGCCCCACGCGTGCCGATAGGACAAACCCTTAGCCGACGCAGCTTGCGCAATGCTGCCTGTCTGCGAAACCAGCAGCAAAAGCGGCACGGCCGCGCTGAGACTGGCTTCGCGGCCGGCCGCGTCGCGCAGGACGAGTTCGGTACGGCATTCGACATCGATCATATGTACCTTCAGTTCCTATTGCCATCGGCCGGATAGCCTCGTATCTTGCATATCACGGGCTCGGTGCTGCAATTATAAGACCGATATATGCATTCATAAAACATATGCCGAGCAATGGAGACTTCCCCCATGATCCAGATGTCCCACAACACCCCGAATCAGCCGGCCGGCACACCCGAAGAGCGCGTCGCGCGTCATCTGAAAAAGGATGCGTCGCTGCTCGCGGTGCTGCACGCCATTCAGGACGAGGCCGGCTACATTCCCGCCGACGTCATCGGCCCGCTCGCTCAGGCCATGTCGCTTTCGCGCGCGGAAGTGCACGGCGTGATCACCTATTACCACCATTTCCGCTCCGAGCCGCCCGCACGCGTGACCGTGCAGTTATGTCGCGCCGAGGCCTGCCGGAGCATGGGAACGGAGGCGCTGGCGGCGCATATCGAAGGGCATACGGGATGCAAGTTCGATTCCGGTCACCAGCCTGATACTGAATTGGAAACTGTGTATTGCCTCGGGCAATGCGCGTTGTCGCCGGCCATGACCATCAACGGCGAGTTGTACGCGCGCGTCACGCCGCAGAAGTTCGATCGGCTCTATGAAGCGGCACGCGCGAGCGCGGAGGACTTGGTATGACACGCATCTACGTCCCCTGCGATTCGTCGGCATTGGCGCTCGGCGCCGATCGCGTCGCGCTTGCCGTTGCGGCTGAAGCTCAGAAACGCGGTATTGAAGTCGAGATCGTGCGCAACGGTTCACGCGGCATGTTGTGGCTCGAACCGCTGGTCGAAGTGGAAACGGCGCAAGGCCGCATCGGTTATTCGAATGTCGATGAAGACGATGTAGCCGCTCTCTTCGATGCCGATCTCGCAAACGGCGGCGCGCACGAGAAACGTCTCGGTGTGGTCGATGCGCTGCCCTGGCTTGCCAAACAGCAACGCCTGACGTTCGCGCGCATTGGCATCACGGACCCGCTTTCCACCGATGACTACGTGAAGCATGGCGGCCTCGAAGGTTTGCGCAAAGCACTCGAAACCGACGGCGATGCTGCTTGCGAAGCGTTGCTCGAATCGGGCTTGCGCGGACGCGGCGGCGCGGCGTTCCCGGCCGGTATCAAATGGCGCACGGTACGCGCGGCAAAGGCGCCGCAGAAGTACATCGTCTGCAACGCCGACGAAGGCGATTCCGGCACGTTCTCTGACCGGCTGGTCATGGAAAGCGACCCGTATATGTTGATCGAAGGGATGATCATTGCGGGGATCGTGACCAAGGCGACGAAGGGCTACATCTATGTGCGCAGCGAATATCCGCACTCGATCGCCACGCTCACTCGCGCGATCGATAAAGCACGCAATGCCGGCTGGCTTGGCACAAGCGTGCTTGGCAGCGACAAGGCGTTCGAACTCGAAGTCGCCAAAGGCGCTGGTTCGTATGTCTGCGGCGAGGAAACGGCGCTGCTCGAATCGCTGGAAGGCAAACGCGGCGTGGTCCGGGCGAAGCCGCCCGTGCCTGCGCTCGTCGGCTTGTTCGGTCAGCCGACCGTGATCAATAACGTCATTACTTTGGCGACCGTACCGATCATCTTCGCCAAGGGCGCGGCGTTTTATCGCGACTTCGGCATGGGCCGCTCGCGCGGCACGCTGCCGTTCCAGATAGCAGGCAACGTGAAGCAAGGCGGCCTTGTGGAACTGGCGTTCGGCGTGACCTTGCGTGAACTGATCTATGAATATGGCGGCGGCACGGCAAGCGGCCGGCCGGCGCGCGCGGCGCAAGTCGGTGGCCCGCTCGGCACGTATCTGCCGGAAAGCCAGTGGGATATTCCCATGGACTATGAAGTCTACGCGGCGGTCGGCGCGGTGGTCGGACATGGCGGTATCGTGATTCATGACGACACCTCGAATCTCGCCGATCTCGCCCAGTACGCGATGCACTTTTGCGCCGTCGAATCGTGCGGCAAGTGCACCCCGTGCCGTATCGGTTCCACGCGCGGTGTTGAAGTCATCGCGAAGATCCGTGCCGGCGATACCTCGCCCAAACAGGTCACGCTGCTGCGCGATCTCTGCGACACCATGGTTTCCGGATCGCTCTGCGCCATGGGCGGCATGACGCCGTATCCGGTGCTGTCCGCACTCGATCATTTCCCCGAAGACTTCGGTCTTTCGCAAAAGCCGTCGCAGAAAGCGGCTTAAGAAGGAGCAAAAAATGTCCAACTCATCCTGCGGTTCCGGCAATTGCGCGTGCAAGACGAAACTGCGCGATCCCTTCGACGAGACCGACTACGGCACGCCATTTCGCCATGCCGACATCGACGTGACGCTCGACATCGACGGTACATCCGTCACGGTGCCGGCCGGCACGTCGGTGATGCGCGCGGCGATCGAGGCCGGTGTCAACGTGCCGAAACTCTGCGCGACGGATTCGCTTGAGCCGTTCGGTTCGTGCCGCCTGTGCCTGGTTGAAATCGAAGGCAAGCGCGGTTATCCGGCGTCGTGCACGACGCCCGTTGAAGCCGGCATGAAAGTGCGTACGCAGACGGACAAGCTGCAGTCGCTGCGCAAGAACGTGATGGAGTTGTACATCTCCGATCACCCGCTCGATTGCCTCACCTGCCCCGCCAACGGCGATTGCGAATTGCAGGACATGGCGGGCGTGGTCGGCTTGCGTGAGGTTCGATACGGCTACGAAGGCGCCAATCACCTGAAGGACAAGAAGGACGAGTCGAATCCGTATTTCACGTACGACGCGTCGAAGTGCATCGTCTGCAATCGCTGCGTGCGCGCGTGCGAGGAAACGCAGGGAACGTTCGCGCTGACCATCGCGGGGCGTGGGTTTGAATCGCGCGTTGCCGCGAGCGAAAGCCAGCCGTTCATGGAATCGGAATGCGTCTCGTGCGGCGCGTGCGTGGCAGCTTGCCCGACCGCGACGCTGCAGGAAAAAACCGTCATCATGCTCGGCCAGCCCGAGCATTCGATCACGACGACGTGCGCGTATTGCGGCGTCGGCTGTTCATTGAAAGCCGAGATGAAAGGCAGCCAGGTCGTGCGCATGGTGCCGAACAAGAACGGCGACGCCAACGACGGCCACGCGTGCGTAAAGGGCCGCTTTGCATGGGGCTACGCCACGCACAAGGACCGCATCACCAAGCCGATGATCCGCGCCAAGATCACCGATCCGTGGCGCGAAGTGAGCTGGGACGAAGCGCTCTCCTACGCGGCCAGCGAATTCCGGCGCATCCAGGACAAGCACGGCGTGGATTCGATCGGCGGGATTACATCGTCGAGATGCACGAACGAGGAAACCTACCTCGTGCAGAAACTCGTGCGCGCGGCGTTTGGCAACAACAACGTCGATACCTGTGCCCGCGTTTGCCACTCGCCGACCGGGTACGGCCTGAAGACGACGCTGGGCGAATCGGCGGGAACGCAGACCTTTGCGTCGGTCGAGAAAGCCGACGTGATCGTCGTGATCGGTGCGAATCCGACCGATGGCCACCCCGTGTTCGCATCGCGGCTGAAACGCCGGGTGCGCGAAGGTGCGCAACTGATCGTGGTGGACCCGCGCCGGATTGATATCGTCGATACGCCGCACGTGAAGGCGTCACATCATCTGGCGTTGCGGCCCGGCACGAACGTCGCGATGGTCAACGCGCTCGCCCACGTGATCGTGACCGAAGGCCTGGTGAAGGAAGATTTCGTGGCCGAACGCTGCGATCCGCGCGCGTTCCAGCAATGGCGCGACTTCATCGCCCTTGAAGAAAACTCGCCCGAAGCAATGGAAGCCATCACCGGCGTGCCGGCGCAAGCGGTACGCGAAGCCGCGCGCATCTACGCGAACGCCGGCAACGGTGCGATCTACTATGGCCTTGGCGTGACCGAACATGCGCAAGGTTCGACGATGGTCATGGGTATCGCGAACCTCGCGATGGCAACGGGTAACGTCGGCCGCGAAGGCGTGGGCGTGAATCCGCTGCGTGGTCAGAACAACGTGCAGGGTTCCTGCGACATGGGTTCGTTCCCGCACGAGTTGCCCGGTTACCGTCATATCAGCGACGCGGCTGTGCGCGCGTTGTTCGAAGAAGCGTGGAGCGTCAAACTGCAATCGGAACCGGGCCTGCGCATTCCGAACATGTTCGACGCCGCTGTGCACGGCAGCTTCCTGGGCCTTTATTGCCAGGGCGAGGATATCGTTCAATCCGATCCGAATACACAGCACGTGGCGAAGGCGTTGTCGTCGATGGAATGCATCGTCGTACAGGACATCTTCCTCAACGAGACCGCCAAGTACGCACACGTGTTCCTGCCGGGTTCATCGTTCCTCGAAAAGGACGGCACGTTCACCAACGCAGAACGCCGCATCTCGCGCGTGCGCAAGGTCATGCCGCCGCTGCCCGGTCTGGCCGACTGGGAGGTGACGATCAAGCTTGCCCGCGCGCTCGGTTATGAAATGAACTACACGCATCCGTCGCAGATCATGGACGAGATCGCGAGCCTGACGCCCACGTTCACCGGCGTGTCGTACAAACGCCTCGATGAACTCGGCAGCATCCAGTGGCCGTGCAACGCGCAAGCGCCGGATGGCACGCCGACGATGCACATCGATCAATTCGTGCGTGGCAAAGGCCGCTTCGTGATCACGAAGTTCATCGCGACGCCCGAGAAGGTCACGCGCAAATTCCCGCTGCTGCTGACGACGGGCCGCATCCTGTCGCAGTACAACGTGGGCGCGCAGACGCGGCGCACGGAAAATTCGCGCTGGCATGACGAGGACCGGCTGGAGATTCATCCGCACGATGCCGAGGAGCGCGGGATCAAGACGGACGATTGGGTGGGGATTGAATCGCGTGCCGGGCAGACCGTGCTGCGCGCGAAGATCACCGAACGGATGCAGCCGGGCGTGGTGTACACGACGTTCCACTTCCCTGAATCCGGCGCGAACGTGATCACCACGGATTCCTCCGATTGGGCCACGAATTGCCCCGAGTACAAGGTGACGGCGGTGCAGGTCATGCCAGTGGAACAACCGTCGCAATGGCAGAAGGATTATTCGCGTTTCAACACGCAGCAGTTGGAGTTTCTCCAGTTGCGTGATGCGGCTGTCACGTCGTCGGGGAAATAATCATGGATGTGAACAGCCTGATCGAAATGGCGAACCAGATCGGTGAATTTTTCGATTCGATGCCCGATCGCCCGGAAGCGCTCGATAGTGTCGCCGATCACATTCACCGGTTCTGGGCGCCACGGATGAGGATCGCGTTGCTTAACGGGTTGGATGATCCGGGCGTTGTTGCCGCGCTCGAACCAATCGTGCTGGAAGCGCTGACGAAACATCGGGTGACGTTGACGCCGGCGGCCGCGCCGGTCGCGTGATCGTTCACCCCTCCCCCCGCGGCTGCGTCGAACCGAACCACGTTTCACAATGCCGCAACAGCGCTTGCGTATCCGCCGGCGCGCGCCCTCGCGCCGCAATATATCCATCTGGGCGCACGAGATAAAAACACGGCCGCGTGCGCCCATACGCATCGGTGAGCGAACGCGTGCCGTCACCTTCTTTATCGGTGATGCGCCACACGCGCACCGTATTTGGCAACACCTCTTCCACCGCTACGGCCAACTCATCCAGATCCTTATCGCGCATAGCATGCGCGACGGTGAGCGTCGCCGGTGCCAGCGCGATATCGTCTTCCGGCGATGGCTTCACCAGCAAGAACAACGAGAAACACGCGGGATCGTGGAGATCGAAAAGACAGCCCACACCCGGCGCGCGTCCGAGCGGCCCATCGACGACATGCACCCACGCGTCCGGCGCGCGTTCACCCGCACGCGGACCGCCGTCGAGCGAACGATCCAGCGTGAGCGGACTGCGCCGGTATTGAACCGACAGCTCGCTGAGCGTGCGCCGCGCGGCATCGCGCAATGGGCCAATCGCCGATAACGCCGGCATCACGTGATCGCGAAGCAGCTTCATCGGCCCGTGCTCGGCGGCGGCCATCTGCGTCATGAAACTGGATTGCCGCAGCACTTCACGCTCGATCGGATGACGCTCGGCGTGATACGTATCGAGCAAGCGATCGGGCGCAACGCCCGCCAGCATCCGCGCAATCTTCCAGCCGAGATTAAACGCCTCCTGAATGCCCGTGTTCATGCCCTGTGCGCCGGCCGGACTGTGGACATGCGCGGCATCGCCGGCGAGAAAAACGCGGCCTGAACGCAACTGGTCGGCCATGCGGTTATTCAGATGAAAATACGATGACCATCCGAGGCTTTTCGCGCTTACGCGATGATGAATGCGCCGCTCGATAATCTCGCGGCATTCGTCAAACGTGGGCACTGCGTTTTTTTTCAGGCTTTCCGCGGCATCGTTTGACGGCGCGCTCGACGTCGATGTCGATGTCACGCGCTTGTCCGCGATCAGGCGCACCCGGCCGCCGCCCATCGGAAACAAGGTGGCGAGACCCTCGCCGGACGCGAAGATATGGAATTCGTCGTCGGGCCATTCAGTGTCGGCGAGGAGATCGGCGAGCAGGAAGGTTTGTTCGAAAGTCTTGCCCGTGAACTCGACGTCAAGACCATGGCGCACCGTGCTGTGCGCGCCGTCCGCCCCAATCAGATACGACGGACGCACCGATTCTTCTGCTCCGTTCGAGTGCCGCAGCGCCGCCTCCAGCCCCGCTGAGCCTTCCCGAAAGCGCGTCAATTCCACGCCGCGTTCAATGTGCACGCCGAACGACGCAAGATGCTGCGTCATCAGGCGTTCGGTGACGGTTTGATCGAGGAACAGCAGATACGGATAACGCGTTTGCAGAGGATCGAAATCGAGCCGCGCGAGGCGCTGGCCGTTCGAATAGAGGTTGGCGACGCGACCCCGGTGACCAAGTTCGAGAAATGGTTCAACCAGCCGATGCTGCTCGAAAAGCTCGAGCGTACGTGCCTGGATGCCGATGGCGCGCGACCACGGCAAGGGTTCGCGGGCTTTATCGATAAGACGCACGGGTATGCCGGCACGCGACAAACTCATGGCGGCGGCGAGGCCCGTCGGACCAGCGCCGGCGATCAGAACCGGCGGCACATCGAGGACTTTGTGTCGATTCGGCTTCTGCGCAAGCATGCGCGTCTCCCTCAAACTTCACAGTGCCAAGTGTACGCCGGTCGATTCGCGCCAACGACCGCTTAAGTCAATGCGTGTGCGCCTGAGGCGTTGCCGGCGAGCGTTCGTGCAGCGCACAGCGATGCTCGGTCGTGCCCCGTTCCACCTGCAGCGTGGCGTGGTTCATCGCGTAATCGCGGCGCAGGGCCACCACGATGGCGTCCACGAATACATCGCCGGGATGGCCTTGCGGCATCACCAGATGCGCGGTCATCGCGTTCTCCGTGGTGGACAGTGCCCAGACATGGAGATCGTGAACGTCGGTCACGCCCGGCAAACCCGCCAGATACCGTTCGATACCCGGCTTGTCCACGCCAGGCGGGACCGCGCCCATCGCGAGCCGCATCGCGTCGCGGCCGAGACCCCACGTGCCCACCACGATCACACCGACCACGAGAATGCTCATCACCGGATCAAGCCAGCTCGCGCCCGTGAACAGGATCACGAGACCGCTGACGGCGACTGCCGCGGAAATGGCGGCGTCGGCGGCCATGTGCAGGAAAGCGCCGCGCACGTTCAGGTCCTCCTTGCTGCCGCGCATGAAGAGCCACGCCGAGAAGCCGTTGACGACCATGCCGAGCGTCGCCACGATGAACACGTCGAGGCCCGCAACCGGCGCCGGATTGAGCAGGCGCTGCACGGCTTCGAGCATGATCGCGCCGCACGCGAAGAGCAGCAGCGCGGCGTTGGCGAGTGAAGCGAGTATCGATGAACTGCCTAGTCCGAAGGTATAGCGTTCCGACGGTTTGCGCGTGCCGAGCCAGACGGCACCCCAGGCGAGGAGCAGACCAAGGACATCGGACAAATTGTGGCCGGCGTCGGCGAGCAGCGCAGTGGAATGGGCGATGAAACCGTACACCGCCTGCACGACCACGATCAGCAGGTTCAGCCCGACCGCGATCGCGAACGTGCGGCCCTGGCCGGCTTGTGGCGCCTGATGGTGATGATGGCCGCCGGCGCCGTGGTTGTGAGCATGACCCTTCTCGTGGTTGTGAGCGTGACCCGTCTCGTGCTGGTGGTCATGGTCGTCGTGCTTGGGGTCATGCTCATCCGCGTGCTCGTGCTGATGCTTCGATTGAGGTTCCATTTATTCGTTATCCGGTCGGAAGTCGGCTTGCGGCTCGGCAACGTGCTCGAGCAATTCGGCCAACATGGCGCTGATGTGGTTATCGGCGGCGAGATAAAAAACCTGCTTGCCCTCGCGCTCGGCGCGCACGATTCGCGCCGCCCGCAGCAAACGCAGGTGATGGCTGACGAGCGACGCCGACAGCCCGAGCGATTCCGCGATCGCCCCCACCGCGCGGCGCCGGTCGACACACGTGAGCACAATGCGCAGCCGCGTGGGATCGCCCAGCAGGCGGAACAGGTCGGCAAGCGGAACGACGCGCTCATCGGTTGCGACAAAAGGAGAAGACAAGATAGATCAGCAAACATATGAACAGGTGTTCACATGTTACAGAAGTGAAACCGGGTGCGTCAATGCAAAAATCGGGATCGGCGGCGAACGTGTGTAAAAATGAGGCGTTTGCATTCGATCTTCCTCAATGGATACAGTTTTTGCGCGTGGCTTCGCGGCGCATCGCGATGGCCGTCTAACCGAAGCGGAACGCGACTATCAGGCCGCGCTTGCCGCAGAGCCTTCCCATGTCGACGCACTTCATCTGCTCGGCGTGCTGCGCCATCAACAGGGCCAGCACGCGGAAGCGGCCGAACTGGTGCGTCGCGCGGTGGACCTGCGCCCCGCCGACGCCGGCTTGCAGCTCAATCTTGGCAACGCGCTAAAAGCGCTGGGCCGGATCGACGACGCCATCGAGCGGTTCCGCAACGCGCTGCATCTGCAACCCGGTTTTTCGCTTGCGCAGTACAACCTCGGCAATGCGTACGCGGCGGCGGGCCGCCACGAAGACGCCGCCGATGCCTTCGAAAAAGCGCTGCGCCTGCAACCTTTGGACGCGGCAACCTGGAACAATTTCGGCAATGCGCTGCTCGGCATGCGCCGCTACGAAGAAGGCGCAAAGGCGTTCCACCGCGCGCTGCAGATCCGGCCGGGCCACGCGGGCGCGCACAACAATCTTGGCATGGCGCTCAATGCGCTCGGCGACACTCACGGCGCGATCGACCAGTTCCGCGCCGCCATTGCCGCAGAACCGAACTATGTCGCCGCGCATTTCAACTTGGGCAATCTCCTCGATGCCGCCGGCCGTCCGCTCGAAGCCGTGCCAGTGCTGGAGAAAGTGCTGAGCATGCAACCTCAATTCGCGCCTGCGCACTTCGGCCTGGGGCACGCGCTCGCCGCCATCGGCTCACACGAGGAGGCGTTGCCACAATTCGAGCGCGCCGTCGGCCTCGATCCGAAGTACGGCGTCGCTTGGCTCGGGCTCGGCAATGCGCATTTCGCGCTCGGTGCGCACAAGCCCGCGCTGCGCGCCTTCGATCAAGCCTTGCGGCTCGATCCTGGCCTGATCGCCGCGAATCTGAACCGGGCGCTAACGCTGCTTGCCCTCGGCGATTACGCGCGCGGCCTGCCCGCCTACGAATGGCGCCTGCGCACACCGGGCAGCATTACGCTGCCCTCTCTCCCAGCCTGGAAAGGTGAACCGCTGCCGCGCCAGACGCTGCGCATTCTCGCGGAACAAGGTTTCGGCGATACCTTGCAGTTCGTCCGCTTCGTGCCGTTCGCGGCGAAGCTCGTCGGGCAGATCGTGCTTGAAGTACAGCCGGAACTCGTCGCGCTGCTGGAGCCGGCAGCGCACGCGGCGGGCGTGACGCTCAAGAGCACGGCCAACGTCAATGAGGCAGCGCCCATCGATGCAGATGCTTTTTCGCCACTGCTGAGCCTGCCGCTTGCACTGGGTATATCGAATGCCGACATGGTGCCCTCGCGCGCGCCCTATCTCGTGGTGCCCGCGGCGTATCGGAAGAAGTGGCGCGGCTCGCTCGGCGGCCAGTCCAAACGCAAGTTGGGAATCGCGTGGTCGGGACGCATTCAGCCAAGCGAGACACGCTCGGCGCCACTTGGCCTGCTCGAACCTTTCTTCAAGCTGGAAGGCATCGACTGGATCGTGCTGCAGCCCACGCTGACGGACGAAGAACGCACGTTCCTCGACAAGCATCCGCGCGCCCGCTTCATCCAGCGTCTCGAAGGCAAGCTTGAAAATTTCGCCGATACCGCTGCGATCGTGGATCGGCTGGACGGCGTGGTCTCCATCGATACGGCCGTCGCGCACCTGACCGGCGCATTGGGCAAACCGTTGTGGCTGATGCTGCCGTTCGCCGCGGACTGGCGCTGGGGTATCGATACCGCATCGACCCCGTGGTATCCGAAAGCACGCTTGTTCCGGCAACCGCAACCCGGCGCGTGGGAAACGATGATCGAACGGGTGGCTGGCGATATCGGCGCTTCGTAAAGCGGGCTAGACAACGTTGAGCGCCCAAACAAAAACCCCCTCGCTGCGGCGAGGGGGTTTTTAGTTTCAGAGCCCGCACTATCAGGCCGTCTTGTGCTGGTTCCGCGCTTCCGTGGAGCGATACAGGACCAGCGTCGCGATCAAACCGCAGACCGCAGCGAGGCCCATCCATGCGCCCGGCGCCGCCTTGTTGCCGGTCGCGTGAATCAGGTAGGTGGAGATGGCCGGTGTGAAACCGCCGATCGTCGTCGCGAGGCTGTACGCCAGCGAGAAACCCGTCGTACGCACTTCGACCGGCATGACTTCGGTCAGCGCCACGACCATCGCGCCGTTATAGCTGCCGTAGAGGAACGAGAGCCACAATTCCACGCCAAGCAGACGCAGGAACGACGGATCGGCAACCAGCCACTGCACCGCCGGATACGACGTGAGAACGGTCAGGATCGTGAAGAACAGCAGCACCGGGCGGCGTCCGACACGGTCGGAAATCGCACCGGAAAGCGGCAGCCACACGAGGTTCGACAGGCCGACGAACACCGTCACCACCAGCGCATCGATGGAAGAAAGCTTGAGCACTTCCTTGCCGAAGGTCGGCGTATAGGCCGTGATCATGTAGAACGACACGGTCGTCATGATCACCATGCCCATGCCGGCCAGCACGACGCCCCAGTTCGAGAGCATCGACTTCATGATCTCGCCCATCTTCGGACGGTGCTTGCGTGCGAGAAACTCTTCAGTTTCCTGCAACGAACGGCGAATGATGAACAGGAACGGCACGATCAGGCAGCCGATGATGAACGGCACACGCCAGCCCCACGAAGTCATCTGCTCAGGCGGCAGGATCCGGCTCATGGTCACACCGATCAGCGCGGCAAACACCACAGCCACTTGCTGGCTGCCGGACTGCCACGAGCAATAAAAGCCCTTGTTGCCCTTGGTCGCGATCTCGGAGAGATACACCGAGACGCCGCCAAGTTCCACGCCCGCCGAGAAGCCTTGCAGCAAGCGCCCGAGCAGCACGATGATCGGCGCGAGAACGCCGATGGTCGCGTACCCCGGAATCACCGCGACCAGCAAGGTGCCGACAGCCATCAGGCCGAGCGTGAGGATCAGGCCCTTGCGCCGCCCGTGATGATCGATGTACGCGCCAAGCACGATGGCGCCGATCGGGCGCATCAGGAAGCCGGCGCCAAACACCGACAGCGCGAGCATTAGCGAGGCGAACTCGTTACCGCTCGGGAAATACGTCTTGGCGATGGCCGAGGCGTAATAGCCGTAGACCATGAAGTCGTACATTTCGAGGAAGTTACCGCTGACAACGCGAAACACCGACTTCGCCTTCGACTCGTTCGCGGGCGTTGAATGTGACGGGGTGGACATGACTATCTCTAAAAACGGTGGCCGCATTTCACTGCTGATGCACTGTGAATCGACCGAATGTTGACGACGACCCGGTAGCACTACTCCGGATGCCTGTGTAAGCTTCGCCGTGCTTTAACCGGCGAAAATTGCTCAAAACGATGCGAAAGCACGCTGGAAAACCGAAAAGAAGGGTTAACCATAGGAACGCCGGAACCATGCACGACGTCAATGTTACAGCGGGAAAATGAAATTCGCCTACTTGCAACGTCGCGTATATCCGCCTAAAAACACCCTAATTTTGCCTTACATATGCCCATGTTTCAGCCGACAACCTCTACCACTTCGTGGCCCTTCACGCTGCGGCAGGCGATTTCCGCCGACGCGCCGCTCATCGCCGCAATGCATGCGCAAAGCTGGGCATCCGCGTATCGCGGAATCTTGCCGGACGATTTTCTTGATCGCGAGATGTCAGCCGAACGTGAAGCGCACTGGAATAAACGATTCGAGGAACTGGCTGCGGGCGCGGGCGAGGTATTGATCGCTATACAAGATGATCGGCCGATCGGTTTTGTTTGTCTGGCCGCGCCCGACGACAACGGCAGCGTGCTCGTGGACAACCTGCACGCCCTTCCCGGCGCCAAAGGCACGGGCCTCGGCACCGCCATGCTCACCATCGCCGCGCAATGGGCGCGTGATCGCGGCGCGGCCAGCATGCATTTGTTTGTACTCGAGCCGAACGTTGCGGCCATCGGCTTCTATGAGTCTCGCGGATGGCGATTGGCCGGTCGCGAAAACGACACAATGGGCGGCATCGATATCATCGCGCTCCGTTATGTCCTGCCGATCGGCTGACGCCCCGGCGTTTATTTTTGCGCTCGGAGATTCGTCGGAGTAATCTCGCTCAACGCCCGTACGCGCCCGTACGCGCCCGTACGCCGGCTGCAACAGCGCGCATCCGCACAGCCGGGCGGCGTCCGCTGAACAAATGCCCGCGCATTCCCCCTGCTCGAGCGGCCGGTGTGCTTGCGAACCCAAGGCGAAGCCGACCGCTCAGGAGGGGGTCTAGCGGGCAGGTTTGGCTTTTGCCTTGGTTGCCGATTTTGGAGCGTGAGCCTCAGTGCCCGGCGCGTCGACGTACGCCCATACCATTGGCGGGCGACGTCCACACGGCTGCCCCGCTTGTTCGTTCGTTGAGCAGTCCTGACGCCTGCTTTCGGAAATGAGAAAAGATGGATGCTCCTCTGGTCGTTGTACAAGGCGATCTGCTTCTGCCAACGCTGTTCCCGCTGGCCGGTATGCCCAACGCCATTTATGGTGAAGAGTGGACCCTGACCAGCGTGCGTGCTGCTTTGACCGAATACGAAATACCGTTTTACGCGGCTCGTTTCCTCGCTGCCTATGTCAGCCCGCTTTCTCTTCGCAACGATCGTTTCCCGTATACGCCGGCCAGTCTCTGGGGCAAGTTCAAACGCAACGATGAAATCGATCACGCCTCGCCACGCGTTCCCCCGATTCCCGCCAATGCAACACCGCAAGCCGTCGAGCCGGCGCCCTTCGCATTCGAGCCGTTCACCGCGCCCGACGACCATCACGTGAAAGCGCCGGTTGCTAATCACGATCATCGCAAGCAGCTTGCCGGCGGTGCGATTGCGCTCGCGTGCGCTGCGTTTATCGCGTGGGCGTTATTCGGTACGAAAATCGGCCATCAGGATGCGCAAACGCAAAAGCCCAAGCTTGTGCTGAGTGCTACGCCAGTGGTCAAACCGATGCCGGATTCTGAAACAGTTCATGCATCGGGCGCTTCGAGCGCAACGGTGGCGGTTGCTTCGGCTTCCCCCGCTTCTGCTACTTCTGCTACGTCTGCTGCTCCTTCGGCGACGGCTACGATTGCTGCTTTGCCTGCGGTGCAAAAGCCCATCGTTGTCAGTGGAGCCAGTGGAAGCAGCAAGCCACTGGAGAGCACAAGCACGATCGCCAGCCATGGCCAGTCCGCAACACCCAATACTGTGTCAGACGGTGCAACCAAACCACGGACGATTGCGCAAACGGTGGAACGCAATGGCTCGAAAGCCAAAGCGAAAAGCAAGCGCGATGCGCATCGGTACGAGGTGGTTCATCGGCGGCATGGCCATCAGTATCAGGGCGCACCGGTTTATCGCAGCGCCGGGCATGAAACCCCGCTCGCATCGGCTGGCCGCCGCACGCTCAGCCGCGAGGACACACGCGCGAACACGGGGAGTTCATCGCTTAGCGTCACCGATATGTACAACATGCTCGCGCACTCCGCCGTGCTCGATGACAACAGCGGCGCCTCACGCGAGCCAGTCCGCGCGGCGCCCAGAGAACCGGCGTCGCTCCCGTCACAGCGCTCCAGCGCCAGCGATACACCCAGCTCGAATTCAGGCCTGAGCCAGCGCCGCGTCACCGACACGCCCTCGCAATTTTCGAAGTGACCGGCACGCCTCATGGCGGCATCGTACAGCTCGTTTTCTAAACGAGCGAGGCACGATGCACCGATAGCCGATAGCCAGCGGTTGATACCCATTGACGTCCTCGCCGCCCTGAAGGATGGGGATTCCTACTGCGCTCAGACCAATGCGGCCTGAGTCGCCTCGTCGGGTTCCTGCTTCGACGGGTGGCCCGACTGCGCCGTCCCTCCACAGGCAAACAAGCGCTGCCCGACATAGCGGGATGTCTTTAAACGTGCGCATGCGGTTAGCTGTTACAGGCAGTCGCCCGCGCCCGGTGATCGGTGCGAAACGCCGCTGCAGAGCAGCCCGATATTGGCTACTGGTTATGCGGACGAGGCGCAGTCAGGTGAGAGGTTGCCTTCCGCTGACCAGTCGCGGGTAAGCTGTCCGGCTCTCCATGTCGCCGGGATCGTCGGAACGGTTGGTGCAATATAGTGAGCGGGCCTATGGTCCCTTGCTGGACGTTCTGACCGTGCCGGACAAGGCGCGAGAAGCTTACCCGGTACCGGTCCTTTCATGCCATGGCGATACAGGCGAGTTCTGGGAACTTGAAAAATATCGGAAATAACCAATAATGAAAGAGAAAGCCACATGGCGTGGTTCGTCGACTCGTTCCACGCGAAAGCCGAGGCGGAACTGGACGCCCGGATGAATGCTCCCAGATGGGAAGTGCTCGCAACGGAACTGCTGGTCAGCATCGACTGGGGGCTTAAAACAGGGCTCGAACCCGGGGAGTTCCCCGTGACATTCTGCCGCGACTGGTCCCCGCTGTATATCCGGCGCGTAGGTGGCTACCCCTTTACTCACTGACGTTGGTGTTCACCGTTACAGGATTGGCTGGACCCGTGCCCACGATGCACATTCAGAGTATAGACAGCAGGGCGAAGCGGGCAATGAGCAACGCCGTCGCACGTTGTTAAGGAGGTTTCTATGTCAAAAGAATCGTCGAGCGTTTTTGAGAAATTCAAGGCGCGCGCTCTGGCCAAACCCGAGACTGCCCGTGTATACCGGGCCAGGATGGACAAGCTGGAGAAGGATCCGGAAGCGCGGCTGTCGCTGCTTGCTCCGCAGGTGGGGCGGATATTGCGCGCAGCCCGCCAGAAACGGCGCCTGACCCAGGCCGAGCAGGCGGAGGCAAGCGGAATCTTACAGTCGGAAATCAGCCGGATTGAGACGGGCGGCGGCACGCTAGGACCGTCGATGGAAACCATGGTGAACTATGCGCATGCACTCGACATGGAGGTGGTGCTGATGCTCAAGCCCCGCGAATCGGCGTTGCCGGCTGACCTGGTGCGCATGTTCGGGGAAGCTGAAGCGAAGGGCGGCGTGGCGGCCGATGAAGGCGCGGTGCGTCTCTGGGGCATCTTCTAATGGGCTTGGTCGCCACAGGGTGGGCGAATCTGTCGTCACATGGAGTCGAGGCTGCCGCCGAGGGTCTCGCGCTGGCCAGTGTCGTGCTGATCTGGCTCCCGGCAAGACGCATGCTGAAGCAACTGAACAAATGCCCGCGCATTCCCCCTGCTCGAGCGGCCGGTGTGCTTGCGAACCCAAGGCGAAGCCGACCGCTCAGGAGGGGGTCTAGCGGGCAGGTTTGGCTTTTGCCTTGGTTGCCGATTTTGGAGCGTGAGCCTCAGTGCCCGG
>NZ_AEJF01000010.1 GCF_001028175.1 Caballeronia mineralivorans PML1(12)
CGAGTTCATAGGTCACACGATAGCGAAGCAGGTGACGTCGCGCACGGGCAAAACTGCCGAAAAGGCGCGATACCAAGAAGGCAAGTTTCTTGAGGCATTCCAGACCTGGTCTCCCCTCGATACCCGTCAGATCTGGTGGGGACTTGTCTTGGCGATCGTCTCCTCGGTGATCAAGATAGGGTTGATGATGAATGGCGCGAAGTGAGTTGCGCATCTCGTAAAAACCCCGCCGGCCTGCGAGGTGAACCGGGGCTCACGACGCAGTATTTAAACGGCGTCTCGTAGCCGCAATCCTAGAAACGCGTTTCGCGGGCCACCCGCAGGAAGGTATCGAGCAACGGCGTGCAATCGAGCAACTCGTCGCCGCCCGCGCGATGGAACTCCGGATGCCATTGCACGCCCATCACGAACGGCGCACGCCGATAACGCACCGCTTCGATAATCCCGTCATGCGCCGATACTGCCTCGATGTTCAGATCGCGGCCGATCGTCTTGACCGCCTGATGATGGATCGAGTTGACGAGCGCTTCGCGATGGCCCGGAAACATGTTGACGAGCGTGGAGCCGTCGGGGAAACGAATCGGGTGACGATGCTGGTCGTATTGGTCGTTCACATGCACACCGGCTGTTGGGACATCGGTTGCAATATCCTGATAAAGCGTTCCGCCGAACGCAACGTTGATCAGCTGACAACCGCGGCACACACCGAGCACGGGCTTTCCCGACTCGATGAATTCATGCAGTAATTCCAGCTCGTACATGTCGCGCACGCGGTCGCCGGGCCATTCGTGGCGCGTGGCCGCCTCCGTATAGGATTGCGGCGACACGTCGGCGCCACCTTGCAGCAGCAAGCCATCGAGATGTTTTGCATAGTCGCGCAGCCGGATGTTGCTCGGATGCAGCATGCCCTGATGGCCGACCGTGGGAATCATGAACACGAGCACGTCGCGCGACATCACCCAGTGCGCAATCGATTCCTCCAGATACTGCAGCGTCTTGCCGCGCAGACCCTTCGCACCCGGTTCAGGGTGAAAAATTCGCGCCGATACGCCGATTCTCAAGGTCCGCTGCGTGATGCGCTGGCCCGCACGATCGAAGATCTGACGCGCACGCGCCTTCATCACCCGGCCGAACACCGACCACGCCGAATCGCTTTGACGCAAATAAGCAGGCGGTGCCTTCGCTTCCGCTGCGTCAGGCGGAGGCGGCGGACGGAAGGTGCCGAAATCGGGAGCGGCAGCAAACTCCGGCGGCAAGCTGGAAGCCGGCGGCGGCGCAACGCTTTCTGTTGCGCCAGCGGTTTTGGCTTCCGCTGTTTCAGCCGCTTGCGCCTCGGTAGCGTTTTTAACCTCCGCCGCGAGACTCGCTTCTGCGTCCGTAGCAGTCTCGAGCTTCGCGGCAAGGCTCGCTTTGGGATCGAGTGTTTTGTTCGCGGCGAACCCAGACGCGGACGTGGTTTCACGCGCTGCCGTTTCCTGCGCCGACGTCGCTCTTGCCGCTAACACGCGGGCTTCGGCTGCATCGTCGCGTTGTGCTTTGGCGGTATCGACGGGCTCTACTGCCGATGCGCTCTCGGGCGCATCCGTCGATGCCCGCTCAGCCGCACTGGCTGTTCGGCCAGGCTGCGCGGCGGCGGGAATATCGGAGCTTTTTTGGGATGACGCGGGCGGGACAGCCGGACTATGACTGCCTGGGACGGAACCCGAAGAATCGGCGGCGAGAGAACCCGTGCCGGGCGTGCCCGGGCTTGACGACTTGTTTTCGCTCATTCCGTTTTAGGCGCAAAGCGCTGTGAGAATGGTCAGAGTTTAATTATCCGCCTCTGGTCCGGGGGCGGCAAACCATCAAACAATTGCTCACATTATCGGGCAAAACAAAGCTTTCATGCTCAAGGATGATCTCTCGGCTCCTCGAATGTTTCGCGCAGTGCGATCTGCATGGTTGCGTGGATTTTGACGCACCAGCGCCACAATACCGTGAGCAACAACGCGGCGCAGACGAGTACCGCGATCATCAAGCCGAACCGCGGCAGGATGCCGCCCGAGAGCACCGTCACCAGCAAGAAAACGCCGAACATCGCGAGAATCGGGATCAAGCCGGAAATGGCTGAGCGCAACGCGCGCGTAAAGCGCCCCGCTTTCGCAGGCTGCACGCTGACTTCGGCGAGCATCAACGCGAGCGAGCCCAGCTTGCGATAGACCGCGACCAGAAACGGCATCGATATCAGCAACGCCGCGCTCCACAAAGCCACGCGCTGGGCGTCGTTGGTGGGCAACCAGCGCGACAGATATTCGGTGGCAAACGGCGCCGCGTAGGACGCGGTGAGGAAGATCGCGGCCACCAGCGCGAGATTCACCGCGATCTGCACCACGATCCGCCGCGTCATGGTGAACAGCGTCGGGCCGCCGGTATCGGGCGAAAGGCTTGCGAGCCATTGCGAATACAGACCGAACGTGTTCGCAACAGGAACGGGCATCGAGCGGGCGATGCGGCGCGTGATCGGGTCCGCAGCCTTGATCAGATACGGCGTGAACAAGGTGGTCAGCGCCGAAACCGCGACGGCGATCGGGTACAGGAAACTGCTGGTCACCTTCAGCGACAAGCCCAGCGACGCGATGATGAACGAGAACTCGCCGATCTGCGCGACGCTCATGCCCACGCGCATCGACGTGCGCCCGTCGCGGCCGGCGAGGAAGGTGCCGAGCCCGCACGACACGATCTTGCCGAACACGACCGCGACCGTGATGACCGCAATCGGCCACCAGTAATCCACGAGCACGGCCGGGTTCAGCATCAGGCCGATGGTCACGAAGAAGATCGCGGAAAACATGTCCCGAACCGGTGCGATCAGGTGTTCGACGCGCTGCAGATTCCGCGATTCGGCCATGATCGCGCCGATCAGGAAAGCGCCGAGCGCGATGCTGTAGTCGAGCTTCACGACCAGCAGGCAGAAGCCGAAACAGAACCCGAGCACGGTGACCAGCAGCATTTCGTCGCTTTTGGCCTTCGCGACATAGTCGAGCGCGCGCGGCACGATCAGGATGCCGACCACCATCGACACGGTCATGAACAGCAGCAACTTGCCCAGCGTGACAAACGCCACGCCCGCCGACACAGAGCCCGTCTGCGCGATGCCCGACAGCAGCACCAGCATTGCGATGGCAAGAATGTCTTCGACGATCAGGATGCCGAAGATCAGTTGAGCGAATGGCTCGCCCTTCATGCCAAGTTCGGAAAGCGCCTTGACGATGATCGTTGTCGACGAAATGGCGAGCATGGCGCCAAGAAACAGCGAATCCATCGCGTTCCAGCCGAACCACTGCCCGATTTCATAGCCGATCCAGATCATCAGCACGATCTCGGACGCCGCAGCCACGAACGCGGTTGCGCCCACCTTGAACAGCTTCTTCAGGCTGAACTCGAGCCCAAGAGAAAACATCAGGAACACCACGCCGAGTTCGCCCAGCGTCTGGATCGTGGCTTCGTCGTGGATAAGCTGGAACGGCGGCGTATACGGCCCGATAATCACGCCCGCCACGATGTACCCCAACACGACCGGCTGCTTCAAACGGTGAAACAACACCGTGACGACGCCCGCAATCGCCATGATTACCGCTAGATCCTGAATGAAGCCGATCGCGTGATGCATCCACAAATCCTTACAAAAAGCAGACAGGGATGCTGATAGTACCGCAACGGTTTTTTACGTTGGTGACGGAAACGCTCAGAACGAGGGGGCAAAGCGAAAGACGCCACCGGGCAGGAGCCGATGACGGTGTTACACGCGGTCGTTAGGCGTGCGTGACACTAGGCGCGGGCCAGCCTGAACGGGATCAGGCTGGAGGCTGGACATCGGACGAAGCGCGCTCAGACAGCCGCTTCGTCTTCTTCGCCCGTGCGAATGCGGATGACGCGTTCGACGTCGGTCACGAAGATCTTGCCGTCGCCGATCTTGCCGGTACGCGCAGCGCCGATGATTGCATCAATGACCTGATCCGTCTGGGCGTCCGCCACGACCACTTCGATCTTCACCTTCGGCAGGAAGTCGACCACGTATTCCGCCCCGCGATACAGCTCCGTATGACCCTTCTGGCGCCCGAAGCCTTTGACCTCGGTGACTGTCAGGCCGGTGAGGCCGGCGCCGGCGAGCGCTTCGCGGACTTCGTCGAGCTTGAACGGTTTGATGACTGCGGTAATGCGTTTCATGGCGCGCCCCTTCGAAAATTATGCGGATAAGCGAGAAAACGGATTTTGGAATCGATGCTTTGATTCTAGCTGCGTTTTCACAGTTAACCGCAGTGATCTCGCGCCATAGCCTAGCGATCACGCAGATATCCGCGCATTTACGCGCAAATCTGGTGCAAACACCTCATTCCACTGGAATATTCTTCAAATCGTTCATCCAGACGACCGATTCCGAATCGCTCGGCGCGCGCCAGTCGCCGCGGGGCGACAACGAACCGCCGGACCCGACTTTCGGCGCATTCGGCACGCAGGACCGTTTGAACTGGCTGGTACGGAAGAAGCGGTCGAGGAAAATGCCCAGGTTGTGCTTGATAGCCGGCAACGCGTACTGGTTTCGCGCAACGTGCGCGCCTTCCGGCCAGGCACCCGCGTCGCGGTCCTTCCACGCGGTGTACGCGAGGAACGCGACCTTCGACGGCGCAAAACCGAAGCGCAACGTGTAGTAGAGGTTGAAATCCTGCAGCTCGTACGGTCCGATCACGCTTTCCGTTTTTTGCTCCGGATCGCCGTTTGATTTACCGGGAACGAGTTCCGGGCTGATATCGGTATTCAGGATGTTCACCAACACGTCGGAACCCGAGTTGCCGATTTGCCCGGTTTCCGCGACCCACCGGACCAGGTGCGTGATGAGCGTTTTCGGGACGCTGGCGTTCACGTTGTAGTGCGACATGTGATCGCCCACGCCGTACGTGCACCAGCCGAGCGCGAGCTCGCTCAGGTCACCCGTGCCGATCACGATGCCACCCTTGAAGTTCGCCAGCCGGAACAGGTGATTCGTGCGCTCGCCGGCCTGCACGTTCTCGAACGTGATGTCGTAGTCCTCTTTACCCGACGCGTACGGGTGGCCGAGATCCTTCAGCATCTGCTCGCAACTCGGCCGGATGTCGATCTCGCTCGCCGAGCAACCGACAATCTCCATCAGTTGACGCGCCTGCAAGAGCGTGCGGTCGCTGGTGGCGAAACCGGGCATGGTCACGCCCAGAATATTCGTGCGTGGCAGCTTCAGCCGATCCATGGCCTTGGCGCACACAAGCAGCGCATGCGTGGAATCGAGCCCGCCCGATATGCCGATCACGACCTTGGATATGCCGCTCGCCGAGAGCCGTTGCACCAGCGCCTGCACCTGGATGTTGTAGACCTCGTTGCAGCGTTCGTCACGGCGCTTCGGATCGGACGGAACGTAGGGGAACCGCTCCACGACGCGCTCAAGCGGCAAGGCGCGGTTGAGCGGCAGATCGAGGTTGAAGCGAACCGTTTCGAACTTCGATACTTCGTCGGCGTGTCTGCGCACCGACTGGGCGAACGTGGTCTGGCGCATGCGCTCGCGCGACAGCCGCTCGAGATCGACATCGGCGAAAACGAGATGCGAGGTGTCCAGGAAACGTTCGGATTCGGCGAGCAGCTCGCCGTTTTCGTAGATCACCGCCTGCCCGTCCCAAGCCAGATCGGTGGTCGACTCTCCCCTTCCCGCCGAGGTGTACAGGTACGCGGAGAGGCACCGGGCGGACTGCTGCCCAACCAGTTGATGCCGATAACTCGACTTGCCGACCACCACGTTCGATGCGGACAGATTGACCAGCACCGTTGCGCCCGCCAGCGCGGCGAACGACGACGGCGGCACCGGCACCCAGACGTCCTCGCAGATTTCCACGTGAAAGCGAAACAGCGGCATGTCGGCGATTTCGAACAGCAGCGACGACCCGAACGGCACGTCGGTACCCAGCAAATTGACGCGATCCGTGGATGCGTTCTCGGCCGCGCTGAACTGGCGCGCTTCGTAGAACTCGCCATAGTTGGGCAGATAGCTCTTCGGCACGACGCCCTGAATCCGACCGCCCGCGACCACCACCGCGCAGTTAAAGAGCGTATGGTCGACACGCAGCGGCATGCCCACGATCATCGCGATGGAGAGACTCTTCGATGCCGCCACGACCGACGCGAGCGCCTCTTCGCAGGCGTCGAGCAAGGCGCGCTGGTGGAACAGGTCGTCGCAGGTGTAGGCAGGCAGGCCGAGTTCCGGGAACGCGACCAGCACCGCTCCGTTCGCCGCTGCCTGCTTCGCCAGCTCGATGGTTTCGGCCGCGTTGAACGCCGGATCGGCGACGCGGCAACGGGGCACGCCTACCGCCACGCGTGCGAAATCGTGGCTGTAGAGATTGAAGAATCGGTTTTTCATCTTGAGCTTATCCATACGATGCCCCGCATTTGGGGATCCTGTTCCGGCGCATAACGGGTTAAGGGTTATCGCTGTGAAAGCGAAAGCATTTCGACATGATGATAAGTCGAGTTGCGGTTTCCGGGCGTCTATTGGATCAAGCGTGAGCCATCCGGTCAGGTTTGGAGCGAATCAGCAGCCCGAAACCGCCAATCAAACTACGTCTTCTTTCGGAACGGCGTATGCGCTTCCAGCTCCTGGATATGCTGGTCCATCGCCGCCGTTTCCTCATCGAGGAACTCACTGATCGCGTGCGCAAACCGTGGGTCCGCGACCCAGTGCGCGGACCACGTCGGCGTGGGCAGCATGCCGCGCGACATCTTGTGCACGCCCTGCGCGCCGCCCTCGAACCGGGCAAGCCCGTTCTCGATGCAATATTGAATTCCCTGCATGTAGCAGGTTTCAAAGTGCAATCCCGAGATGAATTCTTTCGTGCCCCAGTAGCGCCCGAACATGACGTCGCCGCCGATCATGTTCAGCGCGCACGCGAGCCGCTGGCCATCCGCTTCGGCGATCACGAGCAAGACGCTATCGGGCGCGGCCGCGTGGATCTGGCCGAAGAATTCGCGCGACAGATACGGTGGATTCCAGTGCTCGCGATAGGTGTTCTCGTAACACGCGTAGAAGAAATCGAGCGCTTGCTCATCGATTTGCGCACCGCGCAACCACGTGTAGGTGACGCCTGCATCGACTACGCGCCGGCGATCCTGCTTTACCTTCTTGCGCTTGTCGTGGCTCATGGTGGCCAAGAACGCGTCGAAGCTGTCATAGCCGCCCGGCGCGTTTTCCCAATGAAACTGAACGCCTTCGCGCAGCATGTAGCCGGCTTCAGTCAACGCCTCGAGATCCTGTTCCTGAGGAAACAGCACATGCAGCGATGACAGTTCCAGCTGCTTGGTCAATTCGATCGCCCCGCGGGCGAGCATCACACGCTCCTCATGGGTGGCGGCGATCAGGCGCGGGCCGGTCACGGGCGAAAACGGTACTGCCGATAATCCCTTCGGATAGTACCGAAGCCCGTTTCGCTCGAAGGCGTCGGCCCAGGCGTGGTCGAAGACGTACTCGCCGCGGGAGTGCTTCTTGAGGTAGAGCGGCATGGCGCCGGTGAGTTCGCCGTCGCGTTTGAGCAGGAGAAAGTGCGAACGCCAGCCGGTTCGCGCCACCGCGCAGCCCGTGTCCTGCAACGCCGACAGGAATTCGTGCCGCACGAAGGGGTTATCGCCGGCGAGACGGTTCCATTCGTCCGGGGTGACGTTGTCGAGCGAATCCACCACATGTATTTCGACCTTGCGGTTCAACAGGCTTACCTCGCTTCGGGCTTTGTACAAGACGCTTGGTGCAGCGCGGAACAGTTATTCTCGCCGAAGTCGCGGGTTTTTGTCCGGGCGGGGTTCGTCGCCGGGGCTTGAGGGATAATGCGCGGCATTGCGACTTTCGCTATTTTTGCCTTTCTCCATGCCATGGTTTCTGTACCTCATCGAATGCGCCGACGGCAGTCTCTATACGGGGATTGCCACCGATGTCGATGCGCGGTTCGCCAAGCACGTCTGCGGCACGGGCGCGCGGTATACGCGCTCGCATAAGCCGGTTTGCGTGCGTGCTTCGTTTTTATTGGATGGGCGCGCGGAGGCTTCCCGGGCCGAGTATTGGGTCAAGCGACTTTCAGCGGCGCGCAAATGGGCCCTGGTTGGGGGAGAATTGACGCTGGATGCCGTGATGCCGGCCGAAGTTGAAGACGCTCCTGAAATCGAGACATAGGCGCCCGTATAAAAAAAGCCACCCGGTCTTGCCTGAAGGCAAGACCGGGTGGCTTTTAACGATCTAAGTGAGCTTACTTCTTGAAGTTAGCTACGCCTTCCGTGATTTCCTTGTGGGCTGCTTCCACGCCCTGCCAGCCTTCGACCTTCACCCACTTGCCTTTCTCCAGCGCCTTGTAGTGCTCGAAGAAATGCTTGATCTGGTCCTTCAGGTATTCCGGCACGTCGTCCACCGTCTTCATGTGCGCCGTCATCGGGCAGATCTTGTCGTGAGCGACCGCCACCAGCTTCGCATCCACACCCGATTCATCCGTCATCTGCAACATGCCCAATGCGCGTGCCCGAACCACCGAGCCAGCCAGCAACGGGAACGGTGTGATCACCAATACGTCGACCGGGTCGCCATCGCCGGAAAGCGTCTGCGGAATGAAACCGTAGTTGGCCGGGTAACGCATGCCGGTGCCGATGAAACGGTCGACCACGAGCAGGCCCATGTCCTTGTCCGCTTCGTATTTCACCGGATCGCTTTGCGCCGGGATCTCGATGATCACGTTGAAATCCTGCGGAAGATCCTTGCCTGCGGGTACGTTGTTAAAGCTCATATGCACTCTCTTCGAAGTGGAAATTCTGTGTCGGAGATAGACGAATTCGGTACGCGCTCATGTCGCGTTTTGCTGCATTGCGACAATACACGTCAAGCGTGAATGTTCTGGGTGCAACGCTGCTTCGTGGCGGCGCATGCGCCCGCATGCACCTCGCATGCACCCATGCGACAGCGTATTTACGTCATTATAGCCAATCGAAGGGTACGCTCCGGCGTCAGCGGACGCACAGGAAAACAGCGCAAAATAAGCTCGAAGCGTCGCGCCTGAGGAAGCAAAAGGAGCATTGCTGGTTAGATTTCACCGGCGTGCGGCACCCCGAAAACAGCCACGGAGACAGGAGTCAGGCATGGAAGAGGCAAAGCATTTCATCGGCAACCAATGGGTGGGGGCGGCAAGCCACGAGACAATTCCCGTTCTTGATCCCTCCGACGGCCAAATCTTCGCGCAACTCGCACGTGGCAACGCGGCCGATATCGATCGCGCCGTCCAGGCAGCGCGGCACGCGTACGAGGGCCCGTGGGGCCACGCAAGCGCTGCGGATCGCGGACGCGTGCTGTTCAGGTTATCGATGATCATCGCTGCTCACCAGGACGAACTGGCGCACCTCGAAGCACGCGATACCGGCAAACCCCTCAAGCAAGCCCACACCGATGCGGCCGGCATTGCGCGCTATTTCGAGTTCTACGCGGGCGCGGCCGACAAGCTCCACGGCGAGACGCTGCCTTATCAAACCGGCTACACCGTGCTGACCATCCGCGAACCACACGGCGTGACCGGGCATATCGTGCCGTGGAACTACCCGCTGCAAATCTTCGGCCGCAGCGTCGGCGCGGCACTCGCGGCCGGCAACGCGTGCGTGGTCAAGCCGGCGGAAGACGCGTGTTTATCGATACTGCGCATTGCCGAACTCGCCGCCGAAGCGGGCTTGCCGGAGGGTGCGCTCAACATCGTCACAGGGTATGGATACGAAGCAGGCGCTGCGCTCGCGCGGCATCCGGGCATCGATCACATCTCGTTCACGGGATCGCCGGCAACGGGCGCGGCGGTGGTCAAGATGGCCGCCGATAACCACGTCCCCGTTACGCTGGAGCTCGGCGGCAAGTCGCCGCAGATCGTTTTCGCCGATGCCGATTTCGATGCCGCCCTGCCCGTGCTCGTCTCGGCGATCGTACAGAACGCGGGGCAAACGTGCTCGGCGGGCAGCCGCGTGCTGATCGAGCGGTCGGCTTATGAGCCCTTGCTCGAGCGTTTATCGGAGGCGTTCAGCGCGTTGAAGGTCGGCCCGAGCAAGCTCGATCTGGATTGCGGTCCGCTCATCAGCGCGAAGCAGCAGCAACGCGTATGGGATTTTCTCTCCGATGCCCAACACGACGGCATCGCGATGGCGGCACACGGCGAAGTGGTCGCGGAAGCACCGGAAGCGGGCTTTTATCAAGCGCCAACGCTCTTGCGCGACGTGCCACCGACGCACCGTCTGGCGCGAGAAGAGGTGTTCGGCCCGGTCCTCGCCGCCATGCCCTTCGACGATGAAGCCGAAGCGCTGAAGCTCGCCAACGGGACGGACTTTGGTCTTGTCGCCGGCATCTGGACACGCGACGGCAGCCGCATGATGCGCGTTGCCCGCAAGGTGCGTTCGGGTCAGGTGTTCATCAACAACTATGGCGCAGGCGGCGGCGTGGAGTTGCCGTTCGGCGGCGTCAAACATTCGGGTCACGGTCGCGAAAAAGGCTTCGAAGCGCTGTACGGATTCACGGTGCTCAAAACCATCGCCATCAAGCATGGCTAAAAAGGGAGACGACATGAGACTGCAAGGCAAGACCGCGATTGTGACCGGCGGCGGATCGGGATTTGGCGAAGGAATCGCGAAGACATTTGCGCGCGAAGGCGCGAACGTCGTAGTGAACGATCTCAACGGCGCGGCGGCCGAGCGCGTGGCAAGCGAGATTGCCGTGAGCGGCGGCAAGGCGATCGCAGTACCCGGCGATGTGACGAAGCAAGCCGACTGGCAAACGCTTTTCGATGCCACCATCGAAGACTTCGGCAGTGTGCAGGTCGTGGTGAACAACGCGGGCACGACGCATCGGAACAAGCCGGTGATGGAAGTGAGCGAAGCGGAATTCGATCGCGTTTATGCGGTGAATGTGAAGAGCCTCTACTTCAGCGTGTCGCAATTCGTGCCCTACTTCCGCAAGCTCGGCGGGGGCGCGTTCATCAATATTGCATCGACGGCAGGCGTGCGGCCGCGGCCAGGTTTGATCTGGTACAACGGCAGCAAGGCAGCGGTGATTATCGCGAGCAAGGCGTTGGCGGTCGAGCTTGGGCCGGACCGGATTCGCGTCAACTGCATCAATCCGGTGATGGGCGAAACGGGTTTGCTCTCCGAGTTCATGGGCATGGAGGACACGCCCGCGAACCGGCAGAAGTTCCTGGCGACCATTCCGCTGGGACGGCTTTCGACGCCGCAGGACATCGCGAACGCGGCGCTTTATCTCGCCTCCGATGAGGCTGAGTTCATCACAGGCGTGGCGCTGGAAGTGGATGGCGGCCGCTGCGTTTGAGGGCTTTCGCTGCGCGCTGACTGGCCCTTGAAAGCATGCGTTTTTAAGGGCGTGTGAAAGGGCATCCGATGCTTGCCGCCGGATGCCAATCATCGGTGTTTTCCCCATGGAAAACAGACGGTTGAGCCTCATGGTCAGCGACTAGAATCGACAGCACGTTTTTCCATCGATAAAAATAGTCAGGAGACAACATGGCCAGTACTGCGGGTGATTTGCATCGACCGGGCGCGGGCGCGCCGCCCTCGGAATTCGAAACGGCGACGTATAAGAAGGTCGCATGGCGGCTCTCGCCGCTGCTGCTGATTTGCTATGTGGTCGCGTATCTGGATCGCGTGAACGTGGGCTTCGCGAAGCTGCAGATGTCGACCGATCTGGGCTTGAGTGATGCCGTCTACGGCTTCGGCGCGGGCATCTTTTTCTTCGGCTATTTCATCTTCGAGATTCCCAGCAACGTCATCTTGCATAAGGTCGGCGCTCGCGTGTGGATCGCACGGATCATGATCACGTGGGGCATCATCTCGGCCCTCACGATGTTCATTACCACACCCACCATGTTCTATGTGATGCGCTTCATGCTCGGAGTGGCCGAAGCGGGATTTTTCCCCGGCATCATTTTGTATCTCACGTATTGGTTTCCGGCGGAACGGCGCGGCCGCATGACGACGCTGTTCATGACAGCGATTGCCCTGTCCGGGTTGATCGGTGGGCCGGTATCGGGCTGGATCATGAAGCACTTCGATGGCGTGAACGGCTGGCATTCATGGCAATGGCTGTTCTTGCTCGAAGGCATTCCATCGATCGTCGTGGGTATTGTCGTGTTCCTGGTGATGGATGACCGCATTGCGAAAGCGACGTGGCTCACGGCAGAAGAGCGGGAGTTGCTGGAGAGGAATATCGCGAAGGACAACGTCGAGAAGGTGGATATGCCAGTGCTTCAGGTGCTGAAGAGTGGCCGGGTTTGGTTGATGAGCCTGACGTACTTCTCCTTCGTGATGGGGCTGTATGGCGTGAGCTTCTGGCTGCCGACGATCATCAAGGCGACGGGGGTGACGGACGCGCTGAACATCGGCTTGCTGTCCGCGATTCCGTTTGGGGCGGCGGTGATTGGCATGTTGCTCGTTGCGCGCAGCGCCGATAAGCGAGGCGAACGGCGCTGGCATATTGCTGTGCCGGCGGCTGTGGGGGCGTTGGGGCTGGTGTTGTCGGTGGTGTGGTCGACGAATACGCCTTTGGCGATGCTCGGCTTAACCTTGGCAACGATGGGCATTCTCACTACCCTGCCGCTGTTCTGGAGTTTGCCGACGGCGTTTCTTGCTGGAACAGGTGCCGCCGCCGGGATCGCGATGATCAACTCGCTTGGGAATCTGGCGGGGTTTTTAAGTCCGTATCTCGTGGGATGGCTCAAGCAAGTGACGGCGTCTAATGCGAGTGGCATGTACATGCTCGCCGCGTTCATGGTGCTGGGTGGGTTGCTGGCGTTGAGTGTGCCTGCACGGATGGTGAATCGATAGACACACTTGCAGATGGTTTAACACCCTCGAACGTACTCACGTTCGGTGCGCCGCACGCCACCGAACAATTACTACTCAAAGCCTGGCTGCCATTTGCTCAACCGCGTTTATGCTATGAAAGCGTCAACGAATTAAGGCATTCGCGGAGGTACCGTTAATCCGGATTTAACGGCGAAATACGCCAGAAGCGACACGCCGCACGGCTGCAACCACTCCCCACGCTCCACCCCCACGCCTGACGCACCGCCAAAAGGCGCGCCACTCGTTTCCGCACCAAACAGGTGCGAGACCGATCATCCCTACATTCAGCCTGTCGCCTTTTCCCTGCTTCAAACCCGCCAACCATCAGTACAAACAACTCATTGGCATACCCCTTGCAGTGCAAATAATGCTGACCCCTCCGTCAGCTCGATAAAAATCCACCAGACACCGCTTTAAAACAAACAATCGGCAAGGGGAATTACATGAAACGACGCAGTCTCCTGAAGTTCGGCTCCATGTCGGGCGCGCTCGCGATTGCGGGCCAATTGCCCCTATCGAAGGCACAAGCCGCCGATACCGGGCCGATCAAGGTCGGCATTCTCCATTCGCTCTCCGGCACGATGGCGATTTCGGAAACATCGCTGAAAGACACTGCGCTGATGACCATCGCCCAGATCAATGCGAGCGGCGGCGTGCTCGGCCGTCAACTCGAACCGGTCGTCGTAGACCCGGCCTCGAACTGGCCGCTCTTCGCCGAAAAAGCCCGCCAACTGATCTCGCAGGACAAGGTGGCAGTGACGTTCGGCTGCTGGACCTCCGTTTCGCGTAAATCGGTGTTGCCAGTGTTCGAGGAACTCAACGGCCTGCTCTTCTACCCGGTGCAGTACGAAGGCGAGGAGATGTCGAAGAACGTGTTCTACACGGGCGCAGCGCCGAATCAGCAAGCCATCCCGGCCACCGAATACCTGATGAGCAAGGAAGGCGGCGGCGCGAAGCGCTACTTCCTGCTCGGCACGGACTACGTCTACCCGCGCACGACGAACAAGATCCTGCGCTCGTTCCTGCATTCGAAGGGCGTGAAGGACGAGGACATCCAGGAGGTCTACACGCCGTTCGGCCACGCCGACTATCAGACGATCGTCGCGAACATCAAGACGTTCTCGCAAGGCGGCAAGACCTGCGTGATCTCGACGGTGAACGGTGACTCGAACGTGCCGTTCTATAAAGAACTCGGCAATCAAGGGCTGAAAGCGACCGACGTGCCGGTCGTCGCGTTCTCGGTAGGGGAAGAGGAACTGCGCGGTATCGATACAAAACCGCTGGTCGGCAATCTGGCCGCGTGGAACTACTTCGAGTCGCTGAAGAACCCGGAGAACACGAAGTTCAAGGCGATGTTCGCCGAGTGGGTGAAGAAGAACAACCTGCCGGGCGGCACGAAGCGCGTGACGAACGATCCGATGGAAGCAACCTTCGTCGGCATCCATATGTGGAAGCAGGCGGCTGAAAAGGCGAAGAGCGTGGATGTGGACAAGGTGCGCGTGGCGATGATCGGCCAGAAGTTCGCCGCACCCTCGGGCTTCACGCTTGAGATGGACGGCAATCACCATCTGCACAAGCCGGTGATGATCGGTGAAGTGCGTGCCGACGGCCAGTTCAACGTCGTGTGGCACACCAAGACTGCCATCCGCGCGCAACCGTGGAGCCCGTACATTCCGGGCAACGAAGGCAAGCCGGACGTGGTCAGTTCGATTCCGGATTTCCTGCGCCGCCGGCGCGTTGCTTAAGTCTCGGTATTAAGCCTCATTAAGTACGAACGTTGAAACACCGGACCGCCGCGCTCGAAGCACAAAAACAAGAGCGGCGGTTCGTACGAGTCCGGGCAGCAAGCAACACGCCACGCCCCACTCCGCTCTACCTGACAGGCCATTCATGACTGATTCGATTCTTCGCTTCGCTCGCCGTGGCCTCTGCGCAATCCTGATTGCCTGCATGCCGCTTGCCGCGTTTGCCGCCCTTTCGGCAGACGATCTCGCCCCCCTTGCCGCCGACGATTTCGACGCCAAATCCGCCGCCATCGACAAGCTGATCGCCAACGCCGATGCGCCCTCGATCGCCGTGCTGAATGCGCTCGCCGATGGTTCCCTCGTCGCGACCGATGCCGGCCGGGTGTTGATTCAAACCGACGATGGCAACAAGGACCCGCTGACAAACAAGATCGTGGACGCGCCCGATGCGCAGCCGGTCACACTAAACAATCTGCTGCGCTCGAAGGTATCGGGCGCGGTGTCGGGGTTGCAACTGGCGTCGCCGGATATTGAAAAGCGCCGCGCGGCCATCGATGAATTGCTGAAGAACGCCGATCCGTCGATTAAGCCTTTGGTCGATAAAGCCCGTGCTCAAGAGACCGACCCGACGCTCAAGAAGCGCCTCGATACGCTCTGGGCCACCACCGCTCTACACGATACCGATGCCAACAAAAGGCTCGAAGCCGTACAACTGGTCGCGGCACGTCACGACCTGGATATGAACGAACTCTTGCGCCCGATTGTCGTGAAAAACGCGGACGGCACCTTCGCCGAACCCGATGCGCGCGTTCGTGCGGCAGCGCAGGCGGGTATTGAAGAGCTGGATTCCATTCAGCGACGCGGGCAGATCGTCGGCACGATCTTCGCGGGCTTGTCGCTTGGCAGCGTGCTGTTGCTCGCGGCGCTCGGTCTCGCGATCACGTACGGTTTGATCGGCGTGATCAACATGGCGCACGGCGAATTCCTGATGATCGGCGCTTACGCCACGTACGTGGTGCAGAACCTCGTCCAGCATTACGCGCCCGGCGCGTTCAACTGGTATCCGCTGTTCGCCGTGCCGGTGTCGTTCGCAGCGGCCGCCCTGGTCGGCATCGTGCTGGAACGGCTGGTGTTGAAACATCTCTACGGCCGGCCACTTGAAACGCTGCTGACTACGTTCGGCATCAGCCTGATCCTGATTCAGGCGACGCGAACCATCTTCGGCGCGCAGAACGTGCAGGTGACGAATCCATCGTGGATGAGCGGCGGCGTCTCCGTCATGCAGAACCTGATCTTGCCGTATAACCGGCTGACCATTCTTGGCTTCTCGCTAGTCGTCGTGCTGCTCGCGTGGGTCGTGTTGACCAAGACGCGCCTTGGCCTGTTCGTACGTGCCGTGACGCAAAACCGCCGCATGGCAGCGTGTGTCGGCGTAAAGACGGCGCGGGTAGATTCGTATGCGTTTGCTTTCGGCGCGGGCATCGCCGGATTGGGCGGCTGTGCGCTTTCACAGATCGGCAATATCGGGCCGGATCTGGGGCAGAGCTACATCATCGATTCATTCATGACGGTTGTGCTGGGAGGCGTCGGACAACTGGCGGGGACGGTTATCGGCGGCTTCGGATTGGGGTTGGTGAGCAAGACGATCGAGCCGTTCTGGGGCGCGGTGCTCGCGAAAATCGCGGTGCTCGTGCTGATCGTGTTGTTCATCCAGAAGCGTCCTCAGGGCATGTTCGCCCTGAAGGGCCGCAGCGCGGAGATTTGAGATGAATACGCCCAACGTCTCCGCGAATCTGGACGTCGCGCCGCAACCGGATGAGCAGGCCAAGCGTGCAGGCTTTGCGCTCGGCCTGCCGCCGCGCGCCGCGCTTTTGCCGCGCAGTGGCTGGATTGCGCTGATCGCGTTCATCATCGCGATGGGCATCTGCGTGCCGGTCGCAGCGCTCGTGCTGCCGGAGTCGAGCACGTTCCACCTGAGCGCCTATTCAATGACGCTCGTCGGCAAGCTCATGTGCTATGCCATCGGCGCGCTGGCGCTCGATCTCGTCTGGGGCTATTGCGGCATTTTGAGCCTGGGCCATGCGCTGTTTTTTGCCCTCGGCGGCTATGCGATGGGCATGTATCTGATGCGTTCCATCGGTCGTGAAGGCAACTATCAAAGCGACCTGCCCGACTTCATGGTCTTCCTCGACTGGCACAAGCTGCCGTGGTATTGGCAAGGCACTGAACATCTCTGGTACGCGTTGCTGCTGGTGATCCTGGTGCCGGGCATTCTCGCCTGGGTGTTTGGCTTCTTCACCTTCCGCTCGCGTGTGAAAGGCGTGTATCTGTCGATCATCACGCAAGCCATGACCTTCGCCGCAATGCTGCTGTTCTATCGCAACGAAACAGGCTTCGGCGGGAACAACGGCTTCACGGACTTCAAGCGCATCGCAGGCTTTCCGATCACCTCGGCCAGTACGCGCACCGTGTTGTTCCTCATGACCCTCGGCGTGCTGATCCTTGCGTTTATCGCGGCACGGGCGATCGTTACGTCGAAGCTTGGACGCGTCGTGACCGGTGTGCGAGACGGTGAAGCGCGGCTGATGTTTCTCGGCTATAGCCCCCTGTCGTACAAGCTGTTCATCTGGACCGTTTCTGCTGTGTTGTGCGGTATCGCCGGCGCGTTGTACGTGCCGCAAGTCGGCATCATCAACCCGAATGAAATGTCGCCGGGGAACTCCATCGAAATGGCGATCTGGGTCGCCGTCGGTGGTCGAGGGACGCTTATCGGGCCGATCATCGGCGCGTTCGCGGTGAACGGCGCGAAGAGCTTTTTCACAGCGAACTTCCCTGAATACTGGCTGTTCTTTCTGGGCCTGATCTTCACGCTCGTGCCCCTGTTGCTGCCGAGCGGAATCATGGGTCTCATCGATATCGCGCTGCGCAAGAAGAAAGCGGGAGGACATTCACATTGACCGCCTTTTCAATCCCATTGGCTAACGCGTACAACGCCTTGATCGTGGACCTGCCGCCGCTGCCGGAACTGAACGAACGCAATCAACACGGCATCACGGGCCTGGGCCACGTGCTGGAACCGGGCGAGATCGATGTCTCGCACGGCACGATCCTGTATCTCGAAGACGTTACCGTGAGCTTCGATGGTTTCCGCGCGCTGAACAAGCTGACGTTGTCTATCGATGTGGGCGAACTGCGCTGCGTGATCGGCCCGAACGGCGCCGGCAAGACCACGATGATGGACGTCATCACCGGTAAGACACGTCCGGATTCGGGCAAGGTTTTTCTCGGCCAGACCTTCGACCTCACGCGCATGTCGGAGCCGGTGATCGCGCGCACGGGTATTGGGCGCAAGTTTCAGAAACCGACCGTGTTCGAGAATCATCCGGTGTGGGAAAACCTCGAACTCGCGATGAAAACGAACAAGGGCTGGCTCGCCTCGCTCAGATCGAAGCTCGATCGCGAGGCGCAGGCGCGCATCGAAGAGACGCTGGAGCTGATCCATCTCGAAGCCGACGCGACGCGTTTTGCCGGTGAGTTGTCGCACGGTCAAAAGCAGCGGCTGGAGATCGGCATGTTGCTGATGCAGCAGCCTGCCCTGCTGTTACTCGATGAACCCGCCGCCGGCATGACGGACCACGAGACCATGCAGTTAGCGGAGTTGCTCAACAAGCTGCGCGGCACGTGTTCGATGATGGTTGTCGAACACGACATGGAATTCGTCGCGGCGCTTTCCGGCGATACCGGACGCGTGACCGTAATGGCCGAAGGCAGCGTGCTCGCGCACGGCACGCTCGACGAAGTGAAGCGCAACGAGAAGGTGATCGAGTCGTACCTCGGTCGATAAAGGAATTTTAGAAATGCTCGAAGTCGATTCACTCAACCAGTTCTACGGCGGCAGCCACATCCTGCGCGATGTGAAGATGACCGTGCCCGATGGAAAACTGACGGTCTTGCTCGGCCGTAACGGTGTCGGCAAGACTACGCTGCTGCGCTGCCTGATGGGCGTCGTACCCACGAAAAGCGGCACGATCTCATGGCGCGGCGCGAAGATTTCATCGATGCCGACCTACAAGCGCGTATCGAGCGGTCTTGCTTATGTACCGCAAGGTCGCGATATCTTCGGCCGACTGACCGTTGAAGAAAACTTGCTGGTGGGCGCGGCGAGCCGCAAGGCGCCATCGAAAGTACCGGACCGGATCTACGAACTTTTTCCGGTGCTCAAGGAGATGAAAAGCCGTCGCGGCGGCGACTTGTCAGGCGGCCAGCAACAGCAACTTGCAATCGGCCGCGCGTTGATGAGCGAACCGCAGTTGCTGATCCTCGATGAACCCACCGAGGGCATTCAGCCATCCATCATTCAGGATATCGGGCGGACGTTGCGCCAACTCGTCGATGAAATGGGCATGACGGTCTTGCTCGTCGAACAGTATTACGACTTCGCCCGCGAGTTGGCAGACCGGTATTGGGTCATGAGCCGCGGTGAAATTGTGGCGGGTGGCGCGGGCGCGGATATGGAAGCGCATGGCGTGCGGGAGTTGATCGCCGTCTGATGCTCGCCGTACCATGGCGGCTCGTTCCGATCCTTAAAGCCTCATGCATCACGAACCTATAGCCGCACTCTTGCCATCGAGCGCCTCGGACTCCAACGAGTGGCACGGCAAACTCGAACTCGGCTTCACGCATCAGCCTGCGGGGCGGACGGCGCTCACGCATCGCAAGCACGTTGGACCCTTGCGCATGCAACGGCCCTTGTACCCCGAAGGCGAAACCATCTGCCACGCGGTGATCGTGCATCCGCCGGGCGGTGTGGCGGGCGGTGACCGGCTTGCAATCGATATCGATCTGGCTCCCGACACGCACGCGGTTATCACGACGCCCGGCGCGACCAAGTGGTACAAGGCGAACGGCAAGCTCGCGACGCAGCGCATCGATATCCGTGTTGGAGCACATGCAAAACTCGACTGGCTGCCGCAGAACAACATTGTGTTCGAGTCGTCGAACGTGGCGCTGGATTTCACGCTGACGATGGATGAAACGGCGACGGCTATCGGCTGGGAGGCGATGCAGTTGGGTCGTCAGGCAGCAGGCGAACGATGGTCCGACGGACGGCTGGTTTCCGCGGCGCGGATCAAAGACAGCAAGGGCCGGCTGCGCTGGTTCGAACGCACCCGGCTGAGCGCCGACGACCCATTGCGCCTCGCGCGGCAAGGTCTTGGCGGGTTCGCGGCCTACGGCACGTTGTGGGCAATCGGTCCGGCCTGCGACGACGCATTGGCGGAATCTCTGACAGCTCACCTCCCCTTCGATTCCACGCTGCGCGCCGCCGCCTCATGCGTCACACCGGGCGTGTTGATCATCCGCGCCGCGAGCCATTCGATGGAGCCACTCCAACGTGCGATGATCGAATGCTGGACCACGCTGCGCCCGTTGATTCACGGCGTCGATGCCCAACCGCTGAGGCTATGGACCACATAAGCGGGTAATTCCTCTTAAAAACCGCACCACAAAAGCGCACAATTAAGCCCATTATTTGTGCATGGCTGCCGCATGCCTCTCGCTTGAGCCCGCCCCGCAAGGCACAAAGGCATTGGCACGACTCTCGCTTGATCACCTTTCCGACGAGTGCGTCAACCATGACACGCACCGCGCCACATCGCGATTTAAGGAAAGAGAATCAAATGACCAACACGCTTCGCCGCACCGCTGTTCGCACCCTCGCTGCCGCCCTCCTCGCCATTCCGGCTCTCGCTTTAACCTCGCTCACCGCTCACGCCGACGCGCTCGATAACGTCACGAAAGCCGGCGTTTTGAAAGTCGCCGTGCCCGAGGATTACCCGCCCTTCGGCGCAGTCGGCGGGGATATGCAGCCGCAGGGTTACGACATCGACATGGCCGCGCTGCTCGCCAAGTCGCTGGGCGTGAAGCTCGAACTCGTGCCGGTGAACAGCGCGAATCGCGTGCCATATCTGACGACGAACAAAGTGGATCTGGTGATTTCATCGCTGGGCAAGACGCCGGATCGCGAGAAGGTTATGGACTTTTCAGCGCCCTACGCACCGTACTTCCAGGGCGTGTTCGGTCCCGCCGATGTCAAGGTCGCCGGTCCCGCCGATCTCACCGGCAAGACCGTCGGCGCGACGCGCGGCGCACTCGAGGAAATCGCGCTCACGCAAATGGCGCCGAACGCGACCATCAAGCGTTTCGAAGACAACAACGCGACCATCCAGGCGTTTCTCTCCGGTCAGGTGCAACTGATCGCAGCGGGCAATATCGTCGCAGCAGCAATCCTCGCGAAGAATCCGCCGCGCCGTCCTGAGCCGAAATTCGTGATCAAGAACTCGCCGTGTTTCGTCGGCATGAACAAGAACGAACCGCGCCTGCTGGCCAAAGTCGATGCCACCATCGCTCAGGCGAAAAAGGACGGCTCGCTCGAAGCCATGTCGGAAAAGTGGTTCAAGGCGCCGCTGCCGGCTGGTTTGTAAATCGACTCGTGAATCAACACCGTCAAGCTTAAATAAGAAGGCGCCGCTTTAATGGCTTATCAACTCCAGTTCGGCGATCTCGGGCAGTACGCCGGCATGTTCGCGAGCGGCGCGGCGGTCACGCTCGGGCTGACCGCCGTCTCAACCGTGCTCGGCCTCGCGGTCGGCATCCTCGGCGCGGCCGGCAAAGGCAGCAAGTTTCCGGCAGTGCGCTCGTTCGTCGGTGGCTATGTGGAAGCGATCCGCAACACGCCGTTCATCGTGCAACTGTTCTTCGTGTTCTTCGGGCTGCCGGCGCTGGGTATTCGTATCGATGAATACGTCGCCGCCGTGCTCGCGATGACGCTCAATCTTGGCGCGTATTCGGTGGAGATCATCCGCTCGGGCATCGCGGCCGTGCCGAAGGGGCATCTTGAAGCGGCGGCGTCGCTAGCCATGACACGTGGCGAGACGTTCCGGCACGTGGTGTTGCCGCAAGCCATCGCCAAGGTGTTCCCGGCGCTGAGCAGCCAGATCGTGATCACCATGCTCGGCTCGGCGGTGGTATCGCAGATATCCGTTGCCGACCTGACCTACGCCGCGAGCTACATCCAGTCGCGCAACTTCCGCGCGTTCGAAACATATTTTCTGATCACGGCCGCGTATCTCGTGATGGCGATCCTCTTGCGCTTCTTGCTCAACGAAGCAGGCAAACGCCTGTTCGCACGCAATCTGCGAGGTGCCCGATGATCGAATTCACCTTCGAGCAGATCCTCACCAACCTGCTGCTTGCGGCGCGCTGGACGATCGTGCTGTCGATCGTGTCGTTCGTCGCCGGCGGGATCGTGGGCTTCGTGCTGCTTGTCATGCGCGTGTCGAGTTCGCGCGTGCTGCGGACCATCGTGAAGCTCTACATCGAGATCTTCCAGGGCACGCCGCTTTTGATGCAACTGTTCCTCGTATTCTTCGGTTTACCGCTGCTCGGCGTAGAAGTTCAGCCGTGGATAGCGGCAACTGTCGGCCTCACGCTGTTCACCAGCGCGTATCTCGCCGAAATCTGGCGCGGCTGCGTGGAAGCGATTCCCAAGGGGCAATGGGAAGCGTCGTCCAGTCTCGCGATGAATTACTTCGAGCAATTGCGCCACGTGATTCTTCCGCAAGCCACACGCATCGCTATCGGACCGACGGTCGGCTTCGGTGTGCAAGCCGTGAAGGACACGGCGCTCGTCTCGATCATCGGCTTCACCGAACTCACTAAAGCCGGCACGATGATTTCGAACGCTACATTCAGGCCATTCGTGGTCTATGGCCTGGTCGCGGTGATCTACTTCGTGATTTGTTATCCGCTTACCCGCTACGCGCGCACGCTCGAAAGGAAATGGAATGCCGCTCGTTGAAACTCAAAACCTCAAGAAGCAGTTCGGCGCGAACCAGGTCCTGAAGGGCATCGATTTTTCGGTGGAATCGGGACAGGTGGTAGCAATCATCGGACGCAGCGGCTCGGGTAAAAGTACCTTGCTGCGGACGTTGAACGGACTGGAAAGTATCGATGAAGGGTCGATTGAAATCGATGGCGAACACATGGATGCCCGTCACGCCGATCTGCGTGCATTGCGCCTGAAGGTTGGCATGGTGTTCCAGCAGTACAACCTGTTTCCGCATCTCACCGCGGGACAAAACGTGATGCTCGCGCAGACCGTGGTCAAGAAAGTCCACAAGGCGAAGGCGCGCGCCACCGCTGAACAAGTGCTGGAGAGGGTCGGTCTCGCCGATAAATTCAACGCCTATCCCGAGCAACTGTCTGGTGGACAGCAACAGCGTGTGGCCATCGCGCGTGCGCTTGCAATGAAGCCCACGGTCCTGCTTTGCGACGAAATCACCTCCGCGCTCGATCCTGAACTGGTGGGCGAAGTGCTGGCTGTAGTGGAAAGCCTCGCCGCCGATGGCATGACACTCATCATGGTCACGCACGAGATGCGCTTCGCGCGGCGTGTGTCGAACAAGGTCGTGTTCATGCATCAGGGACGCGTGTGGGAAAGCGGCACGCCGGAGGAGATTTTCGAGCGGCCGACGACCATCGAGTTGCGCAAGTTCATCCAATGAAATCGTAGGGTTGCAATGCTAGGATTCTTTCAAAATTGACACCTACCTAAATCACGCTGCGAACCCATGAAGCTCACCCACCGCGAAAAAGACAAGCTGCTGATCTTCACCGCCGCGCTGCTCGCCGAACGGCGTCGCGCACGCGGGCTGAAGCTGAATTATCCGGAAGCTATCGCGTTCATCTCGGCGGCGCTGATGGAAGCGGCGCGCGACGGCCGCACCGTTGCCGATGTCATGCACTACGGCACTACGCTGCTCACCCGCGACGACGTGATGGACGGCGTGCCGGAAATGATCCCGGACATCCAGATCGAAGCCACCTTCCCCGACGGCACCAAGCTCGTGACCGTCCACCATCCGATTCCCTGAACGTGCAGCACGCTAAAAGGAGCCGCGCATGATTCCCGGCGAATATCTGATCGACGATGGTGAACACGAACTCAACGCGGGCCGCGAGACGGTGTCCGTGACGGTATCGAATACAGGTGACCGGCCTGTGCAGGTCGGCTCGCATTTTCATTTCTACGAAGTCAACACGGCGCTTACCTTCGAACGCGACAAGGCAAGAGGCTTTCGGCTGAACATTGCGTCGGGTACGGCCGTGCGCTTCGAGCCCGGTCAGGAACGCACGGTCGAACTCGTCGCACTGGCGGGCGACCGCACGGTGTACGGCTTCAATGGCCTCGTGATGGGCCCGCTTTGAACTTCTCTTTAGGACCAGCACTATGACGCTACGCATCGGACGCCGCGCCTACGCGGAGATGTTCGGCCCGACCACCGGCGACCGCGTGCGTCTCGCCGATACCGACCTGCTGATCGAAGTCGAACGCGACTTCACGACCTACGGCGAAGAAGTGAAATTCGGCGGCGGCAAGGTGATTCGCGACGGCATGGGCCAGTCGCAGCGCGTGCACGCTGACGTGGTGGATACAGTGGTGACGAACGCGCTGATCCTCGATCACTGGGGCATCGTGAAGGCGGATATCGGCATCAAGAACGGGCGCGTGTTTGCGATCGGCAAGGCGGGCAATCCGGATATTCAGCCGGGCGTGACGATTGCAATCGGCGCGGCTACCGAAGTGATTGCCGGTGAAGGCATGATCGTGACGGCGGGCGGTATCGACTCGCATATTCACTTCATCAGCCCGCAGCAAATTGATGAGGCGCTGGCCTCCGGCATCACGACAATGCTCGGCGGCGGCACCGGTCCCGCGACCGGCACGAACGCCACGACCTGTACGCCGGGACCGTGGCATCTCGAACGCATGCTGCAAGCCGCCGATGGCTGGCCGGTGAACCTTGGCTTTCTCGGCAAGGGCAACGTGAGTTTGCCGGCGCCGGCTATCGAGCAGATCAAGGCCGGTGCGATCGGGCTGAAGCTGCATGAGGACTGGGGCACGACGCCTGCTGCAATCGACAACTGTTTATCCGTTGCCGACGATACCGACACGCAAGTCGCCATCCACACAGACACGTTGAACGAAGCGGGTTTTGTCGAAACGACGGTGGCCGCGTTCAAAGGCCGCACGATCCACACATATCACACGGAAGGCGCAGGCGGCGGGCACGCACCCGACATCATCAAGGTCTGCGGCGAGTCGAATGTGCTGCCTTCATCGACGAATCCGACGCGCCCGTACACCATCAACACGCTCGATGAACACCTCGACATGCTGATGGTCTGCCATCACCTCGATCCATCGATTGCGGAAGATATTGCGTTCGCGGAATCGCGGATTCGTCGCGAGACGATTGCCGCTGAAGACATTCTTCATGACCTCGGTGCGTTGTCCATGCTGTCGTCGGATTCGCAGGCAATGGGCCGCGTCGGCGAGGTCGTCATGCGCACGTGGCAGACGGCGCACAAGATGAAAACGCAACGCGGCGCGCTGCCGGAAGACTCATCGCGTAACGACAACTTCCGCGCAAAACGCTACGTCGCCAAGTACACGATCAACCCGGCCATCACGCACGGCATCGCGCATGAAGTGGGGTCCATCGAGCCGGGCAAGTGGGCCGATCTCGTGTTCTGGGAACCGGCGTTCTTCGGCGTGAAGCCTGCAATGATCCTCAAAGGCGGCATGATCGCGGTGGCCCAGATGGGCGACCCGAACGCATCGATTCCGACGCCGCAACCGGTGCATTATCGCGAGATGTTTGCAACGCGCGGCGGCGCGTTGGGGAAGACTTCCCTCACGTTCGTTTCGCAGATGGCGCTGGATGATGGCGTCGGCGAACGGTATGGTTTGCGCAAGCAAGTGGTCGCGGTGAAGAACTGCCGGAACATCTCGAAGGCCGACATGATTCACAATGCGTACAGGCCGTCGATTACCGTCGATCCGGAAACGTACCAGGTTGTAGCCGACGGCCAGTTGCTCACCTGCGAGCCGGCAACCGTTTTGCCGATGGCGCAGCGCTACTTCCTGTTTTAAGTACCTTTGCTGAGATTTTCATGCGCACGATCGATAAACGTATCGAAGCGAAACTGGCCGCGCCGCTGATCAAGCGCGCGCCGACGCTCACCCTGCCCTTCGATGAGCGCTGCAAAAGCCGCCTCGCTGCCACGCTGGATAACGGTGAAGAAGTGGCACTGGTGCTGCCGCGCGGCACGGTGCTGCGCGATGGCGATATGCTCGTCGCCGACGATGGCGACCTCGTGCGCGTGATCGCGGCTGCACAGGATGTGCTGGTCGTGCATGCTCACGATGCCATTACGCTCACGCGCGCCGCCTATCATCTGGGGAATCGACACACGCCCGTGGAAGTGAGCGCGGGCCAGTTGAAACTGGAAGCCGATCCCGTGCTGGAAGACATGCTGAAGCGTCTCGGCGCGCATGTTGCGCACGCGACGGCTGCGTTCCAACCAGAGACGGGTGCGTATGGCGGCGGTCATAAGCATGGGCATGACGAGACGTTTGTAGAGGACTACGCGCTCGCGCAAAAGGTCTTCGATGAACATCACGGGCATGCGCATGAGCACGGCGCGCACGGTCATAGCCATAGTCACGGCGCGCATGACCACGGCGAAGGCCACGATCACGGCGACCACTCGCAGTGCAGCCACGAAGGCCACGATCACGACCACGGCCATGCGCACCGCTGAGCTCACTGCCCTGCTTCATCTGGCGTCGCCGGCATTGCCTATCGGCGCGTTCAGTTATTCGCAGGGTCTCGAGTCGGCGATAGAACATGGTTTCATCCACAACGGTGACACCGCTCGCGACTGGATTGCCAGCGGTTTGACTAACGTGCTCGCGCGCGGCGAATTGCCATTCCTCGCGCACCAGATGACCCGCTGGCGTAATCACGAAGCCGAAGTCCTCGCCACTGCCGATGAAGAATTCCTCGCCAGCCGCGAGTCGGCGGAATTGCGCCGCGAGACACAGCAAATGGGCTGGTCGCTTGCGCAGTTGTGCACACAGCTCGAATGGGGCGATGCCGCGCGCCTCGCAACGCTGAACGCCATCAAACCGATTTCGCAGCCGACAGCATTCGCCTTCGCCGCCTACGCGCACAATGCCGCCCCCGATGCCGCCCTTGCCGCCTATGCCTTCGCCTGGGTCGAAAACCAGGCCGCGGCCGCGCTGAAAGCGGTCCCCCTGGGCCAGATCGCAGGCCAACGAATCATCGTCGCGTTGCGCGAACCGATCGACACCGCCGTGCAACGCGCGCTCGCCACCTCGCCCGACGAGATCACCACCTTCGCGCCGCAACTCGGTATTCTCTCCGCGCGCCACGAGTCGCAGTACTCGCGCTTATTCCGCTCTTAAAAAAACCATGAACGCACCCGTCTACTCCGCCGCTGCCCGCCGCTCCAAGAAACTGCCGCCCTTGCGCGTGGGGGTGGGCGGCCCGGTCGGCTCGGGCAAGACCACGCTGCTCGAAATGCTCTGTAAGGCGATGCGCGAGAAATACGATCTCGTCGCGATCACCAACGACATCTACACGAAAGAAGATCAGCGCCTGCTTACGGTCGCGGGCGCGTTGCCGGCCGAGCGCATCATGGGTGTGGAAACGGGCGGCTGCCCGCACACGGCGATCCGCGAAGACGCGTCGATCAACCTTGAAGCCGTCGACCAGATGATCGAACGTTTCCCGGACGCGGACATCGTGTTCATCGAATCGGGCGGGGATAATCTCGCGGCCACCTTCAGCCCTGAATTGTCGGATCTGACCATTTACGTGATCGATGTCGCCGGCGGAGAAAAAATTCCCCGCAAGGGCGGCCCGGGCATCACCAAGTCGGATCTGCTGGTCATCAACAAGATTGATCTCGCGCCGTATGTAGGCGCAAATCTCGACATCATGGCCTCCGATGCGCGCAAGATGCGCGGAGAACGCCCATTTGTTATGTGCAACCTGAAGGCGCTTGAAGGGCTTGACCACGTGGTTCGCTTCATTGAAAAGAAGGGCCTGCTCGCGGTCTGAATGCAGGTGTGGGCGCCTGAAAGCACCTGTTCTCACCCTATCGAGTGCGATAGCATGTCGCCTTGCACTTTTTTACGGCCATAGGCCCGTTTTTCGGAGACCTCTGATCGACAGCCCTGACATGCTCCTTACTCGCGACAACGCCGTCCGGTTGAAATCGTCGCCTGCGGCGTCGCCGGCACCCATGGCGCAATCCTCGTCGAAGCGCATTGCCGTGCTGTTCCACGTCGCGGATTTCAACGACGGCGGCATTGAATCGTCGCTGATGCAGTGGCTGCGCATCTACGACCGTGCGCGCTTTGCGGTGACGCTGTCCGTGATGTTTTCTTCGCCGGCGTTCGAGCAGCGTTTCCGCGCGCAGATTCCGGCGGATGTCGGCATCGAAATTCTCACCGACAAACCCTGGCTCAACGTGTTCCAGGCACGTCGTTATGCACATCAGTTGAGCAAGCTCGGCCGGATCGGCCGCGACATCTTCAACACGCTTGCCGTGCGCCCCTACGTCAAGACACGTGTGGCTGAACTCGCGCAACGCCACGAAATCATCGTCGACTTCGACATGTCGCTGCGCCGTCTGGCCGGCCAATTCGGCATGGCGTGGCTCGGCGTGAACCACTTCAGCTTCGATGCACGGCTCGGAGGCCGGCCCCGGAAAATGAAGCGCCTGCTGACGCAATACGAGCGCTACGACGGCATCGCGGCGCTGAACCGCCACATGGCGGATGAAGCGAGCGCGCTGTTCAACGGCAATCTGCGCAACGTGTTTGTGCTGCCGAATGCGATCGATATCGACCGGATTCGCGAGAACGCAGCGTATGTGGAAAAGCCGCCATGCCTGGGGCCGTACATCGTTTCGGTGGCGCGGCTCGATGAAATCCAGAAGGATCACCGGACCTTGCTGCGCGCTTACGCGCAGCTTGCTCAAACGTTTGCTGGTGGCGCGCTGCAGGAAGATCTGGTGATAGTCGGCGATGGCGGGTTTCGCAGCGAACTGGAAGCGTTGGCGGTGGAGTTGGGGATTGGCGACCGGGTGCATTTCACGGGCTATCGGAACAATCCGCACGCGGTTGTGGCGCGGGCGAGCGCGCTGGTGCTCAGTTCGCGTTACGAAGGCATGCCGATGGTGTTGCTCGAGGCGCTCGCGCTCGGCAAGCCGGTGATTTCGACCGATTGCCCAACGGGGCCGCGAGAGATTCTGGACGATGGCCGGTTCGGGCTGCTGGTTCCTGTCGGCGATGTGGACGCCATGGCGGCGGCGCTGTCGCGGCTGTTGTCGGATCACGCCCTGCGTGATGGATTTACGCGTGAGGCGCTGGCGCGAGCGCGGGAGTATGGCCTGGAAGCGAGCAATGAACGGTTTGCCGCGTGCGTGACGCGGATCTTGCAGAAGCGGGGTTAGGCGTTGGCGACATCGCGCGCCAACGCAACGACTGATTTATCGTTGACTCAAGTCAACCGACAAGATTATTTCAATTGCGATGTTTTGTTGGGCAGATTTAAAAAGTGTTCGCGGTGATATGCCAGATGCGCCAAACCAATGGTGTGGTCATTGGCTACAGTGAGCTTTCCAGCAATACCTATCAACGAAAAATCGTCCGCAATCGAGAAAGCACCCAAGTCGAACATCACATGATGATTCGGACAAAGACACAGGATGTTTTCCCAAACATCTGGGCCGTTATGTGGCCTGCCCAGCGGGCGAATATGTGCTGCTTCGATATAAGGTCCGCCTGCACTTTCGAGTCGGGTGCCACACGCCTGGCATTTATGCCGGTAAAAGAATTTAAGGCGCCTCGCTAAAACCGTGTCCCGAACGATTCGTTGCATCGTGCTGCTGACTCGACCGGGCGTTGTGTTGTTGCCTGTAGGTATCGCGATAATCGGCTTGGCGTTCTGAGCGCTAGTGCTCTCGCCATCGTCGATTTTGAGCAATCGGAAACGCCATATCTTGAAACCCGACTTGCCGGTCTCGCACCAATGGCTTTCAACTTGAAATAAACCGTCGTAGCGATATCCACTTTCAGGCGCAAATTCGCTTTTGCGATCAGCACCGCGAATAACTCTTAGCGGAAGCCCTTCGATCTCGCTCACCACCAAGACCTGGTTTCCGCGCTTTAATTGCTGGTCTTTTATATGCTTGCCAGCCGCGTTGCGACCACCTTGCCCTGTATAAATGATTTCGTCGCCAAAATCTTGATCGTCTTCTTAACCACCGGAGATAACAATTGACTCAGCGCCCTGCTTAGCCACGCCCGATATTCCGCCTTGGACTCGATTGTGCAATCCAATCGCGTGCATTGCGACGTAGCTTTCAAACTTATCGCCGACCGCTATCCCCGGAATATGCCCAAACGTCCCTCCATCACCCATAATTTTTTTCCTTAAAGGGAGTTGCCTTGGATGTCTCGAAGTAGCCCCGGGAAGCAAGCGGTTAAACTTCGTGTTCTTTGTCCAACAACAACGCCCCCAGCATCGCCACTGTCCTCGCCGTCGCCCCGCGGTGCTTCGCCGCAAACGCTGACGCGGCCGCGCTCATGGCCAGCCGGCGGGGTTTATCGGTGAAAAGCTCGCGCAGGTCGCGCGCCAGCGCCGCTGGATCGCTTACCCGCAGCGCAGCGCCTTCCGCGATCGCGTCATTCGTCGCTTGCGTGAAATTGAACGTGTGCGGTCCGATCAGCACCGGCACGCCCGCAGCGCATGCCTCGATCAGGTTCTGCCCGCCCAGCGGCAGCAAACTCCCGCCAATAAACGCCAGATCCGACGCCGCGTAATACGCGCTCATTTCGCCCATCGAATCGCCGAGCAGCACGTTGACGTCCGAAGGCAAAACCGGCGCCGCATCGATTCCCGATCCCGCCGCCGCCACGCGTCCCGCCCAGGCCGAACGCCGCACATAGGACAACGCCGCTGAATCAATCAACACCGCCACTTCGTCGAACCGCTGCGGATGGCGCGGCACGAGAATCAGCAACGCATCGGGTACGCGGGTCCGCAAGGTCGTGAACGCCTGCAGCACAAGCGCTTCCTCACCCTCGCGCGTGCTCGCGGCCACCCACACCGGGCGCTCCCCGATCGCCGCGCGCCACGCGTGGCCGCGCGCATAAAGCTCGGGCGGCGCGGTCATGTCGAACTTCAGGTTGCCGAGCACCGCGATATTGCGCGCACCCAGCGCGCTCAGGCGGTCTGCATCGGACTGGGTCTGCGCCAGCACGCGCGTAAATCCGCCGAACACCTCGCGCGTCGCATTGCCGAATTTCGCCGCGCGCTTGAATGAGCGCGCCGACATCCGCGCATTGGTCAGCACGAGCGGGATGTCGGCCCGCTTGCATTCGTCGATGAGCGTCGGCCACACCTCCGTCTCCATCACGATGCCCAGCGACGGCCGCCACGCCCGCAAGAACCGCCGCACCAGCGAGGGCGAATCGTAGGGAAGATAGCTGCGTGAAACACGCTCGCCGTAGAGCTGCACGCCGGTCGCGCGTCCGCTCGGCGTCATGTGCGTGAGCAGAATGCGGGCATCGGGATGCGCCTGCTGCAACGCTTCGATCAGCGGCTGCGCCGCGCGTGTCTCGCCAACAGACACCGCGTGGACCCAGATCAGCGGCGCGAGGTCGTCGGCACGACGCGCGGGACCAAAGCCAAACCGCTCGCCGATATGTTCGCGATACCCTCTTTCCCGCCGCGAGCGGATCAAGAGGCGCAGCACGGCGAGCGGCGCGACGAGCCACCATAACGCGCGATACACGAGCCTCAGCATCGGCCGTCCTCGCGACAGTCGACCGACGGCAACGATTGTTCTCGGTACACGCAGAAATGCGAGTCCGAGCCCACGGAACCCGGCACGCGGGAACGCCCAAAAAACCAGGCGGCGCTCAAACCAGCGCCCTGCCTTTCAAACGCTGCAGGATTCCGAGCGGCGCGCAGTCGGGCTGGGCCATGGCATTGACGGGAAGGAAGAAGGTTTGCTCCAGCATGTACTGGCCGGACATGACGGCGTGCGAGGTTTGATCGGAGAAACACACCCACACGCAACCGGGCGGGAACGGCATTTCCTGTTGCGGCGACTTCGATTGATAGCCAAGATCCGCCTTCATGGCGTCATGCAGATGAAGCATCAGGTGGTCGTATTCGCTGCGGGGTGTCTTGGTGATGTGCAACAGGTTCATGAGCCATGCCGAACCGGGAACCTGCGCTTTGATGGCGGGCAGAAAACGCTTTGCCATGTCCTCGAACGGCTCGCCGACGCGCCACACACGCGGCGCGCCATCGGGATTGACGTTGGTGAACACGCGCAGGATGCGCTCGCCATAATTCGGCCGCGACGGGAATGCATCGACGTGAAGACGGCTGTCGTCCTTGCGCCATGACGTCTCGCGCGTTTCCACGCGATGCAGCCGGAGGCTCGTCGGCGCCACCCGCAACTTGCCGCGATATTCGGGGAAGAGCCCGTCGACCAGCGAGCGCGCGTTGGCCTGATATCGCGCGATCAACGCCCGCACGGCGGATTGCATGACAGCGTCGCCGAGCACACCGACGAGCGCGCCACCGTTGGGCGCGAGACTGATGTTCTTGCGCTCGGGATCGGCGACCTTCGGGTCGAGCAGCGCGCGTTCACCGCCTTCGATGGCAAACGCCAGATGCGGGAAATACAGGACCTTGCCGCGCTCGACGCCGGCCAGCAACGCCTCGCGGGGCACGGAGAGTTGCTGGCCCTGCCAGTCGGCGGAGGCGACTTCGATAATTTGAGATTCGGTCATGTGCCTTCGATTGTTTGGATGAGCGGGCCCAGTTAGCTTCGGCTTCGGTCAGCTATGACTCGATTCACTTCGATTCACGCCTCGAGCATCGTTGCGCCGACCGGGCGCGCTGCATTTTCGCTCAAACCGACTGCAAAATCCGCTGCGTGAAAGGCGGGCCGTTGATGGACCTCAAATCGAGCCTCAACCGGGCCTCAAACCGCCGGGTTGCGTGAACGCGCATCGGTCAATCGAGGCGGTTCCTTATGCATTCGGCTGCCCCTGCGTCACCCTCTGCCGCTCGTGTTCGTCGCTCAAAGCAGTCCAAAGCCCGCGAGCGTCGCCTTGACTTGCTGCAGCGTCGGATGCTGACTGGCACTGCCGAGATTCACCACGTGCGGCGACCAGTAACCGCCGGTGCGCCAGGCGGTCGAGAAATTGTACAACTCGACGGTCGGCCGCTTCAGCGCCGCCGCGATGTGCACGAGTCCCGTGTCCACGCCCACTGTCGCTGCTGCGCCGTCGATCAGGCCGACCACTGCCGGCAGCGAGAGCTTGGGCGGCACGACTGCTGCCGCACCGAACTCTTTCGCCAGCTTGTCGCTGGTTTCGCGTTCGGCGTCGCTGCCCCACGGCAGCACGATCGATACTCCGCGCCGGATCAGCGTCTGGCCGAGTTCGATCCACGCGGTATCGGGCCATTGTTTATCGGCGCGCGACGTGGCGTGGACAAACACCACGTAGGGCACTGGCAGGTTCAAATCCGCCTGCGATAAGGCCAGCGCGGCGCGGCGGGTATCGATGCCGAATTTGATTGTGTCCGTCACTTCCGGGTGCGGATCGCCGAGCGCGGCCGCCACCAGTTGCCGGGTGCGCTCGACGACGTGGGTGCGCGGCTCGATGGGCACGCGTTTATTGTAGAAAAAGCGCACGGGCCATTCGTAACCGGCGCCGTCGGTACGATTGCCCAGCCCGACGAGCGTGCCGCGCGCCCAGCTCGCGACCCATGCGGTTTTGATGAGCCCTTGGCAATCGATGACGAGGTCGTATTTTTCGGCTGCGAGTGCGCGTCGGAAGCGTTGAATTTCGCGCCAGTTATCGAAGGAAAAGAGGCGTTTGCGCCAGCGCCGGAGCGAGAACGGTATTGCGCGGCGCACGCCGTCGACGAGTTCGACGAGATCCGTGAAGCTCTCTTCGACCAGCCAGTCGATCTGGGCATCGGGGTGAAGGCGGTGGATATCGGCGATGGCCGGCATGTTATGGACGACGTCGCCTAGCGACGACACCCGGACAATCAAGATCTTTTGCACGCTGGACACGGTGGGCGCCGTCGGATTGGACGGCGCGTGGACAATTTGAGATGGCCGGAGTTTACCGCTGGCGCTCGGGTTTGGGGGTGGTTTTCGCTCGCGCTCGCGGTTTTGGGCTGTGCTCGCAGCGTAGTGGTCGGGGTCAATGCCGGGTTGCTGCTTTCGGCCTTTATACCCACAGGCTTCGCCACCAGTGATTGAACCAGTTGAACCTGTCCAAGGGACATCCCGCGCTATCCGCGTACAACCACCTCAGAAAAGAAGCACGCGGATCACGTAGCCAACCCGCCCGGAAATGAGGCAACCAGCACACGTGAGGCCGTCATGGTCCGTGGGGCGCGGTGCTTGCCCGAGAGCGTTGGGGGCGAAGCGTGCTCGTGTCAGGATTCGCGAGAAGCAGGGGTTCAAGCATCCGTGGTTCTTGCGAGCGCCGTGCTATTTAAATGCCAGAGACAATAAAACTGCACGCTAGGGACACTAACTCGCCCGTGGTTGGAAAGCGCTTTCTTTGCTTCGTTTCTTTGTCGCTTTCGGCTTTGGACCAAGAAATGACGTGTGCCGCCACGCACCGTGGCTAATAGTGATAAAGAAATCAGCCAACTTAAACCGACCGCAAGCCTGAGCAGCAGCAACCCGGCATTGCCCCCTCACCGCAAACCCCAGAACCGACCAACCCGGCACAGAACCAAGACCACCCGCCCCGGCAGACCCCAAAAACCGTCCACCGGCGCGAGCAAACACCCCCTGGCGCAAGCAGAAAAATCAGAACGGAAGTTGAGCGTCGGCCTTCTCCGCCAAAATCACCCGACGAAAATCTTCCTGAATACGTTTCAGCGCGTCCTCGCTGTCAGCCTCAAACCGCATAACAACGACCGGCGTCGTATTCGATGAGCGCGCAAGCCCGAACCCATCCGGATACTCCACCCGCAATCCATCGATAGTCAGCACATCATCCGCGCCCGTAAACTTCGCGTTCTTCTGCATCTTCGCGATCAACTCGAAATTCTCACCTTCATTCAGCTTCAGCTGCAACTCGGGCGTCGACAGCGAGTTCGGCAAATCATTGAGCAACTTGCTCGGATCAGCCACCCGCGAGAGGATTTCCAGCATCCGCGCGCCGGTATAAAGGCCGTCGTCGAAGCCATACCAGCGATCCTTGAAAAACACGTGCCCACTCATCTCGCCCGCCAACGGCGCACCCGTTTCCCGCAATTTCGCCTTGACCAACGAGTGCCCCGTCTTCCACATCACCGGCTCACCGCCCTGGTCGCGAACCCACTTCGCCAGATTTCGCGTGCATTTCACGTCATAAATAATCTGCCCGCCCTTGTTGCGCGATAACACTTCCTGCGCAAACAACATCAATTGACGATCCGGATAAATGATCTGCCCGTCTTTCGTGACCACGCCCAGACGATCACCGTCGCCATCGAAGGCAAAACCGATTTCCGCGTCCGTTTCCTTCAACGCCTTAATCACGTCCTGCAGGTTTTCCGGGTGCGCCGGATCAGGATGGTGATTCGGGAACGTACCGTCGATATCCGTGAACAACTCGACCAGTTCGCACCCCAGCGCCTTGAACAAACGCGGCGCGAGATCGCCGGCCACACCGTTGCCGGCATCGACCACGATCTTTATCGGGCGCGCAGGCTTGATGTCGCTGACAATGCGCTCAAGGTAGACCTCTTGGATGTCGTACTCGGTGTACGTGCCCGCACCGCTTGTGAAGTCGTCGTTCACGATGCGCTGATACAGCGCCTGAATCTGGTCGCCGTAGATCGCAGCGCCACGCAGAACCATCTTGAAACCGTTGTAGTCCGGCGGATTGTGGCTCCCCGTCACCACAATGCACGAATCCACGCGACGCTCGCCCGCAGGCAGCGCGAGCGGCACGCTGGCCGCGAAATAACCCACAGGCGTCGGCACCATGCCGATATCGACAACGTCCACGCCGGCTTCGCGCAAGCCGTCAGCAAGCGCGCCAACGAGTTCCGGCCCGGACAAACGGCCGTCGCGCGCCACGACGACCGAGTCGCCGCCCTGCTTCCTGATCTCGCTGCCAAACGCGCGGCCAATGTTGCGCGCGACGCCGGCATCGACGGTCTTGCCCACAATGCCGCGAATGTCGTAGGCCTTGAAAATGGACTGGGTAACTGGTACTTGCGGTGACTGGCTCATGGAATGGCTACCTGACTAATAATTTAAATGGTTCCGGGGCATCCCGAAGCGTCCCGGGTCATGAAGACCCCTCGATGCAGACCTGTTGCTGGCGATAAAAACCCGCCGTCGCCCGACGCGGGCCGATACGTGGCCAACCGCGCGGCCAAACGCGTGGTCAAACGCGTGGTCAAACTCATGCAATTCGGCCAACGCGCGAACGGCTAGAAACGATACCGGACGACGCGTGAAAAAATAACGAAAGAAATTCGTATTGCGCGTCATATAGCACAGCCTCGATCCGGGTTGCGAATTCCCAGCGATCTCTCCGCGAGCATCAACCACGCGGTTGCGTGCACTTTTCGCACCTATAATCGCAGTCTTTCCGCGCGGACCTGCGCAAATATTCTAATCCAATGCCCGGACGCTTTTTCACCGCGAAGTACAAACGTCACATCGAATGGCGGGAAACCGCACGTTGTTTGACGGCTCCCGACAGGAACGCGGCAAGTCCGGGCGAGTGTTTTACCGCAAGCGCCATGCCTATGGCCACACGAACCACGACCGCCACGACAACCTCAGGCACCGCCCACGGATGCTGAAACGGATCACGAACCCCGACATCACCAAGGCGCTGGCGAACATCGTCTGGCTCGGTCTCGAACGTCTTACCCAGATCGCGGTCGCCATCGCCATCAGCGGACTGCTCGCGCGCTACTTCGGCCCCGACGTCTTCGGCAAATGGCAATACGCCAACACGCTGCTGCTCGTGCTCTCGCCCATCACCTGGGTGTGCGGCGCCGAGATCCTCGTGCCGACCATCGTGAATCGCCCGGCAGGCCAGCTCGGCACGGTGCTCGGCAGCGCATTCGTGTTGCGCATGGGCGTGTCCGCAGCCGCGCTGCTTGTAACGTGGATTGTGACGTGGATCGGCATTGCAGCGGGTTTCACCGATCCCCTGGTCGGCGCCATGCTCGCCGGTCTCACCGTGACCATGCTGTTCCGCGAGCCGTTTGTCGGCGTGATCAACGCGTGGCTGCAAAGCATGACGTACAGCAAGCCGCAACTGCTCACCAGCATGCTCACGGCGGTCGCCAAGGCCGCGCTCGTGTACGTGCTCGTGCGCGCGGCAGCAAGCCCGGCGCGCTTCGGCTGGCTGTGGGCGCTGGAAGCGGCGGTTATCGGCGGGGTGTTGATGCTGTATTACATCCATCGACACGGCGGCAAGCTCGGCTGGCACGTCGACCGCTCGTTGTTCCGTCATTTCGCCAGCGCGGGAACGGTGTTCTGGCTCGGCCTCATTTGTATGTACCTGTTCCTGAAGCTGGACCGGCTCATGCTCGAGCGCCACATCTCGTTCGCCGATCTCGGCCGTTATTCCGCTGCGCAGCAACTCAACGAAAACTGGATCACGCTCGCGCTGATGCTCGCGCAGACCATCGCGCCGGCGTTCGTGTATCGCGTGCACGATGCCGTGCAACTCAAGCGCAACGTCGGCCGGTTGATCGCGATGACGGCAGTGCTGATGATCGGCGGCGCGATCGTGCTCGACCTGCTGGCCGGGTTCATCATCTCGCGCGTGTTCGGGCCGGCTTATACGGATTCCATCAGCATTTTCCGCTGGGCCGTGTGGCTCTCGGTGCCGGCGGGTATCGAAGCGATCGGGAACCTCGTCGTGCTTAAATACCAGGCGAAATTCGTGTTGCTCGCGAAGTGGCTGCTGGCGCTCGCGGTGGCCTTTGTCGTCAACCTGATCGCGATTCCGCGCATGGGCAGCTACGGCGCACTGACCGGGCTGGCGGCAGGGTATCTCGCGGCGGCGTCGGTCAATTTTTATTACATCCGCTTCAAGCTGCAGGTATGACGCCTACGACGCCCGCTCAACTGCTCACGCTCGACGACGTCGCCGTGCTGATCCCGGTGTTCAACGCCCAGCACGACCTGGACCGCACGCTCGCGTCCTTCTGCGAGCGCGCGCCGGTGCGCGTGCTGATCGTCGACGATGGCAGCCTGCCGCCCATCGTCGCGCCAACGGTCGCGAATCTGGTGATCGAAGTCCTGCGGATGCCGCGCAATGGCGGCATAGAGCTGGCGCTGCAGACAGGCGTGGCCGCGCTGGCGGAACGCGGTGTCAAGTACGCGGCGCGCATTGATGCGGGCGATCTCGCGACCCCGTACCGGCTGGAAAAGCAGCGCGAGTATATGGAGACACATCCGCAAACCGCGGCGCTCGGCATGTGGACGCACGTGGTGAGCATGGAGGGTGCGCCGCTGTTCGACCTTCGCCCGCCGACCGAGCCGGCCGCCATTCGCCGCGTCATGCTGTTGCGCTCGTGCTTCTCCCATCCTTCGATGATGCTGCGCGTCACCGCCGTGATCGAGGCCGGCAACTATCGGGCGCAATATCGCGCGGCCGAAGATCTCGATCTGTTCTTGCGCCTGATGCAGCGTCACGATTGCGCGAATCTGCCGGAATTCGGTGTGTATTACGAACTCAATGAGCACGGCATCAGCGCGACGAAACGCCGGACACAGACGCTGTCTACACTGCGGCTGCAACTGAAATACATGCGCTTGACGAACCTGCCCGACTGGCTCGGCGTGGCGAAAAACATCGCGCACCTGATGCTGCCTTCCGGCGCTGTGCGTGCGTTGAAAACGCGCTTGTTTCACGCCTGACTGGCTTAAGCCCTTGAAACAAACCCCCTGATTCAACGCCCTCTTTAAAACCGATCGAATGAACGCAGAGAAATCCCGCCTCCGTATTGCCCTTGTCTGCAACACCGCGTGGGCGATCTACACCTACCGGCGCGGCTTGCTGCGGATGCTGATCGAACGCGGCGCTGAAGTCTCGGTGATTGCGCCTCGCGACCGTACCTTCGCGCCGCTCGAGGAAATGGGCTGCCGATGCGTGGAGTTGCCCGTGGCGTCGAAGGGGACGAATCCCCGCGATGACCTCAGGACGCTAGCCGCGCTGTATCGCGAGTACCGGTCGACCCGGCCGCATATCGTGTTTCACTACACGATCAAACCCAATATCTACGGTTCGATCGCTGCAAAATTCGCGCGCATACCGTCCATAGCGGTCACCACCGGGCTCGGTTATGTGTTCATCCAGAAGAGCCGGACAGCGAGCGTCGCAAAGCGGCTTTACCGCTTTGCGTTCCGGTTTCCGCGCGAAGTGTGGTTCCTGAACCAGGACGACCGGCGGGCGTTCATCGACCAGAATTTACTGGTTCATCCCGATCGCGCGCAACTGTTGCACGGCGAAGGTGTCGATCTCGGCGAGTATGCTTTCAGGCCGCTACCGCGCGCCAACCCGCAGACGGAAGGCTTTTTTTTCATTTTAATTGGCCGTCTGCTGTGGGATAAAGGCGTCGCGGAATACGTCGATGCAGCACGCCGGCTGCGCCAAAAATATCCGTACGCGCGTTTCCAGTTGCTCGGACCCGTCGGCGTCGACAACCCCAGCGCCATCACGCTGGACGAAGTGCAGGCGTGGCAGCGGGAAGGTGTCATCGATTATCTCGGCGAGGCGCACGACGTCCGCGCGTTTATCGGCAATGCGGATTGCGTGGTGCTGCCGTCGTATCGCGAAGGCGTGCCGCGAACCTTGATGGAAGCGTCGGCGATGGGACGCCCGATCGTCGCCACCGACGTCCCCGGCTGTCGCGAAGTCGTCGAAAACGGCGTGACGGGCTTGCTGTGCGAGGTAAAAAGCGCCGACAGCCTCGCGCAGCAACTCGAGCGCTTGCTGCTATCGAGCTATACAGCGCGTGCTGAAATGGGCGTGGCGGGCCGCGCCAAGGTCGCGCGCGAATTCGACGAAAGCGTGGTCGTCGAGCGTTATAAAGGCACAATACGCGCGGTTACCGGCGTTTCACTCTAAATCACCCTCCGGGAGCGTTATTCATGACTGGTCACACAAGCGCGAAGGGCACGATCCTTGTCACGGGCGGCGCCGGTTTTATCGGCTCGCATACCTGCGTCGAATTGCTTAACGTTGGTTACGGCGTCGTCGTGGTCGATAACCTCGTGAACAGCAACGCTCAGGCGCTGAAACGCGTGGAACAGATTACCGGCAAAACGCTGGCGTTCTACGAAGCCGATGCCCGCGATGAAACCGCCCTCGCCCGAATCTTCGACGAACACCCGATCACCGGCGCGATCCATTTCGCCGCGTTGAAGTCGGTAGGAGAATCGGTGGCGAAACCGATCGAGTATTACCGTAACAACATGGATAGCCTGCTGGTGCTGCTCGACATCATGCGCGCGCGCGACGTGAAGAAGATCGTGTTCAGCTCGTCGGCAACGGTATATGGCGTGCCGAAGAGCGTGCCTATCGACGAATCGTTTCCGCTGTCGGCGACGAATCCCTACGGGCAGTCGAAGCTTATCGCCGAGCAGGTTTTGCGCGATCTGGAAATCTCCGATGCGGCGTGGCGCATCGCTACGTTGCGGTACTTCAATCCGGTCGGCGCGCATGAAAGCGGCTTGATCGGCGAAGATCCGGCGGGCGTGCCGAACAACCTGATGCCGTATGTAGCGCAAGTGGCGGTGGGGAAGCTTGAGCGCCTGCGTATTTTTGGCAGCGACTACGCGACCCACGACGGCACGGGCGTGCGCGATTACATTCATGTGGTCGATCTGGCGCGCGGTCACATCAAGGCGCTCGATGCGCTGGAATCGCTCGACAGCAGCTTTGTCGTGAACCTGGGCACGGGCCAGGGTTATAGCGTGCTCGACGTCGTGAAGGCGTTCGAAGCGGCGTCGGGTAAGCCCGTGCCGTATGAACTCGTGGCTCGCCGTCCGGGCGATATCGCCGAGTGTTTCGCCGATCCGGCCGCCGCCGCGAAGCTGCTCGGCTGGCAGGCGGAGCATGGCATCGAGCGTATGTGCGCCGATCATTGGCGCTGGCAGTCGCAGAATCCGAGGGGTTTTGCCTGACGTTTTTGTTCGGGCCTTGCCCGACACGTTCTTTTTAGTGGTTATTTTTTCATGCTTAGTTTTGCGCTCGGTTTTCTCGTTTCGCTGTTCATCACGCTGTTGATCGTGCGGTTTGCCCATTTGCACGAAGGCCTTTCCGGCGATAGCGATTTTGCCGGCGTACAGAAGTTTCATGCGCGGTCCGTGCCCCGCATCGGCGGGGTCGGAATTCTGGTCGGGCTCACCGTCTCGGCCGTGCAGCTTCGATGGACCTATCCGCTTGTATCGAGCGGCATCCTGGCCATTGTTGCTTGCGGGATGCCGGCGTTTTTTTCCGGACTCGTCGAGGATCTCACCAAGCGGGTGACGCCGGTCGTGCGCCTGGTTTGTACGATGGCCGCGGCCGCGCTTGCCTATTTTGTGCTGGGGATCGCGGTCACGCGCATCAGCGTTCCGCCGCTGGACTTCTTGCTGACCTACAGTCTTATTTCCTGTCTCGTGACCGTGGTCGCGGTGGCGGCTTTAGCTAACGCAATCAATATCATCGATGGCTTCAACGGACTCGCGTCCATGGTCGCGTTCATGATGTTCGCGTCGCTGGCGTACGTTGCGTTCCAGGTCCACGATCCGGTGGTGTTGTCCGCCTCGCTGATCATGATGGGCGCGGTGATGGGCTTCTTCATCTGGAACTTTCCGGCCGGGCTGATTTTTCTCGGCGATGGCGGCGCTTATTTCATCGGCTTCATGCTGGCGGAACTGTCCATCATGCTCGTGATGCGTAATCGCGACGTCTCAGCGTGGTTCCCGGTCTTGCTGTTCATGTATCCGATCTTCGAGACGTGTTTTTCCATCTATCGGAAGAAGTTTATTCGCGGGATTTCGCCGGGAATTCCGGACGGTGTGCATCTGCATATGCTGGTCTATAAACGGCTCATGCGCTGGGCAGTCGGGGCCCAGAATGCACGCGAAATCACACGGCGCAATTCGCTTACCTCGCCCTATCTCTGGTTGCTCTGCCTCGTTGCCGTGATTCCCGCCACGCTGTTCTGGCGGCATACGCTGCATCTGTTCTGCTTCGTCGTGGTGTTTGCGATCACCTACGTCTGGCTCTACGTCAGCATCGTCAGGTTTAAATCACCGCGATGGATGGTGTTCCGTCGCGCTCATCCGGTGAAGAAGTAGCGTTGCCGCGCCGGCGGTTTCTCTCGCCGGCGCGTCCCCTCCTTTTAGCTCGATTTAGCTCGATTTAGCTGGAAACGAACGCCAGCAAATCCGCGTTCACCTTCTCTGCCTCGACCACGCACATGCCGTGCGCGCCGCCCGGATACACCTTCAGCGTGGCGTTCTTGACCAGCTTCGCCGACTGTCTTCCCGCTGCGTCTATCGGCACGATCTGATCGTCATCGCCATGCAGGATCAAGGTCGGTACGTCGAACTTCTTCAGGTCCTCGGTGTAATCGACTTCCGAAAACTCCCTGATACACGCGTACTGCCCCACGATGCCGCCTAACATTCCCTGCGCCCAGAACGAATCGATCACGCCCTGCGATTTCTTGGCGTTGTCGCGGTTGTAGCCAAAGAACGGCATTGCCAGATCCTTGTAGAACTGCGAGCGATCTGCCGCCACGCCTGCGCGGATGCCGTCGAATACATCCTTGGGCAAGCCGCCCGGGTTAGCTTCCGTCTTCAGCATCAACGGTGGCACGGCCCCGATCAACACGGCCTTCGATACCCGCCCCGTCCCATGACGCCCGATATAACGCGTCACCTCGCCGCCGCCCGTGGAATGGCCCACCAGCATGGCGTCCTTTACGTCCAGTGCGTCGAGCACAGCGGCCAGGTCGTCGGCGTAGGTGTCCATGTCGTTGCCCCGCCCCGGCTGGCCCGAGCGCCCATGTCCCCGCCGGTCATGCGCGATGACCCGGTAGCCCTTCTGAACCAGAAACAACATCTGCGCGTCCCACGCGTCCGCGTTCAACGGCCATCCATGCGAAAACACCACCGTCTTGCCCGTACCCCAGTCCTTGTAGAAAATCTCCGTGCCGTCCTTCGTCTTGATCGTGTCCATTGAACGTGCTCCTTAAGGTGAGATAACACGCTACGTCCACCGTCCATCATCTTCAGCGTGAGCGCAACGCGCGGGGTTTAGCGAAGGCGCTGCCCTACCTCCGCCATGCGAATCCTGCGCCCTTCATGCGACGCCTTGATGTTTTCTTTTGACCCGGATCGATCGTACAAAACAGCGAGGGAATTGACCGGGAAGGCGGTCGGCGTTCGTACAGGGTAGGGCACGAAACCCGCGTCGCAAAGACTTGGATATACGCACTGCAGCAGATGCAAATTGCTGCTGGGAAAACGCCAATTAATCTTCCGGCATCGATAAGTCTCGTTTATCCCTTCAGAAAGCGCGCGCCGAGCCGTTATTACGCATATTTGCCTGCTGTCTGCCTGCTGTCTATTGGAAAGTCCTGTTTTTTACTTATCCGGACTCAGTAAAACCGGCCAAGACCAGGGTTGCCCTGTCGGTACAAATACTTATGTCTGAAGATATCCTATTGCAACTAGACGATCGCTTAACTATGGTGGTACGGATGCACTGGCGCATGAGTATTATGAAATTGAACGTCATATATCACCTGCATTCTCATCCCTTCATCGTGCAAACAGCCCTAGGGCGATTGGGCGGCATGTCGGCAGCGCTGCCGACATGCCGCTGAAGTACGCCTATAAAAAGCAAACGATAAACAGCGCAAATAAACCAGATTGGAGATTCAGAATGAGCTCTCAGACCGGCAGCACAATACCCGGTTCGCCCGGATTTTTTTCTAAAGAAGCAACCGTCGCAAAACCCGGATTTTCACGCTGGATGGTGCCGCCCGCCGCACTCGCCGTGCATTTGTGCATTGGTCAGGCTTACGCGTTTTCTGTCTTCAATGCGCCTCTCACGCGCGTGATCGGGATCACGGAATCGGCGCCGGACGACTGGTCGCTCACCACACTCGGCTGGATCTTTTCGCTTGCCATCGTGTTTCTCGGTTTGTCAGCAGCGTTCGCCGGCAAATGGCTCGAGAAAGTCGGCCCGCGCCGCACCATGTTCACCGCGGCATGCTGCTTCGGCGGCGGTTTTCTCGTGGCCGCGCTCGGCGTGCATCTGCATCAGATCGTGCTGGTCTATCTCGGCTACGGCGTGATTGGCGGGATCGGGCTCGGGCTCGGTTATGTCTCGCCGGTGTCTACGCTGATCCGCTGGTTTCCTGACCGGCGCGGCATGGCGACGGGCATGGCGATCATGGGCTTCGGCGGCGGCGCGATGATCGCAGCGCCCGCCTCCGTGGCGCTGATGAACCACTTCAAGAGCGCGACCAGCAACGGCGTGACCGAGACCTTCGTGGTGCTCGGCATCATCTATTTCATCTCGATGTCGATCGGTGCGCTCGCCATCCGCGTCCCGCGTGCAAACTGGACGCCGGCTGGCTGGACGCCGCCGGTAAGCAACGGCAACAAGATGATCACGCGCAATCACGTGCATATCGACCAGGCGCTGAAGACACCGCAGTTCTATCTGATCTGGCTCGTTCTGTTCCTCAACGTGACGGCGGGTATCGGCGTGCTGGGACAAGCGTCGGTGATGATCCAGGAAAGCTTCAAGGCATCGATTACGGCTGCGGCCGCGGCCGGTTTCGTCGGCCTGCTTTCGCTCTTCAACATGGGCGGACGTTTCGTGTGGGCATCGGCGTCGGACTGGATCGGACGCAAGAACACCTACTTCGTGTTCTTCGCGCTTGGGGCGGTGCTGTATCTGCTGGTGCCGCAGTTCGCGCAGAGCGGCAACGTTGCGCTCTTCGTGCTCTCGTATTGCGTGATCCTGTCCATGTACGGCGGTGGCTTCGCAACCGTCCCGGCCTATCTCGCCGATATGTTCGGCACGAAGTACGTGGGGGGCATTCATGGCCGCCTGTTGACGGCGTGGGCCGCGGCGGGCATCGCGGGTCCCGTGCTGGTGAACTACATTCGCGCGTACGAAGTGGCGCATGGCGTGGTCAAGGCGGACGCCTACACCACGACGCTGCACATCATGGCTGGACTCTTGGTGATCGGCTTCATCTGCAACCTGCTGGTGCGGCGCGTGAACGAGAAACATCACATGAGCGCGTCCGCACTCGCGGCAGAATGAATCCACTGAACCTACTCTAGCCCGGAGAACGCGATGAACGCCGATACCAATCTGAACCACGACCTGAACGCCGCGCCGACCAACAAACTTCTGCTCGGCGTGTTCTGGATTTATGTGATCGTGCCGCTTGCATGGGGCGTGATCAACACGCTGGTCCAGGCGACGAAGTTGTTTCATTGAACCACTGATGCTTCGGCGCCGCCGCATTGCGTCGAACAAGCGTCGATAAAACAAGAACGCCGGCTGTTCCTATGAACAGCCGGCGTTTTTTGTTCCGCATCAACCTTAACAGCCCTATGCTCAAGCCGCCGCACCCGCCATGCTGCCCGTCACCTGACGCGCGACCGCGAGATAGCGTTCGGCGGTATCGGCGAGCGTCAAGCCACCTAACGGCCGCTGCGCACGCCGTTCCCCCAACGCCATCACGAGCGCGCGTGCATAGGTCGAGGTGTCCTCGGGATCGAGCAGATGCACGGCCGGGAAATCCGCCGCGAAGCTGAACGGCCGGATATCGCTGGCGACGATCGGCACGCCCGATGCCAGCGCTTCCAGGAACGCGATGCTATGGCCTTCAGAGCGCGAGGGCATGGCGAACACGCTCGCCTTGAAGAGAATGTCGGAGACGTCGGAGCGCGGCCCTTCCACCGTGACCCGCTGCTCGAGCCCGAGCTTCGCCACAAGATCCTTCACCGCTGTGAAATATGCGGGATCTTCAATCACGCCGACCAGCAGCAAGCGCGCAAGCGGCACCTGCTGGACCACTTCGTTGAACGCATGCACCGTCTGCAACTGGTTCTTCACCGACGTATAACGCCCGATCTGCACGATCTGCGCGTGGTCATCGGCGGGATCGGCGTTCAGGCCCGGCGAAAAGCGCGCCATGTCCACGCCATTCGGAATGAGCTGCATCGACGGATGCTGGCCGACGGCGGCCACATAGTCGGAGATATTCGCTGGCGACACCCCGATCACCGCGCGCGCGCGCCGCGACAACACCCGTTCGATACGCCGGAACAAACCGCGCTCGAAGTCGTTGGTAGCGGAATGCATGACGTACACCACGGGCGCCGCGATCGGCAGTGCGCGCACGTAGAAAGCAGGAATGGTCGCGTGGGCAAACACCACGTCGGGGCGATAGTGATGAACCGCCTGGTACAAATGCCACAGCTTGCCGAGCGTGCCGTGTGACCCGCTGGGGAACATGCATTCCACACCGTTGGCATCGAGTTCACGGCGCAGCATGACGAAGTCGTCGTGTTGCGGCCGCAGCGACGCCATCCCGACGATCTCGCCACTCTTTTGCTGATGAATCGCCAGGTCCTTAGCCAGGACTTCCGCCCCCGAGAGGCGCGGTGCAAGAACGAGATGAAGGATGCGCATCACGCCTCCCTGACGATGCGAAACAGCATCCAGCCGGCGGCGGCGCCAAGGCCGACGGTCATCGCCCAGGCAATGCCGGTGACGCCCCACAAATGCGTTGCGACCGGCACGGTGACGAGCAGCACCACGGCCTGGATGATGGACGCATGCGTCGCGACTTTCGGCAGGCCGACTGCGCGCAGATACGACACCAGCACCGCGATGATCGCGCCGATGGCCATGTTCACCACGAAGATGCGGAACAGCGGCACAGCGGGCAGCCACGCCGTTCCCAGCACGAGCTGGAAGAGCGGTTCGGCGGCAAAGCGCAGGAAGATCACCAGCACCACGAGGCCACCCGCGATCAGGGCAAGATAGCGGCGGAACAGCCGCGCGGCGAAATCCGCATCCTTGCGATGATGCGCGGAGAAGGTCGGAAACAAGTACTGCGACATGGCGATAGCGGCATCGGCCAGCAGCATTTGTGCGAGCTTCGAGGACATCTGGTACGCGCCCAATTGCGCCGGCCCGAGCAGCTTGGCCACGATCACCTTGTCGAATTGATTCAGCAGCAGGTTCACCACGCTGCCTGCCCAGATCCAGCGGCTGAAATTCACGTAATGGCCGATACCCTTCCACGACAACCGCAGCGGCGGACGCGGCGACATGGTGGTCCAGGTCAGGGCCGTCTTGAGCGATTCTCCCGCCACCATGCCAAGCAGAACCGAATAAGCACCCGCGCCGCCAAGAGCAAACGCCAGGCCGATCGCGCAATCGAGGAATGCCGACGACATCTCCACGCCCGCGATGCGCATGAACCCGCGTTCGCGCGTAACGATGTAATAGGCGGGCGACGCCACGCCGCGAATCAGCGGCAGCAGCGCCGCGAGTTGCAACAGCAGCAGCGAGCCGCCCAGATGAAACTGCTGGTTCATCAGCGGCGCCGCGCAGACAATCAGGACCGCGATCAACACACCGCGTGAAGCAAGCGTCGTCCACACGGCGCCAAGTTGCGAGCGGTTCGGCGTTTCGCGGCCTTGCACGACGGCTTGCGCGAGGCCGGTGTCGCTCAGCGCCTCTGCTATGGCCACAGCGAGCAACGCCACGCTTACGCTGCCGATTGCCGCGGGTCCGAGGATCCGTCCGATGGCCAGGAACTTGACCGCGACGAAACCTCGTACCACGATCTGTTGCAACAGGACCCAGATGGCCGCGTCCTGATCGAAACGCACGCTCGCGGTTGAAAATGGTAAGCGAACTGCTCTCACAGACATTCCTCGCGTCGGGTCGATTTTTTGTAGTTGGAGCGTGGCAAACGGGTTGCCCGCGAGACGTGACTTTTCATTAGCGATGTGTGCCCAAGGTTTCCGCAAAGGTAACGTGGCGCGCCCTGCGCCGTGCGCCATCTCGTAGTCGATATCGGCCCTCGTGTGTGCTGCCTCACTGTCTTTTTTCGCCAGGGCCATACCCTGACTTTGGCGGTTACGCAGCGTCCGGCAATGCTAGTGTGGCGATATCGACTGATGTTTGCTGCGGTGCGGCGCGTTTGGGGGTTTTTGCGTTTTGCCGCGCGGCACCATGCCCTTTTGTACGCTTTCAAAAAAATAATGACTATGGCCAATGACACGCTCGACACCGTGCTGATTGTCGAACCGAACTTCACCGGGCATCGCTGGCGTTACGCCGAGTGGGCCGCTGCAGCTTATGGGGAAGCGGGGTATCGGTGCGTAATAGTGACCGACCCCGCCAACGCGGGTCATGCGCTGGCAAAGCGCATAGCCGGGGAGAAACGGCCGGAATTGCAGATCCAGTTTGTGGCGCCGCTCGAGCATGACCGGCGTGGTGCCGCAAAACTCAGTTACGTGCGGTTTTTCCGCGATTTCAAGCACGCATTCGATGTCGCCAGCCGCAACCGCAAGGTGGCGCTCGTGGTGGTGCCCTACGTCGATTATTTCTTTTACTCGCTGCCGTTCACGGGTTCGCCGTTTGGCGCAACACCGTGGGTGGGCATCACCATGCGTGCCAATTTTCATCACGCCAAGGTAGGCGTGAAAGCGCCGCGCGAGCCGCTTGTGAATGCAATCAAGGCGCAGTTGTTTCAGCGTGCTATTCGTACGCCGGGTTTGAAGACCTTGCTCACGATCGATCCCACGCTGACCGAATGGTGCGCGGGCCATCAGGCAGCCCGTAGCGCGGCAGTTCAGTATCTCGCGGATCCATTCCCTGACGCGACGGCCACGGAGCCACTGGCGGCCCGTCAGCGCCTTGGGCTTGGCGCCGGCAAGCATGTGCTTGTCTATGGCGCGATCACCGAGCGCAAGGGCATTCAGGAACTGGTCGCAGCGCTTGCGCAGCGGACTGGTTCTGACCGGCCGACGCTTGTTGTCGCGGGAGCTCAGGACGATGAGACCCGCGCGTTCTTTTCTTCAGCAGGCAAGTTATCCCCGCCGGCGGTGTTCATAGACCGGTTCATTACCGCCGAGGAGGAGCTGGATCTGTTTTCCGCCTGCGATGTCGTCTGGCTTGGTTATAAAGGGCACTACGGCATGAGCGGCGTACTGGTGCAGGCGTACCGGTTCGGCAAGCCCGTGGTTGCCACGGCCGATGGGCTGATCGGATGGTTTTGCCGGACCGGTGAGCTGGGACCCGTGGTCGATGATTTATCGGTTACGTCGATTAATCGCGCTTTCGATAAAGTGTTCGAGCAACGGCCCGCAGCGCCGGCCGGGGACCATTTGCTGGAACGCAATACCTTGAGCCACTTCAAGCAGACGCTGCGGCAGGCGATTATTTGAAGGTTCGAGCGCGATCTGGCTTGGCTGGCGCTTTAGCGGTTCTGCAAACCCGCCTCAAATTCCTTCAGTCCCATCAGCGGCGGCGCCGCGCCCGTTCGGTGCTCTGAGAGCGTCCCTCGCTAACCATTCCCGTGCCCAACGTGAACACGGCTCTTCAATGCGCCGTGCGGTAAACCGCGCACCTGCATAAGCCACGACGGTCGCCACCACCATCGACACGGCAAAAACCAGGACGCCGTGATACTCGGCAAAATCATCGACGGCATCGATCCTGACCACGGCCCGCACGCCGAGAATCGCGATGAAGTGCCAGACATAAATGCCGAAGCTATAGCGCCCCAGCATCACCAGCGCGGGCGCCTGCAACGTGCGCGTAGCTATGCGCGTCAACGGCAGCATCAGCGCGGCAGTCGCCGCCGCCGCGAACGTCGGCGCAACACCGTGAGCCATCCCGCGCCCGGTACCGGCCAGGAATAGCGCGGCAACCATGACCAGTCCACCCGCCACGAGCCATCGGCACGCACGCAATGGCAACACCCTGTCGCCGATTAAATAATCCTTCGCCAAATGCCACGTCCAGAACCCGACGATAAAACACGGCAACTGCATCGGCGGCCAGAAATAGAAATACTCGTTGTTCACTACGCGGCATGCAGGTCCGCCATCGCAAGCGCCAAAATGCCAGCACGACACCGCGAACAACGCGCTCAGTATCGACACGACAATCAGGCCCCGCGTCGTCCGGCAAATGAACACCAGCGCCGGCGCGATCATGTAGAAAAACATCTCGACGCCAATGGACCAGCCGCCCGGCACGACACTGTCGATCGCCGACGGAACCCACGCATGGATGAAGATGAGGTTGCAGATGACATCGGAGAAATCGTGCGGCATCTGCATGTGGCCATGCACAAGGCGAACCGCGTAATCGACGGCCGTGTAACCGATGATCGCCAGGTAATAAAGCGGCGCGATCCGCGCAAAACGCTTCACATAAAAATTGCGCAAGACCTCGCGCGTACCGCTTAACCGCTGTACATCATGCTCAAGCGAAGCGGAAATCGTAATCGCGCTGATCACGAAGAAACACTGCACGCCGTACTGACCAAGATTGGCAAGCGTATCGAGCCACACCGGACTTGTCACCATCCACGGCGCAAGGTGAACCGCAATCACACCGATCACGGCAAGCGTGCGGCCCACATCGAGCGCGGCGATGCGCGCAGCCGCCGTCATCGGCAAACCTTCGGGTCGTCGATCAGTGACCGGTAATCGTGTTTGACGCGACAGTAATGAAGTGCTTCCATGGTCGTTCCCAGACAACAAGTTGGCACGGCTTGGGCAAGCGCCCGAACAATTCGGTCAATCAAGGGGAGAAACCGCGCTTAGGCAAACGCGGTTTCAACAGACGCGCTCAGGAGACGTGCGTGCTCACCACAGGCACTTCCATTTCGCCTTTGCGCTTGGCTGGGAACAATGCGTCACGAATCTTGAGGAACGGGAATTCGATTGCACGCGTGGTCACGTAGCCGATCACGATCGCGATGCAAAGCTGCGCGCTCAGCACGAGCGCCCAGGCAGCAAGCGACGGAACGTGCATGGCAGCCATCTTGCGGATCATGATGTCGGCGGGCGCGAGCGCCAGCGAATGCCACAGATAGATGCCGTACGAATACACCCCGATCCACGCTACCGCACGATACGCGATCGAATCGCGGATAGCCCCCGAGTATTCGACCGCGAGCACGATCGCGGCCGTAAAGCCGATAGCCTGGATCGTGTAGCCAATACTTTCATCCAGCGCGATGTGCGGCGTAGCCAGCACAAGCCACGCAATCAGGCCGGCCACCATGCTTAGCAGCAGCCATTTCTGACTGGCGAATTTCTTGTAGACCTCAGGTTTCATCCAGTAGAACGCGGCGAGGATCACGCCGAACAGCAGGCTGTCGATGCGATACTGTGTCTGGAAGAACGCGGCATCCAGATCGCCGTTCGACACCACTGCGCAACGCGCGAGCAGCACGATGCCGCACAGCCCGAGCAAGGTCGCGATGATCGCATTCGCCCCCACCTTGAAGCGCACGAAAAGCAGCAGCAGTGCGGGCAGGAACAGATAGAAATGTTCCTCAACCGCCAGGCTCCAGGTCTGATTGATCGACGAGCCCAGGTAGTTCTGCAAGTGCGTCAGGTTCTGGAACAGGAAGGTGTCGGTGGGATGGCGGCCGGCGAACACATGGAACAGGATCAGCACGTAATACGCGGGCCAGATCTTGAAGATGCGTCGAATGATGAAGCGCCGTGCATCGATACGTCCTGCTTCCGAATATTGCTTCAGCAGCAGCCCGCCCACGAGAAAACCGCTCAGCGTAAAGAACAGGTTGACGCCCTCGCGGCCAAAGCTTTTCAAGGGATATTCGATCCAGCTGACAAACGAATAACCTGTCTTGACCGAGTGAAAGTGAAAACCCATTACGGCGATGATCGCAATGCCCCGCACGAAGTCGAGCTCGATCGTCCGGTTCGATGTTTGTTGTGTTCGTGGTGTGCCGAACAAGCCCATGGTATTTCCCCCTTTGCGGTGGCGCGTGCGCCTCGCGTCTCCGACCTGTCTTCGGTATTTTTTCCTGACTCTCCAGGCGAAATCCGCCGCCGGTTCAATCTTGACTGGCAGTCCCTGAATCTTCGTCTGAGCACTCCGGTTTCATCCGCCAACATCACGCCGTTCACGGACAGGCACTGCGGGCTGTCGCACGCAAGCGACGCCTCGGGTGCTTGCCGCGCGTTGCGCTGCGGCAATCACCCGACCCTCGAAATCCCTGGCAGAAAGGGGTTTTGCCGGGCGTCGAGTGCGGCGCCGCGCACGCGGCGGCCCGTCGATTCAAGACGAAGACTAGTGCTTAACCGCCTCCTCCGATGCAGCCGATTCGGCCACTGCTATATTCCGAGCAACCAGTCAGCAGCCTCGGGGAAAGCGCTGACCATCGAACACAGGCAGCGCGTTTTTGGTCTGCGCTGTGCCGCGGGAAGCGTTGGTCAGTTGCCGGTTGCCGGAATGATTTATGCGGCGCTGTGATGCCATCTGGATCCTTCGCTTGACTCACGTCGGACGTCAAGCCGCCGACAGGTATCGAAGGCGCTATGCGATCCATGCAACGGAAGGAATGCCTCCGGCAAGGCATGCTCAGGAAAACGATTGAGCAAACGATGCCTGGATCCTTATCAGGTCCCATGCGGCGCCGAACTTCGAAATGTCCGCAGCCAAGACTCAAACCTGAGAGTTGAAGAGAGACAAGCCATGCGCAACAAATACACGACCTTATGGATCTGGCTGCTTCTATGCCCTCTCGCGCTGGATTACAAGGCGGGCCTGGACGACGGCAGCCACGTAATGCAGGTCGTCATGACACTGCCGGTGCTCGGCGCCGGAGCGATCCTCTGGCTCATCGCGCCGAGCTTCACGCGCCGCTCCCGGTTTCGTTCGATCATCACCGCCGCGGTCATCGCGACGGTGGTCGGCAGCGTCGTGGCGCAGCTCATGCAAGGCAATGACTTCGGCAACTACCTGCGCACGCTGCTGCCCTTCGGGCTGTTCCTGCTCGGCTACCTGGCCGCGTGCCGGCCGTGGCAAGCCGATCGGCTCGAGCAGTTCGAAAAGGCGTTGTTCTGGTCGATGGTCATCTCGCTCGTCTTCAGTTTCGTCTACGGCATGACGACCAGCGGCGGGCCGCTCGAAGACGTGCGTTACCGGATCGTATCGGTGACCTTCCTTGGCTTGCAGGGCGTCATCCTGCATCAGTTCGTGGTGGCCAAACGCATCACCAAGGTTACGCTCGCGATCTTCCTCGGCACTATCCTGATCGAGCTGCTGAGCGTGACGCGCAGCTTGCTGGTGGGTTCGGTCGTGCTGTTCATCTTCGCTACGTGGTTGTCGGCGCCGTCGGCGCGGCATCTGGTCAAGGCAGGCATGCGCGCGGTGTTCACCGGCTTGCTGATCGTCGCGATGGTGGCCGGCGCGGCCTCGTTTTTCCCCGATGTTGCCGGGCACTGGACGCAGCGAATCTACGCGTCGAAGGAAACGACTTCGGGCATGGACCCGACCACCATCACGCGCCTTGCCGAGATGAAGGATCAATACGATCAGGTCACGTCCACGCCGTCCGCGTTGCTCGCCGGCAAGGGCTATGGCGCGATATATCACTATTCGCCCGACTATCTGCCCGACCTTGCCGGACAAATCTCCAAGAAGGACTTCTACGCAATCCGGGAATTCGCCGCCGGCCACAACTTCTGGGTGTACCAGTTCTTTGCGGGCGGTTTGTTATTCGGTCTCTGGATGCCGCTTGCAGTACTGCTTGCCCTAGGTCTTGGCGGAGTCGCGTATCGCGTATGGCGGCGGCGCGTGCCCGACCTGCTGTACCTGCCCGTGATGGGGCGTTCGCTGCTGTTGCTCGCGGGCTTGCCGGCGACGTCGATCGGCGGCAATCCGCTCGGTCCGCGTTACTCCGGTCTCGTGTTCGGTGTCGCGCTCGGCCTGCTGGTCGCGACTTATACGCGCCTCTCATACGCCATGCAGGTACGCGAAGCACAGCGTGTCGCGCAACAAGGCATGCCGAAGAAACGCCGGCCGGGAACGCCCCCGCCGTCACCGTCACCGGCCGGGGCACCTGTCGCCATGCCGATGCCCGTGTCCACACGCGCGCCGACGCTGAACGAAGGCCGCAACACCACGGACACGCTGTCGCGCTTTACGTCGGCATAGGGATAAAGCCGGCCTTGGCCGGCTGGCGATCTATACCGATGCACATCGATCCACCGGTCAATCATCAAGCGGCGCCTGCAATGAAGATCCTGCATCTGTTATCGACTATCGACCCGCGCGCGGGCGGTCCGACTGAAGGCGTCCGACAAAGCGGCGTCGACATGACGTCGATGGGTCACGAAGTGGAAGTCGTCACGCTCGACGACCCGGCCGCGCCCTGGCTCGCCGCGTTCCCGCTGACCGTGCATGCGCTCGGGCCGTCGCGTGGCAACTATGGCCTGACGCCGCACCTTGTGCCCTGGCTTAAAAGCCACGCTACGCGGTTCGACGCAGTGATCGTCAACGGCCTGTGGCAGTACCACAGCTACGGCGCGTGGAAGGCGCTGCGCGAGCTGGACGTGCCTTACTACGTGTTCCCGCACGGCATGCTCGATCCGTGGTTCAGGCGCACCTATCCGCTCAAGCATCTGAAAAAATCGCTGTACTGGCCGTGGGCGGAATATCGCGTGTTGCGCGATGCTCGGCGCGTGCTGTTCACCGCCGAGGAAGAGCGTGTGCTCGCGCGGCAATCGTTCCGGCTTTATAGGGCGAATGAGGAAGTGGTGGCCTTCGGCACCAATCCGCCGCCGGCGTTTTCTGCGCCGGTACGCGATGCTTTTCTCGCGGCTTATCCTGGGCTCGATGGCAAACGCCTGCTCCTGTTCCTTGGCCGCATCCATGAGAAAAAGGGCTGCGATCTGCTGGTCAAGGCGTTCGCCGAGATCCGCGATATCGATCCGTCGGCACACCTCGTGATGGCGGGTCCGGACAGCGGCGAATGGACTCCCACGCTGCAAAGGCTTGCCGGTGAACTGGGTATCGCCGATCGCATCACGTGGACCGGCATGCTGCTCGGCGATATGAAGTGGGGTGCCTTCCAGGCAAGCGATGCGTTCATCCTGCCGTCGCATCAGGAGAACTTCGGCATTGCGGTAGCTGAAGCGCTGGGCTGCGGCCTGCCTGCGCTGATCTCGGACAAAGTGAACATCTGGCGCGAAGTGGAAGCGGACGGTGCGGGGTTCGTCGCATCGGATACGGTGGCCGGGACGGTGGCGAGCCTCAGGCACTGGCTTGAACTGGAACCCTCGCTGGCTGCGGCGATGCGCACGCAGGCCAGGCAGACTTTTCATCGACGCTTCACGGTTGAGGCCATGTCGAAGGATTTGCTGCGGGTGTTGCAAGCGGGGGCGAGAGAAGGCGGCGGAACGGTTGAGAAGCGCCCATTAACCGCGTAAGGGGGTCGCTCGCAGAAGCGCCGTATCTCGCCGCGGGTCGGCCAGCCGGACAGGATGAGCTCGCTTGACGTCTGCGTGCTTGTACTCGAGCAGATAGCGCGCGACTTCGTCGGAGTTGGCCATCATCGCTTCGAGTTCGGCCAGCGCCTCGTCGCGGATGTCGCGGGCCAGCACGTGCATGCGCACACCGACGCTGCGCCCCGCGCGTGACATCGACTGACTCGCCTGCGTGATGCCTGCAGGAGCATCGCCGTAGCGCTGCCAGCAATCGCTCCATTCGATGGCGCATCGATAGACAAGTTCTCGTCACTTGTCTCAATCGGAAAATACCGCGCGACCGCCACGACGTACTCACCACCGTCGGGCAATTGCAACGGGATCCATCCAATTTCGGTTGCCAACGAAGTGCGTCACGACGCCGAATAATCGTAACTGGCCGAACCCGGACCGATGTCGAACTTCCGTAGACGACCCATTAGGGGCCTCTTGATCGCACGCGACCCGAATGGCAGCTACCGAGGGTGGAAAAGTCATTCATTCTTCATGGCCGCCAAGTCGCACTCGGCCTAACGCGTCGTTTACATTCGCACGGCTCTGCCACGGCGGCATTACCGTAGCGATTCAATCTGAAAATCCGGTCGGGTGGACTACATCGAAAGTCTTCCAAGCGTTACTTCGAAGGCAGTTGAGGGGGCTGGCTTGACGAGGCAGGCGCGCTCACAGCCCAATCGAGCGCGGCATCGAACAGCGTGGTTCCGTCAGCGCTCAGTTTTTCGAACGTCCGATTGCCGAGAAACACCGCAACTCGACGAGCAGGTGCGATGAAGTCGTAGTCCATCGTAGCGCCCTTCTCATAAGCGAACAGTACCGCCTCGTTCGGCTCACCGGGTACAGTCGCAATCACGGTCGCGCCGGGGGCGGCCTTACCCCAGCCCATTTCACCGTCACGAGGATACACCCACCTTTTGCCTGCGGGAACGCCGCCAGCGAGCGGACTCGGCGCGTTGACGACGTTGATGTAGTGCTCCTTCTCTAGCGTGCCGAAGTCCTCGCCCTTTTTTTGCCCCGTGAATCGCAATGAGTCGAAAAGGTCGGACTCCCAGGTCAGCAACGGCAGCGGGACATCCCGAAAGGAAGTGCCAACCATGTCTCGCGCGCTGACAACCGACGAGATGATCACCAAGTCCTGACCTGCCGCCGCGCTTACCGGGCTGGTCTGGTCGACCATCGTGACGACCATTCCGCGTTCCTCGAGATGGGCGCGGACTTTGTCGTCTTCCTCCCGATCACGGTGTTTAAGGCGCGTCACATACAGCACCTTCTTGTGATCCGTGACTGGTCGGCTTACCGAGTCGACTGGCACTTTCTGCGCCAGGGCGCACCCGGTTAATTGAACGAAGACCACTGCGGTCATCGCAACTGTACTGATCGCCTTGCGACGCCCGGGCACGAACAACTCGCCGCGCCGCGTGGCTTCCGAATAAGCAACTTGGGCGCGTCTAAAAATCGACAAGATAGACATCAGATTCACTTCCCTGTTCAGGTTCGGCGTTGAGCCGATACAAATTAAAAATCGAAGGTCGACGTGAGCGAAACCGTCCGTTCCAGCCCGATGCCCAATTGGCTCGATCCCGCCGATGCCCAATAGTGCTTATTGAAGGCGTTCTCCACATTCAGTTGGAACGTCGCGGCTTTGCCGAAAATGCGCGTCGCGTAGCGGGCGCCGGCCGAAAACAGCGTGTAGCCTGGAATAGTCGCTTGGTTGGCATCGTTAATGGGCCGCGATCCTACAAAATAGGCCCCACTATTGAGCGAGAAGCCCGCGAAGTGGGGCACGCGGTAGTTAAGGAAAATACTGCCCGTATAGCGAGGCGTGTTCTCGGGAATCTTCCCGAGCGTCGTCGGATCAGAGCTGTCGACCAAACGGGAATTGAGCCACATACCGGTAGTCACGATCGACAGATCGCGCGTGATGTCGCCCTGGTAAGAAAACTCTAGCCCTCGATAGCGACCGGTACCGTTCAGCGCATAGACGTTATTCGCGTCGGTACTCGCCGCGGGCTGGCGAATCTGAAACAACGCGATCGACGCCAGAGAATCGTTGCTGAAACGATGACGTACGCCGAGTTCCTCTTGCTTGCTGACTGCGGCCGGCAACACCTGGTACGCATTCGATGCCGTGGCCGGAGCGCTCCCGGCCGATTCGAGGCCTTCTATATAGCTCGCATACACGCTCGTTTGCGGCGTGATCTTATAAACCAGGCTTGCCGACGGTGAGGTGCGGTTCACGTCCTGCGTCGTTGTGAACGCTTGTGTCGCGTGGTAGTCGGAGTAGCGCAATCCCGGGGTGAATTGCAGCTCTGACGTCAGATCAATCCGATCGAACACATACGCACCCCGGTTGTTGATGTGCTGCGCATAGAACGCTTTCGACCCCGCTGCGGTGAGTTGGGTGATGCTCACGGGAGAGTACAAATTCTGCGTCGCCGTATAGTAGTAGGTGGTGAAATCCGGCTGGAACTGCCAAGTTTCGGAGGCGCCGAACGTAACATCGTGATTGATGTTTCCTGTCTGGAACAGGCCATTCACTTCGGCACGCGCGACTTTGCTCTCGTAGAACTGGCCGTTCTGTTTGCTTCCCTGCAAACTGCCGTTGCCGGTGTTGACGTTGTACTTTTGCAGAATCCACAACCAGCGATCGCGCTGAGTAATCGATTGCCCGACCGACACATTCGCACTCCAATTATCCGAGATTAAATAGTCTGCGCGCAGCAACTGGCTTGTGGCGGTGGCGTTTGTTTTCTTGTCGTTGGGGACGAGCAGCGTGGAGGCATCGGGCAATTTGGGCAGCGTTATCACACCGTTGACCGCCGCGAGCGGCGTAATGCCGGCCTGTTCCACCACGCGTTCGTCGATATGTTCAAGATCGTATTTGAACGACAGACGATCGTTTGCTCGCCAGTCCAGCGCGACGCTCTCGAACTTGCGATAACCGCGGTCGCCCGTTATGGGCGTCTCGAGGTGCTCATCCATCGCATTCACGCGGATCCCGAACTGGTTGTCCGTGCCAAAGCGTCTAGCGACATCGGCATGCGCGCCGACGGAACCATTCGAGTCCACCAGCAAGGACGCGCTCGTGACCGGCGTGTTGCCAGCTCGTTTGGTGACCATGTTGACAATTCCCGCCGGGACCGCGAAACCGTAATAGAGCGCGGACGCGCCCTTCAATACCTCGACGCGATCCTTGTCCTCCATCGGCATCCAGATGTTGTTGTCGATCGGCAGCACACCGTTCAGGTAATAACTCGTGCGGTTGTCGAGGGCGATGCCGCGTATCGAGAGCTGGTCGTAGGCGATGCCGCTCAACTGTTGACGCACGACACCCGCGACGTTGCGCAGTGCATCATAAAGCCCCGTCGCTGCCTGTGCCGTGAGCACGTCGCTGGTCACAACGTTCACCGTCGCGGGAACGTCAAGTGCATCAAGCCCGCGATACTGCCCGGTGCTCACGGTCTTCGGCGCATAGGTACTTGCCCGTTGCAGGTTGGTGCCGGTGACCGTGACGGCCTTGAGCGTACCGCCGCTTACAACGCCATCGTCTGCGGTGTCGGTCTCGGTCGAAATAGGGACGGCAGTTTCCGAGGCAGGGATCGAATCGGCGGAAAGGTTGGTCGCCGCGCCACTCGCAATCGGCCAGGCTGTGGATACCAGGACTGTTGCGGCGGAGAATGCACGTAGCAGTTCGAATTTTTTCATACCCGCTGTGGAGTAGCGTCGGCGGCGGGGGGTGACAAATTTCATGGATCTTTCGCGCTCAATAAATAGGGCGGGAACATTCGGATTGACTTTTAAAACGCGAGCCATCTTAATTGCAAATGAGTCGCATTTATACATTAATTAAGTGCTCGCTACAATCTCAAATTTGACTTAGATGGACGTAAATCCGCAACCGTAGAGAGGAAAGGCAGGCCGCTCGTTCAAACGGGCGCTCGCTTTGGCGAGAGGCACAGTGGGTAAACCGATGGCCCGGCTAGGCCGAACAAGCCGGTCCAACGCAAAAAGGCTGCAGCGGATGCCAGGTGGTTTGCTCAGTTCCCAAGCGAGCTGTGGCATGTACAAAGGGACGGGAAGATGATTTCTCGAAGACTCGGAAATGCGGAGGGTAACTGTGCTTAAGTGGCTGTTTACGACTGCGGACGCCCGCTGCCGACGTGTTCCCCAACACCGATGACCGGCTACGGAACGATTATTCGACTAATGGCGGCCGACCGCTGTCGGAGATGCAAGCGACGTTCGAATCTCCGCGCAGCGACGTGCATGGACGGCGGAAAGTGGCCGATCACTGACGATCACCATTTCGCTTTACGCTACTTCGACGGCGAATAGATTCGTGCGGCGATGATCAATATACCGAGCGCCTACCAGTAGGGTCGCGATGCTGAGCATCGGCAGGCAGCTCGTTTGTCTCCTCACGGTGGTGCCTTTTTCGGGCGCTGCCGGCGGATCGGCTGGACAACTTCGAAAACATCAATCGTCCAGCTTCATTCTCGTCCGACCGTGGACACTACGCCGCGACTGGCGTATTGCCCGGCCTCCGCATCCCACCCTCCGCCCAGCGCCTTATACAGCGCGACGAGGTTCGTCGATACCGTCGCTGTGCTGTCGACCCATTGTTGCTCGCTCGTCAACAAGGTTTTTTGCGCCGTCAATACATCCAGGTAATTCGACAGACCCCGGACATAGCGCTTGTTTGCGATGTCCAACGCGCGTTTTGACGCTTGCACGCTTGCATCCAACCGGTCTCGGCGACGCTGTTCGGCGGTAAAGCCTGTCAGCGCGTCATCGACTTCCTGGAACGCCGAGAGCACCGTCTTGCGGTACGTGATCGCCGCCTCCTGCTGCTGCGCCTCCCTCAAGGCGAGTGTGGAGCGCAGGCGCCCACCCTCGAAAATGGGAATCGAAAGGCTCGGCCCCGCGCTATAGCTGCGCGCACCCCAGCTACCGAGATTCGTGAATTGCGTCGCCTGAATGGCGACGCTTCCCGACAGCGTGATCTTGGGGAAAAAATCCGCCTTCGCCGCGCCGATGTTCGCCGTCGCAGCATGAAGCTGCGCTTCCGCTTCGCGGATATCCGGCCTGCGCCTCGCGAGCTCCGATGACAGCCCGATCGGCACGCGTGGCGGTACCACGGGCACGTCCGGCGTTTCCTTCAGCTTCTCCGCGAGCGTTCGCGGATACTCACCAAGCAACACCCCAATGGCATTGATCAGCTTCGCCTCCTGCTGCTCTTCCTGCGGAATATCCGCGGCGTTCGACTCGGCCTGGCTTTGCGCATTGGCAACATCGAGATCGGTAGCGAGTCCATGCTTGGCGCGCTCGTTCGTCAACTGCACGGTGCGCTCGGCAAACGCGAGGTTTTCCCGCGTGATACGCAGCTTTTGCTGCGTTCCACGCAGATTGAGATAGTCGCGGGCGACTTCCGCAGCCGTCGACACGATCGCGTCGTGCCGCGCTTCGTTTTGAGCATCGACTGTGGCGCTCGCGTTTTCTGCCGTGCGCCTCACGCGGCCCCAGAGATCGAGTTCCCACGATGCATCGAAGCCATATTGATACAGGTTGAACGGGGGCAATGCGGCTGATGTCGCGCTTTGCGTCGGTATGCCGCCCTGTCGTCCGCCCAACCCGTTCGTATCGGTTGCCGACGGTGACCCGCTGCCCCCGAGCAGGCCGATGACGCCATCGGCGCTCTGAAGCTCACGCGTGTAGGAGGCGTTGCCGTTCAACGTAGGGAGCTCATCAGCTCTCGCTTGCCCGAACTGCGCCCGCGACTCGGCCAGCCGCGCCGCCGCGACCTTGAGATCGAGATTGCTGTCGATGGCGCGCGTGACCAGCTCTGTCAGAAGCGGATCCCCGAAGCTGTTCCACCATAGCGGATCAACGGGTTCAGGCACCGCGACCGAACGAGCGGCGTCGGTAGTGGCCGGCGCCTCGGGCCATTGCGCCGGCGTCTGCAATGCGGGACGCTGGAAGTCGGGGCCCATCGTGCAGGCGGACAAGAAGGCTACAAACGGAATCCATCGATAATCAATGCGCATTAACCTGTGCCCCCTTCGGCAGCTTCGGCAACAACAAACAAATGGGACACAGCACGAGCGAGATCACGCCCAGCATGATGAAGACGTCGAGGTAACTCATGACCGACGCCTGCTGCTCGACCCTCCCGGCGATCGATCCAAGCGAGCTGACAAAGCCGTTGTACGGCGTGATGTGCTCGGCGAGCCTCGCATGGTGAAACTGTTCCCGCCACGCGAGCTGTGTCGTCACCAGCGACACGCCGAAACTGCCACCGAGATTACGCATCATGTTGATCAGAGCCGACGCATTGTTGTTCTCTTTCGGCGGGATGCCGATGAACTGCACGGTCGAAAGCGGAATGAAGAGGAACGGCAGCCAGATCACCTGATAGAGCCGCGACAACGATACATCCCAGAAGCCGATGTTCAAGTCGAGTCCCGCGGTATGAAGCAACGCGAATCCGGTGCCGGCGAGCGACATCATGACGAGCCACTTGGGCTGGAACAGGCGCCCGGTCACAACGCCCGCTATCGGCATGATGAACAGCGTGACGAGGCCGCCCAGGCCGAGCGTCAGGCCGGCATTGGTTGCGTCATAGCCCAGCAGTTCTTGCGTGAATTGCGGCAGCATCTGCGTCGTGCTGTTGATGATGAAGCCGAACGCAAACATCACGCTGCAGCTGATGGCGAAAGCGCGCGACTTGAAGAGCCGCAGGTTCACGATCGGCTGCTCGGTGGTCAGTTCACGAATGACCAGCGCCACGAGCGCAACGCCCGCGATCGCCGTGAACGTGCAGATGAAATTCGATGAAAATCCGTCCTCGCGCTCGAACTTGTCGAGCACGATCTGCAGGCTACCGAAGCCGGCCGCAACGAGAAAAAAGCCCAGGTAGTCGATCCGCAGCCCTTTATCGAGCAGGGCGCGCCGTTCCTGCTGCACCAGCTTGCTGTCGCTCACGAACATCCACGTCAGCACCAGCGACACTATTCCGACCGGCAGGTTGATCAGGAACACCCAGTGCCACGAATAGTTCTCGGTGATCCAGCCCCCCAGCATCGGTCCAATGGCGGGCGCCGTGACGACCGTGAAGCCGTACAGCGCGAACGCCATCGCGCGTTTTTCGGGCGTGAACGTATCGGCGAAGATGCTTTGCTCAACAGGAGCCAGGCCGCCGCCGCCCAGGCCCTGAAACACGCGAAAGACGATCATCATCGGCAGCGACGTCGCGAACCCGCATGCCACCGAACTGACCGTGAACAGCAACACGCAGATCATGTAGAACCGCTTGCGGCCAATCACGTTCGCGAGCCATCCGCTGATCGGCAGGACGATCGCGTTGCTCACGAGATAGCTGGTCGTGATGTAGGTGCTCTGGTCGAGGCTCGCGCCAAGGCCGCCGGCAATATGCCGGAGCGCTACGTTCGCGATGGTGGTGTCGAGCACTTCCATGAACGTCGCGATCGACACGATGACCGCGATCAGCCACGGGTTGAACGGCCCCGCCGCCGACCGGGGCAATGGCGCGTGGGCTGCGTGAGTAGCGGCCATGGTTATCGCACCGTCACGCGCGGGCTGACCGAGAGGCCGGGCGCGAGCGGCAGGTGGCGCCAGTCGTCGCCGTCAAAGACGATCTTCACGGGCAGGCGCTGCACGACCTTCACGTAGTTACCTGTCGCGTTTTCTGCTGGCAGGCTGCTGAAGACCGACCCGGTCCCGCGCTGCAGACTCTCTATGTGCGCATGAAGGACCTTGTCCGGATAGGCGTCGACGGTGACATCGACCGGCTGTCCCACGTTCATGTGAACGAGCTGCGTTTCCTTAAAGTTCGCGGTGACCCACATCTCGTCGGGAACGACCGCGACCAGCGCCTGCCCGGGCGTCACGTAGTTGCCGAGGTTCACCGTGCGGCGCGTCACCTTTCCCGCTTGCGGGGCGAGCACTTCCGTGTAGCTCAGTTGCAGCTTCGCATTGTCGACATCGGCATGGGTCTGGCGCACTGACGCCTGCGCGGCGTCGATCTTCGTGCTCTGCGATGCAACCTGGGCTTCGCCGGCCTGGACCGCCTGTTTCGCGCTATCGAGCTTGGCAAGCGCGCTCTTGGTCGTCGCCTGGCTTTGTTCCAGCTGTTGGCGCGTGATCGCGGCAGGATCTGTACCCGTGAACCGGGCCAGATCCTGCTGAGCCTGCGTCAGGTCTGCTTGCGCAACCCGCACCTGCGCCGTCTGCTGCGCGAGGTTCGCCGTCTGGTAAAGCAGGTCGGCGCGCGCCTGCGCGACTTGCGCGACCGCATTCGCCTCCTGCGCTTCGGCTTGTTCGAGCTTTACTTCAAAGTCGCGCCGGTCGATCCGCAGCAGCGGCTGGTTTTTCTCGACGTGCTGGTTATCGGCGACCAGCAGTTCGACAACACGCCCGTTCACCTGCGACGCGATCTGGCTTTGATTGCTATCGATGAATGCGTCGTCAGTGCTTTCGTAGTGCCGGCTATGCAGCCAGTACGCAACGCCCGCAGCCACGCAGACCAGCAGCACCGCACTGCCGATGATCGCGTTCAGGCGCTTGCGCCGCGGGTCCATCGGCTCGGACGTTTCCTGTTCCGGCCCTTTGCCCGCTTCGGCGCGGTCGCCATCGGCTTTATTTTCGCCGGCGGGCGTGCTGTTTTCGCTTTCACTTCCGGCCATTGCACTCTCCAAAATAATATCGAGATGCATTTTACAATAGAACGAAACGGTATCGTTCTATTAAAAATGCCTGCGATAATCCGACCTTGAGATTTCGTGCAAGGAGCAGTTGTGAGACGTACCCCGAAAAGTATTGATGCAGAGACGGCGTCCTGCCCGATCAGGTCGATGTTTTCACGCAAGAAAGGCCGGCCGTCGAACGCGATGGCGGGAGAGGTCGAAGAGCGCATTCTCGATGCCGCCACGGCCATGTTCCTTCAAGACGGCTTTGGCGGGGCGTCGCTCGAACGCATCGCCGAGGCGGCGGGCGCCGGCAAGGCGACGCTCTACAGCAGGTACAGCGGCAAGGAAGCGCTATTTTCAGAAGTGGTCAAACGAAATTGCGAACGCAGCCTGCGTCTCGTGTTTGAAGCGCCGCACTCAGCGGCGCTTGCGCAACGGCTGGTATCGGTGACGCAGACGCTCGCCACGCGATTGCTCAGCGACGAGGTGATTGGACTGATCAGAATGGTAGTCGCGGATGCGCCGCGGTTTCCAACGCTTGCGAAACTGACGAGCGACGCCGGCAGGTCGCGCGCAATAGAAGCGGTGGCGACGATGATCGCCGAACACTCCGGGCGCACCCTCGAGCCCCAAGCGCGCGCCCAAGCCAAGCGGCATTCGCGCACTCTCGCGACTCAGCTCCTCGATGCGATCATCTCGCCGATGCTCATGAGAGCCTTGATGGGTGAAAATCTTGATGATGTCCGCGGCGACATCCGCTCGCATGTGAAGCAGACGATCGCCATCTTCGTGGCGGCCAATGCACTGGACGCTTTCTTGTAAGCGTCGCGGGGGCAACGCATTGTCATGCGTGCCTCGTTTCTTTAAACGCTTCGACCGCAAATTATCGGTCATCAGCCGTTTGCGATCGAAGCGTGAACCGCCACCCCGCCACCAATCCCAACTACGACCCTACGAACACGACCCAAAACCCCGAGCGCGAGCGAAAAAGACCCGCCAATGAAATCACCCACCGGCGGGTCTTTTTATCGGCTACGAATATCGGGCGCCGAACCTGCCCGATAAAACAAACCGCCCTACTTCTTCGCCATGAAGGCCAGATCCGAAGGCTGACGCAATGTGGATGCAGCAAACGGCATGGTGTCTTCGGACGACGCCCGGCGCTCGGTGCCCGCACCGATCGACGTTACCGATGCAAGCGGCGCAATCTCGCCCCGCAATACCTTCAGCACATGCTCGGAAAGCCGCAGCGTCATTGCCGCGATCGTGATGGTCGGAAAATTCGCGCCGACCGTCGGAAATACGGAGCTGCCCGCCACATACAGATTGCCCATGCCGTGCACCTGGCAGTTGCGGTCGACCACGCCTTGCTTGGGCGAGTCGTGCATGCGGGTCGTGCCCATGTGATGCCACGTGCCTTCCAGTTGCGCCGGCCACGGCTTGCCTTCGAGCGGCTCGTCGAGTTGCACATCCGCCACACCGGTCCGCTCCATTTCCTCCGCCAGCAAGGTCACGGTACGGTCGAAAGTGCGCTTCGCCAGTTCAGTCAACTGCCAGTCCACCTTGACCCGGTTCATGCCGAGCGCATCCTTCTGCAACGACAGCGTCACGCGGCTATCGCGATTCGGCTCCGCTTCCACGATGGTCTGGAACTTGACATCGGTGATCAGCGGTCGCGGCTGCAACAGACGCGCCAGGCCAAAGCAAGCCGTGTCCACCGGATGCATGGCCATGGTCAGCAGGTCCTGCGAGAAGTTCCAGTCCGGCTGATCCTTCTGCAGCACCGCCTGCTTGCATCGGACCAGCGCTTCGGCGCCTTCCGTGTTCTCGCCGCGAAACACCGAGTAGAACCACACGCGTGCATTGAGCAAACGTTCACGCTCGAGCACCTTCTGCGTCAGCGCGAACTGCGACGAGATGAACTGCCCGTGCGCGGACACCGATGCGTTCTGATAGTGATACTTGATGTCGTAGAGCTTGTTGCGCGACCACGGCTTCTTGAACTTGATGCTGCCCTGCATGGTGCGCGGGTGGTCCATGAAATAGCGGCCCACCAGGTCGTTGCCATTGCCAAGTCCCGCGGCCTGCACCTTGTTCGATGCAAGCAGCAGCCGCGCGTTTTCGATGCCGCCCGTCGCCAGCACGAAGATCTTCGCGGACACGGTGAAGTGCCGGCCGCTCAGCGTGCCAACCTCGATACGCGAGACGTGGCGGGCATCGGTATCGGTGTCGATGTTCATCGCGTTGGCGTTGAGGAACACGCGCACATGCGACGACTGTTCGAGCACGGCCTTATACACCTTGCCGAAACGCACCGGCGGGCTGAATTGCGAGATCGTGTCGCGTATGGTGCCGCTCGGCAGCGGATGACGCCTGACGTCGTCGCGGCCAATGGCGGCTTCCCAGTAGGCCGGGTCGAAATTGTTTTCGCCGAGCTTGAGCAAAGCATGCGTGCGGGCATAGTACGGACGCAACTCGTCGAGCCCGAAAGGCCAGCCGCTATCCTTCACCCAGTCACGCTTTTCGAAGTCCCACGAATCGAGCGGGCGGCACCAGCCGCCCCAGCAGTTACTGCTGCCGCCCAGAAAGCGGCTGCGGCTGCCGTCTGCGTAAGTGTAAGGAATCCCGACGTTCTCGCCGCGATACAGATCGCGCGTGGCATCGTCCGGCTTGTAGCCGCCGCTCTCCAGCAGAACGGTATCGATCCCGTGCTTATCCATTTCGAGCGCCAGCGTGATCCCCGCAACCCCTGCTCCGATGATGCAGACCGTGGTCTCCACTACCGCGCGCTGCTCAACATTCCGGCTGTCAATGAACATTCCCCGTGCTCCCTCTCGTGTGCAGCGGTTCGCCCACTTGTTGTGTTCGGCTCTCCGCTGTCGTCACCCGTTATCGAAACGTTTTGCTGCCGGTGCTGCTTCATGCGGCTGACATGCCGCCAGCACCCGACAGGTTTCAGTCCCTATTTCATCCACGAAGCACCGCGCGAGTTCGGTCGAAATTACTTGCAGCCAGGAAGCCATGCCAGCCTTACCTGCGTGTAATAATCGTCGGACCCGTGCTTCGTCACCCGCCAAGATAAAGGCCCAGACAGCCAAAAGCGCGCTGGTCGACGCGCTTGGCACACCGTGCAAGCCCTTTCTTTTAACGGCGCCCTATCCTGGTGCTATGCGGCAAACCGCTTTCTGATAAATCGCACCGGATTACCGCCATATACGCCCTCTGCATCCAGTGACCGATGCACCACCGACAGCGGTGTGACCACTGTCGAGCGGCCGATGGTCACGCCCATTTGTACGACGCATTTCGATGTAATCCACACACCGTCCTCGATCACGATCGGCGCAACGCGCAAATCCATGTTGGTCGCAAGATCGTGTGAACCGGTGGTGAGAAAAGCGTCTTGCGAGATGCATACATTCGAGCCGATCCGGATCAACGCCTGGTTGTAGATCCATGCGTTCACGCCGAACCAGCAGTTGTCGCCCACTTCCAGGTTCCACGGCGCCTTCACGCGAATGGGATGCGGCATCCGGCAACCTGAGCCAATGCGCGCGCCAAAGCGGCGCAACAGCCAGACGCGCACGGCCGACACCGGTATGAACTTGTTGTTGATGATGGCGGCTTCAATAAAGAACCACACGATTTCCGTCAATGTGCCGCGTTTAGCCACGTAGTTGCCCTTGCCGGCGAGACTGAGGTCGATGACCTTGCCGGTGTTGCTGCTGTCACTGCTGTTTGTGTTTCTGGTGCTGTCGAAGCGCGCTGCGCCTTCGTCCGCGCGCGGGGCTGAATGATGCGCACGCCGACTAGTGGTGGCCTGGTCTGTCGCCACCTGGTCCTGAACGCAATGTTCCTCGATTGTTCTGAGCATGATTCCCGGCCCCCGAGCCCGTCACGGCGAATTGAAATAACGACGCCGCATGAAACGATTATCTGCGATAGGTTCTATCGTCCTCGTGCGCCAGCCCACTAATGGCCGCAAGGGAAAGACTTTTGGCGGTATCTGCATGAGCGTCCGCATGAGGATTTGCTACCTTGAAACAAGGAGTGACAGCCACTCGACACCACGCCGGCTTTGGGATAACAATCAATCTTCATACTCGCCGGTTCTTCGGAGCGCATCATGAAATCATTCAATCGCCAACCCTCGCTTCATCGCGTATTAGCCTTGCTGATTGCGAGCGCCGCATGGTCCGCGTGGCCCTCCGCCCATGCAGCCGCTGGCGATACCGGCACGCGCGACTTCGCGGCCGAAGAGAAGCTGCTGGGCGGCCCTGATACCTATGGGGCCGGTTATGCCGATCCCTATGGCCAAGACCCCGCCGGCAAGGGCGGGAAGAACGGCGCGAAGAACGGCGGGCAGAACGGCGCGAAGGCCGCGGCGGCCACCACCTCTGCCGAGAAGATGATGACCAACAACGCAGACCCGGCCCAGACCAACGCGTCGTTCGTCGCGCCCGGCGCGGTAGCGATGAAACCCGGTGCGCGCGTACGAGTGAAGGACGCGACCGGCAAGCTCGTAGCGACGCCCGACACCGCTGGCCAATCCGTATACAGCCCAACCGGCCTCAAGCCGACCGGCAAAAAAACTACGGAGATCTATCGATCTCCGTATTGAGTGTTGCTTCGTTGAGTTTTTTGCTTCGAAGGACCTGGAAAACAAGCTGCCCGGCTGAATTTGCCGGGCTGACTTCATCAGGTCGATTGCGCCGGACCATAACCCGCATCCGGCTGCTGCTGGTCAATCTGCAGGTCAATCGATCTTCTCGATCTCCACCAGTTTCACCGCAGAACCTCCCGTGGACGGCACGCCTGCCGCGCTCGCCGCAGCCTTCACTTCCTTGCGCTCGCCCAAACGTCTCGTCACGCGCTCGCCCCTGAGGACCCGCAGCTTCTCGTCCAGCCGTCCAAGCACCCACGCCGGCGACAAATTCAGCTCCGCAAACGCACGGCCGTCGGCACCCAGAATCGCGCGCAGCTCGGGATCGGCCACGAGCGCCTCAATGGCGTCGGACAATGCCTTCACATTTTCCGGCGGCACGACTACGCCACGCGGCGCCACGACGCTATGAAGCTCCGTTCCCGGACGCGCCATCGCGATCACCACGCGGCCGCTCGCGAACATGCCCGTGAGTTTTGAGGGCATGACGAGGTCGGAGGCGTCGCCCCGTTGCGGGAGCACGTGGATGTCAGCGAGGTTGAGCAGTTCGTTCAGGCGCTCTGCTGCTTGCAGCGGAATAAAACGGCAGTTGGGCAAATGCTCGCAGCACTTCTGTAACTCAGCCTTGGTCGCACCGTTGCCGCAAAAAACAAACACGATGTCCTGGCGCTCAGCCAGAGCATTCGCTGCACCCGCCAGCACTTCAATGCCCTGCTTCGCACCCATGTTGCCGGAGTAAAGCACGACCTTCGCGCTCTCCGCGATCTTCAGTTCATCGCGAAACTTGTTGGTGCGATCGAGCGGATAGATCGCGCTGATGTCCACCCAGTTCGGCAAGCGAAACACGCTCGAAGGCGCGACGCCTTTTGAAATGGCGCGCTCGACCATCTTGTCCGAGATCGTGGAGACAACGTTGAACCGGCGCAGCAGCGCGCTCTCGACCACGCGCGCAAAGCGTCCCGCGCGCGGACTCTTGAGCAAGCCGAGATCAAATGCGGCATCTACTTCGAAATCCTGAATATGCAGCCACGAGTGTGCGCCCATCAGACGTGCAAGCACCAGCGCGGCGGGCGCGTTGAGCATGGTCGGCGCAATCGACATCACGATGTCGGGACGCCACCACGCCTGCGCAACAAGCGCCGGCAGCGAGGCCACGGCAAACGACGCCAGATGGATCATGCGCTTGAGGCCGCTAGGTTGCGCCGGTACCCACAACGGCGAGCGCCAGACGCGCACATGGTTGCGCGTTTCGCGCGAACTGCGCCAGCCCGAATAGTCCTTGGCGATCTTCCATTCCGGATAATACGGCGGCGCGCACACCACGTGAACGTCGTGCCCCTGCTGCTGCAAAGCCTCCGCCATCTCGGCGGTGTATTTGCCCGTTCCCGTCAACTCGGGCGCGTAGTTGAGCCCGTAGATAAGGATTCTCATCGTGCCTCCACTTCCGCCGGACAAGCACGCCCCGTCGAAAAGGACTTTTGCGAAACATCACTCACGGGACCACACCCGCGCAATCGCGCCTCGGTGACCATGCGTGCCGCTCTTGGTTCTGTAATAAACCGGCCGTGGCAAAGATCCACGGTCAGTCGCTGAGCATCATCGCGCAGCCCCGCGCAATGTTCGCTGCAGCGGAAGGCGGATCGAACCGCTGGATCACGTCCATGCATTGCTTCGCCGCCCCGGCTGTGTCCGCGAAAGCCTCCATCGACTTGAGCATCGTGCGCTGCAGCGCGGGCACGTCGCCAGCGGGAAACGCATAACCCGACACACCATCGATCACCAGTTCCGGTACACAGCCACAGCTCTCGCTCACCACCGACGGACAGCCATGGCTAAGCGCTTCGTTGACGACCAGGCCCCAGGGTTCGCTCATGCTCGGCAACACCATGCAGGTGGCACTGAAATATTCGCGCGACAGCGGTTCGTCCTGCAGGCTGCCGAGGAACGTGATGGAATCGGCGAGCCCCATTTCAGCCACCTTGGCCTTGAGTTCGTCGCCCATCGGACCGGTGCCGACAATCCGCAACGCTGCGTCCGGAATCCGTTCCTTCAAACCGCGGAACGCATCGATCAGCGTGCCAATGCCTTTCTCCGGCGACAAGCGTCCCACATACACGAAAACGGGCTTGTTGCCGGCGCGGTAATGCAGCCGGTCGGACAACGCACGTTCCGGCGAAAACGAGCGCGGCAGCGCAGCCGCCTGGCACGGGATGAAGATCTTTTCCTGCTTCGCGCCAAGCGACATCAGGTACTCGCGGCTGCGTTCGCCGAAGCCGAAATAACCATCGCAGAGGGCGAAAAACAAGCGCTTCGGAATCGAGGTCAGCATCTTGCGCGGCCGGTCGCGTGCTGTGGAATCGCAGAACACCGCGCGACGCTTGCCCGTCAGGATGCACGCGGCCATCATCGCCCAGTACTCGGGGCGGTGATAACCGGGCAACACCACCAGATCCGTTTTCGCGGTCAGCACCTCCCACGTGAGGCGCGCCGTCATGCGCCAGGTCGGCACGTCTTCGTAGCAGCCGTTGTAGAGCTTGCGCATCGGATAGCTGTGGAACGAATAGTCCACGTCCGAGAAGCCGATACGGTCGTGCTCGGTATCGGCGATCTGGACCATCGAATACTTGATCGAGCCGGAACCCGAAATATTGTGCAGCGCGGACAGCACTGCACCTTTGTGCCGCGACCAGACGACGTTATGAAAAATGGTGACCGTTGCATTCATTTTGTAGTTATCCCTGAGTGGTAGCGCGTGTGTGCGAAGCGATCATCGGCTTCGGACTCACGCGTGTGCCGGTTGCTGCGTCAGCGCCTCGTAGCGCTGCAGGAAATCCTGGTACGTTGCGCGGATGCCCTGCTCGAGCCCCGTCGATGCAACCCAGCCCATCTCGCCCAGCTTCGACACATCCAGCAGCTTCCTCATGGTGCCGTCCGGCTTGCTCGCGTCGAACACGAGCTGGCCCTGGAAGCCGACCACGCGGCAGACCGTCTCCGCGAGTTCGCGGATCGACAGATCCTCACCCACGCCGACGTTGAACACGCCGTCGTTGTGACCGCTTTCCATCAGGAACACAGCGGCGCCGGCCAGATCGTCCACATGCAGGAACTCGCGGCGCGGCGTACCCGAACCCCATACCGTCAGCGTGCTGTCGCCGTTCAGCTTCGCCTCATGCGCCTTGCGGATCAGCGCCGGCAGCACGTGGCTGCTCTTCAGGTCGTAGTTGTCGTTCGGGCCGTAGAGGTTGGTCGGCATCAGCGAGATGAACTTGGTGCCGTATTGACGGTTATAAGCTTCGCAGAGCTTCAGCCCGGCGATCTTCGCGATCGCGTAAGCCTCGTTGGTCGGCTCGAGCGCCGAGGTCAGCAAATACTCTTCCTTGATCGGCTGCGGGCAAGCCTTCGGATAGATACACGAAGAGCCGAAGAACACCAGCTTCGACACGTTCCAGCGGCACGCCGCATGAATCACGTTGGTTTCGATCGTGAGGTTCTCGTAGATGAACGACGCCGGCAGCGTCGAGTTCGCGAGAATGCCGCCGACCTTTGCCGCGGCGAGCAACACCACGTCAATGCTCTCCTTCTCGAAGAACATGTTCACCCCGACCTGGTCGGTCAGGTCGAGTTGCGACTTGGTGCGCGTGATGATGTTGCGATACCCCTCGCCGGCCAGGCGCCGGACGAGCGCCGAGCCGACCATGCCGCGGTGACCCGCTACGAAAATGCGTGCGTTTTTATCCATGATTTTCACTCGTGGTGTTCAAGCGCTTTAAATCCGGCCATCGTGACGAGCGCGTCACGCCGTGCTATCTGGAAATCGGAACGGACCATCTCCTTCACCAGGGAGGAGAACGTCGTGGTCGGGCGCCAGCCCAGTTTTGCGTGCGCCTTCGACGGGTCGCCGAGCAGCGTTTCCACTTCGGTCGGACGGAAATAGCGCGGGTCGACGCGGACGATCACATCGCCCTTGGCCATCTTCGTTTCGCGCCCCTCGACCCGGTCCACAATGCCCACTTCGTCCGCGCCTTGACCTTCGAAGCGCATGTGAACACCGAGCTCGGCCGCGGCCTGGATCACGAACTCCCGCACGCTGTGTTGCTCACCCGTGGCGATCACGAAGTCCTCCGGCTGTTCCTGCTGCAACATCAGCCATTGCATTTCGACGTAGTCGCGCGCATGGCCCCAGTCGCGCATGGCCGACAGGTTGCCGAGATACATTTCGTCCTGCATGCCCACCGCGATACGCGCCAGTGCCCGCGTGATCTTGCGCGTGACGAAGGTCTCGCCGCGCACCGGCGACTCATGGTTGAACAGGATGCCGTTGCAGGCGTACATGCCATACGCCTCGCGATAGTTCACCGTCATCCAGTACGCGTAGAGCTTGGCCGCTGCATACGGACTGCGCGGATAGAACGGCGTGGTTTCCTTCTGCGGCGACTCTTGCACGAGGCCGTAGAGTTCAGACGTCGACGCCTGATAGAAACGCGCTTTCTTCTCCATGCCAAGAATGCGAATCGCTTCGAGAATGCGCAGCGCTCCGAGACCGTCGGCATTGGCCGTATATTCGGGCTCCTCGAACGACACCTGCACGTGGCTTTGCGCGCCGAGGTTATAGATCTCGTCCGGCTCGGTGCGCTGCACGATGCGCATGATGCTCGAGGTGTCCGTCAGGTCGCCATGATGCAAGACGAACTTGCGGTCCGACTCGTGCGGATCGCTGTACAGGTGGTCGATACGGTCCGTGTTGAAAAGCGAGCTACGGCGTTTGATGCCGTGCACTTCATAGCCTTTTGCAAGCAGTAGCTCGGCCAGATAGGAGCCGTCCTGCCCGGTAATACCGGTGATCAAAGCGACCTTGCGTTTCATCGTGTGCCTCTCGTCTTTCGGATTGGATGCGGCGCGTGCCCCGCGCGCCGCAAGGTCTTCGTGCCCAGGCATCACTCAGGGATGCTCTCGTAGCCGTAGTAATTCGTGTATGAACTGCCCGACATCAGTTTCGACTGCGGTACATCGGTCAGCAGCACGCCCTTCATGTTCACGCCACCGTGGTGCAGCCGCTTCATCGTTTCGCCGATCTCTTCCACCTGGTTGCGGCCGTGGCGCACCACCAGCAGGCTCGTGCCGGCATGCTTGCCGATCACGGTTGCGTCGGTGACCGCGAGCACCGGCGGCGTATCGATGATGACGAGGTCGTACTTGTGCTTGAGCACTTCCAGCACTTCATGCATGCGATCGCTCATCAGCAGTTCCGACGGATGCGACGGCAGCGACCCCTTGGTCAGCAGGTCGACGCCCGGCAGCACGTCATGCAGCACCGCCGATTCGATATCCGAGCCCATCAACACGTCGGACAGGCCCGGCATATGACGCACGCCGAAGTGCGAGTGGACATCGCCGCGGCGCATGTCGCCGTCGATCAGCAGAACGCGTTTTCTCGTCGATGCCACCAGGGTCGCGAGGTTGACCGAGAGGAACGACTTGCCTGCGTCCGGACGCGAGCCCGTCAGCATGACCACGTTGTTGCGTGCATCGGCCATCTGCAGTTGCAGCGAAGTACGCAGGCCGCGAATCCCTTCCACTGCCGCGTCTTCCGGCGAGGTCGCGGCGAGGACGTGAAGACCCTGGCTGCGCGAACCGACCTTCTGCTGCAGCCGCAGTTGCTGGCTGCTGCGCGGCACGATGGCGAACACACGCACACCCAGACGGTTTTCGATTTCTTCCGGACGCTCCACGCCGCCATACAATGCCTTGCGAATGAACGCCACGATAATGCCCAGCACCAGACCCGTTCCCAGGCTGATCAGGATCACGAGCAGGCGCTTCGGACGCACGGGATCGTCAGCCGCCTCAGCGAAGTCGACCACCCGCACGTTGCCTACCTGGCCCGCCTTCGCCACGCGCAATTGCTGCGCGCTGTTAAGCAGGTTCGTATAGAGCTCCGTGTCCACCCGCACGTCGCGCAGCAGGCGCAGCGCGGTCTGCTCGGTATCCGGCAGCACCGACACATTCTTGGTCAGCGAACCTTGCGCGGCCTGCAATGCACCGATCTGCGCGTCGAGCGCGGCCACCGACGGATGGTTCGCGGTGAAACGCTGCGAGAGTTCGGCGCGTTGCTGTTGCAGGTCCATCAGCTTCGACTTGTTGTCGACGACTTGCTGCAGCAACAGGCGGCTTTCTTCGCTCAGGTCGACCGTGCCTTGCTTGTTACGGAAGCTGTTGTACTTCTGCTCGGCCTGGTCGAGTTGCGCGCGGACTTCCGGCAACTGCTGTTCGAGGAACGCGAGCGTCTTGCCGGCTTCCGCCGAACGCGTATCGAGATCCTGTTGAATGAAGCGGCGCGCAATGTTGTTCACGATCTGCGACGTCAGCTTGCTGTCGTGACCTTCGAGGCTCAGCGCGATGATCCCGGACTGCAGCGTGGTTTCAGCCACCGTCAGGCGCTTCTGCAACGCATCGACGGTACCGAGCGTAGACGCACGCGACAGTTCGAACTTCGCACCCTGCTCACCGACCATGTTCTCGACCAGCAGCGTGACCGGACCGAGCGTGCTCGTCCCGCTTGCTTCCTGGCCGACCTTGCCGTTGAGAATTGCAATGCCGTCCGGATCGCTCAGGACGTAGCTGCCGTTTTCGCCCGCGGTCAGGATGTAGGTCTTGTCGTAGGCTTCCTTCGGCGTGTCGAACTTCGGCACGGAGATACTTTCGTTGCCCCAGGCGAAACCCGACAGCCAGCTCACCGGTGCCTGGCCGTTGCGCGTGCCCAGGATGTCGCTGATCATGCCGCCCACGATCGGGAAGTACCGCGGCCGGGCCGCGATATCCAGATGCAGCCTGTTGACCGTGTCCTCGACCACGAGGCGCGAACGCAGCAACTCGATCTCAGCAGCGGTCGTCGACTTCGCGTCGAACATCTGCGAAACGGTCTGCACGGCGTTCGCGTTGTTGTTATTGGCGTTGTTCGCCGGATTGCTTTCGGTCACCTGGATCATCGCATCGGCGCGATAAACCGGCGGCGCGAGGAAAGCGTAGGCCGTGCCGAGCACGACCACCGCCAGAGTCACCATAACGATGATCCGCCAGCTCCCCAAGATGGCCGCCAGGTAGTCGGACAAGCGTAGCTCGTCCCCTGTCGACACCACATCCGCATAGCGGTTTTCAAAATTGATGGCCATTTTTTGTCGCTCACTCAAACGATCAATCGAAACGGGCCGGCACCTGATGTCAACTTCGTCACATTCGTGATCTTCATGACGTTCGGCACCGGACGCAGCTCCAGGACTACTTGGTTACGATCGCGGCGGTCAGGCCCGCGTTAATAGCCGGCAACAACAGGTTCAACACACGGTTGGCACGAACGAGACCGCTGTTGTCGACATAGACAACGTCCTTCGATTCCAGCGGAAACTGGTTCGCAAGCAACATGGAAACCGGCGAGCGCGCATCGAGGCGATAGATCACCGGCGAGTCGCTGGTTGCCTGGCGGACCACGAAAAGCTGCGACGCATTGGAGGTTTCCTGGTTTATCTGGCCTGCCTGCACGATGGCTTCGCCCAGCGTGAGCGTGCCGTCGCGCAACGGCGACACGGCGGTGGGTTTGGTCACTTCGCCCATCACGTAGACGGTGTTGTCGTCGCGTGCATCCACATGCAGCATGTCGCCCGGCTGCAGCATGATGTCGGCGGGGTTCTTGCCCTGCTTCATCATCTGCGCGACGTTCACGGGGTAAGCCGTGCCGTTGCGCGTGATCGTCACGCGGCTTTGATCCGCGGTCGGTGCAAAACCGCCCGCGCGGCTGACGGCTTCAGTCAGCGTCATGGGAATGTCGTTGATCGTCTGCGCACCCGGAGCACGCACGTCGCCGTCCACATACACCTGAGACGCACGGAACGACGCCACGCGAACCGTCACTTGCGGCTTGACGAACACCTTGCTCAGGTCCGTATAGATCTCGCGCTGGATCTGCTCCGCGGTCTTGCCGGTTGCGTGGATCGGATGGGTCACGTACGGGAACTGGATGTTGCCGTCGCTGTCGACGACAAAGCCCGGCGCCGCGTCGCTGGCCTTCGTGTTCTGTGCCGGCTGGCCGAGCGCTGCCGCGAGTTCCGGGTGATCCCAAACCACGATCTGCAGCACGTCGCCCGAACCGAGCTTGTAGCCCGTCGGCTTCGCAAACAGGTTGAGCTGGTTCTGGGCCATCGCGCTGTTCTTCTGATCCGCGCGGATCTGGCGGATCAGCGTCAGGTCGATCTGCTTGATCGGGATCTGCATGTCGCTCGTCACATCGCCGTTATCGGACGTTGTGACCGGCAACGCAGCCGGCGTGATCATGTGCTGGCCCGGCGCAAGCGCACAGGCGGAAAGCATGGCGGCGATCGCCAGGGAAAGAGCCACACGCGTTCCAGGCACGGCATGGCTGTTTTTGTTCGGCACCGCGGCACCGGATAGTTTTTGGCTGTTCATGTTGTCGTCCCCTGCTTCAATAAGCGTTGGTATGGCGCAAACCCTTGAAGATCGTCGCGAAAATGATTTTCATATCAAGTCCGAACGACCAGTTTCCGAGGTAATACAAATCGTGTGCGACGCGTCCCTCCATTTTTTCGATGCGATCGGTTTCGCCGCGAAAGCCGTTCACCTGAGCCCACCCGGTAATGCCGGGTTTGATCCGGTAGCGGTGGATGTAGCCCGATACAACCTTCTGATAAAGATCGTCGTGCTCGAGTGCATGCGGGCGCGGTCCGACCACCGACATGTCGCCGCGCAGCACGTTGAAGAATTGCGGCAGTTCGTCAAGGCTCGTGCGGCGCAGGAAACCGCCTACACGCGTGATGCGCGGGTCGCCCCGCTTCGCCTGTTCGAGCACGCCCGCTTTTTGCGCATGCAGGCGCATGGTGCGGAACTTGTAGATAGTGAAGACACGGCCATCCGCGCCTTTGCGGCGTTGCTTGAAGAACACCGGGCCACGCGAGCTGAGCTTCACCGCAATCGCGCAGGCAAGCAGGATCGGCGAGACCGCGAGCAAGGCACCCAGCGCGAAGAAGCGATCGAAGATCTCCTTCTGCATCATCGCGTTCGGCGGCAACGGCGACGCTGCCAGGTTGATGGTCGGCACGCCGAGCAGGTTCGTCACGCTGCCTTCGAAGAGCGCGAGCGTGCGCACGTCGGGCATGAAACGGATGTTGATCAGGTCGTTGCGAAACTCGTCGACGAGCTTGAGGATCGTGCGTTCTTCGGTCAGCGGCAGCGCGAGCCAGACTTCACCGACGTGCTGCGTGCGGACGTAATTGGCGAAGGCTTCATGATCTTCGAACACCGGCACCCGCGTATTCATCTTGGTGCCGGCCTGCACGTTGTACGCAGCCGTCGCACGGAAGCCCGCGGCCGGCGCCGTGTCGATCTTGCGAACGATCTCGTCGCAATGTTCTCCGCAACCGGCTACTGCGACCTGCTGCAAATTCAGGCCTGCATGGCGGACCCGCCCCAGCACGCTATGCGTAACCAGGCGGCCGGCGATCATCGCAGCGCCCGCCATGCCGGTCCAGTACACGAACCAGAGGCGCGAGACGAAGTCGATACGGTGCAGGGAGAACATCAGCACCATCGCGCATGCCTGCACGACGAGCCAGCTCAGCGCGACCTGCCCCGCGAGTGCACCCTTGGAGCGGCCGCGCCACGACTGATACACGCCGAACGCGGGAAACACAGCAAGCGAAAACGCCGCTGCGAAAGCCACGAACGCCAGATAGAAGCTCCGTTGCGAGATGTCGTCGAAACGAATTTGCGACGCCACGATCGCACCCGCCACGATCATGGTGACATCGAACACTCGCGCCAGCAGGTCTGTTATTCCGCGCATTTTTATTCTCCCCGAACCGCTCACTTTTTTGCTTGACGGTTGTTTAACTACACCGGCCATACTTGTCGTCGAATCTGACGATGTCGTCTTCGCCGAGGTAGGTCCCAGACTGCACTTCGATGATTTCGAGCGGCACGCGACCGGGATTCTCAAGGCGGTGACGCACGCCGAGCGGGATGTAGGTCGATTCGTTTTCGCTTAGCAGAAACTCTTCTTCGCCGCGTGTGACAAGCGCTGTGCCGCTCACGACGACCCAGTGCTCCGCGCGGTGGTGATGCATTTGCAGCGACAGGCGCGCACCCGGATTCACCACGATGCGTTTCACCTGGAACCGCTCGCCGTGATCGATGGAATCGTAGAAACCCCAAGGACGGCGAACCTTTCTATGCGTGTCGGCTTCCGGCGACTTTTCCAGCTTGATGCGCGACACCAGTCCCTTGATGTCCTGCACACGCGAACGATCGGCCACCAGCACCGCGTCGTCGGTCTCGACGACGATCAGGTTCGTCGTGCCCACACACGCCACGAGCCTGCCGCCTTCCGAGCGCGCATAAGTGGCGGTCGACCCTTCGAACAGCACACGGCCGCTTGCCACGTTGCCGGATTCGTCCTTCTCCATCGCATCCCACACGGCGTCCCACGAACCAAGATCGGACCAGCCCGCTTCGAGCGGCACAACCACGCCCTTGAACGGCGATCCGGGCTTGCCGAGATGCTCCATCACCGCGTAGTCGATCGAATCGGACGGTGACTTCGCGAACTCCGCAGCGCATGGACGCAAGTATCCGTCTGCTTTATTCAATTGTTCGTACGACAAGACACATGCCGCGTGCATCTCCGGCTGGAGCTGTTCGAGTACGGCAAGCCATACCGATGCACGCACCACGAAGATGCCGCTGTTCCACCAGTAATTGCCGGCTGCAACGTATTGCGCCGCAAGTTCTGCCGCGGGCTTTTCGACGAAGCGATCGATGCGATGCGCACCGTCCTGCAGTTCGTCGCCCAGGCGGATGTAGCCGAAGCCGGTGTCGGGACGCGTGGGCGGAATGCCGAGCGTGGCGATGTCGCCGGCCTGCGCAAAACGCGCGGCAATTTCAATCGATGCGTGCAGCGCGGCAAGATCGGCGATAGCGTGATCTGCCGGCATGGCCACGAGGATGGCGTCCTGGCCGCCGGCGCAGGCGGTCAGTGCGGCAAGCGTCAGGGCGGGGGCGGTATCGCGGCGAGCCGGCTCGACCACGATGCGCGCCGTCACGCCGCTTTCGCGGGCCTGCTCGCTGGTCGCAAAGCGATGTTCTTCACCGCACACGATCACCGGCTCGGCAGCGACGTCCCACGCTGCCGGAAAGTTCTTCATGCGCAGCACGGTTGCCTGCAACAACGACTCGGTTCCGATCACGCCAATCAGCTGTTTCGGAAACTGTTCACGTGACACCGGCCACAGACGCGTGCCCGAACCGCCCGCGAGGATCACCTGCACAAGACGCCGGCACTCCGTAGCCACTCCTGGAGCAACCATCGTCTCAGCGGTTTCCTCGATTCCCTGCCTGATCTTGCTGTCCATTTTAGTATTCCTATATTCTTTAACCCGTTTCCCGGGCGGAGCTACGCGCGCCATTTGCACCGATCGCCAACCCCGGTTCATTCGAACCGCTTACGTTTCAACGCTCCGTGACTACGGTCAAAAAAACCTGGACTCACCCTCAATCAGACGCCGGCGTCGCGGCGGCTTTGCATCCGGTATTCGGTTGGCGAAATAAGAAGACGCTTGCGGAAGATCTTGGCAAGACGGTCGCCGTTACCCATGCCGCTGCGGCGCGCGATCTTGTCGACCGGCAGTTCAGAATCGGTGAGCAACGTGCAGGTGACAGCAAGGCGCGCTTGCAGCAGATAGTCCGAAGGCGTGATGCCCATCTCGATCTTGAAGCGGCGCAAGAAGTTGCGTTCGCTCATGGCCGCCACTTGCGCGGCATCCACGACCGAGATCGGCCGCTCGCAGTTGTCCTGGAGCCAGCGCGCCGCAGTGCGGATCTTGTCGCCGGCGGATGCGGTGCCACTGTCGCCGAGCAGCGGTACGAGCTTTGACGCCGAACCGGGCATGAGACGTTCCGCGACTCCGCGCGCCACGTCCACACCGAGGTCGCGCTTGATCATCAGCAACGCGCCCTTCATGGACTCGTAGCGGTCGCCCGCCTCGCTTGCCTGCTCTTCGCGCACGGCGTGCATCATCGAATGGCCGATGCGGATTTGCGACTCGGCCGCGTGGCCGATGCCGGCAGCATCGAGCACCTTGCGCCCTTCCGCGATCGACTTGACCACCGTGGTCTTGGAGTGCACGCGACGCAGCCATTCCACAATACGTTCGTCACCGGCCGCACCGTCCGCGCCCTTGCCGCCCGCCACGAACAATGCGTCGAAGCCGCCGTAGTGGCGCGCATCGAGGCCGTCGGTCCACACGCGCACCGAGGACGAACACGCCACGTTGCCGCCTTCGACGGACAGGAAACGCACGTCGTAGGTCCAGTCGTTGCGTGCCTTCAGGACCGCCAGTTCGTTCGCGACATGGAAGACCTCCGCGACGATTCCCGCGCCCAGCAGCGAGAAGCCGTCGAACAGCAGGATCGCGATGCGGCGGACTTCCGCCTGGGTGCTGCGGGGGGCCGGCTGTAGCCATCCCATAACGGCGGGTTCAAGACTGGCGTACGGCATGGCGTTCCCCTGCGAACTTGTTGAATCCAACATGATTGGATAATGGGTTCTCATTGCGGTGCATCATAGACACCCTCAAGTTTGATTAGGTTGTCGTGACTGAAAGTAGCGAGATGTTGGCGGAAAACTTCAGACATCGCCATTCAAATCCTTTCAATGCGTGCGGTGCCGATCATTCGGTAATTTTCAATACGTCCGTTCGTTAAACTGGTAAAAAACTCCATGTCCGGGATTTTTATTTCAAACGGCACATTGCAAGACGAATGCCAGTCCAATTCGACCGCACATATCGGACAGGGCTGCCGGAAGCCCTGAACGTCATACAAATCAACCTTCTCCGGCGTTTATAAAGCCCCGTGCGGCAAGGCTTCCCAAGCGTTCCCGGGTCCGGCGGCACCACGGCTGGAGCGCCGGGAAGCGGTAAACGTTGCGTGCGTGAAACATGAGTTAACGCGATTAAAAACACGCTTCACGAGAACTTCTCGATTTAACAGCTCGCGGACGGCTTTGAAAAACCACTTCCAATTGAAATACAAGCGTTAAATGACGCCTTTAAAGCTTACGAGCGATTAACAACATAATCTGGAAACGTGCGGTGCCGCACATACTTTCAATGTTTTCCAATATCAATGCAGATGATGTTTCACAATGGAAACAAAATTAATTCATCTGATAAAAGAGCTTTAAAACTCTGATGAAAATGATTTTGTGAGGCGGTCACCGGCGTTAAGTCCCGATTTGGCGGGGCCTTGGACGGTCCTCGAATGAGGATCGGACAAGCGCAAGCGGCCGCGAAGGTAGGCAAAAAAATCCGCTGGACTGGCGGTTGATGACGAGCCGACGCAACCACTCGCATACCAGTTGTCTACAAACATTCGCGCGCGGAGCTATGTTGGATCGATCACATACGCCACGGCAAACGGTCCGGGCGCACCTGTCGCGCGTTTTGATACAGATTAGTTACGCCAAGGGTTCATCTCGCGACGGAGCGCCGGACAACGCCGGATCAGCCAGAAAGTCGCGCTATGCCGCCACCCATATAAGCGCCGATGACCCGATGCAGTCAGCATCCGACAACGTTCATCGCGGCGACTGGCGCGTTCGTTGCGCCTCGCCTATCCTCTGCGCAATCGGAAGCGGTATCAATCAACGCGCCGATCGCCGTGCGCCTGCTCGCGGCACCTTAAAACGGTGCCGGATGTTGCATCGCGAGATAGAAACTTATGGAGGTTTACCGCGCGGTTGGGCACTGCGAGGCGGCGCATCAGAAAACGTTTCATTCAGGTAGCACAAAGGTGGTGAGTACCTCTTTCCTCGGTGGAAAACGCCGTCGCTGCGGACTCGAACCACCCGGCTCTCGACCCCGGGGTGTAATGGAAAAGTCATTGACAGCAGGATTTTCCGCGTGCGCGACACCGCGTCCGCAGCGCGTATTGGCCCAATGCGCCAGGATCGCGCTGGTCTTCGCCGTCGTCGCGACCGTGTGCGCTTGCCGGGGCGAAACCGCGGCGGCTCAGGAAACACCGGTAACGTCTGAGGATTCCGTCAAGATCGACGGCGCTGCGTGGACACCTTGCGCGGCGGAATACGAGCGTTGTTCCTTCGACGGCGCGAAAAAGGTGCTCTACGGCACGCCGGACAAGCATGTCATCAAGACCTTCACCGGCGGCACGGGTTGCGATAACGGCGTGTTCGACGACCCCGCGCCGGGTGAGTCAAAGCGCTGCTGGGTCGAAGCCGTGGCAGAGAGCGCCGCGGCCCGGTTCGTCGCCAGCGCACCGCCGCCATCCACCCCGCTCGCGATGCAATGCAGCCCCGCTGCCGCCCCGGTCGATGCCCCGGCTGCCGGCGATACGGTCGAAGCCGACACGCCCGGCAGCGACGGCACACGCATGTTCGCGCTTCATAAACCGTTCGAACTCGCGCTGACCACGCGTGCCAAGTCGGCAGGCACACTCACGTGGCGGATACAGGACGCCTGGAACACAGTGAAAGCGAGCGGCCGTCTTGCCGTGACGCCCGGCGCGCATACATCGACTATCAAGTGCACGTCGCAGGCCGCCGGTTATTTTTCGGTCGCGGCTCAGCTCGAAGGCGCCAATGCGGCCCCTGCCGCGCTGCCGTCGCGCGGCACGCGGCCGGCGGGCATCGCCACGTTCGGCGTGCTGCCTGAGCTCGCCACGGTGCTGCCGGCCGTCACGTATAAGAACCTCGATCTGCATCGCTTCGGTGGTCAGGGCGCGGCGTATCTGCGACCTGGTCAGACGTGCTGTTCCGGCGATGGGTACCGCCCGCTCTATACCGATCTCGGCCTGAGCTGGGTCAACGACAACCGCAACTGGTACATCACCGAGCCGAAAGCGCCGAACACGTTCGATCCCGCCGGCGATCACCTCGCGCCCTTCTTCAAGCCCGGCGATCTGCTGCGGCTGATCCAGCTCGATGGCATTCCCGGTTGGGCGAACCACACGGGCAAGGACACGCATAGTTATGCGCCCGCCTCGCTTAGCGATTACAGCGCCTATATGAAGCGTGTTGGCGAGGAATCGAATCGCGTGCGCTCGAGCGTCTTTGCGCAGCAATCGAATAACTACTATCAGGTGAGCTGGGAGCCCGACTATGAAGGCGGCCTGCCGTGGCGCGATACGGACGCCAATCTCGTCGCTATGTACAAGGCTACTTACGAAGCGATCCACGCCACCGATCCTCATGCGGTGCTGATGGGGGTGACGTTGTCGTCGCTGGGGAAAAACACCGAGTGGCTGAACCGGCTCGCGCCGCTCGGCATTGCCAAGTATCTCGACGGCGTGAGCGCACATGGCTACTACGACGTGGGAACATCGCCATCGCATCCGCCGGAGCGCATGGCGGGTAACAGCGATCCGCAGAAGGCCGCACAAAGCTTGCCCGCGATGATGCGTGCGCTGCGCCACACCATGACGCAGATGCTTAAGCCTGGCGCGAAACTGTTCATTACGGAGTCGGGGATCAGCTATGACATCGGCACGAAATACGGACCCTCGACGCCGTCGGCGAACGTGCTGTATGCGCAAGGCGCGTTGGTCTCACGGCTGCATCTGATCCTGCTCGGCGAGGGTGCGGACATGAGCTATATCTTCTACGCGACCGATCCGCCCGAAGTGGGTTATGGCATCTTCTTCGATCTCCTCAACAAGGAAGGCGGTTTCGGCCAGACGCAGATCAGCCCGAAGCCCGCGGCCATGGGCGTGGCGGCAATGACGCGCATTATCGACGGCACCAATACGCTTGGACCCCTCAAGAGCACGCCAGCCGGCGTCTATGCCTATGCGTTCCAGCGGCTGAACGGCGGCAAGGTCGTCACAGCGCTGTGGACGCATGAGAATGCGGTATGGCCTGGGGCATCGGGATTCAGCGCGACGCATGGCGTGCGGTACACGTTGCAGGTGGATGCGGCGGGAACGTCTGGAACGGTCACCGTCCTCGACATGATGGGCAATCCTTCCACGCTGCCTTATGCAAACGGGCGAGTTGCGCTCACGCTGACCGAGGCGCCGGTGTATGTGGTGTCGCAGAATGCCGGCGTGATGAAGGCGAACGTCAACGCGCCCGAAGGGTACGTGCTCCGGTAACGTCCTGCCTGCGCAGGATGTGGACATGCCCCGGACACTATGAGTCCGGGCGCTCGTAGTTCAATATGTGCCAGGTAAGTGAAAAACTACTGACACAATTCGTGAAAAAATCCGGGCGGCCGACACTTCCTGCGAGGACTCGGCCGTCCGCGACTGTCGCTGATCGACCCTGTAAACAGATCTTCAGATTTAACCAAAGCGACCGTTCGACGCTAGAGGTACAAGTCCGACCAGATTATTTTCTATCGGCTTCTTCAGTTTTCATCGAACATTCGTTTTCATCCTGTTGCCCGCCTCGCCCCGACCGGAAGGCGATCCCTCCGGGGTTGGCTGGACCGGGCGTGGAGTCCTCGATGACTTGAGACGGCGCCACATTGCCCCTTGCTCCCGGCGCGAACGCGAGAATGCGAAGGTTCGGCTCGGCAACGAAGAGCCGTCCATCCGGCGAGACGGCGATCCTGTTACCCGGCGGAAGCAAGCGTTGGCCGATGATTCCCGTGGCTGGACCGCTGATTGTCCGTATCGGTTGCACGTTGCCATTCGCCTTGGCGGCGAAAATGCTCACCTGGGTCTGGCTCGCATCCGCAGTCGTGTTGTAGACGAATAATTCGTCCGTACGAGGATCGACAGCGATCGACGTGGCGATCTGTGAGAAAAAAACATCGCGGCCCGGAAACAGGTCGGTTTTAGGACCTGTGAGGCTGCGCAGAAGCGGTGGCGCGGTCACGCTTCGGCTCGTGCCGAACGTGTCGATGATCGCCGTTCCCTGTATGTCATAACCCGCGATCAGCAGATTGTCGTCGCCGTCGATCGCGATGCTCTGGTATTGGGTGATATTTGGATCGGTAATGCGGACCGGATTGGGTATCGGCCCGGAGCTATTGGCGGGAACGACCATCACGCCCGCAGTCGAGGGACGAACGCTCAGGACGAAGTCGTTGAGGCGAGAGTCCACCGCGATGCCGGGCAGGTCATTTGTCATCCCCGGCATGAACGAGCGACCAGGCGCCTGATTGCCCTCCGCTTTCCGCGGAAAGATGTCGACGGTGTCATTGCCAAACTGCGCAACGTGAAAGGCGTCCTTCCTGTCGATCACCGTCGCCCCGGCCGTCATCAGGGTAGTGAGCGGCCCTTGCAGCACCTGGCAGGGTTCGGTCGCTCCGTTGGCGCGCGCGGAGTAACCGCGAATCTGATCACCGAGCGTGAGAAAGATGGCGTCGTGCGAGCAGGCGGCGTGCGCCAGCTGGACTCCGAAAAGCATGCTGACGACGGCGACACATAGCGCGGATTTCATGACACGCCTCCTGGGTCATAGTGTGCGAATGCGCCGTTTAAGCATAGACGCCGGCCGGAGGCCGAACAAATTTCCGCCAGTTGGGACCTGTGTTTTGGCGGGCGATGTGAGGCAACACCCACCGATATCGAACGATAGTGCGGCGTGCTAGCGTGTCAGGGACACCCCTGTCGCATATGCCAAACCGATTTGTCTGAGCGACTGGAATTGCCGACCTCTGCCTGATGCGGTCGACTCAGTTCTTCGACCCTTTATAGACAAGCGTCACAAATCGCGGGATGGCCGGTTGTAAGCGACAAGCGGTCATTGGCGCTTCGATTTCGAACTGCCGCACTTGGAATGTCGTCGCAGCTCCCATTTGCCCTCATCACAGGCGCCGTCGGATGCGATGGGGCTAACGTCGAAAGTGAACTTAGTCAAGCGATGCCAAACGGGTCACGAGCCTGCTGATCCCACACGAGAACGTCTCCGTGCCAAAGCGTAATTCTGCGCGTGTCGAGGGATTCGTGGTTTTTAAAAAGGACGGCGCTGGCCATTCCCAATGTAAAAGCAACGATTGGCGCGCCTCCTTTTGGTCAGCTCATCTCCTGATGCAAAGAGACGCGCGCACCTGGAACTCGGCTTACCAGGCTGACGTCGGGGGCGAAATCATTGAAGCCGACAGTAGCGGCAGCGTCCCGCCCCAAATTCCTCAATACATCGGGCATTGCAGCGCACGGCGGGTCCGTCGGAAGACGGTCTTGGCTTCGCGCGATCGTCGTCCAGCCGAGACTAAAACATGTCGTTGATTCGCTGGACATGCTCAGTCCACTCGGCGTCACAGAGCGACGATCCTGTGGCGATTTTTGAAGCTCGGTTACGCGGCGCGGGAGTTCGTCCCCATAGCGTAGCGCGAATCCGCGCAAGATAAAAGCGCCACGCCCGAGAGCGAGGTACTCGGCGTTGTCAGTCATCGGGTGCGCATCGTGGGTCATGAGAGTCTGCCTCTTCGGAAAAATGAAAGTGCGCCAGAGACCTTCGCGCAGTCGTTACATGCCCGAGAGCGATAGCTGGCCGAGCTGCATCCGTACGGTAGAGCCGGCGAGTCGACGCAACAATCCGTTTCTTGCGCTGCAATTCCGCAAGGTGAGCCAGCTACTCGCACAAAGGTCCGCTGCCAGTACAACTGCCTTCGCGTTTAAAACGGACGATCTGTTCGATTACGACGCGGTCCAACGCACGGCGAGATTGAACCGCAAGAAACGGAGTTTTTTTAGCTGCGCGCGGCGATAGGTTGAAGTCTCTGCAGAGGACGCATCCCGTCAAGCGACAAGCGAGTCGCTACAGATCAAGATCAACGACGGTAAATATAATTAACAGGAGTCCACCATGTTGCCATTGCTTTCTTTTCACGCCTTGGTTGCGCATCGAGGGGACGGATTACGCCCGGAGCTTCTCGCCCTGCTTCAACGCGAAGCCCAGCCTCAGATGCCTTCCGCGAACGTCAGCCACCAACCTGCGTCGATCCAGAAGGGCGAGGGAGCTGAACCCATCCTTGACGATCCAACCACCGAATAATGTCGGACCGCCAGAGCGGCAGTGCATCTTGATGATGTCGCGTTCGGGCTTGACTAATCGAGAGCTCAAGCCGAGCCGCCCGCTTCCACAGTGACGAGACCCGACAGATCGATGCCCGCTTTAAGAGAACCGTACAGGTTCATCGCGATATATGCGGGTAGCACCTCGGCGCGATGGAAGTGGTCGCTGAAAGCGCAAGAAATACGGCATGTTTCACCGTGATCAGCGAATATAAATGACTTCACGGAAAATTCTTTGTTCGCCTCCGAATAGTCTTCCTGTGTCAGATCCGGTCTTTCGTTGACCATTGTGTGAACCGGATGCCGGGCTGGCAGTAGATCGGAAAGACTAGGATCGTCCGATATGCGCTGTACATCGGAGCCGTAGTAATGGACGCCGCTGTAATATTCGAGGCACTTGTAGAGCGCGAGGATCTGCTTTGTTGACCAGTGAGAGAGCCGAAAGGTTCGGTCGTACATCGCGTATTTGATGCACACACTTACCACTGCGCCAGAGACGCTCATAACAGCGGTTTTAAAGCTAGCAGCCAGATTCGGCTCATCGCGGGCGCGACGATTCTCAATGCGCATATTACGAACCCCAATTGGCTAATGAAGGCTGACGAGGTTGGAGAACGTGAGCGCCGAAGCACTCCGTTCCTTGCGGCAATTTTCGAGGAGAGTGATGATTCGTGACCGATGCGCCAGACCCGTGCTGTGCGGGTGAAGAGTCGACTGACCGGACAACGCAGACTGACTCTCGCCGGTCTGCGCTCCCGATCACTCGCCGCGCCGACGGGTCCACACCGACGATGACCGACAGCCGGGGCTCATACCGTCTTGATCAGCCCCAGTTGCGTGAGGGCCGACACACCGTCGTCAAGACCGAGCTCTTCGACGATTTTGCCCTCCTTCAAACGAAGCACGGTGGTGCCGGTGAAGTGCATCTTGCGGCCAGTTGCCGCCGGCAGAGACCCTGCAAGAAAGTCGCTAAAAGCCGGGCCCGTATGCGTACCACCACCTTCCCATTGGCCAACGACGTAATCGCCTTCAGCGATGAGGTCCGTGACGCCCCAGAAATTGAGGTCCGGAAAGGCTTCGCGGAAAGCGGTCATGAACGCTTTGATGTCGTCACGACCACGACGAGGCTCATGCAGCGAGTATTTCAACAGCATGTCCGGCGCAGCGATCTCGTCGATAATGCTGAGGTCACATTTCTCGCCCCAGAAACTGGTGAACCAGCGACCTACGACCGCCTTGTTGTCCTCTTCCTTTGACATGTTCGACTCCTTACTGAGCTTGATTGGCAGCGAAGCGGGTTTGCTTCGCCTGGAACGAACAATATCCATCGCGCCTCCCTACTACTACCCGTTTCTTGCGGTGCGATTCAGACAATCCGTTTCACGCCGCTCATCCGGAACCGGGGAGCAAGAAACAGAGCAGAAGGACTTGCTGCAACAAGTATGGTTGGTTCTATGCGTCCGGCGCTTCAGTAAGCTATAAGCGCCATGCCTTGGGCCGTCTCATCTGCATACGGGTAGTTGAACTCGTGACTTCAAAAGACTGACGTCGAGTTGAATACCGCAAGAACCGGAGAGACCTACCTATCAAAAGATATTACTTTCGACGCTTTCCGGAGAACGTCTCTCATGTTGAAATACCCCTGCGCTGCTACAGCCGAACAATCCTTCATCAACGGTGCTGCGGCGATCAACGAGGCGCTGCATCGGCAGGCCCATATATCGACGCCCTCCAACGACACGCGACTGGATCGCCTAGTGCAGCATCTGCTTGACCTCGACGATGACGAAGCGACGGAGCTGGAGGCACTTGGCGTGCCCGCGGAATTGGGTAGCCGAAGTCCTGCGAGCTTCAACAACGCCCTGCAGCAGGTCATTCGGCAACTTCAATTGGCCAAGCTGTTCTGTCCCAGCCAGGAAGGCGAATTCCACCGAAGCATCTGCCCGGCTGCCTACAACGAACGAACGGGTGAACATCATCCAGAGGAGATGGCGCGATGGCGGGCGGAATTCCGAGGTATGGCTCCAGAACAGCAGATGATGGCAGCCACGATCATCTGGTTATATCAGTCGGGTCCCGATTCGACATGGCTGCGCCGCGTCCCCTGTACCTGGCGAGCAGGTGAAGCGATGCAGTACATGCGTGACGCTGGATGTCTCTCGCTGTGGCTCAGCCTCGTTGCAAGATATCCAGGCTGGTAAGCCATATCGCTCAAAGGGAAATTCAACCGCAAGGAGCGGAGTTTCAACGGACAAGAAGATTTCTAGACTGTCACCACTCCTTCAACTACCGAGTGACACATCATGAAAACCCGTCCCGTCGCCCCGTTCAAATACAACTTTCGCGCACCTGGCCGCCAAGTCGAAGGCCCAATCCGATATGCCGTCGGACAAACGGTCCGCGGTATGGTTTTGATTGGCAGGAGCCGACAAGGCATCTGCGCCATATTCCTCGGCGAGAACGCGCAGGAGCTGTACGACCAGCTCGCGGTCGCCTTTCCCGATGTTGAACTGACAGCGGATCGGCAGTCGCTGCTGGGCGAACTGGGCCAGGTCGTCGCTTTCATCGACAAGGATATTGCCGAGGGCGTCATCAATCTGGACATCGGCGGCACCCCCTTCCAGCAGGAAGTCTGGCAGGCATTGTGTGGCATTCCGGCCGGACAGATGCGCAGCTATAGCGAGATTGCACAGCATCTCGGGGTGCCGGAGGCCGTTCGAGCTGTAGCCAGTGCGTGCGCCGCCAACGTGCTTGCGATTGCCATTCCCTGCCACCGCGTCGTACGCAGCGATGGCACGATTTCAGGCTATCGCTGGGGCGTCGATCGCAAGCGCGCATTGCTCGTGGAGGAGTGCGGGCAATGAAAGCTGGAGCGAGGAACGCTGAAGAGTCAAAGGCGGCGGCCTTCGACTGGGTGGGCATCGAACAATCGCTCGATGCTCTCGGAAATGCCGTCTTGTCCGGCCTGCTAAATGCGAAGCAATGCGGAGAAATCGCGACGCGCTACGCCGAAGAGGAAGGCTACCGAGCCCAGATCGTAATGGCCCGTCACGGATTTGGACGTGGCGAATACAAGTATTTCGCCTATCCGCTGCCGTGGCTGCTCGAGCAACTGAGGCATACGCTTTACCCGCACTTAGCGCCGATCGCCAATCGCTGGAATCGGCAACTTGGTATCGAAGTGCAGTACCCGGACGAACTCGATCCTTTTCTTGCCCGATGTCATCGGGCCGGCCAGACGAGGCCGACGCCGCTGATCCTCGAATACGGTCCCGGAGACTACAACTGCCTGCATCAGGATCTCTATGGCAAGCATGTTTTTCCGCTGCAGGTGGCGATCCTGCTGTCCGAACCCGGCAAGGACTTCACGGGCGGAGAGTTCGTCATGACGGAGAGCGCGCCGAACGGCCAGCGTGCTGGTGTCGTCGCATTGATTCAGGGCGACGCGGTAGTGTTCGCCGTCAACCAGAGACCGGCAGCGAGCAAACGCGCCGGCACGCGGAAAGTGGCAATGCGGCATGGCGTCAGTCTCGTCCGGAGCGGAACTCGTCACACCGTCGGCCTAATTTTCCACGACTCACGCTAGGGGCTAATACTGCCATGACAACGCTCGATCTTTTTCAGAGTCCAACTTCGGACCAGCGCGAGTCGATCGGACCGTGCGCCTTTGTACTACGCGGGTTCGCGCTGCCTTATGTGGACGATCTGATCCCCGCTCTCGCGGACATCGAGGCATGTTCGCCGTTTCGCAACATGGTGACGCCGGGTGGCTTCACCATGTCGGTCGCGCTGACCAACTGCGGTCCGCTGGGATGGACCACCGACAGACATGGCTATCGCTACACTGCTCTTGACCCGGACAGCGGCAAGCCTTGGCCGGCCATGCCGGATGTGTTTGCCGCACTGGCGCGCGAAGCCGCGGCGGCTGCCGGCTTCAGAGATTTTGACCCAGACGCCTGCCTCGTCAATCGCTACCTGCCTGGTTCCCGACTATCGCTGCACCAGGACCGGAACGAACGCGACTTGGATGCACCGATTGTTTCGGTGTCGTTGGGCATGCCGGCCACTTTTCTGTTCGGTGGTGATGCGCGCTCGGACAGGGCGGACAGGGTTCCGCTGCACCACGGCGACGTGGCAGTTTGGGGCGGTGAGGACCGACTGCGCTATCACGGCGTGATGCCGCTCAAGGACGCGCCTCATTCCCTGCTCGGAAGCCAGCGCATCAACTTCACATTTCGCAGGGCGAGTTGAATGCACATGTGCTGGTTCGCATCAACGCGTCGACAATCTTTGTTCGGGGCGCGACAGGAAGGCTTTCTCTCAGTTGTCCCTCGACCGGGGTTGTGTCGTAGCGGGTGGAATTACAAAGCAAGAGACGGAGTTTTCTCTCTCGATCGCTGAAGTAAAGTGACCGGACTCCAAAAAATTGTCCTTAAGAGTCAGTCATGACCGCTGCCACCGTTGCGCTTTTTCCCAGAATCGAAGTATCCGACGCCCAACCGTTGTTCCCGGAAGAGCGGGTTGGTGAACCGAAGCAGGCTGCGCCACTTGCGAGCCCGGAGCCGGACATGTCCGTGAACTGGATGTCCGCCAGTCCGATGAATGACTTTCCCGAGGTGCGGTGCCGGGTCGAGGCTTACTGCCAGTCGCTGGTAGACAACGGCGCCGCTCGTTGGTGGATCAACGATGCCGGACATGCCGAACTACACATGAATAGCGGTGAATCGTACCTTTTCGGCGAGCTGGGTATCACCCGAATCCGGTGAAGGGTGAGGAAGACCCATAGACACTCACCTCAGGAAATGAGGATCACATCATGCAACTATTCCTAAGCCGCCTGGCGTCGCCGCTCGGCGACATCCTGCTCGTCATCGATGCGCAGCAGCACATCCGTGCGCTCGATTTCGCAGATCACAAGGCACACCTGCATCGTGGCCTGCGCGAGCACTACGGAAGCGTCGAACTGAACGACGCCCCCGCACCGGACGAGATCGCAAAGGCCGTCGCCCGTTATTTCTCGGGCGAGCTGGATGCGCTCGACGCCCTGCCGACGGCCACGGCAGGCTCCGACCTGCAACGCCAGGTCTGGGCCGCGCTGCGCCGCATACCGGCGGGCACTACCACGACCTACGGCAAGCTCGCGAGGGAACTGGGCTTCGACGACCCGCGCGCAGCCATTGAAATCGGCGCGGCCAATGGTGCAAACCCCATCGCCATCGTCGTGCCGTGCCATCGCGTGATCGCCAGCAACGGCGCGCTCAAGGGCTATGCGTGGGGCCTGCATCGAAAGCGCTGGCTGCTCGAACACGAGAAGGCGATCCCACCCAGGCCCGTCGCCCAGCAAACTGCGACTCTTCCTGGATTCGAATCTTGACCACCTCGATCGCCGCCGATCTGTCGCCGTGGGCCTATCGGCGGGCCGAGGGGTTCCTCTCCGGCCTTGATGCTGATTGGACCCGCCATATTGCTTCCGTGGGCCCGTGCCGACATGAAGCCAAGCCTGCCCGCGAACCCTACGAAGCCCTGGTGCGTGCCATTGCCTACCAGCAACTGCACGCGAAAGCCGGTGACGCTATTCTCACGCGACTGTCGGCGCTTTATCCCGATGCGGCCTTCCCTTCGCCCGGGCAACTGCTTGCCACCGACCCGGAGCTGCAACGCGTCTGCGGCTTCTCGGCTGCCAAGCTCGCCACGATCCGTGGCATTGCTCAAGCCACCGTCGACGGCATCGTACCGAACCGCGGCGAGGCGCTGAACATGTCTGACGAGGCGCTCATCGAGCGCCTGACGATCCTGCGCGGAGTCGGTCGCTGGACCGTCGAGATGTTCCTCATTTACACGCTGCAGCGCTCCGACATTCTGCCCGCCGACGACTTTGGCGTACGCGAGGGCTACCGGCACCTCAAAGGCCTGCACAAAGCCCCCACTCCCCGCCAAATGCGCGAGATCGGAGAAGCTTGGCGCCCGTGGCGGACCGTGGCGGCCTGGTACTTGTGGCGCATCCCTGCGCGCTGAATTGGTGAGCAAGAATCGGAGTTCTTGCGAACAAAGTCCGGCCTATTCTCACGCCATAACCGAGAAACCGGACACTTCCATGAACACGACCGCTCCAGCTATTTCAGCTTATGTGACAGACGACGAGCGCTGGCAAGCTCTGCAGGCGCGCGACGCGCGCGCCGACGGGGTTTTCGTCTACGCGGTGCGCACTACCGGCGTCTACTGCCGACCCAGCGCCTCTGCACGACTCCCCAAACGTGAGAACGTGGAATTCTTCGATTCTTCCGGGGCGGCCGAAGCCGCGGGGTATCGCGCGAGCCGCCGTGCTCGAGGCGACCAAACCAGTGCCGCAGCCGAACGAACTGCGCTCGTGGCACGGGCCTGCCGCCTCATCGAGGACGCGGAGACTGCACTCAACCTTGACGATCTAGCCGCCCATGCCGGCATGAGCTCCTTTCACTTTCACCGGGTGTTCAAGGCCGAAACCGGCTTGACACCAAAAGCCTACGCTTCAGCCTCGCGTGCACGCAGGCTGCGGGCGGAACTGGTCTTTCCGAACACGTCGGTCACCGATGCAATCTATGGTGCCGGCTTCAATTCCAACAGCCGGTTTTACGAAGCTTCCGACCAGTTGCTCGGCATGCGTGCGCGCGATTACCGGGCAGGAGGTACCGGGGCGGTCATCCGCTTCGCCGTGGGGCAATGCTCACTTGGCGCCATTCTGGTTGCACAGAGCCAACGAGGCATCTGCGCCATCCTCTTGGACGATGACCCGGACGCGTTGGTGCGCAATCTGCAAGACCAGTTTCCCAAAGCCCAACTCATCGGTGGCGATGAGGAGTTCGAGCAATTGATCGCCCAGGTCGTGGGGTTCATCGAAGTTCCCTCTCTGGGCCTGAACTTGCCTTTGGACGTGCGTGGCACTGCCTTCCAGGAGCGCGTGTGGCAGGCGCTTCGCGAGATTTCGCCTGGCACCACCGCGAGCTACACACAGATAGCCGAACGCATCGGCGCGCCCAAGGCCGTGCGCGCAGTAGCGCAGGCCTGCAGCGCGAATCACATCGCCGTGGCCATTCCCTGTCATCGCGTCGTACGGCGCGACGGCGATATTGCTGGCTACCGCTGGGGCGTCGACCGCAAGCGCGAACTGCTGCGGCGCGAAGCCGAGGCTTAAACAGGACTTTTCCCATGGGATCTTCTACAACCGCAATTGACCAACTGAATTGGCCGGACATTACCGCGCAACTGGACATCGAAGGCTATGCCCTACTGCCAGGACTCCTTGCCCCGGAGCACGCACGCGACCTGGCACGCCACACCGATATGTTAAAAACGCTTCGTCGGGTATCGCTGGCTTCCTCCGATCTCGGGCGAGGTGAGTTGTTTTATTTCGATGCGGGCCTGCCGGCGCCGTGGTCGGCATGGCGCGCGACGTTCTACCGCTACTTGGCGCCTGTCGCGAATCGCTGGAACGAGACCCTAGGTAGCGGCTACCGCTACCCGCCGGAACAGAAGGAGTTTCTGGAACTCAATCGGCAGGCGGGACAGACTGAACCGCAGTCCCATCTGAACCGGCTACGTGTGGATGACTATCTGGCCTTGCATCAGCGCCATGACGGCGAGCACGTGTTCCCGCTGCAGATCGTAGGACTTCTGACGGAACCGGGCAGCGACTTTCAGGGCGGTGAGTTCGTGATGACCGAGCAGCGCCCACGCATGCAGTCGCGCCCGATAGTTCTACCTCTCAAGCTCGGCGACGCAGCCATCATCAGCACGGCCCAGCGCCCGTTCAAGGGAACCAAAGGCTTTTACAGAGTGAATCTCAAGCATGCCATCAGCCGCGTACGTGGTGGCGAGCGCATCGGCGTGGAGTTGTCGTTCCACGATACGCAGTGATGTCACGGGAGGGCGACGACGATGACTCAATCTGGAACCTTCACGCTGATCGGACGGAATGGCCAGTCGTACCAGAGTCTGATGCCGGGCACCCTCGGCGGCCATCGGCGCAACAAGCTCTACGGTCGTCTCGACTGTCGTGCCGCGCTGCATGCCATTGCCTGCGGCGGGTACATAAAGCACCGCGTGTTCTTCCTCGATGAAGCCACCGCCATCGCCGCCGGCTACCGCCCGTGCGCCGTCTGCTTGCCGGAGAAATATGCCGCCTGGAAGGCAAGCCAGCCAGTCCAAGTAACTGAAAAAACCGGGGAAAGAACACGTTCATGATCACGCAAACCGCATGTCCCGCCCAGACCGAGCCTTTCAACCTTCACGAGAGCACGCCGCATGATTCGCTGGAGGCCAGGATCGCCGCGACCGACTGGAGCCCGTTCGAGAATGCCCTCACGCGCGACGGCTACGCTGTGCTACCCGCATTGCTTACGCCTCGTCAGTGCCGGGAAGTTGCGAGCTATTTCTCGCAGGAGGAGCGCTTCCGCAGTCGCATCATGATGGAGCGCTACGCTTTCGGACGCGGCGAATATAAATATTTCGGCTATCCTCTGCCCGACGTGGTGCGGCGACTGCGAGAGTCGTTGTACCCGCACTTGGCGCCCATCGCGAATCGATGGCACAGCGCAATGCACATTGACGAACGCTTTCCGGCCACTCATTCCGAATTTCGCGAGGTCTGCCATCGCGCTGGCCAGCAGCGGCCGACGCCGCTACTTTTGCGCTATCGGCCAAACGATTATTGCTGCCTGCACCAGGATCTGTACGGCGAACACGTGTTCCCGTTCCAGGCTGTGTTCCTGCTCGACGAACCGGGGCGTGATTTTGAAGGTGGTGAGCTGCTGCTAACCGAGAGTGACCCGAAGAAACCCGGTCGTGCCGAGGTCGTACCGCTGCGGCAGGGTGATGCGGCGGTCTTCGCCGTCAACCATCGGCCCGTGCGCTCCATGCGTGGGTTCTATCGCGCGAACTTGCGCCATGGCGTCAGCAAGCTGCATCGTGGGCAACGGCATACACTGGGCATCATCTTCCACGACGCCAGATAGTCCTCGGCAGGAAAACCACCGCACAGAACGAAACGAAGTCGTACGCCCCAACACTCGGTCCGCCATCGACGGCGGCGGCCGAGTATGACGAACCGGGTCTCGCCTGCACACACACCTGCGCGGTACCCGCGGGTTCGCATGGCTCTCCAATCACCTCGCCCGGCATTCACCGGTTTGAATAGATGCCCTGGCTCGTCAAGGCGTAGTAGCCGACAACGAAGATGAAGATCCCAACCGCGAGAAGCGGGTGAACAAACCAACCTAGCGCCGCCGCCATGATGTAAAGCAGGATGCCAAGCGCCGGTCGAAGCACCTGGGACGCAAAAGCAGCCGCCGGCAAATGGGGTTTCAAGAGTTCAGGATGGCGATGCAAATGCCGAAAAGCAGGGAGCCATGACGCCGACATCAGTCCGGCTATTAAGGCATAAAGCACTACCGCCGCCTTCTGATCCATGAGGTTACCGCTGCGGAATGCGCCTGCCAGCACGCCAGTCGGAAACGGGATCAAGGCTGCGGTGCCAATGATGCCGAGATTGATGCAGTTGAGTGTCAGATCCACCTTACAGAGACGCTCGAACATGTAGTGATGGTTGAGCCAGATGATTCCAACATAGATGAACGCAACTGCATAGGCCAAGTAGGAAGACCATTCCGTCAGAAGCTCTTCCCCCAATCTTCCTGGCGCAGCATCCGGGCGATGGATTTCCAGAACAAGTAGCGTAATGATGATGGCGAAAGCCGCATCAGTGAAGCTTTCCACACGGCGTGTCTCTGGGAGGCCAAACACGCTTTTTATCTCGGCGGCCTGTGCCGCCTCCACGTTTGGCCGTGCGAGCGGAAACGACGGACCTGCCTTCTGGGCGAGTGCGTTGCACACATTGCGGGCCTTGCACCAGAGGGCTTTCGACCAACGTCCGATGAAGGGTTTATTTTCCTCTAGTGCTGGCATCGTGAATTCCTTTCGCGTAATTATTCTGAGGCCGTTTCGAGGCATACCCGTCTGGCCGGAGCAGCGCATGGGAAAGGGATGGTCGTCGCCGATCTCAACCACTCCTTAAACCACTGACGCGGCATCTTGAGTTCGATGATGGATTTCGTCGCTGAGAATGTATCGCAACCGTCGATTCAAGACGCTCCGTTCCTTGCTTTGGAATTCGATTTCGGGGCAGTGCTTCAACGACCGCTTGAGGGTTTTGAGCGGCCGGTCAGTCACGCTTGTTGAGAGGCCGGTTCTGTTTAGGGTTGTAGGAAGCCTGCCCTGATCCGTCGGCACGTCAACTCGCCCAGACGCCAGCGGGCAGGCGTCCTACAAGCCCCAAGGGAGGAAACCGCGGAGTGCTCCGACATGGTCTGAACATTTCAGCGCTATGGCGATTTGTTCGATCACATTGGGGACATGGTGGATATAAACGCGGGTAAATCTGAGGCTAGATAGGCACGATCGTGGCAGCGACGCTGCTGAGAGTTGCTGTCACGCCGACTCGGCCAGCACCAAACTGCCGGTTTGGAATCATAGGCGCAGGTGTCTCCTATTGGCTCTCGTTGCCGAAGAGCCGACAGTCGATGTGTGCATCCTGACACGATGGCGTTCATGCGTAGGCTCGCTCAACCGGTGGTGCGCGGATAGGTCTGCTGCGTTGGAGTATGTCGATGATGACCATCGGAGAACCGCAGTGCCGGCAAACGAAGGTTGGCGGCACTGCGACTGTGGCTACGTCGTTGGCACTGCGGCCGATATTGGCAGACACGACGCCCAGCAACTCGCGTATCTTCGCGAGATTCGCGCGCCGCGAGGGGTTCGCCAGCAGACCGTAATGGCGGATGCGGTGGAAGCCGCCAGGTAGCACGTGCAGCAGGAACCGGCGCACGAACTCACCGACCTTTAACGCCACCACTTCGCTGGCGCGTAATCCTGTTCCGTACGCTACTGCGAGTGCTGTCTGATGCTTGAGATTAGTGGCCGCCGCGATCAGTCGGCCCACTTCATCGCGGCTGAGTATGACGGGCAAGGTGCGGGGTAAATACACCGGATGCATCTTTGCCATTAACTCGTCGCGACCAAGCGTGGCGTCAAAGAAGAACTTCAATCCCGTGATTGCCGCGTTCAGGGAAATCGGCGAAACGCCGTGGTCAACCAAATGCAATTGATAGCGCCGTCAATCCTCGACGCTGGCTGTGTCAGGCGAGCGGCCGAGAAACACAGTGAACTGTCGCACCACGCGAAGATAGTTGGCTTGAGTCTTCGGCGCGAGTCGGCGCATGCGCATGTCGTCCATCATGCGCTGGCGTAGCGGACTGATGCTTGGGCTGGGAGTAGTCATGGCTCGGCTCCTGTCGAGTAACGAGGCGGATTGCCTCATTGCTCAACATAGGAAACCGAGCGGGTTTCCTATGAAGAACCACCACGTTCAAACGGAGTGCATACCGCGCGAGCGGTTTAGTCCTCTGGCCGAACCCGGAAGTACACGGCCAGTCCGAATATCACGGGTCTCGGCCGAATACCGAACTTCCGTACCCGACCCATTGCAGCCCCCGACGAGTGGCAGCTTCGGAGCAGTCAATTTTAGGGCACTCTCGATCAACGTTTATCCACCACCCCTCATTCCAGATACGGCGTCAGCACAACTTCGATCCATTTCATGAATGCGCGGACTCGGCGCGACAGATTGCTCCGATGTGCTACGACGAGGGACGCGGCGAGCGCTCGGCGACGAGAGTCGGGAATAACCTCCACAAGCGCCCCACTTTCTATGTATCGGCCAATCCCCAGGAGTGGCGCCTGAATCAGGCCGAGGCCGGCGAGCGCAGCGGCTTCGTAGATCTGCGCGTTGTTGACGTGTAGCGTACCCGGCAACTGAAGCGTCGCGTAGCTGTCGCCGTTCGGATATTCCCATCCATAAGGTCTTGAGCCGAGCATCGTCGAAAAATGAATCGCCCGATGTTCCTGACGCTGGAGATCCTCTAGCGATCGAGGGACGCCATGGCGCGCCAGATAGGCGGGACTGGCAGCGTTGACCATGCGCAGCAGGCCCAGTGGGCGGGCAATCAGCGTCTCGTCCCGTATCGGTCCAAGCCGCAATACACAGTCGAATCCCTCTTGAACCAGATCGACTTGCCGATCCGTACTCGACACCTCCAGCTCCAACTCGGGGTGAGTCGCCATGAACTCCGGTAAGGCTGGCACGATCGTGGTGCGCGCCACTTCGGACGGAAGATCCACCCTTAGACGCCCGCGAAGTGCCACGTGCTCGCCTGCGAACATCGAGTGCAGGTCATCGACTTCAGCAAGCAGATCGCGGGCGCGCGCATGAAACGCACGTCCGTCCTCTGTCAACTGCACGCTCCGCGTCGTCCGGTGCAGGAGTCTGACACCGACATCTTCTTCCAGCTTCCGGACAGCCGTTGAGACCCTCCCCTTTTGGATGCCCAAGCTGTCGGCCGCGCGGGTGAAGCTCCCCATTTCCGCGACCGTTACGAATATGAGGAGGGGTTCGAGATTCTGCATTTTCGCGTCTCGGTATTGTTCATCTTAGAGAGAACAGTTAGTTCACTTTATCGGCGTTTATCATACTTGAGAAACACAATAAGCTTCGAAATTGAGACCCACATCGGAGAACAACAAGTGACTGAAACTATGACCTTGCATTGCGCCCTGTGGGCCGGCCGGGTAATGAGCGCGTTTGTCGTTATCGCTCTGGTGGCAGACGGGATTATTCAGCTTTTCGTGCCAGCACAGATCGCGAGCATGTTGCAGGAAACCGGGTTCGCGATGGACGTTACCCGTGTGGTGGGTCCGATCGTCCTTGCCTGCGCCATCCTTTACGCCATCCCGGCTACCGCCGTCCTCGGCGCGATCCTGGTGACGGGCTATTTGGGAGCTGCCATCTGCGCCCATGTCCGCATTGGTGAGTTGGGATCGCCGCCAGAAATCATTTCGCTGGTTCTGGGCGCGTTGACATGGGGCGGCCTCTACGCGCGCAACTCCCGTATCCGAGCCATTCTGCCGCTCATTCGTTAAGCCAACCGGGGCAGTCATCTGTCCCTCAATATCCGGAGAAAGCATATGTTTTTAGTAACGGGCATCACGGGAAAAGTGGGCGGCGCAACGGCAGAACATCTGTTGGTGCACGGCAAGAAAGTACGCGCGCTGGTCCGCAATCGCGAGAAGGCGGCTCACTGGGCGAACCAGGGCGTGGAACTGGTAGACGGCGATTGGAATGATTCGGCAGCCATCGAGCACGCGCTCAAAGGCGTCGAAGGCGCGTTCGTCATGTTGCCGGCTGTCTGGGCGCCCTCGCCCGATTTCAAAGAAGCCAGGGGCGTGATTGCAAACTATGTCGAGGCGCTCACCAGGGCATCGCCGCCGCGAGTGGTTGCGCTTTCGTCGATGGGGGCGAACAGAACCAGCGGGCTGGGGATGATCACGGCGCTGTTGCTTCTGGAGCAAGGATTTCGCGAACTGACATTGCCGATCGCTTATGTGCGCGCCGGCGGATTTTTCGAAAACTTCCTCTACGGCTTGCATGTTGCCAAAGGTGGCACGCTCCCCGTCTACTACAACCCGACCGATCGGAAATCGACCATGGTCGCGACCAACGACATCGGCGCCGAAGTCGCAGCGCTTCTGACCGGGCCGGAATGGTCGGGGCATCGCGCCATCGAGCTCGGTTCGATGGTCAGTGCGGATGAAATAGCGACGCAATTGGGTGAAGTCCTGAAGGTCGACGTCAACGCTTTTGCTGTACCGCGGGCCGGGTGGCCGGCAGCGTTCGAGCAGCTCGGCGTTCCGAAGGGCCAGACGGGACCGGCCGAAGCGATGTATGACGCCGTCAACTCAGGCTGGATGGACCTCGGCGTCGAGGGTACGGAGCACGTCCCGGGCGCGACGTCTGCCCGCGATGTCTTCGCGGCGGCCCTGAAGGCCGCTACAGAATAGGTCAGCGGATCAGCGATGGGATACGACTTTGGAAATCTACTCCGGAAATTCTCACCCCATCGTGATTCTGGCAGAGCAACCAAAAGAGCCCATTTCCTTATGAAATGCGGCGTTCATACCAACAACTATCGAGATCGACTATGAAGGTTCTTGTTTTGGGTGCAACGGGCGGAACCGGACGGCTGATCGTCCACGACGCCTTGGAGAAGGGTCATTCCGTAGTCGCGTTGGTTCGCTCGAAGGCGCGCGCGCCCGACTTCCCAGGCGCAGACCTCATTGAGGGGGATGCCTGCGACGAAGGCGCCCTGATGCGCGCCTTGAAAGGCTGCGATGCCGTCGTCAGCTCGCTGGGCACGGGCATTAGCCCTTTCAGCGAAGTCAGCGTTCTGACCGAAGCGACACGCGCGCTCCTCCCGGCGATGGCCCGCAGCGGCGTGCGCCGTCTAATCTGCATCTCCGCCCTGGGGGTAGGAGACAGCCGTGGCCACGGCGGCTTCGTATTCGACCGGCTATTCCAGCCCTTGCTGCTTCGCCATGCCTACACAGACAAGGGGCGTCAGGAAGCCGCGATCCGCGCCAGCTCACTCGATTGGGTCATAGTCCGGCCCGCGATGCTCACCAACGACCCAGCTCGCGGAAGCGTCAGGGCCATCGTTGACCTCGCCGGCGTCAACGGCGGGAAGATCGCACGCACCGATGTCGCTCGGTTCGTTGTGGAGCAACTGGCGACTAACATCTGGTTGAAGCGGACCCCCGTTCTCCTATGGTGAGGACGGGTCTCGTGGATCACGTTCTTCAACCACCTAGTAGTCAGGCATACAAGAGGTCACGAATGAACAGATTGGAAGGCAAGATTGCGCTGCCCGTCGCGCGCATACCGCCGGTAGAAACCGGTGGCAGCGCCAAACAGCATTCGCGAGCGTTCTGGATTTGGATTCGCCCAAATGACGGCGACCGTCGCGCCATCTCATGATTCATCAAACTTGCCCCGGCGTCATGGCGCGCTGGGTCAGAGGAGAGGACTATGCCTTTCATCCGCGCCAGCATAACAACCGCGGACGAAGACCCCCGGTTGCTTCAGGGCTTGATGCCCGCCCCTTGATGGCTCGGTCCGTATGCGGTCCTGCGTACAACGCGCGTGCTGACGGTCGCGACCTTTCAGGGTGACTGGCTCGAAGCCAAACCCCGGTTTCGGCCTGCGACCCACCGCAATCCGGTACAGGGGACGTTAAATCACTTCCTGAGGCCATCGCGCCAAACGCGCCCCGCCGCGAGGGCTTCCTGGCGCGAAGCGAAGGCCTCACTAGGCCCGCTGGTGATGTTGCCCTCCTGCGTCCACAGCTCCCAGCGGCCGTCATGTCGCCAGCTCGGCACGGCGGCGTAATCCTAGGCGGCCAGCACGGGCACAACTGCCTCGACCTCGGGCCGAAGCGTGAGCGATCCATCCCACACCAGCGGTGTGCCGCAGCGTCCGTCGCCATGGCTTGACAGGGCGTCTGTCCTCTTAGTCGTGAATCCCGCTCATCCTGACAGCATGCGAGTGCGGGCTCTGCCGACATTGATGGGTGTGTCGGAAGACGACCCGTTTTCAGTTGTTCTCGAATGTCCGCTTTGCGGCGTCAATTTGAAGCAGTCGACGGGCAGGTATTGGCCGGACCCGGTCCGATGTGAAATGGCGCATGGAGCTGCCGTTGATCGGTCCGCGTCGGGCAGAAGTCGACCCTGAACCGCCGCTGGGGTTGGCGAAACATTAATGGCGGCTTCCAGGACCGTTTCGGACATCGGCCCCGCTATTCGCTGCACCTCGCAGCCGGTGGTGTGTGCATATCGTTCGGGCGATGTGACAGGGCGCGCTTGCCGTCTTGCTCATTCCTTGCTCTCAGGAAACATACATCCGCCACTGCGGACCAGCGCCTTCACCTCTTCGCTCACCTGCAAGGGACTTTGACTTAATCGAGCAACGAATTCCTTACTGCGCCGCACGTACGACTTCGAATCGTGCTTCGCGCTCCAAAGGACTATGTTAAGCACGAGGGGAATGAGATCCAGGCCCTTTTCGGTCAGCGTGTAAAGGTCACGGCGCCCATCGTCGGGGCTGGGTGTCCTCGAGAGAATGCCTTGCTCCTCAAGAAACGCGAGGCGGGAAGCAAGGACATTGGTCGCGATTCCCTCTTCCGATTTCAGGAACTCGCCATACGTCTTCTTGCCAGCAAAAACGATGTCGCGGATGATCAAGAGCGACCACCGGTCGCCAAAGACCTCCACGCCGTAGTTCACTGCGCAATGGGACCGAATGTCTTCTCTAGATGTCGTCTTCATGGCTAGATATTAACATCGCTTGCATATCGCAAGTAAATCGCGCTGTTTACTTGTTTTTTGCAAGCAATA
>NZ_AEJF01000011.1 GCF_001028175.1 Caballeronia mineralivorans PML1(12)
GTCATCCTGGCGGTTCCCTACTCCGCCGTTCTTGACGTGGTGGAGCAATACGGCGAAGAGCTGGCAGGCAAGGCTCTTGTCGACATCACCAACCCCGTCGCCTCCGACCACACGAGCTTCGTGACCCCTGGCGACAGTTTCGGCGCGCAGGAGATCGCCAAGGCCGCCCCTGTCGATGCGAAAGTCGTCAAGGCGTTCAACACCCAGTTCTCCCACGTCCTGGCTGCCGGTCCCGCCGAGGGCCACCCATTGGACGTGTTCATCGCCGGGGACGACGCGCAGGCGAAAGCACGCGTCTCGGCGTTCATCGAGAGCCTCGGACTGCGTCCAATGGATACCGGGCCGCTGTCCATGGCGAGGACACTGGAGCACGCCTGCCTGCTGTCGCTGGGCCTCCTCATCCACTCCGTCAAGCACACCAACTTCTCAATCGGCGTCAGCCTTCTCGGCTGAGTGCACCGGTACCACCGCTTCCCGCATCACATCACTCATAAGGAACACTCACATGCACGTCTTCGTCACTGGCGGAACCGGCCAGGTCGGTTCGTACATCATCCCCGAGCTCATCGCCGCCGGCCACGAGGTAACCGGCTTAGCCAGGTCGGACAAGTCCGCGGCGGCGGTGTCTGCGCTCGGCGCCAGGGTACGACGTGGAAACCTTGCCGACCTTGACGGTCTGAAGGCGGCGGCGGCGGAGTCCGACGGCGTCATCCACCTCGGGTACAGGGCCGAACTGCTTTCGTCCGGCGGGATCACTGCCTTAGGCGCCTCGGAGCTGTCGATCGTGCTCGCGTTCGGCGAGGCGTTGGCTGGCACCGGAAAGCCACTCGTCGCGGCGGGGAGCATCGGCGCGCCCACGAACCTGGGGCGGGCAGCCCCGCTTCTCGCACCATCCAGCCTCGGCCGGCCGGCGACCGAGGATGACCCGGCCCTTCCTTGTGGACCCACGGACGCGGGCACGCTGGTGGCTCGCAACATCGTGGAGACTGCTGTAGTCGGGCTCGCGGAGAAGGGCGTGCGCTCTTCGGTCGTGCGAATTCCTACCTTGGTGCACAGTTCGACCGGGCGCCTGCAACTGATCGGGCTCGCGAAAACGAAGGGCTTCGCCGGCTACCCCGGCGACGGCGAAAACCGGTGGCCCGCGGTGCACACCAGCGATCTGGCCTCCTTGTTTCGCCTGGCGCTCGAAAAAGCACCTGCCGGCAGGACCTGGCATGCGGTCGCCGATGAGGGTATCCGGTTCCGCGAGATAGCGGAGGCCATTGCCGCCCGCCTGGGCCTGCCCGCCGTGAGCATTCCCGCTGACGAATTGATGCTGCCAGGCTATTTCGGGTTCCTGACGGCGGTGGTGACGCTGGACCTCGCGGCGTCCAGCGCCGTCACGCGCCAGGTCCTCGGCTGGGAGCCCACTCAGCCCGGCCTGATCGCGGACCTGGACAACGGTCATTACTTCCCTGCCGGCTGACAAGCCGACGGCAGGGAGCCGGTAGCAAAGCACCCGGCCGTCATACCCAAAGTCATGACTGAACTGCCCATGAATTTTACAAAACCCGTCACCTTCACACTCGGTGCCAGCCTTCCCGGCTGAGCGCACTTGCAGAACTTCTCATCATCACTTCTCGCATCACATCATCAACAGGAGCCCTAACATGCACGTATTCGTCACTGGCGGCACCGGCCATTCCGGTCCGTACATCATCTCCGACCTCATCGCCGCCGGCCATGAGGTCACCGCCCTGGCTCGTTCAGACAAGGCGGCGGCTGCGGTGTCCGCACTCGGTGCGAAGGCGCGTCTCGGTAGCCTCGAGGATCTTGACGGTCTTAAAGAAGCGGCCGCCGCCTCCGACGGTGTCATCCATGTCGCACACCGGCAAGACCTGATTCCGGTCGGCGGGATCAACGCCGTGGCCGAAGCGGAGCTTCAGATCATGCTCGCATATGGCGAGGCGCTGGCCGGAACCGGAAAGCCGCTGGTCTCATCGGGAAGCATCGGCTCGCCCGGCTGGGAAAACCTGGGTCGGCCGGCCACCGAGGAGGATCCGCCTCTTCCCGGCGGCGATCCATACAAGTACACCCTGCGGGTTCGTAACATCGTGGAAACCACTGTAATCGGCCTCGCCGAAAAAGGCGTGCGGTCTTCGGTCGTTCGGATTCCTGAAATCATGCACAGCACGACCGATAATGCCGGCTTCCTTCCGCTGCTGATCGGGCTGGCGAAGGAAAAGGGTGTCGTCGGTTACCCCGGAGACGGTGCGAACAGGTGGGCCGCCGTGCACACCCGCGACCTCGCCACCGTGTTCCGCCTGGCGCTTGAGAAGGGCGCCGCCGGCAGAAGCTGGCACGCGGTTGCAGACGAGAGCATTCCGTACCGCGAGATCGCCGAGGCCATCGGCAGTCGCTTGAAGCTGCCCGCCGTGCCCATTCCCGCGGACGTGCTGATGCTGCCGGGGTATTTCGGGTTCCTTGTGAATCTGGTCACGCTGGATACCCCGGCGTCGAATGCCATCACGCGCCAGACGCTCGGCTGGACACCAACGCAGCCCGGCCTGTTTGCCGATATGGACAATGGTCACTACTTCCCTGCCAGCTGAGCTAAGCGGACGGCAGGGACTCCCGCATCGCGCCGAGCCCGACCAAGACACTATCCTCTCGGAGTGGTAGGAGGGTGACGCAAGTGGCTCGGCGCACACGGAAAACATTATGGGCGAAAGCCTCGTACAGATTACGGGCATACCCCAACTCAGAAGGATATTTTACATGAGCACTATTAGCATCATTGGCGCAGGAGGCATGGCCACGGCGGTCGCCGGCCGTATCGCCAAGGCAGGACATACCGTCGAGGTCCTGAGCCGCGACCCAGCCAAAGCGCGGGCGCTGGCCGATAAGCTCTCAGCGGGAGCGACCACGGGGACTTACGCCGCCGCGCCGACAGGCGATATCGTGATCCTCGCCGTGCCGTACGGCAGTGCGGCGGCGGTAGTGGCCGATTACGGAGACGCGCTCGAAGGCAAGGTGATCATCGACATCACCAATCCGGTCGCCCCGGACCTTTCCGGCCTCGTCACCCCGCACGGCAGTTCCGGCGCGCAGGAGATCGCCAAGGGTCTTCCCGCCACCGCGCACGTCGTAAAGGCGTTCAACACCGTCTTTGGCCACGTACTTGCCAAGAACGGACGCCTCGACGCGTTCATCGCAGCCGACGATGCGGAGGCCAAGGCGCGCGTCTCGACCTTCATCGAGAGTCTCGGACTGCGTCCGTTGGATGTCGGTGGCCTGCACATGGCCTCGACGCTCGAGGCGCTCGGTCTGATGATGATCGGCCTGGCGAAAAACGGCGCCGGCACCTGGGATATCGCCTTGAACGTCGAGATCGGCTGAATCACCGACGCTACGTCCTCACCGGCAGATCCACAACCCCATTGGGAGCAAGTCATCTCTTACGTCGTTCTCATCAACCCATTCCAGTAGAGTTGTTTATCGACGGCGGCTTTTCGACCACATGAAATCGTGCCGAAGAGCGTGGGAGCTACACGCTGTGGCTTGGCCTGGAAATCCTGCGGCAGGTCAAGGGAGTAGAGACCGTCCGACTTCAGGGAAGCGATCGTTCCCTCCCTTGCTCCAGTCGCGAGTTTATTTCGATCGTATCCGACTGGGTCGGACACAATCCGATGTAACAGAAATGGAGAAATTTCGATGAGCACGCAAGAGAATGTCCAGATTGTGAAGGATTTTTTTGCAGCAATGGGCCGCGGCGATAAGCAAGGTCTGCTGGCGATTTCTGCCGAAGACATTGAGTGGATCATTCCGGGCGAGTGGCCGCTGGCCGGCACGCACCGCGGACACGCGGGATTGGCGGATTTGCTTCAGAAGGCTTCCGAAATGGTGGAAACTTCATTCCCAGAGCCCCATGAATTCGTAGCGCAGGGCGACCGGGTTCTGGTCGTCGGCTTCGCCACGGGCAGAGTCAAAGCCACGAATAGGACGTTCGAGGACGATTGGGTCTTCGCCATTACCGTTCGAAATGGCAAAGTGACGGACATCCGGGATGTATATCGACACGCTTGCACTGGCGCGCGCCTCCGATCTTTAAAGCTGAAGCTAGCGATGAATCTAACAACAATAGTCAATCAGTTGGGTCGAACTGAGTATGTGGAAGTCGCAGGCAGGCACGTTAGTGCGGGTACTTACCTCATTGAGACGCGAACCCATCGAGCTTCACGCGCTGTATCCGACACGCCGCAGCATGTCAGGAAAGGCCCGCGCCTTCATTGATGCCCTTATTGGTCACCTTGATACCGTCACGCTAACGTCCTCGCGCGACTAACAGCTGTCTTCCGCCAGGCGAGCGCCAAGGCATCGATAGCGGCAATTGACCCAACGAACAAAATCACGGACTGAACGTCGCTTAGCTGCGTGCAGCGGACCTTCGAATGTCCGACTCCTTCGCCGGTCGACTGACCGGAACTGGCCGCACTCTGTCTTCCGCGGTCGGCTCATGTCGACGCGTTGCCGCTGTTCACGACATCGCAGCGAACGCCCGATCTGAATCCGTCAACGGCCATGTCACCGTGTCTTCGTGCCGAAGCAACGTTGTCCTTGAGCCCGTCACCGAATGCGAGTCCGTCCTGTCGCGATGTTCTTGTCGTTCCGGCGGACACAAGTATCTACACGGCACAGGTCCGTACGTGCTTGCCGAGCGCCCGCAGGCTGTCGGCGATTTCGTCAAGCTTACGCAAACGGCAGTGGCCCTTCGAAGTGTCCGATATAGCAGAGATGCGATACCGCGCTGCCCGTGTGGGCGGCTCCCCAGCGATGTAGCATGAAGGCGGGCGGTTCGAGATACGACGCGGGTTCGGCATCCGGCTCGAGGCGCAACGCGATCTGCGTCGTCGTGCTGGGGCACGTCAAGACCGGCACAGATCCGATGCGCGTCTGCATCGAACGGTGAACGTGTCCCGCGACGATGCGGTCGATGTTGGCGTATCGGGACACGAGCTCGATGAAAGCGCCGACGTCTCGCAGCCCATACAGATCGAGATATGGTATGCCTGTGACGAACGGCGGATGATGCATCGCAATGACGACCCGTCCGTGCGCGTTTGCAGCGAGCTCCCGTTCGAGCCAGGCGAGCGAAACGGGACTCAGTTCGCCATGGTGGAGGCCGGGTACCGTTGTGTCGAGTGCGAGGACCCGCACCGCGCCGACGTCGATGCCAAAGTGAAGCTCGCCCTCGCGAGGTAGCCACGGCTGGTCGCCGAAGGCTTCGCGCAAACGTCCGCGATCATCGTGATTACCGGGCATCACGGCATACGTATGCCTTAATGGCGCCAGCAATTCGCGCAGCATTTCATATTCTTCGGGCAACCCCTCGTCCGTGAGATCACCAGTGATCAGGACGAGCTGAGGCGCAGGATCCAGACGGTTGAGCGCCTCGACCGCGCGCGCGAACATCGCATTGGAGTCGACGAGATTTTGATAGAGCAGGCCTCGTGGCCGAACATGAATGTCTGAAACCTGCGCGATCACTGTCACTGATATCCCCGATTTGTCGGTTACGCCCTTCTTTGGAGACCTCGACATCACGGCAAGATTAAATGGCCAAAAATCTTTTGAGGCCGGAGCGGGCACTCGCCTGGGGTTTGTCTTGCGCGCGACCACGCCGCGGCTTTGGCACTACGCCGATGGGATGCCTGCTCATGCAGGCTGGACCCGCAGGCGCCATTGCCATGAAGACCGCGAACGGCCGAATGTCGGCCCCTTGTAGACGATCGCTACGTCATGCGTCGCCGGTCGGAACAATCCCCGCGTTCTCCACCATCAGGATCACCGTCTTCTCAGGTGCGCGAGGACGATGCAGTAAACCTTTGTGCACGACGAACCCCTGTCCTGGCTGCAAATCGATGACGCGATCTTCCAGGTCGATCAGAAAGTGGCCGCTGACGACATAGAAAAATTCGTCCTCGGCGTCGTGCTTGTGCCAATGATATTCACCCTGCACGACACCCAGCCGGACCACCGACTGATTCACCCGGCATAGCGTCTGGTTGTACCAAGGATGACTATTTGCCGCGACGAGGGCCCGAACGTCTATGACTTCGCCGGTGGCGTAGAGAATGTCAAGACGCGTCAAATACGGAAAGGCTTCAGTGCTCACATCAGTCTCCATGAAGGTGAGAGAGCGCGTTCCTGGAACGTGCGAGCAACTTTAGGCTGTAACGACTCAGTCGGTCTTGTACCGGAGAGTCAATCTTTGGAACAGGAGCGATCTCCGCGCAACTGTGAGCGGTATACGGCTGGTGTCACGCCCATCCTGCGCCGAAAGACACGCGTGAAATGACTCTGGTCGGCGAACCCGGCAGCCTCCGCGATGGCTGCAAGCGACTGGCGCCCGCTAGCCAATTGCGCGCAGGCGAAATCGACCCTGATTTGGCGCACATACTCTCCTACGGTAACGCCAAAATGCTTGCGGAACTCCCGCGTGAGGTGGTCCGCGGAGACATGGATGTCGGCGGCAATCTCGTCCAACGTCAGCGCCTCATGAAAGCGTTCGAGCAGTAACGCTTCCACGCGAGCGAGCCATCGGCGCGAACCGGTCACCGTGGCCGCCGTGGACCCTCCCGATCGCTCGCAGGCAGCCAGAAGCTCCAGTACGAGGCCTTCAACCGCCAGCGACGTGGCCGAATCCTGCTCACGGCATTCGCGGACCAGACGCCGCACGAGCGATACCGGTGTACCGCCGACAAAGTCATTTGGACAATCGAGAATCCGGGTCCGGCCGCCAAGCCGTTGCAACCACAGGGATGAAAACTCGACGTGGAGTGCTTTTCCGCCAGCCCCGTACCAGCAATTTTCATGCGGCAGGCCAGCAGGGAAAAGTGTCAGTGACATGGGCCCATTATTGCCATGGCGTGCGGGCCAAGAGCGTGTGCCGCGACCGTCCAGCACAAAACAGAAAAAGGGATTGACATGTTCGTGCTGAGGGATGACCAAGTCGGTTGCGAAATCAGTTTCCACAATCGAGATACCGTCATCGCGATATCGCTGGGTGGGTGTGCCGAAGTAGTCACCTGGTTCAAGTACTCTTAGCATGAGACCGCTCCAGAAGAGACGTCAGAGGTCGATTTTACACGCGTCCGTGGAACCGTTTAACGGGCAGCAACATGATGACCTTTAGTCATTCGGCACGAAATCTCGTTGGTTCCCTTAGGGCCGCGTACTGCCTCATGCAAAGGGCCTAGGCAATATGAACGATGCAGGTCTGCGGTCGGCAGCACGCGACCCGCTACGGCACTTCCCGCTTCTCAAAAGCGGACGCCGCCGGGCGCTCGAATGTCGCCCCGATCGGCACGTATCGTACGGTCGTTATCGTGACGGGCGACCACGAGAGGACTCGTCAAAGCGCGCGCTGCATCCAAACCGAACTCACGTAGCTATCATGCTTGATAGCGTACTCGGCAAACGTCCCGACTTCAGTGAAACCCGTTTTCCGATGCATTCGTACTGAGGCGTCATTCGGTAGGGCAATGCCAACGACGGCACGATGTAAGTCCTCTCCCGACAGTTCCTTGAAGAGGTTTTCATACAATGCCGATCCGATGCCGCGACCTACCGCTCCCGGAGCGACATAGATACTCGTTTCGATCGTTTTGCGGAAGGCTGGATGATTGCGATATTGTTGGCTTCCAGCGAATCCAAGCAATCTCCCTGCGTCGGTTGCCACGTACAGTCGGTGTGGGCCCGAGCGACTGAATGAGCCCATCCATGCGTTCACCGCCTCTTTCGACATCAACTCCTCGTCGAAGGTCGCGTACGAATTGCAAATGTAGTGGTTACGAAGGCTGTGAAGGGAGTCGAGGTCCGTAGCGTCGGCAGGCCGAATAATCATGGGCGTTCTATTCGAAGAGAATTTGCAAGATTTGGATGGGTTGACTATGTTAAGCGGCCACGTTCCGTGCATGTGGGGCACGGGTGTCCGTTCGGTCGACTTTCGCAGATTGTTACCGATTCCAGCCAAGAGGTCGAACGTCTCAAAGTGGCCGGACTTAGACCTTACTGCCGGCCACCGCTACCGCCGGACCGACCTTTGCCAGTGACACAATTATTTCGCGTCTGGAAAACCTTTCCCAGTAAGGCTGGGCCGGAACGTGATCGCGAGTTGACACATTTATTGTCGCAACGTTGACGGTTTTAATGCGCTCTACGACAACACCGCTATTTGCCGCGCGGTGACAATTAAACCAATGTCAGTTTTAGGTCAGCGAGAAATCTTCATTTTTCAACTTCGCGCGGCAACGTTTGGCGATCTGCAGCTTGTCCCGCTCCCGCGCGTTGCGGGAAACCACTCGGCAAGGATCGCGCTCACGGCCTCGGGCGCTTCCTGCTGCACCCAATGGGAAACTCTCGCTAGACGACAAACGGTCAGGTCCGCTACGTAGCGATCCGTACCCTCGAGCGCTTCCAGGCCGAGTGCGCTGTCCTGCTCACCCCTGATCATGAGAACGGGCACATCGACGCGGTCATCGTTGGCGATCACCATCCGGTCGCGATAGCGTACCGCCGCGCGATACCAGTTGAGCATCGCCGTCAGAGCGCCAGGCTTTCGCGCAGCGGCGGCGTAGACTTCTCAAGTACGTCGTCCGGGAAACGCGACTTATCGATCGCCATTCTGTGAAAAGCTTGGCGAATCGCAATCGCATCATTCCGCGCTAACCACCATTCGGGCAGCCAAGGCAGTTGTACGGCTGCGATGTACCAGCTTCTCAACCGCTGCGGCCAGTGTCTTAACGCAGCCGCGAAGCAGTGCGGGTGAGGCAGGTTCATCACGACCAGCCACTCGATCGGGCGGACCTTATTGATTGCGAAGAGCCAGGCTATCACCCCGCCCCAGTCGTGCCCAATGATCGTTAACCGAGAGGCGCCGCTGGCGTCGAAAAGTGCAGCAGCGTCAGCGACAATCTTGTCTACCGTGTAGTTCTCGATCCCCACCGGTTTCGTCGATCCGCCATAGCCTCGCTGATTGGGCGCCCAGACGCGATACCCCTTTTTTGCAAGCGTCGACATTTGGTATCGCCAGCTGTAATTGAGCTCTGGGAAACCATGCAGGCACAACGCGAGATGATCGCCCGCACCCGCCTGCGCGACCTCGAACGTCAGTCCGTTTGCCTTCACCCAGGCCGTGGTCACAGTCGCCTTGCCCTCGGGTATCGAAGTGTTTTGCATAGTGTCTCCGGGCCGAACCGATGGCGAACGGCCGATGCCTAGCCGGCGGCATGCGCGGAGCGCTTGCGCGCGTCCTTTACGGTCAGCCAGATAGCGGAGAGCAGAAAATAGAATGCGCCAAGGGCTGCGTAGGGGACGATCGCCTCAATACCGGGAGGCGGCAAGGCGACCGCGTTCTTGAAGAAGTGACCGCCTACAAGCACTGACTGCCCGCCGCTCAGGATCATGACCCATTGCGCACCGTAGGATTTCCAGCGACGAACGCCGGTGACGAGTTGGAAGGCGCCGGCGAGGATCGCCCAGACGCCGAATACGAATAGCACCGGCTTCATGCCGATGCCAAGGGCATAGGCAATGCAAGCGGCCGTGATGAGGCTAACCGCACAATTAAATGCCTGGCTGAAGTTGGCTTTGATGCCGCCGTTCTTCCGGGCATCCACGAAATTGGCGAATGCGTCCCAGACCGGATACAGGATGATCAGGATTGCCGCGATGGGCACAGATGTCTTTCCAACCAGAACCGCCAGGGCGATCCAGAGGATCGAGACCGCCGCCCGGACGAAATAGTAAGTCTTTAACCAGGCGCTGCCAGGTGCAACCAGGTCAATTCTAGAAGATGAGTGCTGCATGAGTGTTGCTCCGGTTAAGCCGACTGGACTAGACGACAAGCTCGTTCACGGGAGATATGATCTGTTCGCTTAACGATATGTTCCGAGAAAGATCGACATCACCTGCCTTTTCGCCAAAGCTATCCGACAAGACTTCTCTAAAGGGGCATCTGCGTGATCGTCGAATAAGCGCTGACCATCCTGTTACGGATCTCGAGCGATTCCTGGAATGCGATCCTTGCTTTCGCGCCGTCGATGATGACGTTGCTTATCGAGACGTTTGGCGCACCCATCTCGAACGCGGCATACGCGTGTCCGACGGACGCCTGAGCGGTGCTGATCTTTTGCAGCGATTGCTTCAGCATCTGGCCAAACTCAGAGACGAACGCAACCCCGCCGTCGTTGATGACCGCAACGGGAAGCGGATCACTGATTTTCGGGGCATCGATCGCGTCGATCTGTTGCAACGCATTTGCAATGGGCGTGATGGCACTCATCGATCCGGCTCCTTGCATGCTTTTGGCCAAGACTGGATACTCAGTGCTCCAGAACGAAGCGGGTTGAGAGATGCAGTAGAGACATACGGCGATTCCCGCGCTTTGATGCAGGTCGCCAAAACAATTGCCTTGGCAACCCGTTGTGAGCAACGGCTCGTCACATCGGCGGGACAACTCCATCTTTTTCGACGACCACCTGCAAGCCTTTGAACTCGGACCCCTTCACCGGAGCCGCAAGGACGAATATCTTCTTTCCTGCAACCAGGTCAGCGTGCGTAGCGGGTGCCAACGCAACGACAGGAACGCCTTCGGGCACGGTAATGGTGTTACTTCCGCCCTTGTAAGAAAGCTTGAGATCATGACCGCTCGTTCCTGTCACAACCTGATCGACGTTTGCGTTTGTCATCGTGCTGTCTGGCGACAGGTCATAGGCATAATGCCCCTCGCCCGCGCCACGCAAAGCTTCAGGAAACACCAGCACTTCGGTCGCGGTCAATTTTCCGTCGGTTCCCGTCGTGGCGGCGGTGCCAACAAACGATCCTGGCTTGATATCGGCAAGTCCGATATTCCTCAGCGCCGCGACGGGCGTTTCTTTCTTGATGTCGACGGTCACCGTGTCGCCGCTGCGGCGATGTATGGTGATCGTGTCATCAGACGCAGAGACAATATCGCCCCGGATACGAGTGGGCTTGGCGTCTGGTGCTTGTGCGAACGCGACGCCAGTCATCATAAAGGCAGCGGCAGTCACACATGCTTTTATCTTGCTAGAAATCGATGCCATTTGTACTCCTAATCGTATTCTAAAAATTAAGGACTTTGTTGTCCCGGTTATAAACCTGCTTGTGCAGGGATCTTTAAATGTTTACATCAAACACTACGTGTTCCTAAACATAATCCAAACTTAGATAAAAGCTATCGCACCGCGGTCAACGCCGCAGCATAAAGATAATTCAAACTTAGTTTCCACCGTCATCAGTCAAGAAGTTTCCTTGCGGCCACGCCGTCAAGCCCGTGGAGCGAGATGCCTCAAAGCGGGGTCCATGATGGCCGCAAATATCTGGGCGTCACCGTACGCACGCGCAGCGAGCATGGCGCCGTGAACAACAGCCATGAATGCCATCGCTTCCGATTTCGGGTCGGTTTGCAAGCTGAAACTGCCAGCCTTTAAACCTTTGTCCATGACTGCAGCGAGCCAATTCGTCAAGTCCTGAAAATGGCCGCGCACTTCGTCAGCAACAAGCGGCGGCAACGTGGGCAGTTCCGCTGCAAGCATTGCGCAGATGCAATAGGACGACGTGCGGTCCTTGAGACACGTTGTCCAGAACGCTATGTAAGCCCGTAACTGGTCAAGCGGATCGTTAATCTGAGCGTCAAGCGCCGCCATGCCAGCCAGTGCTTCCTGCCGATAAAGAGTGACGACGACTCGCACGAGGTCTGCCTTGGTCGCAAAGTGACCGTGAATGCTTGCCTTGGTGATGCGTACCGTGTCCGCAATGTCGGCATAGCTAAAGCTCGTGTATCCGCCCGCGGCTAACAGTGCCCGCGCGCATTGGATAACTTCCGTCGCCTTTGGAGAATAATCAGATTTCATGACCATATGATACCAACTAGTTGGATGGAGTCAAGCGTATCTCTTCGTTACTCTTTCTTGGCGCTACATCCCACACGGAGCCGGTGCCTTGTTAATCCGAATTTAAGCCAGCCACGGGCAGCGGGATGGAGCTGTGCTGCTCAAGGGCCGCCTCGTTGTCAGCGTACTGGGGGGTTATCGGGCGCGAGCGCGTCCAGCCGGTGATTGCCGACTATGTGACGCAATATCCGCTCGTAAAGGTCAAGGGTCGAGCTTACGACCGGCTTGACCGATCTACGGCCACACGCCTGACAGCGTAATGTACCTGTCTCGGGTTATAAATAACCTGAAGGTTGCGGAACCCGGAATCCTCAAGCGGTTCAAGGAGACACTCGATGAACTGAAAACGATGGGTGCCGTCCGTGAGAGAAGCCCCTACCTCGCTCCCCAAAACATATGCGAACCTCGGTGCCAACTTTACGACTGCGGAGGTCTGGGACCGTTACGGCCATTTAAACGAGAAGAAAAACAGCCTCGTCGACCCGGAAATCGAAAAGCGGATGTCGCGCGGCAAAACAATGAACATCACGGACTACCTTGGCTACGTGGAGCGGCGGCGGCTGATGCAAACGGAGTTCCATCGTTACTTCGCGGGTGCGGATGCCACTGCTTCCCTCGTCGCCGATTACAGCAAAGCCTATAGACGGAGCGCACGATGCCACCGCGCCGTTTTGTCTTTTCACCCGTCTCGTCAATCTGATGGACCTCGTCCTCCCTAAGCATACTTTTGGGACGAAGTACCTATGGGCGAAGCCGAGGGCTTTCCTCAGTTTGATCGAAGTGCGGATCCAGCGCGTACACGTCCATCCCGATCTGCTCATGGAAGGTCACGCCAATCACATCGATCCGGACAAGTGGTCGCCATTGATCATGAGCTTCCAGAAGTTCTACGAGCTCAGCGGACAGGTGCATACGTCCAGACTCGCTGAAATACCGGAAAGGGCATACCGAAGTCCCGATATCGACCGCGCGCGGGGACCGGAACTGTCGGATCGCTGCGCATAGCATGCTGCGGCCGGGGCCGGCCATATTCGGCTTGGCCGATCTCGCGCGACACCGGGCCGGACCTGCCGCGCCGAATCGTCAGGTCGCCACGAGAGCAGGATTCGGCTGCTCCGTGTATGGATCACATGGAGATACACAAACGTTCTGACTGGAACAAAGAGTTTCGAAAACGACCGCGCAGCAACGCCGAGCTCTCCGATTAAGTGTTAGCCGCGACAATCGAGGGCGACTGTCGACGATCTAGGTGGCGTTGTCGACCGGCCGCTCCTGGCCGGTTCTTGCCTGTCGCTGACCGGCGACATGGGATCAGTCGCGACCGTCTGACAGCGAATCCATCATCCATCTGCGACAACGAGGCCTTGTGGACTTCGCTCACGTGCGTCGGGTTTTTTCATTTAACGCGGCAGAGCTAGAGGGATATATCACTTTCCGTGGCATGTGCTGATCCGCCGGTGCCGCTCTTCCCGAAAAAACGTCTTAAATTGCCGCTCAAGCAGCACCTCTTTCATCTTCACAGCGTTTCAAGACCTCATCGGATTTTTGCGAAAGTTCCGGCAGACTCGACTTTCCGCACACTTTACATTCGCGATCCATGACGACGGCAGAAGGTATGGCATCACTTGCCCGAGACCCGCTTGAGTCATCTGATCCGCACATGCAGTTACGCCTTGGCGCGTTCGTTCGTGCCAAGGCGCACATCGTTGTGCAATACAATTTTTAGGGCAGTGGCGAAGACCGCTGCAATCGCCATGAATCAACATGAACAAGGGCATGCCACCGCATCCGCAGGCAGCCTGCTTTTCACCTCGATACTCGGCTGCCTGAGCGTGCTGAGCGCTTGCCCGCCTCAGAAGGTCCACGACCACACTGCGAAGACGAAGCCTGACTGGCCGCACGATCGAAGCACGCCTACCTTGTAAAGCAGCAGCCGCTTTCTTCCTGCCTCGCTTTCTTCCTGCGTTTGAGGCACTTGTAAGGCTGCTCAAGGACTATTCCTTCGATTGGCTTCCAAACGCGATCTTTCGGCGTAATAAGCCAGTTCAAAGCCGATACGGCAACGATGACCCCGCGCTAAACTGATTCATCTGCATAAAATGCCGACGCAGTGAACGGGGTCAGGCAAACATTGCGTGTCTGGCCGGAAACACAGCGATCGAAAGCACACTCGGAACCATCATGGACGGCCTGCGCTGGACGGCAATCATCGCCGTCGCAATGCTCGGCGGTGGGTTGGCAGTTTGCGCGCTGATCGCCCTCGTGGTGCTTTTCATAGGCCACGCCGCCGCACGCTTATTCAATAACGATGACCATGACTGAGGTACCACGAGCGTGACAGATCTCTCCTCATTTTCGTCAGTTGCCGCTACCGCGCAACAGGCCGAGCTGCTCAAGAAAGCGCCGCCGCCCAGCGAATCCGCGATCCTCGATGACGCGGATTTCCTCCATGCCATTCGCCTCACGCCGCTTGTGTCCATCGACCTGATCGTGACCGATGGCAACCGCCGCGTGTTGCTGGGACAACGTCGCAACCGGCCCGCGCAGAACATGTGGTTCGTGCCGGGCGGCCGGGTCCGCAAAGGTGAAACGCTCGACACGGCGTTCACGCGCGTGGTCCGCGACGAATTGGGCATAGCCAGCGTACAACGCTCGTCGTCGCGTCTGTTCGGCGTGTTCGAGCACTACTACGACGACAACTTCGCAGGCGTCCCGGACATCGCCACGCATTATGTCGCGCTCGCTTATTCGATCATGCTGAGCGGGTCGGTGCCTATCGGCCGCTTCGATCAGCACAGCGACTATGCCTGGCTGATGCCGGGCGAAGTGCTGGCCCGCGACGACGTGCACCCGAACGCAAAGGCGTACTTCCGTTGAAGCACATTGCGGCTCTATAAGAGGCCTGAAAAGCGGCTCAGTGAGCCGCTTTTGCACATGTTGAGCGAAAAAAAGCCCGCTCATGGCGGGCTAAAGACCATAGCGCACACCGGGGGGCTAGCGCTACTTACAACACGGTTCATGCTGCAATTCAAACCCTGTTCAGCTTGGTCGCCGGACGTGTCTGCAGCTAACACCGGTCCGGCGCATCCATCGATTCATGCTCATGGAACCGCCCACGAAATCAGCCGATCAATTCTGGCGTCTCGTCGAGCGGTTCGTCGCTCGTCACCGGCACGCTGTTGCGGCTCGCGAGAAACGCGCGCAAGTAAGCTTCAAATGGCTTCGCAACTTCCGGATGGCGCAACGCAAACTCCACAGTGGCCTTCAGATAACCAAGCTTGCTGCCGCAATCGAAGCGTTTGCCTTTGTATCGGTAAGCCAGCACCTGTTCGTGGGCCAGTAACGCCTGGATCGCATCGGTCAGCTGGATCTCGCCGCCCGCACCAGGCTTCTGCGTGCGCAGATGCTGGAAGATGCGCGGCATCAGCACATAGCGGCCGACCACGCCAAGATTGGAAGGCGCCAGCGCCGGTTCGGGCTTCTCCACCACACGCGCCATCTTGAAGAGCCGTTCATCCCACTGCCGGCCCTCGATCACGCCATACGAACCCGACTCGCTCGGATCGATCTCTTCCACGCCCAGCACCGACGAGTGATAGCGGTTGAAGACCTCCACCATCTGCGCCATCACCGGCGGCTCGCCATCAAGCAGATCGTCGGCGAGCAGGACGGCGAAGGGTTCGTCGTCGATCAGCTTTTCCGCGCACAGCACCGCATGGCCAAGTCCGAGCGGCTCCGCCTGGCGCACATAGACACAGTTGACGTGCGACGGTTTGATGTTGCGCACGAGGTCGAGCAGCGCGTGTTTGCCGCGTGCCTCGAGCTCGGATTCAATTTCGTATGACTTATCGAAGTGGTCTTCAATCGCACGTTTGCCGCGGCCCGTGACGAAGATCATTTCCGTGATGCCCGCCGCGACCGCCTCTTCCACCGCATGCTGGATCAGCGGTTTATCGACGATGGGCAGCATTTCTTTCGGACTTGCCTTGGTCGCAGGAAGAAAGCGCGTGCCGAGTCCTGCAACGGGAAACACCGCCTTGCGTACCTTGAGCATGTCCGACCCCTTGTTTTGTCCGGCGCTCGATAACGGGCCAGGATTTCTAGTCAATGCGGCCTTTTGAACGCCTCGTGCGATGCGTTGCAGAGACCTGTGACGGTTTTATTCTTCACTGAGGGTCAGCTTATTACTTGAATATCGAAACCATCTGCCAACATCTCGTTCTTTTCAGACGACTGCCATGACGCTTCAATGGCGCCGCGTATAGTGCGACGCATACGAGATCAATCCCCGCCGCTCGCACCGGCAACGGAGACAGTTGATGGGATACGCCAATGGTATGAGCCGGCTGCAGATCGTGCGATTACCGACTGCGGATTCCGCGTCGGCGCACGATGCATCCCGCTCGAACAGGCACGGACCCGCGCATGAAGCCGCATCGGGCGCCGCGCACGACGCGCACGATTCAGGACCGGGGTCAGCAGACGAAGCGATGCAAGAAGCCATGCATGAAGCCCTACAGGAAGGGAAGGCCGCGCCCAAGCGGATCGGCATTCTGATATTCGAGGACTTCTCGCTGGTCGAGGTCAGTTCGATATCGGAAGTGTTTTCGCTCGCCAACGAGATTTACGCGATATCCGATTCCGCCGCCGTCAAGTCGGGCGCGGCACCGGATTACGCATTGCTGTTCTTGTCGAGCGACGGCGGCAGCGTTGCCAGCAGTTGCTCCATGCGCATCTGGACCGAGAGTCTCGACACGCGCTGGATGAGCGATTGCGACGCCCTCTTCATCGCGGGCGGGGAAGGCGCGCAGCGCGCGAAACTGGATACGCAGTTGCTCAGGCGGCTGAGCCGGGTTGCGCCGAAGATATCGTTTGTGAAGGCAATTGGTGAAGGCTCGCAGATCCTCGCGGCCGCCAACCTTTCACTGCAGAACCGCGCGCCCGACTTCGAAGACCCGGCGGCGGCGTCCGCCTTGACGAGTTCGCTGTTCATCGCCGAGCAGACGCTGACGCTCGACGATCCCAAGGGTCCGATCGCGGCAGCGTTGTCGATCATCAAGCGCGATTACGGGCCGGCGGTGGCGCGGGAAGTATCGGAGCGTTCCATTCCGGGTGCGTGGCCGAAGCTGTCCGCCGTGCTCGACGATACCGATGTGGGCGGCGTGCGCCAGAAGATCGACGCGGCGGCGCGATGGATGCGCGAAAATTACATTCGGCCGATTTCGATTGCCGATGCCGCGCGCGTGGCGGCAATGAGCGAGCGCAATTTCCTGCGGCGCTTCAAGGCGCAGATCGGATTGACGCCCTCGGAGTATTTGTTGCGGGCGCGGCTGGATGCGAGTTGCATGCTGCTCGCCGCAACCGATCTTCCCGTCGACAAGATCGCGCGTCGATGCGGCGCCGGCAGCGGCGACGGCTTAGCTAAAATATTCCGCAAACGCTTGTCCATTTCGCCGACCGAATACCGGCTGGCCGGGCGCAGGAAAGCCGCAGAGGAGTGATGGCGTTACGAAGGTAGCGGCGTGCAGCAGCAGCGTTAGGCACAGCGCAACAAGCGCGGCGGCGACGATCCTGGTCGCGGCTAAGCGCGCGCTTTTCGGGGGGCGTATGACGAGTACGACGGTTTTAAGTTGGATCACCAATTTCGGCGATGCGGGTATAACCATTCCCGTTGCGGCCGGATGTGCGTTGTGGCTGAGCACGACTGACAAGCGTGAAGCGCTGGTCTGGATTGGCACGTTGCTGGGCGCGTTGGTACTGGTCGGCGTGAACAAGATCCTCTACGCGGGTTGCGGCGTTGAAATTCGCTCGCTCGATTTCCGCGTGATCAGCGGCCACACCATGCTGACATCGGCGGTGTGGGGCGTGACGTTCGGTTTGCTTGCGGGAAGCAGGAGCGTGAGGTGGTATCGGCTGGGCGCCGCGGCCGGGTTGGGACTGGGTGCGCTGATCGGCTTCTGCCGAGTCGTGCAGGACGCACATACGCCGATTGAAGTGGTGGCTGGGTGGTTTCTGGGTGGCGGTATTGCCCTGTTTTTCCTGCGGCGCTTTTTCAAACAGCCGCGCAAGATGCCCGGATCGATCTTTGCAGGGCTGGGTTTGCTTGCGGTGTCGACCATTGCCTATGGGCATCACGCGCCGATTCAGCAGATGCTCGTGGCGTACTCACCGTGGTTGTGCCGGTGGTTTGATTTCTGATTTCCGGGGGGCGCTCGCGCCGGAGCTGGTTTGCTGGCGCGAGCGAAAACCCCTCTTAGAA
>NZ_AEJF01000012.1 GCF_001028175.1 Caballeronia mineralivorans PML1(12)
TCTTAGAACGGCTCGATCAACTCGGGTTGCTCGGCCACTGCCGCCGCGGGAAACAACGCTGGCAGGCACTCACGCAAATACGCTTCGAAGTCTTCACGCACTTCGGGGTGCTGCAACGCCAGTTGCACCGTCGCCTTTAAATATCCGATCTTGCTGCCGCAATCAAAGCGCGTGCCGTAATACCGGTACGCCAGCACTTGCTCCACCGACAGCAGCGACGCAATCGCATCGGTCAACTGAATCTCTCCGCCACTGCCCGGCCGCGTATTGCGCAGATGCGTGAAAATGCCGGGCATGAATACATAACGCCCCACTACACCCAGATTCGATGGCGCCAAGGCCGGCTGCGGCTTCTCCACGATCCCCGACAGCTTGATGATGTCCTCTTCCCACTCGCGCCCTTCAATCACGCCATACGACGCGCTGTCGACCCGGTTGATCCTCTCTACTCCGATCACCGAGCTATGGTAGTGATTGAACACATCGACCAATTGCTTCATGACCGGCTCTTTGCTGTGAAGCAAGTCGTCGGCAAGAATCACAGCGAAGGGGTTCTCGCCAATCAATTTTTCGGCGCACAGCACGGCGTGACCGAGCCCAAGTGCCGTCGGCTGCCGGACGTAGAAGCAGTCCACATTCGCGGGCTTGATGTTGCGCACGACTTCGAGCAACGCCTTCTTGCCACGCGCTTCGAGTTCCGCCTCGATCTCGTACGATTTGTCGAAGTGATCTTCAATCGCACGCTTGCTGCGGCCCGTCACGAATATCAATTCCGTGATTCCGGCCGCGATCGCCTCTTCGACCGCGTACTGGATCAGCGGTTTATCGACGACGGGAAGCATTTCCTTTGGACTCGCCTTTGTCGCGGGCAAGAAACGGGTGCCGAGTCCCGCGACAGGAAATACGGCTTTGGTGACTTTCAGCATCGCACGCGCTTCCCTAAAATGCTTGCAAATTAATGCACGAACGCCCGTTCGTGCGGTGTCCAACACATCGGATTCGCATTCATTCAAAACTTTCAATCACGGTGTCAATTTCCATCGACAGCCGGTTTTGAAAACGTAAAATAAATTGCTGCGTCGCAAAGCGGCGTGTCGGATGGCCTGGAGCCAGCAACGGCGAGGGCCGATCGATCCCCGGAAAAAAAATATTCATCCGTCTGCCGCGTTGCAGCACGATCGTTCGTGAAACGTTTATTCCTGGTCGTCCAGATGCGGAAAACGAATGCCCGAGGCGTTCAGTTTCGACATAGGATCGTTACGCAGCGCATCCCGATAAGCAGAGACCGCGGCGAGAATCAACAAAACAGCAATACCGGCAAGTGCGTGCATGTCCATGGCTTACCCCTGTTTTTGAATGGTCTGAAATGAAGTTAGCAGAAAAAAATCGGTAAATAATTGCCGAATAAATTCGTTACCTTTCGAACAGATCAAAGGGACGTTTTTGCTCATCATGCGCAAGACAAGGTGTTTGCCACGCATATTTTTCCATTATTTGCAGGACTAATATGGGAGTTGCTTAGCGCGCCACTTCGTACACTGAATAAGGCGCCACAAGGCCGGGAAGCGTCTGCGGCCTTCATTCAACCTGGACACGAGGTCTTCAATGAGCGATTCGTCCCTGCTCGATCCGGCCGGTTCCTCCCTGCAGTTACCGCTCGAACGCGCAGCCGCTGTCAGCATCGACGACCGCGATGTCGCCATCAACGCGTGGCGCGGTTTCGCGGCATTACTGGTCGCTTATTTTCATTGCCGCCAGATCACCTGGATCGGCATACAGCAATTCCACAAAACCGGGGCCAGGTTCGACCTCAACACGGTTTTCAGCTATCTCACCTTTCCGATTGCGTGGGGTTCGGCCGGCGTGCCGATTTTCTTCGTGATCAGCGGTTACTGCATTCATCGGGGAACAGCACGCAAGCTGCTCGCCAATCCCGCCGCGCCCTTCGATACCGGCAACTTCCTGATGCGCCGTTTCGCGCGGATCTATCCGGTGCTGCTTGCGGCGCTGGTGCTGACTTACGTGCTGGATACGTTCAGCCTTGGCTTTACGCCGGTCAGCCCCAAGATCGGCACGGCGGATCTGCATTTGTTCATCGTCAACCTGCTCTCGCTGCAGGGCGTGGCCGGTGGCACGTTCGGATCGAACGGAGCGTTGTGGACGCTGTCGCTCGAAGTGCAGTTCTATCTCGTGTATCCGTTGCTGATTGCATTGCGCCGGCGGATCGGGATGAAGGCGGTGCTGGTTTGCGTTGGCATCGTCAACGTGATTTCGGCGCTCGTGTTCGAGCGCCACGAGATTGTGTTGTTCGCGTCGTACTGGTTCTCGTGGACGCTTGGCGCGTGGATCGCCGAAGCGAAAGGCGCGCCGGATGCACTCAAGATGCCCAAGGGGTCGATGAAGCTGAAGATCGCGGCCGTGGTGGTTGCGGTGATCGGCTGCGGCGCGTTCAAGGTCGGGCAATATCTGGCGTTCCAGTTCTGGGCGCTGGCGTTCGCGCTCTATCTGTTCCAGGCGCTGGATAAACCGATGCGCAACTCATTGCCCGTGCGCGGTTTTTCGTGGCTCGGCGAGTTCAGCTTCTCGCTGTATATCGTGCATATTCCGATCCTTATCCTGCTGGGATCAGTGCTGTTTCACTCGGCGCTGCAAACTACTATCTGGGCGTCGTTTGCCTTCATGGCCGTACCGATTGCAGTGGCGTTCGTGTTCTATATGTTGGTCGAACGCCCGGCGATGAACTGGTCCGCAAGTCTTAAGCGGCGCCAGGCCGCTACCGCTTAAGGCACCCTCGGCTCTGCGCTCTGCGTAACGAAGAAGCCCCGCGTCCGCGGGGCTTCTTCGTTTGTCGTTTGCAAAGCACTGCGTTGCAGAGATCGTTAGCTTCGTTTCAACCGCGACTTCCCAGCGACATCGGAGAGAATCTTTTCGACGCTTTCCACATACCGTTCGGTACCGAAGCGACTGATCGCGTTGGCATAACCCTGCTCGACCAAGCGGTTGCGCAAGCCAACATCGGCAGACAGTTCACCTAGCGCGCCGGCGAGCGCGTGGACATCGCCCGGCGTGCACAGAATGCCGTTCTCGCGATCTTCAACAATATCCGTCACACCGCCTGCACGCGCCGCCACGATCGGCCGCTTCGCCAGCATGCCTTCGATAATCACTCGACCGAACGGCTCCGGGCTGATGGACGTGTGCGCGACGACATCGACGGCTTTCATGCACGCCGCGATGTCATGCTGGAAGCCTAGGAAATGCACACGATCGGCAAGACCGTGTTCGAGCACGTAGGCACGCAATTCCGCCTCATAGGCGTCCTCGCCGAATAGCGCCGCCCCTACCAGCACGGCATGCATCTCGGGCGCCTCCAGCAGCGCTTCAAGCAGGATGTGCTGCCCTTTCCAGCGCGCGAGCCGGCTGAACGAGCCCACCAGAAACGCGTCCTGCGGCAAACCGAAGCGCGCCCGCAGATCGTGCTGCGCGACGGATTCCAGCTCGGTGAACGGCTCGGCTGAAATACCGTTGAACACGACATCCAGCCGCTCCTCTTTCAAGCGCGTCAACGCGGTGAGCGCGACGGCGGAGGCCGTCGAGTTCGCGATCACGCGCTCCAGCATGAGCTTGGTGCACCACTTGATGATGGTGAGCTGGGTCTTGCCGAAATGCTCCTTGCTGACGATATCGCGCAGATGCCACACCACCGGCCGCCGCGAGATCAGCCCGGCGATCGCACCGACCACCATCGCGCGCTGCGTGTTCACGTAGATCACATCGGAGTTGCGCGATTTTTCCAGCGTGCCGCGCACGAGGCTCATCACACCGCCGATCATGCCAGCGCCCGGGCGCTTCAATCCGCCCTCCTTGCTCACGCCGCCGAGCGCGGCGCCGTCGAGCACATCGACTTTGATCCCTACCGCTTCGAGTGCGATGCGAAACGGGCCGTCGTCGAACAACACGGTCTCGTTGGTGCCGCGCATGTTCTTCATCACCTCGAGCAACGATAGTTCCGCGCCACCTAGCACACCACTTTGATCGACGGCTAGCACACGCATTGAGTCGGCCGCTTTGTGCTCTTCATCTTGCTTTGAAGGCTCGGCCTTGACCACGCGCTCGACCGGCACCGGCGGCAACGCCGGCGGTGCGAGCGTGAACTGCGGCGCGATGCTTTGTACATACGCGCGCAGCCCATCGCGGAAATGCTTGATCGAGAAACGCTCGGCATTCGCGCGGCAATCCGCCGGATTGATCTTCACCGCGCCGAGTTCGAAACCTTCCACCGCCTCGATAATCGCGCCGGTCGTCTGTTCATCGAAGAAGAGGCCAGTCGGGCGCGCGTGCGAACTATCGAGCACCGTCTCCAACGCACCGCCCTTGCCGTACGCGATCACCGGCGTACCGCACGCCTGCGCCTCGACCACCGAGATGCCGAAGTCCTCTTCGGCCGCGAACACGAACGCCTTCGCGCGCCGCATCTTGTCCTGCAGGACCGCGAACGGCTGATAGCCCATGATCTCGACATTCGGCGTGGCCTTGTCGCGGATCTTGCGCATGTCGGGGCCATCGCCAATCACCACCAGCTTGCGCTGCGGCATCTTCGCGAACGCCTCGACGATCAGGTCGATCTTCTTGTACGGCACCATCCGCGACGCGGTCAGATAGAAGCCCTCTTTCACCTCGCAAAGCTGGAACGCTTCGACATCGACGGGCGGGAAGATCACGTGTGAATCGCGGTGATAGACCTTGTTGATCCGCCGCGCGATGAACGCCGAATTCGCGATGAAATGGTCCACCGAATTCGACGTACGGATGTCCCAATTGCGCATGTAGTGCAGCACGAGACGCGCGAGCAGCGACTTCACGCCGGCGGTCAGATTCGATTGCTGCAAGTACTGATGTTGCAGATCCCATGCATAACGAATGGGTGAATGCACGTAGCTCACGTGAATCTGGTCGGGGCCGGTCAGCACGCCCTTGGCGACAGCGTGACTACTCGATATGACGAGGTCATAGCCCGATACATCGAGCTGTTCGATTGCGAGCGGCATCAGCGGCAGATATGAGCGGTAGCGCTTTTTCGCCTGCGGCAGCTTCTGGATGAACGAGGTCGTGACCGTCTTGCCGCGCATCCACGCGCGCTCTTCCATGAAGTCCACGACACTGAAAAGATCGGCATCGGGGAAGCACATGACGATCTGTTCGAGCACCTTCTCGGCGCCTGCAAAAGCAACAAGCCAGTCGTGCACGATCGCCACGCGCGGCACACGTTGCGCGACTCTTGCGCGATGCATGGGTGGCGTGCCCTGCACAGAGGGCGGGGGCGGATCGACAGGCTCGAGGTTCACTCGCACCGGGTCGATGACCGCTTCATCGAGATCATGTCTCATGCGACTCTCCTCACCTTAGAACCGTGGATTTCACGCGCCGTTTAAGGCGCACATTCAACTCATGAACGAGGCTTCGCGCCATGGAGCGCAACGCGGGCCGCGTAAGAAGGGAGCAGCCTGCATTCAGGCCCGAGATAACAAACGCCGCCGCGATCGACTCCAACGGGTACTCGATTGGATCGATGACAAACGCCACGCCCAGGCTTGCGACCAGGAATGCGAGGTGCATCAGCATGTCGCTGGCGATCGGCCGGGCATGGAGTCGCGAGATCCTGAGCAACAGGCCATAGTCGGCCAGCGAGCGCAGCACGACGACCGTGGCCGCACCGATAGGACCGAAGTGGGCGATGCCGAACCACAGCGCCGTCACGAAGAACGGCAGTTGCACCAGGCCGATGCGCGCGGCCGTGGCGGGATTGATCTGCGACTGGATCATGATGCGCGTGACGCTTGCTTGCCCGACGAGCCACACGCCGATGATCAGGACGCGTCCCACCGGCGCGCTGGCGATGGCGATTTCCTGTCCTACCCAGAGATGCAGGAATGGCGCGAGCACGAGCATGGCGAAGAGCGCGATCGGTGTGAACACGCCGTTGAGGAATTCGAGCGACTGCCGGACCATGGCATCGGCGTCATCGCGTTTGACTGCGGACAAGCGCGGGAACAAGGTGCGAACGAGTGAGTTCGGCAGCATGTTCAGACGGGTGACGAGGTTCTGCGGCACCGTGTAATACGTGACAAAGCGTGCGCCGAGATTCGCGCCCAGGAGGATGCGGTCGAGCGAGTCCGTGATCATGCTGGAGATGGTCGCGACCAGCATCCAGCCGCCGAACTTGAACAGGCCGCCTGCTACGCGGAGCTGCGGCCATTCGATGCGTTTGATGTCGAGTACTTTGAAGCTGGCGCGTGCGAGGAGAATCACGGCTAGAACGCGTGCGAGCACGGCGGCAGCGAGTACGGTCTGCAGGTTGGGGGCGATTTTCCAGGCGGCGGCGAGCGGCAGCAACTGGAACAGGAAGGTGCCGATAGTTTGATTGGTGTTGTAGATACCGAAGCGTTCGACGCCGTTGATTGCGCCGGCGCAGACCCATGAGACGTTGGCGATGGGGATGGCTAGCGCGAGCCATGGCAGTGCGTGATAGACCTCGCGTTGCATGGCGGGCGACGAATGTGCGACGTAGGCGGTGTAGGCGAATGCGCCGAAGTAGATGAGGACGCCGCCGATAATGCCGGTCCCGAGGTTGAGCCAGATGGCGCTCCAGAATACGCGTGAGCGGGCTTCGGGGTCATTGGCGGCGTGGGCCTTTGAGATCTGGTGTTGAGCGGCCATGCCCATGCCGAGATCGAGAATGCCGAAGTAGCCGATGAGCGTCCAGACGAGGCTGATCACGCCGTAGCGCTCGACGCCGACGAGATGGATGTATGCCGGCACGGTGATCAACGAGACGAAGGTGGGCAACACCAGTCCCGAGAAGTTGATCGCCATGTTTTTCACCATCGATTTTTCCATCGTTCGCACTCGTCCTTAGGGGTTCATTCGCACTTGGGGTTTTGGGTTGCTGGTGTTGGTGGTCGGGGGTGGTGTCGGGTTGCTGCTTTCGGTGTTAGTGGTCCGCTTGAGTTAGCTGTTTTCTTTATCGCTGTTAGCCACTGTGCGTGGCGGCACGTCATTTCTTGGTCCAAGGCGACAAAGAAACGAAGCAAAGAAAACACTTTCCAACCACGGGCGAGTTAGTGTCCCTAGCGTGCAGGCTCGGCGTTTCTGGCACCTGATAGCACGGCGCCAGACTCACGGAGGTTTGAAGCCCGACCTCTCCGAACACGGATACCCATACGCTTCGCCACCAGTGACTGAACCTGCCACAGGGACACCCCGCGCTATCCGCGAACAACCCCCTCAAAAAATAACCCTGCAGTCCACGTAGCCAACCCACCACGAAATACGGCAACCAGCACACCAGGCCGTCATGGTCCGTGGGTCACGGTGCTTGCCCGAGAGCGTTGAGGGCGAAGCGTGTTCGTGTCAGGATTCGCGAGAAGGATGGGTTCAAACATCCTCAAGTCTGGCGAGCACCGTGCTATCACGGTGCCAAAAACTGAGGCCTGCACGCTAGGGACACTAACTTGCCGATTGTTGAGAGGTGTTTTCTTTGCTTCTGTTTCTTTTTCGCCGGTGGAAAAAGAAATGAAGTGCCGCCACGCATAGTGGCTCAGTGATAAAGAAAACATCCAACACATAACGACCGCAAGCCTAAGCAGCAGCAACCCGGCATTGACCCCGACCACTACGCCCGCCCCCAAAACAAACCCCAAAGTGCGAACGAACACGCTATGGCCGCCACCTGTACATCATGACTTTCCCCCGTGCATCCTCTTCAACAAACACGAGGTACTCGCCATTCGCCTGGCGGCTAGCGCTAATCCCATTCGGCACATCCACCCACCCTGACGCACCACCCACCTCCGGACCCGGTTTAATCACCCCAACCTCACGCCCCGTGTCCTTCTCATACACATGCACCATGCCCACCGGTTCCACCGTGAACAAATACTTGCCCTCGAGCGTCAACCCAATCGTCGTCGCAAGCGGCTTGCTCTTCGTGTCCCACGGCAACTCAATCGAATACCGCTGCTGCGGTTCCTTCGACCAATGGTCGTAGCGCACCAACCGCCGCCCAACTTCCTTCCAGAAACCACGATCAAACGGCTCGTCCGCCGTGTAACCCGTGACATACATCGTGTCCGTATCCGCCTCGTACACCGCGCGCTTGACCACGTTGAACGGCGCAGGCATCGGATAGTTCTGCGCGTTGTCATACGCGTATTTCGGATTGCCCACGCGGTCCACACCGCCGTACCGAAAGCGATTAATGCCGCGGACGTCGCTCGTGTGCCAAATGTCGCCCTTCGCGTCGACCCACCATCCCCAACCACCAGGATTCGGCAGCAAACCGTTGTTCACATCGAACTCGTTCGCATCGAACCGGCCGTTGCCGTTGTCGTCGCGCCAGATCCAGTCGCCATGCGGCGGATGATTCGGAATGCTCTCCGTCCCACGCTCACGCCCTGCGAAGTACCCCGAAGGAATCGCCAGCTCACCATCGCGCTTTGAATCGAAGCGATAGATCTTCAGGTGATCCGAATACATGTCGGTCAAATACAAAAACGTACGGCCATCGATCTTGCGGGCGATCGGTTGTCCCGGCCAGTCACCGATGCTAAAGCTCGGGTCCTCGGGATACTTGAAACGCCCCGACAAGAAACCCACGTATTTCCATTCCTGTCCCACTGGCTTCGACAAATCCAGTTCAAAGCGCTTGTTGCCGGTGTAGACGCTGTTCGGACGCGCCGGATCCATCCACGCACCGTCCACGAACAACAGTCCCTGCACCAGCCACAACTGGCGGCCATCGGGCGCGTAACTCTCAAGCGTCGTGCCCAGCCCCGCGCCGATCGAACCCTGCCTCACGCCAATCCCGTTCGTCGATACATAGACGTTGCCCGCCGCATCCACGCCCACACCCGTGAGTCCGTTGAAGCGTTGCGGACCGGGCCGCCCGGCGATGCCCGAAAAAATGCCACCGCGCTCACCCAGCGCACTCGACTCGCGGTACTTGTTCGCGCCGCCATCGCGCGTGAAGATCAGCACCTGCTGACGCGGCCCGTTGTCGGCGACCAGCAAACGTCCCTGACCGTCTATCGTCAGATCGACAGCGTCCGTGCCGGCGGCAAAAGCAGGTGCATCATCGATCGTCACGCCCGCCGGCGTGTAATGCGCGAGCCGCGCTTTACCGCCCTGCGAATCGACCAGCGCCCAGAGCGTGCCGTCCTTCGCAAGCGCCAGTCGACCCGGCTGCGTCGCGTTCCATTTGCCCTTCTGCTGCATCGACTCAGCGTCGTACACCTCGATGCGGTTCATCGCGGTATTCGCGACGTACAACAGCGCGTCCGTCGCAGCCAGTCCACCAACGTCCTGCCTTAACTCGTCGGTCTTCGGCGCGCCGCGCTTGTCTTCCGGCGCCTCGTTGATCATCAGGAACGCGGCTGCGAGCTGCGCGTGCCCGTCTTTATCGGCGGCGAGGTTTGCCTGGAACGCCACGCTGCGCTTCATGTCGCCAATGTCCCGGCGCGACACGCCGAACCATTGCGTGCCCTTCGGCGGCCACACCCCCGGCTTCGACAACTTGCCGCGTTCGTTGCCCACCCCGACCGCGACAAACGCATAGCGCCGGTTCAGCGCGATCGCGTTGCCGCCATAGTTGCCCCAGCCGTGCGTGCCGCCGGCCGTGCCGAGCACCTTGCCATCCTTGTAGACGCTCACTTCCGCGCCGCTTTCATCCCACGGCGCGTTGGTGTAGACGCGGCCGTCGGGCGTGACAGCGATCGCGGTGATGTTGATCTGCGTCCAGACCCCATCGCCGAAACCGAAGGTGTTGCCAATCCACGATGTGCGCGCCTGCAGCACCGTGGGCAACGCCGCAGACGCGGAGGCCGCTGCAGCCAGACCGAGCGCGCCAACAACCAGAAAACGTGATGCAGGAAGCAAAAAACGCGAAAAACGCAAAAACCGCGAAAAACGATGCAAGAGGTTTTCTCCGTCTGAGAGCGGCCGGCCCTGCTCCCATCGGCCGATGGTGCAGACCAGGCGTCACGGCCGTTACTCGGGTTAACCAAGCCTACCGTTCAAATATTGCAAAAAAATCTGAAATAAATGGAATGCGATGAAAGATCGACAGTGGTAAATGAACCACAAACCGCAATCAATTACCGTTAGAACCGTCTTTTGAATGTCGCCCCTGAAATGCCCCAGGAATCAATGAAGCGCGAGAGCCTTTGTCAGCACGGCGCCGAGCGCACGACTTACTTGCGCATTGACTTATTTCATTCAAAAAATTTGTTTCGAAAAGTAATAAATACAGGGCATCCCGACCGCTTTGAGCAGGCTTGCAGGAAATACTTTTTAACATCTCGCCTGAAGCCGATCCAATATTTTCCCGTTTGTTTTTTTATAGAATCAGCAAATCGTAATGTTCGGCTTTCGGGCTAAGGCGTGACGCTGCGTAACCGCCGCGCCGATGCCTGCATCGAAATTTTTGCCCTGCGTGCCTGCGTGCCTGCGTGCCTAAGGGCGCGGCCCAATGCGACCGTATTCAATCCTATGGCGGGTGACCCCGCTCGAAGATCGCGTGCAGCCGTTCGGCAATTAGTTGGCGGTACTTCACGTCGAGCGCAGGCTACGCTGCGTGTTCCGCCCCCTTGAATTAAAGGCGACGTGATAAAATTGCCCATTAAATCGACGCGGACAATGGCTGGAAAGTCCCGTCGCACTGGGCGCGGAGTGGAATTCGGCATTCTCATGCGAATACCCTTGCATGATGAAACCCATCGCTCGGCGGCTGCATTGCCGGAAAACGGCAAGCGGCTGGCGTCACCAGACAAGGCATGGAAAACCATTCCCATGATGCCGCAAACACTTTGCGAAACGGCCCAAAACGGCCGCCGCAAACATCAAGCGCAATGAACGACATAAAACACCCTGACGGCGGCAAACGCCGTCGCGCTCTCATCACGGGTCTTTCGGGCTTTACCGGACGCCACATGGCCGCGCGTCTGCTGGACGAAGGTTACGACGTGTGGGGCACGACTTCGCCCGCGTCCGAGCCCGATGTGCCCGGCACGACCGGCGTTCCCGTGAACCTGCTCGATCTCGATGCGGTGCGTGCGTGCGTCTCAGACGCCAAGCCGGATGTGGTCGTTCACCTCGCGGGCCTCGCGCACGTCACGGGCAATCCGCCCACGCAAAGTTATCTCGTCAATATCATGGGCTCGCGCAATCTGCTCGACGCGTTGTCCCAGCTCGACCAGAAACCTCGCGCTGTGCTGATGGCGAGCACCTCGAATGTGTATGGCAATGCGAACGTGGAAGTCATCGACGAAAACGTGCCGCTCAATCCCGGCAACGACTACGCGGTCAGCAAGCTTGCCATGGAGAACATGGCGCGCCTGTGGCTCGACCGCCTGCCCATATTCTTCACGCGGCCGTTCAACTACACCGGCGTTGGCCAGGGCGAAGACTTTCTGCTGCCGAAGATCGTCAATCATCATGCGCGCCATGAAACACGCATGTCGCTCGGCAACCTTGCCGTGAGCCGCGATTTCTCCGACGTGCGCGACGTGGTCGAAGTCTATACACGGCTTCTGGAAGTCGCGCCCGTGGGCGAAGCGTTCAACACGTGCTCGGGCACCGGCCATTCGCTGGGTGAAATCCTGACCATGCTGCAACGCATCGCGGGATACAAGATCGAGATCTTCGTCGACCCGCGCTTCATGCGGCGCAATGAGATTGCGAAGCTGGTCGGTTCGAACATCAAGCTACGGCGTGCGATTGGCCGCGTACCCGTCACGCCGATCTACGACACGCTCGAGTGGATGTTCAAACACGCTCGCGCGCAAGTCGACAGTAATGAAGCGGTGCAGAACGGCGTTGCCGTCAAGACGTGACGTGGCTTGCGTGTTCGACATGTCCGGTATGTCCGGCGAGCAGATCGTCCGCGGCTATCTGCAATGACGATTGCCGTCTATAAATCTCCGCGATCCACTCGATAAACACCTTCACCCGCCGTGGCTGATGCCGGTTCGCCGCGTACAGGATCGACACCACCCGCGGGTACGACGGATACGCCTGCAGCACTTCGACCAGCGCGCCGCTTTCCAGATACGAAGACAGCGTATAGCTCGATGCCTGGATCAGCCCAAGGCCGGCCAGGCCGCATTCCACATACGAATCCGCGTCGTTTACAGCCAGCACGGCCTTGAGCGGAATGGTCTTGGTCTCGCCGTCCACCACGAACTCCCAGCTTCTGACCCGCCCTGTCTTGCTCACCAGATAATCCACGCACATGTGATTCTCTAGATCCTCGAGCGTCTTGGGCTCACCATATTTTGCTATATACGACGGTGCTGCCGCGGTGACCTGGGAGTAACGGCCAATCATCTTCGCCACCAGGCCGACATCGCCAACTGCGCCCACGCGGATCACGCAATCCACGCCCGCCTCGATGATGTCGACTTGCTTGTCCGTCAGGCTCATTTCAACGCGGATATCCGGGTAGGCCGCGAAGAATTCGGGGAGCGCCGAGATGATGGTGCTTTTCGCCATTAGCGCGGGCAGGCTGACGCGCACGGTGCCTTTAGGACTGAGCTTGGAGCGTGACAAGACCGACTCCATGTCGTCCACTTCGCCGAGTACGCGCACGCAGCGCTCGTAATAAATCTCGCCGTCTTCGGTAATGCTGATGCTGCGGGTTGTGCGGTTCAGGAGGCGCGCGCCGAGATGCGCTTCGAGTGCCTGAACGGTGCGCGATACGCTGGCGGCCGGGAGGCGCAATGCATCCGCCGCCTTGGAAAAACTACCGCTCTCGACCACGCGCACGAAGACTTTCATTGCTAGAAATCGGTCCATGCTCGTCGGTTCCATTCTGGCCCGCGGAGATGGTGCATTGCGCGGGCGCGTCGTTCCGGTCAGGGAAATAGAATGTAATAGTACGACGCTTCAATGGATCCTTGCTTGCATAGGGGGTTTCGCCGGCGCCTTGGGTCAGTTTTGCGCACTGCCCACAACCGGCCGCCAGCCTCAACGAAAAACCCCGAACAACCCTGATTAATGCACCACCCCCGCCTGAATCGCTTCGCTATACACCGCAGCTACGCGCTTGGCGATCACCGGCGTATCGAAATTTTCGCGTGCGTAGAGTCGGCATTCCTGCTCCGTCGGCAACTTAAGCGATCCATTAAGCGCACCGATCAACCCATCGGCAATGGCATCCACGCCCGTCGAAGGCAATACAAGGTTCCCAGATAATGGCGCGACCGCTTCCGGCAACCCGCCCACCGGCGTCACCAGCACCGGCGTCCCCGACGCAAGCGATTCCACCGTAATCAATCCGAAACCTTCCAGTGCAACGGTCGGCACAATACTCACATCGGCCGCCCGATACAGTGCCGCCAAATGCCGGTCAGGCACAAACCCGAGCAGCCGGACATTGTCGTCAAGACCCGCGTCCGTGATGCGCGCCTGCAGCTCCTCCGCAAGACGCCCCTTCCCCGCGATCAACAACAACACGTCAGGCTGCTTCGCCTTCACGCGCTTCATCGCTTCGATCAAATCTTCCAGCCCCATCCGTCTGACCAGTCGACGCACCGCAAGCACAACCGGCCGGTCCTGCGGCAACTGAAGCCGGCGACGCGCGTCGGAACGGCTCAGCGGTAAATTGAACTGCGAGACATCGACACATCCCGGCACCACACGAATCCGGTCGGCAGGAATCGCGTAACGCGAGTGCAGAATCTCCCCGAACGCCTCCGACAACACGATCAAGCGCGAGGAGCGTGCATACACCCGCTGCTCAAGCATGCGCTTGGTCCGCTGGCCGATGGAATCGGCGCCTTCAACATGGCTCTCGTCCGCCCACGGCCCCTGGAAATGCGAGACCTGCGGAATGCCGCGGGTGACATCGAGTCCGGGGAAGGTGTAGAGCGCGAAATGCGACGAGACCACATCAGGCCGCTCACGGCTCAACGACGCCCGCAACGCCCGGCGCGCGGCCATCAAACGGCGCGGCAACGACTGCGCCGCCGGACCGAAGCCGCGAATCACGCCCTCGGTGT
>NZ_AEJF01000013.1 GCF_001028175.1 Caballeronia mineralivorans PML1(12)
CGACCCCGCGACCACGCCCCGCACCGTCACCCCCGCACCGGGCAGCGCGCCCACCAGCGTGTGATACATCCGGTCCAGACCGCCCGCGCGCTCGGGGAACCAGTGCATTCCAATTTGCAGCGACTTGATGGTTTGCGTGCTCATGTCCACGATCCTGATCGAAATGGTTGATGGATAACAATGTCCGTAGAACCGCTCATACGGGCCATGCCTGTGATTGATTCGTAAGGCTAGGCACCACAGAAGGAACCGCACTGACCGTCGCGTTCTTCGTAAGCGCCGCCGCTTTAGCTGCCCCGCCGTCCGCCTGTGCCTCACCGGACGCCGCCGCGGCGCCCGCCTGATTCGCAAAACCTCGATACAGATCCAGATACCGCCGAGCCATGCGCGCCCAGCCGAACTGATCCGCCAGCAACCTCGCCGCTTCGCCCATTTCACGACGCAGTTCAGGAGCATCGGCGAGCGTTGTAATCGCACCGGCGAGTGCGGTGGCGTCGTCGGGATCGTCGAGCACGATGCCGCAGTCCGCGCCGATAATCTCCGCCCCGCCCGCCGTCTTGGCGGTAATGACGGGCAGCCCAGCCGCGAGCGCTTCGAGCAGCGAGAGGCTCATCGCTTCATAACGCGACGGGAAGACGAAGGCGTCGACCGAATGCATCAGCGTAGGCATGTTCTTCACCAGCCCGAGGAAATGCACGCGATGCGCGATACCCAGCGCCTTGGCTTCATCTGGGTAAGGACTGCCCGGGATATAACCCGCCACGACCAGTTGCACATTCGCGGGAAGCTGCACCAGCGCTTTCAGCACAGTGTCGAGATTCTTGCGCGGCGTGCGCAGGTCGCCGACGAACAGCAGCAAGCACGCATCGTCCTGCAGTCCGAACGACTTCCGGTCGGCACCCTGCATCCGGGCCGCTCTGAATGCGCGCGTATCCACGCCGTTATAAACCACTTCGATACGCTCGCCGGCCACGCCGTTCGCGCGAATCTCGATGGCAACTTTCTCGGACACGGCAGCAATGATCTTCGAGCGCTGGTACGCCCAGTGTTCGAGTCGTGCATTCACGCGGCTGTACAACACCTGGTAGGCGGACCACAAACCGCCGGTGAGCTTGAACGGGTAGTACGGACTGCGCAACCAGCCGCCATGCACGAAGTGCGCCGTATTCACGTCAGCTTTAGCCCACGTTATAAACCCGTTCACATGCAGGACGTCGTATTCCTTCTTGTGCGACCTGAGCCACAACGCGGTCTTCAGCGCGAATATCTGCTGCTTGAAAAGCTTGGTCGGCCAGAAGCGCCCGACCTTGGTCTCGACCCATTGCAGGCGCGCTTCGGACGCCAGTTCCGGCGCGACATGCGACGCCAGCAGCGTGACCTGATGGCCCTCCGCCAATGCGGCGCGCGCGATCTCGTAGTTCACGCGGCCTTGCCCGTCGTTGTGACGCACGACATGAGTGACGATGGCGATTCTCATCGGAGTGCCTTTTCAGGGAGGGAGTGTGCGGAGTGTACGAAGAGCGCTTGCGCGCGGCGACGCTCGATCCGCATGTGATGGCGGGCAGCGAGGACCGAGCCGAGGCCCATGTAGAGGATCATTCCACCGATGGACGTGAACGTATTCGTGAACACCAGCATGCCGACGATCGCAAACGCAACGCTCAGGGAGGCTTGGGCGTATTTATCATCGCGCAGCGAGAACGAAGCGCGAAACGCACGCATGATCAGCAAACCCAGTCCTGCCAGATACATCAGCGAACCCGGCCAGCCGAGGACGAACGGCACGTTCATCACGCCGCTGTCGAAACTGCCGTATTTGCCGAGATCGCCGTTGGAGCTCGAGAGTTTCGTCGATGAACCGGTCGCGCCAAAACCTTCACCGGAGACGTCGGTGAAGGCCGTCTTCGCGAACGACGCGTAGAACTCGTTGCGCGCGGCGTAGCTGTTGTCATCGCTGAGATTGGTGATCGATTGCAGGCGTGTTGCCATCTTGTCGGCAATCGGCCCGAAGGTGAGCAGCGGCACGGAAAGTCCCGCCAGCACCACCGCACCGACCAGAATCCGCACCCGCACCTTGTTGCTCGCCTTCAGCAGTTGCAGGACCATCGCGATGACCCAACCGCCCCAGGTGGAGCGCACCATGCACAGGCCGAATGAGATGAATCCGAGCCCGCCCGCCACCCAGCGAATGCTTTGCGTGCCGGCCATGGTGAAGGTGAGCGCGGCCATCATGGCGAGCGCGAACGGGCCGGATGAATTCATCGTGCTGAACACACGTACGCCGAGCCGGACCGGATCGCCTTGCGATGCCATTTGCGAGCCGATCATCCACATGGAGTCCCAGCCCGGCATCAGGAAGAACTGCACGAGGCCGTAGCCGCCCATGAACAGCATGCCCCAGATGAACGTGTCGAGGATCGCCTGGCGGTACTTCGGATAGTCGCGGGCATGGACCATGATGTGAAAGCCGATCAGCACCGGATACAGCCACGCAGCGAGGTCGTAGGTGGCCGCCATCGGGCCGTTGGACATCACGCCTATCAGGTACGCATACGCGAGGCCCAGGAGGATCAGCAGGACCGGCAAGCCACGCCGCTCAGCCAGCACACGATAATGCCGAACCACTGTAATGGCGCAGATCATCGTCACAACCACCGGAGCGATCTGGATCAGGCTGGTAGGCGTGAAACCGCCCTTTGCGAAGTCAGCGAGCCGGCGCACTTCGGGACTGAGGAACCACTGCCACCAGACGAAGCCGATATAACGCGCGGGGCTCTTGAAATACAGCCATAGACCGACGCCCGTCGCCATGGCCGGAAACCCGTACGTCAGCGCCGTGCCCTGATGCGCGAGGATGAGCAGCAGCGTGAACATCCAGAACCCGGTCTGCGGCACCCAATGCTTGGGGTCGTCGCGGAACAGGCCAAGAAAGCCCGCGCGCAAGGGTTTGCCGCCGTTCTCGATCAGATCGGCCAGATACTTGGGCGTGCGCGAGGCGGCCGGTGTGCTCATGGATCAGTTCGTCCGGCGTTGAGGAGTGACTTGGCCGAGCTCGGCATGCAGCGTTGTTTCTGACGAACGCAGGGGCGTGTCCGTGCGTGGCGTCCTCATGAAATCCTGCGTGATGCGCACATGCTGAAGCGCGAACTGGCGGGTCGTGTAATCGCGCGTGGCGAAGTGACGGCTTGCGGCCTGGGCGCGTTGCAGTGCGAGTGCGGGATCGGCGACGATTGAAGCGAGCGTGCGCTGCAACGCGGGCACGTCGTGCGGCGGCACATAAAACACGTGCTCAGGGCCGAAGTAATCGCGCAACGAACCGACATCGGAGACGATCACCGGCTTGCCAAGCGCCACCGCTTCGAGCACGACCGTTATGCCCGAGACATGCGAGTTCGGTCGCAACGGCACCACGATCACGTCGGCCCAGTCGTAGAGTTCGCGCGCTGCTTTCAGGCCGAAAGCCGGCGCGATCTTTACGTTGCTTGCATGCAGTGCTTTCGATACCCGTCGACGCGTCGCGATGCGCACTTCATACGCCGGGTTCTGCCGGAACGCCTGGGCGAGCGACACCCAGTCGCGATCGCGATCGTTACCGATGGCTGCAATTCTCACCGGCGTATGCGGCTGCCAGGACGTGGGCTCCTGCAGTGGAAAGTCATGCGGGTTGATACCGTAGAAAACCTGCTCCACCTCGCGCTTGAAATACCCGCGCGCCATTTGTGCGTTTTCGCTCGCGTGCGTGGTGAGGACATCGGCGCGGGCGAGCAGCTTCTTGTACACCCACTTCCTGAGCGCGCCGAAACCCGCCCACTTGTCGACCAGCCACACGCTCTGCGCGAGCAACATCGGATTGCCGCGAGCGCGGCCTTTCAAAAGCAGCAACAACGCCGCCGATAAGTGTTCGTGCTCCGTATGCGTCCACACGACATCCGAGTCGAGAATCTCCTCGCGATTGCGCCACGTATGAATGAAGTCGAAGCCGAGCACCGCCTTCAGGCCACGCCGCGCGAGGCGCACGAATTTGTTCTCCGGCTCGTCGCGCGAATACGTCAGCGTCAGCTCCGGCGACTCCGCATGGTGATAACCGTACAGGCAGCCGATGTTCTCGCCCGCGCGATAAAACCGCGGGTCTGCGCCGTAAAACAGATGCACGTGAACTTTGGTCGCTTGCATACGGGAAGCCTCCACGTCGCCGTGATGTTGTGAGTTCCGCACCCGCGTCACGCGGCTCATGCGGCTTTCGCGCCGTCGGTGCGCCCGCGCATGGCAAGCGCGTAGGCAGCGGGCTCATGCTGTGCGTCGCGACGGGCGTCGTGTGCGCCTCGACGCATCGCGCGATAACGCGTCCAGCAGGCTATGTTGCGGGTGCGGGCGAGTGCGAGCAGCGTATGCGCGAGGCCGGGCATCGCACGGGTGCCGATGGCGGCGTACCAGTACCACGCCACATGTCGTGCGACCGGGCTGAGGTGCTCGCGCAGCACCAGATGCAGGTTGTAAGCGGTGTCCGAGAGCGCACCCAGGGTTTGCGCATCGCGACCGTTGTCGTCGAAACGTTCGGCGGGGAAATGATCGACCGCAACGCGCGGATCGTAGACCATCTTCCAGCCCGTGCGCCGTACGCTCAGGCTGAACGAGAGGTCGTTGCAGGGTTGCGCGCCCTTGCCGCGAAGGCGTGTATCGAAGCGCAATCCGCCTACCGCCGAGCGTCGATAAATCATGTTAGCGCCCTTTAGCAACGAGACCGGTCGCGGCGCACCCACGCCGAGATGATGGTTGCCGCAGATCTTGCCCGTGCGGCGGATGATGCCCACTTCCGAACGCTCGCCATCGAGCAGCGCACCGCGTTCGAACACCCAGTCGCGGCCACCGAGCGCACCGAGTTCAGGATCGCGGCTGAAGGCTTCATCGATACGCGCCAGCCAGTCGGCACGCGGCGCGGCATCGTCGTCGGTGATCGCGACAATGTCGCTGCGCGCTGCATCCAGCCCGCGGTTGAGCGCGGCGACCTGGCCGCCCAGGCCTGTCTCGATCACGCGCAGCTCGAACGGATTGTTCTCGGCGAGTTCCGTTTCAAGCGCGCGATGCGTCGCCTCGTCCTCAGGACGCGCCACCACCAGCACTTCATCTGCAGGACGCGCCTGCGCGCGCAACGCCGCCAAACAGCGCTTCAAGTCAGCGGGACGGCGATACGTCGGCACCATCACGGAGATGGTCAGGGTCGATGTCGATGTCGATGTCATGCGGCGCTCCCCTCGCGTTCAAACGTTCAAGTAGTCTTCGACCGCTGCATAGTGTCCGCGGTTGTAGCCACGCGAACGTTGCGGCATGCCGTTCATGATCGCGCCGTGCAGCGGAATGCCCGCCGTGCGCAGGCGCCGGATGGCATCGGAGATCTCCATTTCGTTGTGCGCGCCCGAGCGCATCACGAGGAAGTTGGTACCCGAGAGCTTGCCGATAATCGATGCATCCGTGACGGCGAGCACCGGCGGTGTATCGATGAACACTACGTCGTACACGCGCCCCAGCCCGTCGAGATATTGCTGCAGCCGCGGCGACATCAGCAGCTCCGACGGATTCTCCGGACGCTTGCCCGTCGGCATGAAACTCAGGAACGGCGTGCGTGTGGTGCGAATAGCCTGCTCCAGTCCAATCGTGCCGGCGAGCAATTCCGCGAGGCCATTCGTGCGCTCGATACCGAAGGAACGTTCCAGCTTGCCGCGGCGCATGTCGGCGTCGATCAGCAGCACCTTCTTACCCGACGCCGCAAGCAGCACGGCAAGATTCACCGCGAGAAAACTCTTGCCAACGCCCGATGCCGGCCCCGTCAGCATCACCGTGTGATTGCGCGCTTCCATCAGCGTGAACTGCAGCGAGGTGCGCAGGCTGCGCATGATTTCGACGCAGACATCGTTCGGACGCATGGTCGCGAGAATGGGCGAAACCCGATCGCGGTCGCGCTCCGTGCGCTTCGCTTCCGCGTCGAGCTTCACCTGCTCCACGCTCATCGGTACAAGGCCGATCAGCGGCAAACCGGCCAGACGCTCGACCTTGTCCGGGTCCACGATGCCCTTGAACATTGCGCGGCGCAGGAACACCAGGCCCGTTCCGAGGATCAGGCCGAGGATCACGGCCGCCGACATGATGAGGACCTTCTTCGGTTTGATCGGCGCGCCCGGGCGCAGCGCGGCATCGACTATATGCACGTTGCCGCCCGTTCCCGCCTTCTGCACCGACAATTCCTGCACGCGGTTCAGCAGCAGCACGTAGATGTCTTCGGCCACCTTCGCATCGCGTTGCAGCGACACGGCTTTTACTTCGGATGCCGGAAGATTCTTGAAGCGCTCGCTAAAGCGCGCACGTTCCGCTTCGAGTTGGCTAAGCTGCTGCTGCGCGACGATGAGCGCCGGATGGCTGCTTTCGAAGCGCTGGTTCAACGTGGCGATCTGCAGCTTCAATGCGGAGATCTGCGCTTCGTAGGTGATGCTGCCTTCGAGGTAGACCTTCGCTTCATCGCTTGCGTTGATCGAACCGGACTTGCTCTGGTATTCCGTCAGCGCGGCTTCAGCATGTTCGAGATCGCCCTTCAGTCGCGGCTGTTCGCTCTTCAGGAACGCGAGCATTTTTTCCGCGTCAGCCTGCTTGCTTTCAATGTGCTGAAGCAGATACGAATCGGCCAGCGCATTGGCAATTTCAGCCGCACGCGCCGGGTCGCGGTTCTCGAGCGAGATTTGAATCACGCCCGTCGACTTGCCCTGTTCGACCACCGTAATGCCCGACTGAAATGCGGCGATGGCATCGAGGTCATTGGCGCGCATCACCTCGAAACGCGTACCGGGACGTGCCACCAGTTTCGTTACGTTGATGGATACGCCATTGCCCTTCGCCATCTCGCCCACGCGGCCTTCGAGCAACGGCACGCCTTCAGGGGTTGCGAGCGAATAGCGGTCGTTACCAAGCGCGGTCATGGTCATCTTCACGCCTTCCAGCGGCTGGACCACTTCGACCGAATCGACCACGGCCTCTTCGCCGCCCCACGCATACGACGTCATGCCGAACCACGGCTTCGCCGGTTTGCCCGGCGTGGCGAGCCGCGCAGCGAGGCTGCCGAGCAGCGGTATGGTCATCGGGCTCACCGAGAAGTTGAGCTTGCATTGCGTGATGACCGGCGCGACCACACCGCGGCTCTTGATGATCTCGATCTCGGCGTCCGTCGGCAGCGCGCCCGACGAATTGCCGATAGCGGCGCCCGTCTGCGTCTGCGTGAGCGCCTGGGACGTGTTGTCGGACTGCTCCACGCGCACGTGCGCATCGGCCGAATAAACCGGCTTCGCGACGTAACAGTACGCGGCCGCGGCAAGAATGATGAAGGCCGCGGTCCCGATCAGCCACCAGATGTCGTCGAGGATCACCTGCAGCAATTGCCCGAGGACGACGTCCTCTTCTTCGGTCTTGCCCTGATAGGAATGTGGCGTGCTCACGATTCAATCCCGGTTGGTTCGATGCATTCAACGCTGTAGAAAGCGCTCATCGCGTCAGTTGCTTCAAGTAGAAGATCGTCGTCAAGGTCGGCAGAACCTGATTGACCAGACGGTTGAACTGCACCGCGCCGGCCGTGCCCACGTACACCACGTCGAGCGGGCGAAGCTGGAACTGTGTGGACAGCAGCAGCGAATCCGGCTGCGTCAGGTCAAGCCTGTAGATGTCCGGCGAGGTCGGCTTCTCGCGCGCGCCGCGCACCACGTAGATCTGCCGCGCGTTTGCATCCGTGTCCAGGATGCCGCCGGCTTGCGTCAGTGCGTCGGCGATAGTCAGACGGCCCTTGTTGATGGAGACAGGCACCGGCGTCTTGACTTCGCCCATCACGAACACGCGGCTGTCGGTGCGGTCCGGCACGTTGACAATGTCGCCCGATTGCAGCATCACGTTTTGCGAAATCTCGCCGCGGTCGAGCACGCCGTCGGCATCGAGCTCGTATAGTTTGCCGTTGCGCGTGAGGCGCACGCGCTGCAGATCGGCGTCGGCGTTCGTACCGCCCGAGCGCGTGATCGCGTCGACCAGCGTGAGCGGCACGTCGCTCATCGCGAGCGGTCCAGGTGACTTCACTTCGCCCGTCACCGAGACCTTCTGGCTGCGATAAGCAAGCACGCGTACGTCGACTTGCGGTTTCTTCAGGTACGGCGACAAGCCCGCTGCGAGCTGATCGCGAATCTCGCCCGCGGTCTTGCCCGCCACGCGGAACTTGCCAACGAACGGAAAATAGATCGTGCCATCCGGCGAGACGGTCTGGCCGAACGGATCGGCCTGTCCGGGCAACGCGGTGGTATACGGCTGCGCGAGCGCACCGGCGACCGTTTGCGTGGTGTTGCCGCCCGCCGACAAGGTCTGCCCCTGCTGCGTGGTGAGCTCCGGGTGATCCCAGATCGTGATGCCGAGAACGTCCTGGGGCGCTACGCGATACACGTATTGCGCCGGGTCCGCGAAACGTGCGGGCGGCAGCAGCGGTGCCGGACCCGGCCGGTTTTGCTGCATGATCACGTCGGCCGTGATCAGGTGCACCGGATAGGTCGCGGTCGGCGTGGGATCGGTGTCGTTCAGGCGCGACGTGTTCAGGTTATAACCCGGCAAGGCGCCGCAAGCCGACAGAAAAGTCGTCAGCGAAAAGACCACGGAAACAGATAAGACTACAGACCGGTTCACCATATTTTATTCAGCCATCCCTGGACCAGACGTTCGATTAGCCCGAAGCTCTCGCGATAGGCAGTTTCGTGGCCGCCGTATGGATCGGCCACTTCAGAGTCTTCCCACTTGCCGAGCAGATGTACCTTGCCGCGTGTGTGCGGGGCCATCTTTTCAATCGCGGCAATCTGCTTTCTTTCGGGCACGAGAATCAACTCGGCGGCGCGCGCCATGGACTCGTCGAGCCGGCGTGCAGAATGTCCCGATGGATCGACGTCGCGCTCCGCCAGCAGGCGGTACATCGTCGGATCGATGTTGCGGCCGTCCTGAGCAAAGAGTCCGGCAGAGCGAAATTCGATCGGGCGTCTTGGCTGTTTTCCCGCTAACTTGCCGGCGTAGGCGCGGAACAGCATTTCCGCAGCAGGGCTTCGGCAGACGTTCGCATGGCAGACAATCAAGACACTTTGAAACATGGGTTGTATCCGTTAAAGCGGCGCAGTGCGCGGCATCGGGTCCTTCAGCCGAGCCACGCTTGCAGCGCCTGAGTGTGTCGATGTTGTTTTTGTTTGAGCCAGGTCAGGCCGTGACGGAAGCCTTCACTGCCTGCCGGACGCCGCGTCCGATCGCGTGATACTCCACGCCGATCTCGTTCATGGTTTCCGGCTCGTAGAGATTGCGACCGTCAAAGATCAACGGGGTCTTCAGACGGCGTTTCATACCGTCGAAGTCCGGGCTCTTGAACACCTTCCACTCCGTCACAATGATCAGCGCGTCGGCGTTATCGAGTACTTCGGTGTGATCGTTCGCGTAGGTGAGACGCGAGAGTTGCTCGGGGGTGTCGCGCAGATCCAGTGCGATCACGCGGCGCGCTTCGTCTGTTGCGACCGGATCGTAGGCGCTGATCGATGCACCGCGTTCCAGCAACGCCGCGATCAACACGCGGCTCGGGGCGTCGCGCATGTCGTCGGTATTGGGCTTGAATGCAAGACCCCACAACGCAAACTTCTTGCCGCGCAGATCGTCGCCAAGACGCGCCACGATCTTGTTGGCGAGGGTTTGTTTCTGCGCCTCGTTCACCGACGTCACGGCCTTCAGGATTTCCATCTGCTCGTCGTACTCGCCCGCCGTCTGGATCAGCGAACGCACGTCCTTCGGAAAACACGAGCCGCCGTAACCGCAGCCGGCATACAGGAAGTCGTAGCCAATCCGCGGATCCGAGCCGATCCCGCGACGCACCGCTTCAATATCCGCACCCACGCGATCCGCAAAATTTGCGAGTTCGTTCATGAACGAGATACGCGTGGCGAGCATGGCGTTAGCCGCGTACTTGGTGAATTCAGCGGAGCGCACATCCATGTAAAGCGTGCGTTCGTGATTGCGGTTAAACGGCGAGTACAGGCGCTTCATGCGCTCACGTGCGCGTTCACCGGGGACGTCGTCGTCGCAACCCAGCACGATGCGATCGGGCCGCGTGAAGTCGTCAATAGCCGCGCCCTCTTTCAGGAACTCGGGGTTCGATACGACCGAGAACATGTGCTGCACACCGCGTGTCGCGAGCTCCTGATCGATCGCCGCCTTCACGCGACGTGCGGTGCCCACCGGCACCGTCGACTTGTCGACGATCACCTTGAAGTTGTTCATATAACGGCCGATATCGCGCGCCGCCGCGAGCACGTATTGCAGATCGGCGGAACCGTCCTCGTCCGAGGGCGTGCCTACCGCGATAAACAGCACTTCGCCGTGTTCGACCGCAGCCTTGACATCGGTGGAAAAGGTCAGGCGGCCGGCCGCGCGATTACGCGCGATCACGTCTTGCAGGCCCGGCTCGTGGATCGGCACGCCGCCGCCGTTCAGGATCGCGATCTTGCGTTCGTCGAGATCGAGGCACAGCACGTCGTTACCGATGTCGGCCAGACACGCGCCCGTCACGAGGCCTACATAGCCGCTACCGATGATGGTGAGTTTCATAGCTCGCGCTCCAGGGTTGGCAAATTTTTCAAAGCGTTCTTAGTAAGCGTTGGCACCGGCGAAACCCTTCCACAAAGTCATTGCAACGATCTTCATGTCGAGTCCGAAGGTCCAGTGCTGCATGTAATACAGATCGAGTTTCACGCGTCCCATCATCTTTTCGATACGGTCGGTCTCGCCGCGAAAACCATTCACCTGCGCCCAGCCGGTGATGCCGGGTTTGATCCGATACCGGTACATGTAGCCCTTCACGAGGTCCTTGTAGATGTCGTCATGTTCGAGCGCGTGCGGGCGCGGGCCGACCACCGACATCTCACCTCGCAGCACGTTGATGAACTGCGGCAACTCGTCCAGGCTGGTGCGGCGCAGGAAGGCGCCCACACGCGTCACGCGCTTGTCGCCCTTCTTCGCTTGCGTGACGTGACCGGCTGTCTCCTGGTGAACCTTCATTGAACGAAACTTGTAGATCTCGAACTCGTTACCGTCGATTCCCTTGCGCTTCTGTTTGAAGAACACCGGTCCCGGCGAAGACATCTTCACGGCCACCGCGAGCACGATCAGCAACGGCGCGAGGCACAGCAGCACGCCTGCTGCGAACAAGCGGTCGAACACCCGCTTCGGCAGCACCTTGAGGTCCGTGATCGGCGACGCGGCCAGGTTGATGGCCGGCACACCGAGCAGATCGACCACGGCATGGTTGAAGAACGACAGGCTGCGCACGTCCGGAATGAAACGGATGTTCACGAAGTCGTCGCGGAATTCCGTGACGAGCTTGTGGATGGTCCGTTCCTGCGAGATCGGCAAGGCCAGCCACAGTTCGCGAATCGCACGGCCACGCACCAGCAGCGTGAGGTCGGCCAGATCGCGGCTCACCGGCACGCCGGCAAGCGTGCCCTCCGGGAAGGTTTCATCGAACACGTATACCGGGCTGAAACCTGCCTCGGGACGGCTGCGCATCTGCTCGATCAGGAACTGCCCGTACGGCGCAGCGCCAACAATTGCGACGGCCTTCTGATTGAAACCTTCGCGACGGATCGACTTGAGCGTTGCATGCACGACCGCCTTCGAGAGCATCAGCAAAGCCGCTGCCGCCACGCCCCAATACAACAGCCACAACCGCGACAACAAATCCGCACGATGCACGCTGAAAGTCAGCAGCACACCCGCGCCTTCAACCATCAACCACGCCAGCGTCACGCGCCACAGCAGGTCGTACACGGGCTTGCCGCGCCACGAGCTGTAGATGCCGAACGACGGGAACGTCATGATCACCAGCACGCAGTTGAACGCCAGCAGCGTGCTTTGCATATCGTCGAGCCAGACGGCATTTCCCGCGTGTATCGACGCGGCGAGGAGCGCGCCCAGCGCGACCATGGCAATGTCGATCATTCTCGAAAGCACGCTCAACATGTAAGACACCTCGGGTGGAAAGACACGGTCGGCTCAATCCCGCTTGACTCAGTCGCTTCGCAAAACAGCGGAAGCAAAGACGGAGAAACGAGAGCGCCCGTCGCCTTGGTACATACCCGTATAAGGCTGGAATTAAATTCATGCTGCAACCGCAAAATAATGCGCGTGTTAATTCGTGTTTTTGAGCGTATTTATTTTTGTCATGAAGCGGCCCGGGAGGCCTAAGCAGCAGTTCGGAACCGCTGCATGAACGAATTTTTTTCAGAATGTTACATATCTACTGAGCCTTCTCCACAAAGGCTCTCCACCGAATTCTAAGCAATTAATTTTCGAGAAAAAATTCCTGATAAGTAAGAAAAAAATTCAGGCGCGTATTCCCGTTACGTTTAATTACGAAGTTACCTGTTTGGATATATTTAGTGATTATTTTCCGGTTTTTTGATTTATCAGCTATTTAGTACGTGCTAAAAATTGCAATATCCGATCAAGCTCAAGGAGTCCCCTCGTCATGACCGCTCTCGACACGACACTTATCAGCACACCGCTCACCCCGGCCGCCACCGAAACGAAACTCAGAATCCAGCCGGTCATCCTGGCCGGTGGCGCGGGCACACGCCTGTGGCCCATGTCGCGCGAGCATTTCCCCAAGCAGTTGATTGGTTTGATCGGTGACCAGTCGCTGCTGCAGTCCACCGCACAGCGTCTCGATGGGCTGACCTACGGCAGCGCGCGTATCGACGACGCGATCATTGTGTGTGGCGAGGATCATCGCTTCACGACCGCGGACCAGCTGCGTGCCGGCGGACGCCGCGCGCATCTCGTGCTTGAACCCGTGGCGCGCAATACGGCGCCCGCGCTGACTGTGGCCGCCATGCACGCGATGGCAGCCGGAGAAGACGCCATTCTCGTCGTGATGCCGGCAGATCACGTTGTTACGGATAGCGAAGCATTTCACAAGGCCATCGGTGCAGGCGCGAAGTGCGCGCAAGACGGCTCGATTGTCACGATGTGCATCGTGCCGACGCATGCGGAAACGGGCTACGGCTACATCAAGGTGGGCCAGCAGATGCTTAGCTCCGGCGCGTGGCAGCTCGAGAAGTTCGTGGAGAAACCCCATCTCGAACTGGCGCGCCAGTACGTCAGCTCAGGCGAATACTGGTGGAACGCGGGGATTTTCATCGTGCGTGCTTCAGTCTGGCTTAAGGCCATCGAGCACTTCCAGCCCGCCATTCATGCTGCCTGCCTTAGCGCCTGCGATGCCGGCACGCACGACGGCGAGTTCTTCCGGCTCGACAAACAGGCATTCGCCGCTTCGCCCTCGGACTCGATCGACTATGCCGTCATGGAGCAGCTTGGGAGCGATCAGAGCGTCTGCTCGGGCGCAGTCGTGCCGCTCAACGCCGGCTGGTCGGACGTGGGTTCATGGGACGCGATCTGGAAGATCCTGCCGAAGGACGGCGAAGAGAACGTCGCGCGCGGCCGCGTGATGTTCCAGGGTTCGTCATCCACTTATGCGCACTCCGAAGGCCGGCTGATCGCGTGCGTGGGCACTCATAACCTGGTAATCGTGGAAACGGCCGATGCGATTCTCGTCGCGGACAAGGAGTGCGTGCAGGACGTGAAGGCGATCGTCGGGCGCATCAAGGCGGAGCAAGGCAAGGAGGCGGCGGATCATCGCAAGGTGCATCGGCCGTGGGGCCATTACGATTCCATCGATAACGGCGAGCGCTTCCAGGTCAAGCGGATCGTGGTGAAACCGGGCGCGCGGCTGTCGCTGCAGATGCATCATCACCGCGCCGAACATTGGGTCGTGGTCCGTGGCACCGCGCTCGTCACGCGCGGCACTGAGACGTTTATTCTCGCGGAAAACGAGTCCACCTACATTCCGATCGGCGTGCAACACCGGCTTGAGAACCCGGGCAAGATGCCGCTTGAAATGATCGAGGTGCAGTCGGGTACGTATCTGGGCGAAGACGATATCGTCCGCTTCGACGACAAGTACGGCCGGCAATGAAAAAACCGTGCGGCGCGTGATTCAGACGCGCCGCACGGCGTTTCAAATCAAATCAAAGAGACACAGACGAGACCTGACCCCGTGCACTATCCAGCGTTAGCCCTGCACGTCCGCATAGCGGCGCACCTCAACGCGCTCCGGCGCTGCGGTGCGCTCATGCTGGGGATCGTTCTCGACGTGGCTGGAAGCGTGGTTCGACGTGTGGTTGGAAGCCTGGTTCGATGGAGCCACGGCTGGCGCCACACTATGAGGCGCGTCCGCGTTGGCCTGCACGGGATGGGTCATGCGCGTGGATTGCGCCGCGATCCATCTGCGCGACCATTCGAGCGCGTACGCGGCTGCTTCCTCGGCGTGTTCGTAGCGCGGACCGATCAGGCCCGAACGTTCCACCCGCCGTCCATCCTTCACGATTTCAGCCCAGCCGCGGAACATGCTGCCCGCAACCGGCCGCGCGATGGCATAGATCACGTAACCGTGGCCGTCATGCACGGGGGCGCAGTCGGGCTCAAAGGCCATTGGCGAGGGGTCGACGGAATGGGACCGCGCATAAGTGCCGGAGCTCTCGCGATGCACGGCACGCGAAGCGTTGTTGACCATGGCCGCCCGGCTCGGCGACAACGGCGTGGGCGCATTGGCGCGCGCCACGTCGTGCGCTTCGGCGAGCCGCCGCGGAACGGCGGCGAACAGCGCGTCCACCGCGTTTTCGCTGCTTCCGTCAGCACCGCCCCACGACTCGGGGTTCTGCCAGAACACACCGCGCAGGCGATCGCATTCGTACGTAGGCTGTGCCGGGCGCGGCGGCGCTTCGGCCGGCATGGACGGCACGATGGCGAAGGACCGGCCACGCGAAGCGAGCCGCGTCACCATTTCGATCAGCGTGCCGTTCATTTGCCAGTCGTTGAAACGACGGCGGCAGGTGGGCACGGTCGGATAGTGACTGGGCAGCTTCGACCAGGTTTCGCCGGTGGTCAGGATCCACAGCACGGCATTCACGATCGTGCGCGGGTGCGCACGCGGACGGCCGCGCCGGTGTTCACGGACTTCGCCTTCGGCGACCAGAGAGGCAACCATTGCCCACTCTTCATTGCTGAGTTCGTCAAAAAACATTGCGTTGCTCCATGCAGTCGGACTGCGCTGCGAATGTTGAACCAAACGTAGCAGGCGTTGTTTCTACCCACAAGACGGCTGAATCAAGAAATTCGGGGTGTTCGCAAACGTTTGCTGAAAACCACAAGTTGGTGCATGCAATCTGCATCAAATCCGCTAGCTGGTGCAGATCAGGTTCCAAAGAAGCGCACAAAACATCGTAATGCTTGAGTATGAAGATTATGTGCAGGAAGCATACCACCCTAATGGTTTGCCCGAATATGACAAAGTAGTAGATTTTCAGCGGCTTTTATGAGAAAAAATTCTTACACCTTCGGGTAATTTATTCCGATTTTGATGCTTGCCACTTGACTCAATGGGCTAAGCGTTAGTTAAGCAAATCCATAAAAATCAGCATCGATTTTTAGCGCCCGATAAGCACGTTCGATCAGTTCCATGTCCGTTGCCCGATTACTCGCCTGGATGCCTTCCAATTCAGGAAGCGGAAGTAAAACCGCCTTGCAGCGCGGATAGTCGCGCACGCGCAAATCCGGTGCGATGGTCGTGAAAACCGCCGTAGTCGGGATATCGAAGCCGGCGGCTATATGGACAGCCGCGGTATCCGGCGTCACCAGATAGGAAGCGTGTTTGATCCACGCGATGAAATCCGCGGTATCAGGCGTGTGTGGCGTGAGATCGGTGTAGCCAGGGTGATCAATAGCGCCGAAACCCGCCACGGGCCGCCTGAAGCGCTGCCACAGCGCCTCTACGAAGTCCGCGCGCACCGAGCCCGGAATGCTGCGCACGGGCGTACTGGCAGTCGGGCATAACAATACATAGTCGCCCGTTAACCCCTGAGGCCGGGGCAGCGCCAATTTCTGCAGCCAGTGATTGCGCTTATCCGCGGCGGGAATCTCGTCGGCCTTTATCCCCATTGCGCCGAGAAAAAAGTCGATCATCGGCAGCGTGGCGAACTTCGGCCAGAACAAATGATTACCAACGTCCACGCGTAATTCTTCGTGAGGAATAGCATCAAACTTTACCGGCAAATCGACGATGGAACCCAATAGTGCCGCGGCAAGCTCGTACAGGCGCTTTACATAGCCCGGCGCATGAGCCGGACGATAAATCCTGAAAGAAATATGCGGAAACCGCGTCTTGATGGCGATAAGCGCAGTAAGGCCAATGACTGAATCGCCGAGTGTCACACCCATGCCATTAATTACATGTATGCGCGACGCCGCCGCGTAATCCGCATTGAATTCAGCTAGCGCGGCATTGCAAATGCCATTTGAAAGCCCGAGCGCGCGATAGCCCGCGGCGGGGCTATCGGTCACTTCGAGATCGTAGGGCGCCACGATCTCGTCGTGCGGCGAGAGCAGGGACCCGGGATTCGTCAACGCGGAGGCATCGTCCAGCAACATCGGCAGTGATCAGTTTGTTGAACCCACGCGCAGCGGCGGGACGCTCGTCAAAGCCGGCGACATGGTCGTCTGATATTCCGGCACCCAGCGACGCAGATCGCGGCGTACTTCGTCATCGGCCAAGACGCGATGCTGCATCAGCCATGGCAGCAGTTCATCGAGGAAGTGATTCGGCACGCCCCGCGCCTGCGCGATCCGCAGTTTCGGATGCGGTGTGCGGGTGGTCGTTTCGTCGTCCGCGAGTAGTTCTTCATAGAGCTTCTCGCCCGGCCGCAAGCCCGTGAACACGATCCGGATCTGCTCCTCCGAGAACCCATACAAGCGAATCAGGTCGCGCGCCAGATCCACG
>NZ_AEJF01000014.1 GCF_001028175.1 Caballeronia mineralivorans PML1(12)
TGCCCCCGGTATCGCGATGATCGCCGTATCGGCCTTGAGTTGTTCTGCCCACAGCGGCAATTCGCTGATCGATCCCAAGACCTTGTGGCCGAGGATCTCGCGACCGCGTTTGGCGGGGTCGTCGTCGAGCAGACCTACCAGACGCCATTCGCTCGAGCGCGCCAACTCGCGAACGAGGTTCGCCCCCGCCGTACCCGCGCCCAGCACGATCACCGGCTTGCCCTTGCCGATCAACCCGCCGTACAGATAGAACTCTTTGATGGCCCGATACAGGGCACGTGCGCCGCCCATCGTGAGGAAGAGCAGCAACGGCGACACAATCAACACAGAGCGGGGAATGATGGGCGAAGGCTGCAACATCGCCGCACCGATCATCACAATCAGCGCGCCAACTGCCACTGACTTGGAAATCCGAATAAGGTCAGGCAAACTCGCGAACACCCACATGCCGCGATACAGCCCGAACACACGAAACATCACTGCGTAGACGGGCAACACCCACATCAGCGCGGAAAGCGCGCCTCGCGCGAAGTCAATTGGCACGGCCCCATTGAAACGAATGGCATACGCTGCCAACCATGTGCCGGCGACCGCGCAAACATCGAACGCAAATGCGCAGGCTGACAACCATGAAGCTTTATACCGAATCATTCGCATGAACCTCGAGAGTGCCCCAAAAAACGGACGGCATTTCGCAAGGCCGGAAGGCCTGTCGACGCTAGGCTTAAGCGATGCCGGGTGCCTAGCCCAACCGCCAGTGAACTTTTCCCCACGAAAGCGGGGAAAGTCAGTATCCAGAAGGCAAACATTATGCCCGGCATGATCCCATTATCATGTTACATATTGCAAACGACAGTAACATTGGCGTGTCCAGTGCCTAGCAGGCTGCGGAAATACCTCACCCCGAAGTCACCCAAAAGGTCAGTTCAAACGTTGTTAGTAAAGACCCCACAACTGTGAGAAGCGATGCGCGGCCCCGATACCTTTACAGAGAACTTGTTCACATTGCGTAAGCTGGAGGACTTTGTTCCAGCCGATCATCCGCTGCGCTCGATTCGCAAGATGGCCAACGCAGCGCTGGCCAAGATGGATCGCTTGTTTGCCGGCATGTACGAGGCTGAGATCAAAGGTGGGCGGCCCAGCATTACCCCGGAGAAGCTGCTGCGCGCGATGCTGTTGCAAGTGCTCTATAGCGTTCGCTCGGAGCGCCAGTTGATGGAGCAGGTTCAATATAACCTGCTGTTTCGTTGGTTTATCGGGCTGTCGATGGACGATGCCGTGTGGGTGCCCACCGTCTTCACCAAGAACCGCCAGCGCCTGATCAAGCATGACGCGGTCATCGAGTTCTTCAACGAGGTTGTGGGCATTGCCGAGAAGAAGTGCTGGCTTTCCGGTGAGCACTTCAGCGTCGATGGCACGTTAATTCAAGCATGGGCCGGTCATAAAAGCTTTGTGCGCCGCGACGATGATCAGGACCCCGAAGACGGTGGGAGCTTCAAGGGCGAGACGCGCAGCAATGAGACGCATGAATCGAAGAGCGACCCGGATTCGCGGCTGTATCGTAAGGGCAAAACGGCAAGCGAGCTACGCTACATGGGCCACACGCTGAGCGACAACCACCATGGGCTGATCGCCAGCGCCGTGGTGACGCTGGCCGATGGCTATGCCGAGCGCGAAGCGGCCAAAGTAATGATCGACGATGCCCGTCAGGCGCTTGGCGACCCGACACGCGAGATCACGCTGGGGGCAGACAAAGGCTATGACGCGGCAGAGTTCATCGAGGCCTGCAAGGCCATGAAAGTCACCCCTCACGTGGCGCAAAACAAGTCAGGGCGCCAGTCGGCGGTGCCCGAATCAATCGCCCAGAGTGCGGGCTACGCGGTTTCCCAGCAAAAGCGCAAGCTCATCGAACAGGGTTTCGGCTGGGCCAAGAGCATCGGCGGTATGCGCCAGGTGATGGTGCGCGGCTTGAAGAAGGTCGATCAGATGTTCGTGCTGACGATGGCCGCGTACAACCTCGTGCGCATGCGCACCTTGGGACAACTCCGTCCATTGCAGCCGCAGTGAACCAAAAATGCGCAAGAGAACGTCATAAACAGGTCCGAAAACCGAAATTAACCGGTCCATAGTCCAAACTATGAGAAATCCCCCGCTGAAAATTCTGATCAAGCTCATGGCTCAGTAAAGTCGGCCTGTATTTCCGCAGCCTGCTAGGACTTCGATCTAAGGACCTCTCCGCAGAATATAGACTCGCTATCGCTTGCTGATCTGTAACAATTGCAATCCATCGCCATTATCTTTTGATATGAATCCATCTTAGGCTGCTGTTTCATGTAACCGATCACGGCCCGTATGTCCCGGGCTGCGTCGAGGCCCATCGCTACGTCATCGCATCCGTGCTTGCTTAGGTATCCTCCTGATCCAGCGTACCCACGCATCATTGGCATGGCAACCGCGTAGCCGCGTGAGAGGAAATAGTAGGCCGAGAAGGTAAGGTGATATCTCGGCTGCTGCGCAGGTGGCTCGCTTGATGTAGAGCCATGATTCATAACCGCAAGCGGGAACGGGCCGGGGCCGCTCGGCATATAGACTGTCACTTGTAGGGTGACGGGGAGCTCAGCATCCCCTGGCACGTTTAGCATGCGCTCATTGAGCGGCGCCTCGGGCTTGATCGATGCATCCGACAGGTCATCAGCTACTGCGGTCCGGACAACGGCCGACAGAAGCAGCGAAAAAGCGAGAAGCACGATTCTGTATCTTGTCAGCATCATCTTAGTTCCGTTGACGATTCGCGAGCGATGTCCCACATGCCCAGCCTGCCCAGTTTGGCGGCCAGTTGAAGCCGCGCGGAGCGCCAGTCGGTCAACGCTTGGATGCGTTGTCGCTTCGCGCCGGCCAGGGAAGATTGCGCGTTGAGCAGTTCGAGAATGTTGCCAACGCCAACCTGATAACGATGCTGGGCCGCTGTGTACGAGCGATATGCGATGTCCAGCAGCATCGCAATGTTGTCCAGATTTTGGGTCGCGGTTTGCAACGCCTGATAACTGGTCCACACATCCAAGCCAACCCGCTGCTGTACCTCATCAAGTGTGTCGCGCTGCAGTTCGGTCTGCGCCTCTGCTTGGCGAACTTGGTACGTCCGTCCAAATCCTTCAAAAATCGGAATCGTCACCTGGAAGCCCAAGTACCACTCGTGCCCAGTAGCGGGAAGCTGCGGGAGGCCGATTTCAAGGCTCGTGGGCTGATTGTTCTGACTGTATTTAGCCACCAAGCTCAGACTCGGCAATCCTTCCGCCCGGGTCTGCGCTACCTTGGCGAGCGCGGCGTCAACCTGAGCCTCTGCAGCCACGACGCTGGGATGCGATCGCTTGGCCTCCTGAATCAGATCAGCAACCGAGTCGTCGAATTCGGTGCTGGGCGTCACGCCATCGCCTACACCCGGCAATGTGACGGGCACGCTAGGGTCCAGATCCATGTCGACCGCGAGTGAGCCAAGCGCGGTCTGCCAATCTCCTTGTGTTTTGGTGCGGTTGACGACAGCTTCGGCCCAGGATGTCTGCGCCTGCAATTCGTCGCTGATCGGCGCGACCCCTTTGTCTGCTCGGACCGCAGCCGCCTTGAAACTGTCGTTAGCGGTCTGTTCGATTTCCTGTGCTGCAACGAAAGCACCTTGAGCGGCCTGCGCTGCGTAGTAATCCTTGGCCACGGCTGCGAAGGCCGCTTCCAATCCCGCCTGGTGACTGGCCTGCGCAGCTGCCAGCAACGCAGTGGCATTGGCCAACGCCGCCTTTCGGCCGCCAAAATCATAAAGTACCCAGCTCAGGGACACGCTGTCTGTCTTGAGTGCACTATTGCGGTAGTCGGAACTGTATTGCGGCAACTCCGTAACGTTGGTGACTGTATCGTCGCGCACACCCTGCCAGGTGGCAGAAATCGTGGGCAGATAAGCAGCGCGAGCAATGCCCACCCCGGCCGCCTGTATCTTGACCTGAGCCCAGGCTTCGCGAGTTTTGGGGTTGTTACAAAGGGCGCGTTCCACTGCATCTTGAAGCGGCAGCGGATTCGCCAACGGGCCGAACACGCAGACACTTGAACGGCCATCGTCAAGCATTGCCGCAGCTGCCGTGACCGGTACAGATTTGCCGGTCAGCAGAGGGTCCATTCCCCAGGCGGGACACGATGTTGCCAATAGGGTAGAGAACGCCCCCACCCAGCCAGCATGTCGGCATAGAAATCCGTTCGCTTTTGTCCTCACGTGCTGCGTCTCATGCATGTTCCAGCTTCGTCTAACGCTCACGCATACTCTCCTGGCCCGTTTGCACAACTGGATCGAAGAAGTACTGGGCAACGCTGCGCTTACCGGTCTTGATCTCCGTCGTCACCGCCATCCCCGGCGTCAGGTTGATCCACTGGCCGTTCGCCAGAATCCGGTTTGTCGGCAAGCGGATATGGGCGACGAATGTCAGACCCAGTTTTTTATCCTGGACGGCATCGTTCGACACCGAGACGACCTTGCCGGTCAGATAACCGTAGCGCGTATATGGAAACGCCTCGATCTTGACAGTGGCGACCTGTCCAGCCTTTACAAATCCAACATCCTTGTTTTCGATGTTCGCTTCGACTTCGACCGCATCGTCGGGTACGATCTCCATCAGCGATTGGGCTGCGGTCGCAACTCCGCCTACCGTATGAATCGCCAATTGCTGCACTGTTCCGGCTACGGGTGTGGTCAGGCTCATTAGCTTCTGGCGGGTGTCAGCCTTCGTTTCATCATTGCGGCTCTGCTCGAGCTGCTGGGTTGCCTTGTCTAGCGAGTCTAGTTGCGTACTGCGGAACTGCGATGTGGTCGATGCGATGTCCGCGCGCTGCTCGGAGATACCTGCGAGCAGTTCGTGAGCATGACTCTGCTGCGCAGCCAGTTCGTGCTCCTTCTCGAGCGCCGCCTGCTCCTTGTCCAGATAGTCGGTTTGCGCCACGTATTTGTCGGCGGTAAGCGTTCGGTACTGATTGGCCTGCTGACGAGCGAGCGGAGCTGTCGCAGCCAACCTTGCAATTTCCTGCCGTGTCGTCTCCAGCTCGGCCTCGCGCTTGAGCAGTTCCGCCTGCGAGCTAGTCAGCTTGTCCTGATACTCGCGATACAGGCCATCGGCAAAGTGCTGCGCCTCCTGCTGTTGGGCTATCGAGACTCCTGTGATCGCAGCCATCAATGGGGGGCGCCCTGAACTCTGCGCGTCCAGCAGTGTGCGCGAGCGCTCGGCAGCAAGAGCTGCATCGATCCTGGACGAGCGCGCCTTGTCGGAGTCGGCGGCGGCTTGGGTCGGATCGAGCTCCATCAACAACTGACCGGTTCTTACGCGCTGGCCATCCTGCACGAGGATGCTACGGACGACACCAGTAATTGCCGGCTGGATCACCTTGACCCGCTCGTCGGGAAGCAGCTTGCCCTTAGCCACTGCCACGATATCGAGCTGGCCGAAAACTGCGATGACGAGAATCACAAAGGCCAGGACGACAATGATGCGCATGGTCCACCGTGGTGCTGGATGGACTGGTGTTTCAACCAGTTCCAGATTGGCGGGTAGAAACGCCCGCTCATGAGAGAGACGGGGCTGGGTGTCGAGTCGGTCCCGAATCGACCACGCGGCACGGAACACTGCACTGTATCGTCGTAGCAAATCGCCCAGCGCCTGCGCTCTTATGAAATTCATTGTGGGCTCTGTCGCACTAGGCGTTCTGAAGGGAAATCAGATGCGCGTAGTAGCCGCCCTGCTCAAGCAACTGGTCGTGGCCACCGCGCTCGACGATCTGTCCCTTGTCCATCGCAACGATATGATCGGCGTGCCGGACTGACGTGAGGCGGTGCGCGATGATGATCACCGTGCGGCCCTGGCACATTGCCCGCATATTGTTCTGGATGATCCGTTCGGTCTCGAAGTCGAGCGCACTCGTCGCTTCGTCAAAAATCAGGATGCGCGGGTTGGTTACCAACGCGCGGGCAATCGCGATGCGTTGGCGTTGGCCACCGGACAGATTTGAACCGTGTTCGCCCACCACTGAGTCGTAGCCTTCCGGCATTTCCGAAATAAAATCGTGCGCTCCGGCAAGTCGGGCCGCGTGCATCACCGCTTCGAGCGGAATACCTGGATCGGTGACGGCAATGTTCTCGCGGATAGACCGGTTGAACAGGAGATTCTCCTGCAGCACAACACCGATCTGACGGCGCAGCCACGCCGGGTCCGCCAAGGCAAGGTCAATGCCGTCGATGCGCACCCGGCCGTGCTCCGGGATATAGAGACGCTGGAGGAGCTTGGTTAAGGTGCTCTTGCCTGAACCGGAGCGACCGACGATCCCAATGATCTCGCCTGCGCGAATCTCGAGAGACACGTCGTTCAGGATCGCTGGACCATCGGGCCGATAGCGAAAGCGGATGTTCTGGAAACTGATATCGCCCTTGACGGCCGGCAACGCCTGGCGGCTCTGCGGCAACTCTGTGCGGGTATTGAGGATATCCCCGAGCCGCCCCATGGATATGCCAATCTGTTGAAAATCCTGCCAGAGCTGCGCGAGGCGCAGGACGGGTGCCGCGACCCGCTGGGACATCATGTTGAAGGCGATCAGTTCGCCCACCGACAGCTTGCCGTCGATCACCAGTTTCGCGCCAAAATATAGCGTCACCAGGGTCACTAGCTTGCCAACGAGCTGGATGAGTTGCTGGCCGATATTGCCCAGTGAACTAACGCGAAAGCCAGCGGCAACGTAGGCCGCGAGTTGTTGGTCCCAGCGCCGCGTGAATTGTGGTTCGACGGCCATTGATTTGACCGTTTCTGCACCCGAGATTGTCTCCACCAGAAAAGATTGGTTGTCCGCGCTGCGGGCGAATTTCTCGTTCAGGCGGCCTCGCAGGATCGGATTGAGCGTCATTGAAATGGCCGCATACACGGGCAGCGAGATAACCACGACTAGCGTTAGCCATACGCTGTAAGCGCACATGACGGCCAGAAAAACGAAGGAGAAAAACAGGTCGATCACTGCGGTCACAGCCTGTCCGGTCAGGAAGCTTCGGATATTCTCCAGTTCGCGCACCCGTGCGACAGTGTCCCCGACGCGCCGCGCACCGAAATAAGCCAGTGGTAACGCGAGCAAGTGCCGAAAGAGCCGCGCACCCAGTTCGACGTCGATGCGGTTCGCCGTATGGGAAAACACATAGTTTCTCAAACCTGTGAGCAGAACCTCGAATACTGAACTCACAAGCAGTGCGATGCAGACGACGTTCAACGTATTGAACGCTCGGTTCACGAGTACCTTGTCCATCACCACCTGGAACATGAGCGGTGAGACCAGTCCGAATAGCTGCAACACAGCCGATACCAGCAGTACTTCGAGCAGCAGTCGACGATATTTGACGACTGCGGGGATGAACCACGAAAAATCAAATCTGGCAAGCTCGCCACTCAGCGATGCGCGCGATGCGAACAGCAACATCTGGCCGTCGCAACGTGCAATTACATCGGCGGGTGAACTCACTTTCGGAGAACTCTCTCCCACATCGAGTATCAGGGCCCTTTCTGCATTGCATCCGGCTAAGATGAAGTGTTGACCGTCTCGGTCGAGTGCAAGGGCAGGACACGGTGTCTTGGATAAGCGATCACCCGACACCCTGACCCTGCGCGTTTTAAGGCCGAGGGACCGGGCGCAGAGCGCCAACTCGCGATCATCAAATGCTGCAGATTTGATACCAGCCGCGTGGCGTAGTTGACCTGCATCGGCTGCTATGCCGTGAAAGCGGGCGATCAGCACGAGCGCGGTCAACCCAGGATCGCTGTCCGGAGCCGTGGGTTTTTCTGGATCAGTCATGCGGGCAAATATTCCATCAAGCGGTAGACGAGCGAGAAGCGCTGAGTGCAAAGCAATGCAGAATCCCGATTGATTGCTGAAGCGTCAGACGTTCGGTGTCGATTACGAGATCAGCCGCGATTGGTTTTTCGTAGGGCGAACTGAGCCCAGTAAATTCTTGTATTTCTCCGCGTCTCGCTCGCGCGTAAAGTCCTTTGGGATCTCTTGCTTCGCAAACTGCAAGCCGGGCGTCGACGTAGATTTCAAAAAAACCATCGCCGATTGTTCTACGTGCGGCTTCCCGCTGGGCGTGCAAAGGGGAGATAAGCGCTGTGATGACGATAAATCCAGCTTGTTGAAACAAACGGGCGACTTCGGTAACGCGACGCACATTTTCTGCGCGGTCTTCCACGCTAAAACCCAAGTCGACATTGAGCCCTGTACGCAACGCGTCGCCGTCGAGCACGACTGATTGGATGCCTTGTGAGTCAAGGTGGTGCTTCAGTCCGTATGCAAGCGTCGATTTTCCCGCACCGGACAGACCCGTAAGCCACAGGACACGCCCATCCGTTTCATGTGTTGCGGCGGCCAGCTTCAAAGCAACTGTTGCTGAATTACAGACCCCCGACGTATCTACATTCACGTCTTTATTCATCGCGCGCTTCTTGTTATTAACAGTCCCGTCCGGTGCCATTCGCCCCGCGTGCAACGATAAGCTCTGGACTACCCAACGCTATCCCGCTAGAGAATCTTGACACCACGCGTATTCAGTTCTTGCTTCGTCCAGAAAGTCGTACCGGCATATTTCGCGAAGAGATCCGGGGGAATACAGGGCTTACGATCCTGGTACTCGACTTTCTGCCTAACTTTGTGCAGCCCAGGCATACCTAGAAGCGCGTCGTAGTCCGGTTCGTCATAGACCGCGTTGTCGAAGTCATGCGGGAACCAGGTCTCGCCGAGCTCCTCGTAAAGCCGTCCCAGGGTCCGGGCAGGCTCTCTTACGAGATGCTCATAGGGCACAACAATCAATCGTTTCGCCTCGTCGCTAAACCATGCCTCACGCAGTGTGGTCCAAGACAGTCCAATTAGCCCGCTCTCCGAATTCATCAGCGTTTCTGCGCGCGAGTACACCGACGCTCCCGGTTGGAACCTGAACATGCGAGAAAGCTGAAGTGGATTCTTCGCAAGCATCCGCTCAATGCTGTCGATAATCCAGCCAACTTCTCTCACACAGCAGACGATGCGCGATTGCGGGTACAACTCACCCAGGAGTGCTGCGCGACCGGTCCAGGTCCGATTCGTATCGAACGCGACGCCTCCCGGTTCGATACCGGCGTAGTACGAATCGAACACGCCTCGCAGCATGGTCGCGCGTCTGGCGTCATCGAAGAACACACCAAACTCGCCGCCACACATCTTCGGGTGCAGCGCGCCACACAACAATGCGACTGGGCTAGTCATCGCCGCAGTGAAGCGCGGGTTCTGGCGCAGGAGCGCGCACAGCAAGGTTGATCCGGAGCGGGGAAGCCCCGAAATCAAATGCAATTGGGTAACCATGCGGCTCCTTTGTCCTCTATTGTGGTCTTCGGTCAATGCGCACTGGCGGCCAGCGCCGTGTGATGATGGGCGTGATCGTCCTGTGTGAGGCTTGTGTTTCCCGCCGCCTGTGGGTTGAATGAGGCCATCCCCGCTATCAGCTGACCGAGCTGGTGATCGACCGATATCTGGCCTGCCACTGCAGAGGTGGTTGTCCCCGCTGTACTCGATTGCACCGCACTGCTAGTCGAGCCATAAAGCGACTGGATCCCGGCGACGTCCGTGCTGTCCAGCGTCTGGTTGCTCGAGGTTAGCTCGTAGTACATGATCGAGTCTTGGTCCGAGTTATCTGCCAGCCCCAGCGCATGCCCGATCTCGTGCAGCAGCACCTGCGAAAGTGTCGCGTCGGTTCCTGCATATGTCTGCTGTCCATCGGCTCCACTCACCAAGGCATCTTGGCTGGGGTCCTCTAGTTGGATGACCGCGTCCGATATCTGCCCGTTGCTCACCTGATAATCGGTGTAGCCCACGACGCCCGTCGTGGACGTATTGAGATCACTGAAGGCAATCTGGATATCGGATTGGGAAGAGCCCGTTACTTCCTCAAACGTTATGCCCGAAGCCGCCGCCCATGTAGCAAACGCGTTTTGTACTTCGGCGTCGTATTGACTGCCCACGTCACTGGCAAGACTCCACGTGACCACCTCGCCAGCCCATTTATTATTCGAGTCCACCGACGTTCCAGTGCCCGAGGTCGGGGTTGCATCGGCCATCTCTTGTGCCTGATGAAGGGCAACCTCAGCAGCAGTTGCTCCGGCCTGGTTGCCGATGCTCAGGTCGTATTGCGCAATCGAACCAATGTCACTGCCAAGCGCCGCTTGAACCACAGTTTGGTTTCCCGCAAATCCGTAATAACCATAGTAGCCTCCGCCAGAATCTCCACCACCACTATCGCTACCGCCAGAGTCATCACTGCCGCTCGAGTCACTAAAAGCTCCGTTGTCAGCAATATCTCCCGTGGTTCCCGAAGTGATTTGCTGCCCGTTCAAACTGTCGTCACTACCGAAAGCGGTGACGCTTGAACCATCACCTCCGCTAGTCTGATCGTTACTGCCATCGATATCTGCTTGCGCGTCTGTACCCACCGAAATGCCAGCGCCCTGGCCGTTTGCAGTCGTACCACTGAGCGTATCGCCGCTTGCGTTAATAGTGTCGGCGTCCCCGTCCGTGCTGGAAACATATGTAAGCGCCCCAGCGGTGGTATCAATCGTATTGCCGCCTCCGTATGCGCCCATGCTGTCGCCGACCGATTCACTTATGCCATCGTTGCTGCCGTTAACGTTGGCTTGGGTGTTTCCGTTCAGGACGATGCCTGAACCCTGACCGTCAGCCGTGGCCTGACCAAGCTGATCGCCACTACCGTTGACAGTGTCAAATGATCCATTTGTGTCGCCCAGCACCGTCAATGCGTCGCTGGTCGTGTCGATCGTATTGCCGCCCCCGTATACGCCCACGGCGTCGCCAGCCGACTCACCTATGCCATCGTTGCTGCCGTTGATGTCGGCTTGGGTGTTTCCGTTCAGGATGATGCCTGAACCCTGACCGTCAGCCGTGGCCTGACCAAGCTGATCGCCACTACCGTTGACAGTGTCAAACGCTCCATTTGTGTCGCCCAGCACCGTCAATGCATCGCTGGTCGTGTCGATCGTATTGCCGCCCCCGTATACGCCCACGGCGTCGCCAGCCGACTCACCTATGCCATCGTTGCTGCCGTTGATGTCGGCTTGGGTGTTTCCGTTCAGGATGATGCCTGAACCCTGACCGTCAGCCGTGGCCTGACCAAGCTGATCGCCACTACCGTTGACAGTGTCAAACGCTCCATTTGTGTCGCCCAGCACAGTCAATGCATCGCTGGTCGTGTCGATCGTATTGCCGCCCCCGTATACGCCCACGGCATCGCCAGCCGACTCACTGATGCCATCGTTGCTGCCGACTACGTTGGCTTGGGTGTTTCCGTTCAGGACGATGCCCGAACCCTGGCCATCTGCTGTGGCCACACCAATCTGATCGCCACTACCGTTGACGAGGTCGAAGGCTCCGTTTGTGTCGCCCAGCACAGTCAATGCGTCGCTGGTCGTGTCGATCGTATTGCCGCCCCCGTATACGCCCACGGCATCGCCAGCCGACTCACTGATGCCATCGTTGCTGCCGACTACGTTGGCTTGGGTGTTTCCGTTCAGGATGATGCCCGAACCCTGGCCGTCTGCTGTGGCCACACCAATCTGATCGCCACTACCGTTGACGAGGTCGAAGGCTCCGTTTGTGTCGCCCAGCACCGTCAATGCGTCGCTGGTCGTGTCGATCGTATTGCCGCCCCCGTATACGCCCACGGCGTCGCCAGCCGACTCGCTAATGCCGTCGTTGCTGCCGACTTCGTTCACTTGGCTATTAGCGTTTATAAAAATTCCAGTTTGTTGCCCGTTTGCGGTGGTTCCACCGAACTGGTCGCCGTTCGCGTTCACGAGGTCAAAGCTGCCGTTCGTCGAACCAACAACGGTAAGCGCTCCTGCAGTCGTGTCAATCGTATTGCCACCGCCGTACGCGCCTAGGCTGTCGCCAGCCGCCTCGTTAATGCCGTCGTCGCTGCCTGTGACATTGACCTGCGTGTTGGTAGCCATATCGACTTGCCCACCGGTCATATCGACGGTCTGCCCAGCTCCTGATACGTCAACGGTGTCGCCCGCGACGCCGTTAATAATGTCGCCACTCCCGCCCACAGTAATCGTGTCGTTTGCTGCACCGATGATCGTATCGCCCGACCCTTCGATCGTGACTTGGCTTCCCGCTGTCAGCGTAATCGTGGCATTGCTCAGGTCAATCACATCGCTTTGCCCCGCTACAACGCTGTCGCCAGTGCCAGAGATAGTTGCCTGACTGTTCGCGGCAAGATCGATCGAACTACCTGATGCGTTGATCGAATCGCTCTGACCATTGACTGTAATGGTGCTGCCGGTCCCTGCCGTAGCACTGTCGCCGCTGCCATCGAGCGTGATGCTATCGCTCGCGCTGGCCGTCACGGTATTGTCTGATCCGCTAACAGTCGCTTGATTGCCGGAGGCAATTGAGATACTGCTGTTTGATGCGTTCGCGGTGTCACCGTTACCGGTAAGACTGTATTGCCCTCCGGTTGCGTTGAGTGTGACATCGACGCCTAGGATGTTCAGGTTGTCGCCGGTGGACCCGGTGACAATGCCGCCGCCGTTCAGGCTGCTCACCGTTGCGCTGGTGGAGACAAAACCAGCCTCGGTTGTTGCATCGCCGAGGAGTACAGTCAGATCGGTCGCATCAGATAGGCTCACCGTATCTGCGTCGGTACCAGTTCCTTCGAGCGTCAGCGTACTTCCGGTGAGTGCCCCACTAGACGACACAGAATTTCCGCCCCCGTTAAGCGTCGCGCTTGAGTTACTAGTCAAATCAATATTAAATCCACCAACATCTGCGACAACACCGGGTCCGACAACTGTCAAACTATCAGCATTACCGTTCATGGCAAGCTGAACACCGCTTGTTACTGTACCCTCACTATTTTCCTCTGAATATTCAAATGCATTTCCACTAAGCGGAGTCTCAGCAAGAGTGTCTCCGGACTGACCCGGTATAATAATTTCCTGATCCCCGTTCGAGTCATCAACACCGACAGATAAGGAATTAATTAATTCATCCACCGCTCCATTGGTCAAGCCGGTATCCACATCATTTAAAAAATTATTCAACCAATTTGCTGCACCGTATGCCGCCTGAGCTCCAGAAGCGATATTAGAAAAAACATTAGCACCTCCAGAAACTGTAAGCATCGCCGGAGCACTAAGTGGATCAATCAGAGCAACCCCTAATGCCGCAGAACTAGCAATGGAAAGGGCATCGGAAACAAGGCCCAAGGCAGCTTGCGTAGCCTCGCCATCGTTACCATCAGCCACCGCCTGATTATACGCTTGCAAATCTTTATTATAACTAACCGTCCCAGAAACAACACCTGTTGCACTGGATATTGTCGAAAATCCGGGTGAACTAGACAATCCTGTAACCGAAGAGACCAAATTCGCGGCGGAATTTGCCAAATCAGAATAACTGGCATTCCCGGTAACATATCCTTGAATCGTCGAAATCGTTCCACTCACGGAGTTTGAAACATTTACGGCGTTTGTTGTTGCCTGAACGACAGTAATTCCACCCATGATTCATCTCCAAATTACTTTAGAAAATCGGCCACTACTCTAAACCCCGTAGTACTCACACGATCCGCGGACGGAATTGCCGACCTCCTGGCCGCGCGAACTCCAAAGGGAACTGTGGCCCAACTTGCGCCCCTTATTACCTTTTCAGAACAATCCGTACCTGCGAGTAGCGACGGAGGAGAAACAGAATTTTGATATCCAATACTTGAGCACGTAGATGTCCATTGATAAACATCTCCCAACATATCAAATAACCCCCATGGATTAGGTTGAAACGAACCAACAGGCGACGTCCCCACAAAACCATCATCGCAATTAACATGGCGGTTATCATTTGGGCCAAAAATTTTTATAGAAGAAGCATTTCTGGCATGTTCGAATTTACATTGCTCAACGGCTCCCCCACTCCAATATGTCGGAGTTTGAGTACCAGCTCTCGCGGCGTACTCCCACTCAACTTCTGAAGGCAATCGATAGGCATATTTTTTTTTCTCAATCGACAGATCTTGCTTATTCAGCCACGAAATATATTTGTTTGCATCATCCCATGACACACAAACGACAGGATCTAGATCAGTTTGCGGAAACCCTGGATTTTCCCAACTAGCATATTTGTCAAATATCCAGACGCCACCTCTAAATACTTTACATCCCGGTCCATGAAACCCTGTCATCTTTGCGAATCTTGAAAATTGTCTGCGCGTGACATCAACCTTAGAAATGTAAAACCCTTCGACACGCTCCTCATGTCGAGGGGTTTCATCCTGCTTCAATGCTAAATACTGAGCTTGCCCAACGTACTCCTCATCCGTCGCACCTATAAAGAATTTTCCGGATGACAAAGCAATCATACTAAAACAAATATCACAATTTTCTTGAACAAGTGATTCGACTTTTTGCCCCCCCAAAGCCGATATATTTAAGGAAAATACAGTAAAAACCATCGCCGCAAAGATCAATTGGATGAATTTTCTGCACATGCCCACCCCAAAAATAATTACACGCCGCCATCATTGACAAGGCGCAAGGTCCGCGTTCACTGACGAATCAAAAGAATCAAAAACCGCACAAAGAAGTGACTTCTTAGCGACTTTCAATCTTCTTTTTTAAGCAATGTTCAATAGGCGCGACCACACGAATTTGTCATGCCTCAATCGGTCGACAAGAATCTCGAGATTCAAAGGATCGGAACATTTGTTCATTCACACTGGGATGGTCAAGCAGCATGACCCCGAAACCAAAGCCAATCTCCCGGAAGCTTTAAGGAACAATACATTGTTTGTAACATCATTTACCATGAATTGGTATTAATTACATATTTAAATATTACGTTATATTTTAGAAAAATATATACTAAAAAAATGAAAGATATCGGCAGTTGCAGTTGTACTGGGGGTTGTCTCAGAATTCGGAGAATTCGCTAGCCCCTCTTTCAGCTTCCACCTCTAACACCTCTTGTGCTAGAGACGCAAATTGAATATGTCAATTGTCTGTTTTTTTAAGCGCAAGCAGAGCCCGAAATTGGATTCGCAGCGCACGCATAGGCAAGCGACGCGGCGATTCGTTCGCGTATACCGGGAAGACGAACATACTGCTGCACCCATTTGCCACCCTTAAAAACCTCAATGCCCACCGCGATGCGCTATCGCGAATGCGACTTACGCGGTTTGCGTGTCACTATTCTGCGATCTCCTTTTTTAGCAGGGCGCGTTTAAGCGCTCTCGCCTCACTTGAACGGACGTCGCGCTGTGAAGGGTCCGCTGCATGGTCGTCTGATACTCCGGCACCCAGCGACGCAGATCGCGGCGCACTTCATCGTCAGCCAATACG
>NZ_AEJF01000015.1 GCF_001028175.1 Caballeronia mineralivorans PML1(12)
CGCCCCCGGGATTGCGATGATCGCCTTAGGAGTTCTATCTGTACAGCGGCTTGATGGGCAAGGGCGAGCCGGTGATCGTGCTTGGTATGGGCACGGCGGGAGCGAACCTTGTGCGCGAGTTGGCGCGCTCGAGCGAATGGCATCTCGTCAGTCTGCTCGACGACGACCCCGCCAAACGCGGTCGCGAAATCCTCGGCCACAAGGTGCTTGGATGGATCAGCGAACTGCCGCTCTGGACAGAACAACTCCAGGTAGGGGATGTTGCCTGGTTTGCTGGGCAAAATATGCTTTAGATCTCGCAACGATTGACGTTAACTGTAGATGCATAATAATGACATGCGAACTTGGGTGACTAGCATGCCCGCAAGTGTGGCAGCGCTTTCGCCGAGTCAGTGAGGTCGCGGCACGCATAGTGACGATTACGGCGCACCGTACTGACCGACTCGGAGAACACCATGCTGCAAACTCGCGACAACAAGCCGTCAGACGCACAGACTCCGCTAGAAGGCCCCTTTGTCACGCCGGAAAACCCCGAATCCAAAGCCCTTTGAGATGGCGATGTGCCGTCGCACTACCACGTTAAGGAGGGCCGAGATGCCCTTTTGGCAGAATCAGACACGCCAGCCTAAACACCACGGTTCGGCGGATCAAGTTGAGAAGTAAGCCAGCAGCTTGCGGACTTGGCGGCGCCAGCGGTTAAAATCCCGACCGAGGCGATTGCCAGCACAACAGGTATTCGTACGTGGATGCGTGTCGTGACGCATTCTTCCCTCGGTTTTCGCGTCCCCGAAACTCTTTCATACTGCCGATAATTCGATGTCCGTCTCCGACTCCCACCGCGTTGCCGTCCTCATCCCTTGCTATAACGAAGCCTTTACGGTTTCGCAAGTCGTTGGTGACTTCCGGCGGTCTCTGCCCAACGCGACCGTGTACGTGTTTGACAATAATTCCTCGGACGGCACCGCCAGCCTTGCGCTAAGCGCTGGAGCAATCGTGCGCACCGTGAACGATCAGGGTAAAGGGAACGTGATTCGCCGAATGTTTGCCGATGTAGAAGCCGACGTGTACGTGCTCGTAGACGGTGACGACACCTACGACGCGTCCGAGGCTGCTGGGCTTGTAAACAAGTTGTTGGCGGGCGGTCTTGATATGGTAGTGGGCACGCGAGTATCGGATGAACGAACAGCGTATCGAATGGGCCATCGGCTTGGCAATGTGCTGTTGACGCAATTTGCTGCAACGATCTTCGGCCGGTCATTCAAGGACATGCTCTCGGGGTATCGTGTTTTTTCACGGCGATATGTCAAATCGTTTCCTGCCCATTCCTCCGGGTTTGAGACAGAGACGGAGCTTGCCGTTCACGCCCTGGAACTAAGGATGCCGGTCGCGGAGGTACAGACCACATACAAGCCCAGGCCAGTCGGATCCGACAGCAAATTGAACACCTACCGAGACGGCTTTCGAATCCTGCTAACGATAGTGAAGCTATTCAAGGCAGAAAGACCATTGCTGTTCTTCTCGCTTGGCTTCTTCGCATGTGCCGCGCTTTCCGTCGTGCTCTCGATACCGTTGTTCAGGACTTTTTTCAGTACGGGCTTGGTGCCCCGCTTACCAACCGCGCTTCTTTGCGCTGCTCTTATGCTGTTCGGCGCGATACTGCTCGTGTGCGGCATTGTGCTCGATACCGTGACGCGCGGGCGAGCCGAAATCAAACGCTTTGCCTACCTATCGATACCGGCTCCCACAATTGAACAGGCACACCGTTAGAATGCGCCGGCAATTGCTCCGATTCGTCATTGCCGGTGGAGTCGGCTTCTTGGTGGATGCGGGCGTGCTGTACCTGGCACTCGCCGTTGGGCTGGGATACTTTTCTGGCCGTGCAGCATCGTTTCTTTGCGCGGTGTGGACTACATGGCAAATCAATCGCCGCTACACATTCACTTCCGCCCGGCGGGATTCCGCCTGGGTCCAGTGGTGGCGATACCTCGCGGCAATGTCCGCTGGTGGCATTGTCAATTACGGTGCCTATAGCGCGACAGTGCTCACACTCCGGGCTCAACCTCTCCTCCCCGTCATTGCTGTGGCGATCGGATCGATCGCCGGCATGGCCGTCAATTTTGTCACGGCCAAACTGTGGGTCTTCAAGTAACGCTGATTTTGGCAAATGATGAATACGTTCGAAAACGGCACGCGCCCGATATCGCTTTGGCGCAAGCTTTGGTCTTTGGATCTCAATACGCCCCATGCCTTGGCTGTGGCTCGCATCGCTATCCCGCTGCTTTTCGGCCTTTGGTCCCTATGGTTAGGTCAGGACCGAAATTGGGATGCGTTCAACTATCACCTACATAACGCTTATTCGTTCCTGCATGGCAAGCTCCATACGGATTTCGCACCGGCCGGCCTGCAGACCTATTTCAATCCTGTCCTTGATGCAGCCTATTACCTTCTATACGCGTACCTGCCGGCACCAGTTGTCGGGTTTCTCTTAGGAGTGTTCCACGGACTCGATTTCGTTTTACTGCTGTCGATCATTCGGCTGATGCTGCCTGGGCTGCCAGAGGAAGATCGCCATCGCCTCCCGCTGTTGCTCGCTGTCGCCGGGGTTCTAACCGCCAATTTCCTTTCCGGGCTTGGTAATTCGATGGGCGACGACACCACCTCGCTCTTTACGCTCGCCTCATTGCTACTGCTTCTGAATAGCTGGGAGCGCCTGGGCGGATGGTCTTTCAGGGCGGTCGCAATAGTTGTTGCTGCTGGAATTCTGGTCGGCCTGGGCATGGGTCTGAAGCTCACGAACGCTGTCTATGCGGTCTCGCTGTGCGTCGCCCTGCTCTTATTCCCCGCAAGCCCAGCGGTGCGCGTTCGGCTCGCTTTCCTGTTCGGCGTCGGCGCTCTGCTCGGACTGGCCCTGACTGGCGGTTATTGGCTATGGGTGATGTGGCGCACATTTCAAAACCCGTTCTTCCCACAGTTCAGCTCGCTGTTCCCCAATGCGCTCGCGCCGTCCGGAGGCATTGCCGACACGAGTTGGCTTCCAAGAAATACGCTTGAAACTGTTCTCTGGCCGTTCGTCTTTTCGCTGAACTCCAAGCGAGTCGGCCAGGCAACACTACATCAGGTGATTTGGCCAGTCGTCTACATCCTATTTTGGGCGTGGGTGGTGATCTCAGCGATTCGATTCTTCCGTCGCTCCACGGCCGACGCAGCGCTTGATCCGAAGCTGCGGTATGCGATCGCATTTGTTGCACTCGGATACCTGCTGTGGATGAAGTTGTTCAGCATTTACCGCTACATTGTCCCTATCGAACTGCTGACTCCCTTTCTGGCGTTCGTACTTCTGACTCAGTTGTTTCCCTATCTCACTGCGCGCCGCGTCGCCGCGTGGACACTAAGCGCTACCACGTTGATAGTCGTTGCCGGCGGCGTTGAAACCTGGGGCCATGAACGTTGGGCAAGTCACGCCTTCCGTGCGGAAGTTCCACAACTCGAAACTCCGCAAAATACAACCGCGATAATCGTAGGAGCCGATCCGGCATGGGGTTGGTTGACTATCTTTTTCCCGCCGTCTGTCTCATTCACTCAGATCGGGGGTAGCTTTCCCTTTACGCCACAGTACAGCGAACGCATAAAGGATTTGGTGTATGAGCGCGGCGGCCCATCGTTCGCGGTGGTGACCGCCAAAGACAATTGGCGCGTTGACAACGTGGCGAAGATGAATGGCATCGCGAGAGGGTTTGGCCTAACTAGCACCCAACGCGGATGCGACGCGCTGCAGTGGACAGTCTCCCACTTACGCCTACACGCGAGCGTTCAATGGCAGTCTAGAGAGGCACACGGGTCGCTATGCCAATTGAACCTTCGCGCAGACGACGTTCGCGACGTAACGGCCGAGAACGTGCAACTGGTGGAGCAAGCTCGTCCGCTCTTGGAAAGCTACGGCTTCACTATCGATCCCCGCACATGCTCTGCGCATCGGGCCTACGCTGGACAAGGCGCGTTCCCTTACCAATGGTGCCGCCTAACGTTGCACTAGGTGCACCCATACAAGCAACTACTGCTCGATGTTTTCGATTTCCGTGCCGAGGACAAGGACCGAACTAAGCAGGTGGTCGATGGGGAATCTGCCTTGCGGACTCTCCGGAATATAGCGACAGTTAATAGTCTTCGTCTTCTTTGCCCTTGCCTATTCTTTGCATCAGCATCGCATCGGCAATTCGGTAATAGAGTTGCACCCGTTCGGAAATGAACTCATCCTCAGCATCGCTCGAGAAGGTTTCTTCCGACATATCACCGGCCAACGCTTGCCCTGCGAAATAGTCGCGAAGCCGCATTCTCGAAAATGCTCGTGGGTTTCCTGATTTATTTTCGTCAGACATCGTTGAACAAGTCCTCAAGTTAGACACCGCCACGCAAGAGAAAGCTTCCAATGTAATACGCCGTCTTTGGGCACGGGCGTGCACGGCTTTGCCGAGTATTCTATAGTCCTTACTGGAAGTTTTCCAGACTCATCTTATACCCGGTTTATACGCGACCTACGGTCTAGAATGCTCGCACCTACCTTGGCAAGGCCTAGTACTTGATAGCACATGCTAAGCAAGGATCTCCTCAAAGCGCTGTTTGCTCGCAATCGAACCGCAAGTCAAGGATGCGACTTGGGTTAAAGCAGTGTCATGCTAGTGTCCCGAGTTAGAAATTCGTAGACAAAATCGCTTGACGCTGGCGAGGATGTCGTCGGCCGATTTGGTCCAGTTGAAAGGTCTCGGATCGGTGTTGTTGATCTGGATGTATTGGCGAATAGCCTGTTCGAGTTGCCGGGTGGAGCGATGAGTGCCACGGCGGATGTATGTCTCGCTGAGCGTGGCAAACCATCGTTCGACCTGGTTAATCCACGAAGCAGAGGTCGGGGTGAAATGCGCATGAAAACGCGGATGGCGAGCCAGCCAGGTATTGATCGAGGAGGTCTTGTGCGTACCGTAGTTGTCCATCACCAGATGCACGTCCAGTTGGGGTGGCACGTTGGCCTCGATGGTGCGCAGGAACTGCAGGAATTCACTGCTGCGATGACGTCGATGCAGTTCGCCAATGACTTCGCCCGTGGAGATGTCCAGCGCCGCGAACAGTGTGGTTGTGCCGTGGCGCATATAGTCGTGCGTGCGTCGCTCAGGGATGCCCGGGGCCAGCGGCAGCGTAGGCTGGGTGCGGTCCAGCGCCTGGATCTGGCTCTTCTCGTCCACGCACAACACCATGGCCTTGAGCGGCGGGTCCAGATACAGCCCAACGATATCGCGCACCTTGTCCACAAACAATGGATCGCTGGAGAGCTTGAAGGTCTCCTGCCGGTGTGGCTGAAGCCCGAAGGCACGCCATATCCGCGTCACGGCCGTCTGCGACAGCCCCATCTCGCGGGCCATTGTGCGCGTGCTCCAGTGGGTCGCTCCCGTGGGCACGGACTCAAGCGTGCGTGCAATGAGCGCGTCTACCTGGGAGTCCTCGATCGTCCTCGGTGCTCCCGGGCGCGGTGCATCGAGCAACCCGTCCACGCGGTGATTGATGAATCGCGAACGCCACTTCGAAACCGTATGCGTGGTGACACGCTGCCTTGTCGCGACCGTCTTGTTGTCGATGCCCTCGGCGCAGGCCAGCACAATGCGTGCGCGCAAGGCCAGCGCCTGCGCGGTCTTGCGCCGCATTGTCAGCGCCGTGAGCTGTTCGCGCTCCGCTTCACTCAAGATCAGTGGCACCTTCGGTCTTCCTCTCATCATCGCCTCGCTTATTTGCGAACCCTGCAACCCAGGTTAGTAGACAACGCAAATAAGGCAATGAATTTTTAACTCGGGACACTAGGCATCCTCGCGCACACTACGACGGGGCCTGTTTCCACTCCCTACCTAAGGACAAGGAAGAGCGGCATGTCTGACCGCCTTACCCGCCCTAGTCCCGCATCTAGTCCGATTTCTCCTCGTCCTGCGTCAGTACCGCCTTCACGCCCCGTTGAGCCACCCGCGGCAGAATCTGTCATTCCAGATCCAGGCAGGCTGCGACGATCCTATCGAAAGCGATCGCCCGCGCATCACTCCTATGATCTTGATCCTCTTCTGGCATGAGCGCCTCGATTTCCGGCTCCGAACCCATATCGGGTCATGATCTGTCATCGGTGTCTCGGGAACAAAAAGCCGCCCGGAAGCGGCTAGTGATGCTGCTAAATCTTTATTGACGCCCGGCCCAATGGGCCGCATCCTTGCTTCATGTGGAAGCGCATCCGCGCGGTCCGATTTCCGAAAGGAACGAGCCATGAAATACCATGGCTATTCTCTATGTGCCGCCAAAACCCGCAGAACTCGCCAAGCTCAAGGCGAACCAGAACAAGACCAGCTCCGAAATGGCCGAACTCACCGGCTCGACGGAAAGCCGAACCTGGCGCAAGTCCACGGGTGGAGAGCGAACCATCAGCGCTCAGACCTTGTTCTTTCTGATGGCGCGATTGGATCTAGCACCGAAGGAAATCGAGCGCGTATTGAACCGGATGCGGAAGGTTGGCGCGCATATCAATTTATCAGTCAGCGGGGAATCCGAAACTTAGTGCCACGCATCATTGAGGTCGTCAAATACAACACGACGAGAGAGAAGATGGCGCGCGGCGTAATCGCATCCTTTTTGGGGATGCTTGTAATTGCGTGCAGCGGCTGCGGCGATGGTGGTGGAAGCCCGGCCTCTACCGTGAAGCAGCTAAACCCAGTATCCATCAGCGCTGAGAGCGACTCTCTTATCTATGGCGCCGCAGGCCCGTTCCCCTTGCGACCCGCCTAGCCTCGGATGATTCGAAAATCGTCATCGCCGACTACGTCACCAATGATTCCATCTTGGACCCGATCGATAGCTACAAGGCCAATCTGCTTGCATGGGTGAATACAGTGAAAAAGCCGCGGGAAAAATCCCCGTCCTAGAAGAGCCGAACCCCATGTGTGCACCAGCCGTTGTAAACATGCCGGCATACAAGGGACCAATGGCTAAGCTAGCAGCGCAGCGAGGGGTGTTACTTATCAAGCAATACGACTACATCTTGTCGCTGCCTAACTGGCAGTCGATGCTGTTTGATTGTATTCACCCTACCGCCGCCATGTACGCCATCAAGGCGCAACGAGAGGCCGACCAGATAAGTGCGCTGGTCAAGTCATTGAAGTAAATCCGGGAGAGGGGCTAGAGTATGATGCCACTGGCGCGGAAGAATATCCGGGCTCTACCCACCCGTAAATCTACCGAAGAGAAAAATGTTCAAGCGCATAACGTCCAAAGCTCGCGACGCCTCCAATCGGCTAGGCGACTCGTCCAATCAACTATCCGATACCTCTCAGCAACAAATCGTCGACCTCATATTGGTCGTAAAAGACCGCGAGGCTACTGTCGTACAGCGAGAGCAGACCGTAGCGCAGAGAGAGCAGACTGTTAGGGATCGCGAACTGAGAATCCAGCAGCTAGACCAACTAGCCGACAACTGCCAGCGACAGATCATCGATCTCGTCTCAGTCATTAAAGATCGCGAAGCTACTGTCGTGCAGCGAGAGGAAACCGTCCGGGAGCGTGAGCGGAGAATCAAGGAACTAGAGGATGAGATTTCATCAGTTCGCGAAGAAGCAAAAACACTTAGATTGAAGCAATCTGGAGTGGTCAAGAGTGCAGGAGACGCTACGCCTCTCGCGGGAGGATCAAGCCAATCGTCGATGCAACCGCACAGCGCCATCTCCCCTGCCGAGGCGTTATCGCGATGGCGCCAACATGCAAGCAACATTCACGGTCTGCTGGGGTCGCAACGGCCTCTCGACGAACCCTATGTCCTCGAAAAGAAAGTTGATGGCGTAAACACGCGCCTGCTAATAGCCACCATTGAGGGGCGAGATTGGTACGATAAGTTTCTCTATACCGAATCCGCATACCTTGAGCAACTTGGCATGATACGCTCAAGCGATATCGTATTTGATTGCGGCTCAAACCAGGGCATCAACTCCCTTGTCTACTCGGCTATCGTCGGAGAGACCGGGAAAGTCATCAGCTTCGACCCATTTTCCAACAATATTGAGATCGGTCGTATAAATGCCGATCTGAACGGTCGATCGAATATCGAATTCATCCAGAAGGGCCTTAGCGATTCCGCAGGTGAAACGTCCGTATCGCTTGCAGAGCAATGTGTCCAGATTGGAAATACCGGCGCGCATGATGTGACTACTATCTCGCTGGACACGCTAGATAGTTTCGCTAAGTACAAGCCAAGCTTTGTCAAGATCGATATCGAAGGCGCGGAAGTACACGCGCTGGAGGGCGCGAAATCTCTCATAGCATCCCGACCTTCGTTTTACATTGAGATTCACCCCGGTTTTCTGCCAAGATTTGGAAGAAAACCGATGGACGTATTCAAACACATCACCTTCGACGCGTATGATTTCTTTATCATTCGCCCGGGGCATGACGTGCTGGAACCTTATGCTGGGGAATTCGAAATCGTAGACGATTGCCGGATTTTTTGCGTTCCCAAGGGAAAGGATTTCGGCTCGAAAAGATACTTTTAGCGATATGTCCTTTACCCAAGCCTGCGGCACATAGCACTGATCAAGTGCGGATCATGAAAAGACCAATTTGGGACTGAGTGAAAGGCGGGCACGGTGGAGGATCAATCGAGAACAAGCTGACGTATTTCCGTACGTTCGTGAGTTGGATGGGTAAACCAAATGTCGTCGGCCGGCTCGATGCATGCGTGACCGAAAGGCGAACGGCCTTGTGCGCTCGTACGTTGCGACCGAGGATAAATCGTGGGAGGCGCACAACGTCGATGCCCTGGCGAAAATCGAAGAAATCGCTCGCGCTGATCCATATGTCGCTGTCCAACTGAAGCTGCAAGCCGCCCTTGGACTATGTGTCGAAGAAAGTTTTATGCTTGATCCGGTTAAGGCAGTCCGCGATTACTGCGTGCTTGACGTGACACGCGGGACGAAGGGCGGTCGAACCCGTGAGGTGCCAATCGAGTGGAAGAGCGAGATATTGATCGAAGCAGCCCTGTTATCCAACCGTCTCACTGAGTCAACGATACCCGTAGGTCGAACGAAAGCGCAGTGGCGCGATCATACTACGTGCTTAAGGCGCACGGAATCACTAGGCACAGACTGGGCGTTACCAGCCAGGGCCTGCGGCACTTCGTTTATCTCTCGACGTTTTCAGGTCGCTCCAGAACGGGCGCTCCGTCCGCGACCCGTGAGCAAGCTGAGGTGACCTTGATCACCGCCCACGGCAATAAGAGTCTAGCGGCACAGACCCTAGGTATATCGCGGCAGGCTTTATATCGGTTGCTCGCCCGCGAAGAAAAACCCGCATGACGGACGATACCTTGCAGACACGTTTGTAGGGTGCCAGACCGAAGCAGCTCGTTCGGCAAACGTAGGGTTAGCAGGCAACTCAGCTCCATTAGGACAGCGGCATTCACAAAGCCAAAGGGCACGAGCGCAATTTCAGCGGAGAGTCGTGCCTTGGCAGGAGGAACGATGCCCGTCTTCGGGCACGATGGATTCGCGGCTGACCTTGCATCTTGCACGCCGTTACAGCGCTATAACGTCAGTACAGGTATAACCATCTGTCAGTGACTATCGCCTCAACCTGCAGTGCGGGGGCTCAACGCCCCATCCTGAATTGGCAGAGTTTTTAGTCGCGCCACCTAGCGTGGTGCGCCCGAACGCAACGCCGATATCGGCATGCTCGTCAGAATGGGTGCCACGGAGGCCTGATACTCCGGCACCCAGCGACGCAGATCGCGGCGCACTTCATCGTCTGCCAAGACC
>NZ_AEJF01000016.1 GCF_001028175.1 Caballeronia mineralivorans PML1(12)
CCTTATCGGTGGAGATCAGCACGAAGTGACTCACCTGATGCCGGATCGCTGCACGCGCCACGCGCAAGGTGCCCAGCACGTTGTTGCGCACCGCCGCCCACGCGTTCTGTTCTTCCATCAGCGGTACGTGCTTGTACGCGGCCGCATGAAACACGATGTGCGGTGCGAAGCGCGACATGGTCTGATCGAGCAGCAGCGAATCCTTGGCATCGCCGATCACCGGGATCACCGACAGATCCGGAAAGCGCTCATGCAGCTCTTCGATGAGCAGATACATCGCGTATTCGCTCAGGTCGTAGGCCACCAGTTGTGCTGGCGAGAAGCGCAGGATCTGGCGACACAGCTCCGAGCCGATCGAGCCGCCCGCACCCGTCACCATCACCACACGCCCGTGCAGCAACGCCTCCACGTGCGGCATGTCGATCTTCACCGGCTCGCGGCCGAGCAAGTCTTCCAGGTCGATCTGGCGAACGCGGGAGAGAAATGCCTGGCCCTGCGTGAGGACGGTGAGCGCAGGCAACACCATCGCCTTGACACCGGCGCGCACGCACAGGGTCGCTACGCGCCGCTGCGAATCCACCGACGCCCCCGGGATTGCGATAATCGCCGTATCGGCCTTGAGTTGTTCTGCCCACAGCGGCAGTTCGCTGATCGATCCAAGCACCTTGTGGCCGAGGATCTCGCGGCCGCGTTTGGCGGGGTCGTCGTCGAGCAGACCTACCAGACGCCATTCGCTTGAGCGCGCCAACTCGCGAACGAGGTTCGCCCCCGCCGTACCCGCGCCCAGCACAATCACCGGCTTGCCCTTGCCGATCAACCCGCCGTACAGATAGAACTCCTTAATCGCGCGGTAGAGAGCACGCGATCCGCCCGTCGCCATGAACAGCAGCAGCGGCGACACAATCAGCACGGAACGGGGAATGATGGGCGACGGCTGCAACATCGCTGCACCAATCATCACGATCAGCGCTCCACTGACAACTGCCTTGGAGATCCGCATCAGATCGGGCAAGCTCGCGAACACCCACATGCCGCGATACAACCCGAAGACGCGGAACATCAGCGCGTAGATCACCACGACCCACACGAGCGCATTGATACCGCCGCGCCAGAAATCGTCGGGGACCGATCCATTGAAACGAAGCGCGTACGCAGCGAGCCACGCCACGGCCACCGCCACGAGGTCGACGCCGAATGCCGTAGTCGAGAGCCACGAAGGCTTAATTCGCATCGTTATCGTTACCTTGAGTGAGGGTGAATTGCCGCCAACGGCGGTCGATCTGCCAGCCAACCAAGGCCAGAACAACGTACCACGCCCCGAACAGGATCCACTGGACCGCGGGCGGCATGCGAAGTGCGAAGAGCGCCACGCAACCGCTGCCCAACATGAGCAAGTAATACGCCAAGGCCACACGGACGTGGCTCTCAGTCAGTCTCACCAGACGCTGATAGTAATGCTCACGATGCGCCAGCCAGACTTTTTCGCCGCGTGCAAGACGGCGTGCGAGGGTCACGGTGGCGTCGGCGACGAAAGGCGCGAAGACAAGCCCCGGGAACCAGATCGGCCAGACGCCGTGCTGCCAGCCCCAGAAACCCAGCGCACCGGCCAGGAAACCGAGCGGGATCGAACCTGCATCGCCGAGGAATATCTTGGCCGGATGATGGTTAAAAATCAAGAAACCCACCGCTGCGCCGGCCACCGCCGCCGCGGCCACTGCCAGCGAAGGCTGCAACGCCACCGCAGCAACCGCATAGAAACCGAAACCGAACACCGTCATGCCGCCCGCAAGACCGTCCGAGCCGTCCATGAAATTGTAAAGATTGACGACCCAGACCAGCGCGACCACGGCAAGCAGCGCGAGCCACCAGCTGATACTCACCGAGCTCCATGCAATAGCCCCGGCCACCACGATCAGATGCGCAGCGAAGCGCACGCGGGCGGGCAGCTCTCGTCGGTCGTCGATCTGGGATACAACACCCAACAGCAAGGCCCCGAGCGCGATCCAGCCAAACGATGGTGCGCACAGTGCAACGGCGAGCAGCATTGCCGGTAGTACACCCCAGCCGCCCACGCGCGGCACCGGACGTACGTGCAACGACCGGTGATTCGGGATATCGACTGCGATATCCCAGGCCCAGCCCGTGCGCAACAGCAGCAGCAAAATGCCCGCGCACACCACGCACGCGACGCCCGCGGCGAAGAACAAAGCTATCGGTATTTGCGCCAACGATGTCATCGGCGCGCCTCCTGGAATGCCCGCACCGTCAGGGCGATACCTTCCGCCGCCGTCGTGGGCGGCCTCCAGCCAAGGCCCGTGCGCAGCCGCGTGCTGTCCATGCGCAACGGGCTCGTCAGGCGATCGACCTGGGCCGAGCGCCCAGTTAATGCACCCGCCGCGCGCAGCCATGAAGCCGGTACGGGCAGGAGGCGCGCGGGTTTATCGAAGGCTTGAGCCAGCGCCCGGATCATCTGCGCGACGCTGAGATCGTCGCCATCGGTGACGTGGAACACACCGTTGGTCGGCTCGGCGCGTGTCGCGACGAAACGGATGGCATCGGCGAGATTGCCCACGTAGACCATGCTGCGACGGGCGTCGATTGCGCCCAGCGGCAGCGGCACGCGCCGCTCGACCGCGCGCACCAGTTGCTCGAAATTCGCTTTCACGCCTGGACCGTAGACGAGCGGCGGGCGAAGAATCACCACTTCGATGTTGTTCTGATCACCCAAAACGGCCAGCGCTTTCTCCGCTTCGAGCTTCGTGATGCCGTAAGGATCGGACGGCGTGGGCGGATCGTCTTCGCGCCACGGCCGGCCCGGCTCGCCCTCGCCCAGCGCCTTGACGCTGCTGACGAAAACGATCCGCTTGGCGCCTGCGCGCACCGCAGCACGCACCACGTTAAGCGACCCTTCCACGTTGATCCGGCGATATTCCGCGAGCGGATCGGCCGACGTGTCGCGCATGACGTGCACGCGCGCGGCGAGGAGGACGAAGGCATCAGCATCAACGGCAAGACTGGCGAAGTTGTCATCGGCGATTACGTGTTCATACGCACCCACAATGCCGTTCGATGGACGCCGGACCAGCGCGGTGACATCGTGGCCGGCATCGGCGAGCGCCGCACAGGTCGCGCGGCCGACAAAACCGTTCGCTCCCGTGACCGCGATCCTCATGCCGACAACTCCCGATACACCGCGCACGTCTGTGCGACGGTCGCGCCCCACGTGAGCTCGGCGGCCCGTCGCAGGCCGCGGGCGACGAGGTCTGCGCGCAAGATGGCATCGCCAAGCAGGCGTTGCATGCCACCGGCGATGTCATCGATGGAATACGGATCGACTTCCCACGCAGCGCCCATGGACACTTCAGGCACTGAAGTGAGATTCGATGTCAGCACCGGCACGCCACTCGCCATGGCCTCGACGACGGGCAAGCCAAAGCCCTCGAACAACGATGGATAAACGAACAACGCCGCCGACGCATAGATCTTCAGCAAGTCATCGCGAGACACATAGCCGGGCGTGAACACCTGTCCCGCTGCGGCGAGCGGTTCGATCACGCGCAACAGGTCGGAGTTCTTCCATCCATCGGCGCCGATCAGCACGAGCGGGAACTCTTGGCGCATGCCGGCGGGCAACAGCGCGAAGGCTTCGACAAGACGCTGCAGGTTCTTGCGCGGTTGCAGGGTACACACCGACAGTACGAAACCGCCTTGGGTCAGTCCCAACTGGGCGAGAGCGGAGGCAGACTCTTCTTCCGAGTACGGCCGGAAAGAAGGCTCGACGCCGAGATGGATGGTCACGACCTTCGATTCCGGAACACCATAGATGTCGACGATATCGTTCTTCGTGTAGTGGCTGTCCGCGATCACCATCTGCGCCTGGCGCAAGGTCTTGGGAAGCTCGCGGTCTAGATATTCAACGGCAACGCGCGGATGAAATTCCGGATGTCGCCGATGCGACAAGTCGTGAATCGTCACCACGGTCGGCCCGCGATACCGCGATGCCACGAAGTTGGTCTCGTGATAGATGAAGCCGCGCTTGGCGTAGTCCGTGCGCAATTCACGCGACTTGATCGCGCGCACAATCGTCCGCCCGCGATACAACCCCGGCATGCTGCGCGCGCGTTGCAGCGCCTTGGCCGCGAGGCCATCGGTAAATTGAACGCCTTTGCGCAACGCCACGCGCTGCTCGATCAACGCACGCAGGCGATCGCCCTCAAAGCTTTGCGAGCCGACCCAGCCGGCCAGCCCTTCGACCTCGCGATCCTCGCTCAGCCCTTCCAGCAAATGTTGCGTGTAGTACCCGACACCGCTTCTCGGTGGCCTTAGTGAATTGAGATCGAAAAGCAATTTCATGCGTGAGCGTCTTGGGGCAAAAAGAAGTCAACGATAGCGGCATTTCCGCTACCGATAAGGAGCTTGAGCAAAACAAGATTCTTGAAGAGCAGGTCCGGCATGACACTTGGGCGGAAGTTTTGCCCGACCTGACGGTCGCGCCTACGTCATTTTTCCTTTTATCTGCATAATCGTTCGAGGCGTATCGGCTGGGACGTTGCCGCTAGCCCAACGGAGTCGCGATTGCGATCAATTTTGTAATTATAATTTAACATATTGTTTTAACGCTCCGACCGATTCCGGCAGCGTAAGAAGCACTTCGCTGGCCCGTAATATTGCCTGGACGAAGCGCCAATCCGTTATCCGGCAAGCCCGCACAGTCCAGCGCATCACATTACCAAAGCTGCCGCTCGGGGACGAGGCGGTGGCAGTGCGATTGCGGCAACAAGGGTAACGAGATGTACCCAATTCGGTCACTGACGTCCTGAAATCCGCTAAAATCGCGGCTTTCCAGCATTTATCCGACCCTTTCCGAGCCATTCAATGAAGATCATTCCCGTCATCATCTGTGGGGGAGCGGGTAGCCGCCTTTGGCCCGTGTCCCGTGAAGCCTTCCCCAAGCCACTGCTGAAGCTGGCCGACGGTCAAAGTCTGCTGCAGAAAACTTATCTGCGGGCATCGAAGGTCGCGAGCGCCGATGAAGTCGTGATCGTAACGAATCGCGAAACCTACTTCCTGACCAAGGACGAATGCGTCGACGCCCACGCGGGCGTCTCGCAGCTCGGTTTCATCCTCGAACCGTCCGCGCGCAACACTGCAGCTGCGATTGGTGTCGCGGCCGACGTCGTGCGCCAGCAGCATGGGGCGGACGCCATCATGCTGGTGATGCCGGCGGATCAGCTTATTGAAGACGAGGTCGCTTTCGGCGCAGCCGTGCAGCACGCAGCGGCTGCGGCGCAGGAAGGCCGTATCGTTACGTTCGGGATTCGCCCAACGAAGCCGGAAACGGGTTATGGCTACATCGAATTCGACAGTGCGCCGTTACCTGGCGCCGATGCCGTTCACAAGGTGGTTCGTTTCCTAGAAAAGCCCGCGTTGAACGTGGCGCAGGAACTTGTGGCGGGCGGTCGTCATTTGTGGAATGCAGGCATGTTCTGCTTCACGGCCGAGACCATATTGGCGGAGCTCGAGAAGCACGCACCGTCCGTGATGGCGCCGGCGCTGGGCGCGGTCAATGCGGCGAAGCGCAGCGACTCGAATGACGGCTACACGATCGAGCTCGATGCCGCGCAGTTCGCGCGCGCGGAAGATATCTCCATCGACTATGCGGTGATGGAGCGCTCGGACAACGTCAATGTGGTGCCTTGCGAGATGGGCTGGAGCGACATCGGTTCGTGGGTATCGATCAGTGAACTGACGGCGCCCGACGCGCGCGGCAACCGGATTCAGGGCGAAGCAGAACTCTATGACGTCGATAACTGCTTCGTGCGCAGCGAGGACGGCCGGATGATCGGTGCCGTCGGTGTGAAGGATCTGATCGTGGTCGATACCGCCGATGCGCTCTTGATCGCATCGCGGGACCGCGCTCAGGACGTCAAGCAGATCGTGGCGAAGTTGAAGCGCGTGAATCATGACGCGTACAGGCTCCACCGGACGGCGCATCGTCCGTGGGGCACTTATACCGTGCTCGAGGAAGGCGACCGCTTCAAGATGAAGCGCATTGTGGTAAAGCCGAACGCACAGCTTTCGTTGCAAATGCACCATCACCGCAGCGAACACTGGATCGTGGTGAGCGGCTGCGCGGAGATCGTCAACGGCGAGCAGGTGATTTCGCTGCAGCCGAATGAATCCACGTACATTCCGGCCGGACACAAGCATCGCTTGAAGAATCCTGGCGTGATGAATCTCGTGCTGATTGAAGTGCAGTGCGGCGAGTATCTGGGTGAAGACGATATCGTCCGCTTCGAAGACGTTTATGGACGCGCGCCCGTTTAACTGACTCCGTTCTTTCGCATCGCTTTAAAACGGGCGCTTGCGCCCGTTTTGTCATCATCGGCCGGTTAACGGCCGACTTCGTCCCCAGGATCTATGCGCGTTTTACACTTCTACAAGACGTACAAGCCCGATTCGATGGGCGGGGCCGAAGAGCTCATCGGACAGATCTGTTCGGGTGCGGCAAAGCACGGCATCACGAGCGAAGTGCTGACGGTGAGCAAGGACACGACGTCTGTTGATTTTGGCGACCACGTGCATCATCGGGCGAAGCTAGATGTGGAGATCGCATCGTCAGCGTTTTCGATGGCCGCGTTCGGGCGCTTTCGCGAACTGGCCGAAAATGCCGACCTGATTCACTATCATTTTCCTTGGCCGTTTGCCGATGTCGTGCACTTCGCCACGCGCGTGAAGAAGCCCACTGTCGTGACATATCACTCAGATATCGTACGGCAAAAGGTCTTGCTGCAGTTTTACAAGCCGCTGCGCGACCGGTTTCTGGCAAGCGTGGATGCGATCGTAGCGACGTCGCCGAACTATCTTGCTACGAGCGATGTGTTGCGGCGATATCGCGAAAAGGTAACGGTCATTCCCATCGGGCTCGATGAGAAAACGTATCGGGTGCCGACTGAAGAGAAACGGCAGTACTGGAGCGCGCGCATCGGGCCGAAGTTCTTCTTATTTGTCGGTAATCTGCGCTACTACAAAGGCCTACATGTTCTGCTCGATGCCATGCAGGGCACCGAATTCAAGGCGGTCATTGTGGGTGCGGGTCCAGCAGAGCGGAACCTGCGGGCGCAAGCGGAACGGCTCGGGTTGACGAATGTGGAGTTCGTCGGGCCCGTGGGTGATGACGATAAGGTCGCCCTCCTCTCGCTGTGCTATGCGCTGACGTTCCCTTCGCATTTGCGGTCTGAAGCGTTCGGGATCTCGCTGCTCGAAGGGGCGATGTTCGGGAAGCCGATGTTATCGACAGAGATCGGTACAGGCACGTCGTACGTGAATCTGGATGACGTGACCGGGTATGTGGTGCCGGGTAGCGACTCGGCGGCGTTGAGGGTAGCGATGGGCAAGCTCTGGGCCAATCAAGAGGCGGCGGCGCGATTTGGCGTCGCGGCGCGTGCGCGGTTCGAGGCCATGTTTACCGCGGACAAGATGGCTGACGCATATGTGGGCTTGTACCGGCGGCTGGTGGCGCGCTGAACACTGCGATGTAGAGCCGACTCCTTGCTTGCCTGTCGGGATCGTCGAGGAGTTAGTTGAGCATGAAGGACGTCCCGGTTTCGCCAGAGGGCGATCGCTCTTAAAAAACGACTCGATCACACTAGGCTCCTATAAAAGAAGGCAGAATGAACAGCATTCCTACTCATCAGCTCAGTCATTCGCGATCTGCGCGTACTTTGCTTTTTCTTCTTGGGTTGGCTTTCTCTCTCTACCTGTTTTTTCAGCCGGAAGTCGATAGCGGTTTTCGCTTTCTATATGGCGACTATTTCGACACCGAAATTGAAACAGCAATCCTGGAGCATTGGCATCACGTATTTTTTGGAATACAGCGATGGACCGAGACAGGCTACTTCTTCCCCTATAAAGGAACCCTTGGATATAACGATGGTTATTTTATCTTCGGCGTCATTTACTCGGCTTTTAGAAGCATAAACGTTGACCCGTTCGTTTCAACGTCGCTGACTCATATCGTTGTCAAAGCACTCGGATATGTAGGCATGTTTCTCATGCTGCGTCGCTTTCGTCTGTCGTTCGCGGCCAGTCTCGTTGGTGCAATCCTGTTCACCATCGCAGGCAATTCGAACAATCAAATGGCGCACGGGCAACTGCTATCGATAGCGTTCGCTCCAATTGCCGTAATAACGATGGTCAATTGTCGTAACGCACTCGTTCTCGTCGACTTCCTAAAATTGACGCTGCACGGTTTTTTGTTTGCCGCGGTTTTTGGTACGTGGATGCTGACAGCGTATTACACAGCGTGGTTTTTCGCATTCTTTTGCACGGTGCTCGGCGCAATAAGCTTCATATATGCACGACGTTCCGAAGTGACGAAGGCATTTTTCAGCACGTTAAGCCGGGCGTGGAAACCGATTTTGATTTGCGGCGCTATGGCGATCATCCTGTTGACCCCGTTTTTTATCGTCTATCTGCCCAAGGCACGCGAAACTGGGATGCATGAGGTAGGAGCGGCGGTCGCTTACGCACTATCACCGATTGATCTGTTCAATGTCGGTAATCGCAATATTGCATGGAGCCGTTTCTTCAATGTACTTCACGAGTTTGTTTCACCTGACATACCCGCTGACGGCGAACACGTCACGGGATTTCCGGTCATCCTGATTATCTTGGTGGTTATCTCCGGCGCTTATTACAAAGCCGAGAAAACGGAGCGATTCGAAACCAATAAATTTATGTTTTGCGTGTCTTTAACCGTTTTTTTTACGTGGATCGCCGTGGTCAAGTTTGGATCGTTCTCACCGTGGAGAATATTGTTCTTTATCACTCCCGGGGCAAAGGGGCTGCGCGTTATTTCTCGATATCAGATCTTTCTGAGCATCCCGATCATATTAATCGTGATGAGTTATCTGGATCGTTTGCGGGCGCGCGTACCTCAAGTACTGGTGTCCCTGCTTGCTCTCGCGTTGATAGCCGAGAGCGTTTATCGGCCGCAACCCCTGAGCTTAGACGCTGCGCAGCAGAGAGCGACGCTTGCGGCGATCCCGCCCGTGCCTGCGTCGTGTCAATCCTTTTTTGTCATCACCGCACGCGCAAAACCGCTTGTGGGTGACGCGCGTACGCTCGCTCTGTATCCACATAATGTCGATGCCATGCTATTAGCTGCGTACTTTCAGGTACCCACGATAAATGGCTTCTCGACGTTCAATCCCGCGGACTGGAACTTTGCGGATTCAGAGAAAGCGGATTACGTTCTTCGCGTCAAAACATACGTCGAGCGACACAAATTGCAGCAAGTGTGCTCACTTGACGCAACTCGATCCGAAAAGTGGAATCTGCATCCTTTCTAGGTAGTCGGCCCTGCACAATTGATTTTGCTCGCTGCTGGTTGAGTCACGAAAGGGGCTTGCAAGCGAGCGGGTTGAACAACAGAGCCAGCATAAAGGCGTAAAAAACCGCAGCTTCCTGAGGATCATCCGCAGGTTGTGGCCGGCGCCGCACAGCACTGCGTGCGTCGCGTCGCCCAGTGCGCCCTTGAGCCAGTTACGACCGAGTTTGCCATCCGCCTTCATGTGACCGATAGCTGGCTCGATCGCGCTGCGCCGTCGGATCATCGCCCGTAGTCCACGCGTGATGCCACGCCTCAAGCCAGGGTGGTAGATCTTCACGCCGTCGATCGCCACGCCCTTGTAGCCCCGATCCACAATCGCCACTTCGGGCTTCACATCGCTCAAGATGGCCGCCTGCTCCAAGGCCTCGGCTAGTGTATGGCCATCGTACGGATTGCCGGGCATCGAGCGAGCGCCGACTACCAGCCCTTCCTTGTGAGTCGTTGTGATCGACACCTTCACACCAAATTCATACGGCGTGCGAGCCTTGACTTTAGCCAGACATTCCACTTCCGGTGCATGCAGCGCATAGAGCTTGTTCTTGTCCTTGGGCTCCTGCGACAGAATCCGCTTCGTACTGGCAATCAATGCCTGCAGCACAGCGCGACCTGAGTCCGACGCTCGGCCGACCTGCCGCTCGACATCGCGCATTACGCGGCCCACACGCGAGCGTAGCGTGCGCAACGCTTTCCTCATGCGCTTGTACTGCTTGGCGTGTGCGTAGCGGCCAATCTGTAGCGCCAGGCGCGGCGCCTCGCGATTGTAGTTCTGTCTGAGCTTGAGGCCGTGGCGCGCGGCGGCTTTGACTAGATGTTCACGACATCGCTCGAGTAAGCGTGAATCGGTTGGATGGGTAATTGCTTTGGGCATTACCGTCGTGTCGACGATCACGCGCTTCACGCTCGATGCCTTGATCACGCCCGCATGTTTGGCTGCTTCGATCGTCACCGCCAACAGTTCTTCGACACCCGCTTCACCGAGGCGCTTGCGCCAGCGGGTCAGGCTCGACGGATCGATCGGCGGCTCGGTTTGCAAAAACGTCTCGCCGGTGAATACCTGCCAGTAGGGGTTCTCGACCTATTGCCACTCGACTTCCTCGTCAGACAGGTCGAACGCGTGTTGCAGGTAAAGCAGCCCTACGATCAGGCGGGGTGATGTCGCCGGGCGTCCTGCACGGGACACAAAGGTCTCGCTCATCGCTGTGCCCAGCCGCACCGAATCAATCAGACTGGCCAAACGCACCAGCGGATGCTTCAAATTGATCTGTTCAAGCAGCGGCTGACGGAAAAATCTCGCTCGCTCACACGTGGTTTCGGACCCATCCGGACCTCGTCAGAATTTGCAGGGTTTCAAGCATTAATATGCCTGTACCGTGCAATTCCAGCAATGCGGTTTCGCCCTTAAATCCCCGACAGTAAAGGCTTTGGCGATTGTTCAGGGCCGACTAGGTAAGGTAGACAGGAACAGCTCTGGATCTTGCGAAGTCAAGAAGATCGAGCGACGAAGAATACGAGTTTTCTGACGATCACACCGGCCAAACTGGTGGTCAAGTTTCTTCGCACTCCGCATGAGGTTTAGATCTTGCTGATCTCGAATCTCGATTCTCAATTCAAGCATTCCGATCGCAGTCGATTGATCTCAAGACCAAGCAACGCTGCGTGAAGTGGTCATGCTCCGCATGGCCGATGATTGGTTCGATCGCCTGGCGTCGCTGCGTGTTAGTCAGTGTCTTGTGTTTCCCGCGATGAATCAGCTGTACTGATGACACTTCGACGTCGACACTGCGAAACCCGAGATGGACCAACACGGTCTTCGGCTGCGGTGCACCGCACAGTTTCTGCAACAGGATGGAACTCAGTTCGAATTGCTCGGCCAGCGTGTCGCCAACGTAAGGGTTGCCGGGGAACGCCCGCGCATCGATGATCAACCCTTGCTTCTCCGTAGTCGCGAGACTAACCTTCACACCAAACTCGTATAGCCTTTGCCAAGCAAAACCTCGGCGAGATATGCGCCATCCTAACCCGTGATGCCGGCGATAATCGCGATTTCTTTCATTTTTAAACTGAAACAGTCGTTTTCAGCACATTCATGTAGAAGCGAGCTTGCTCCTCTGCGAACTGTATAAGCTCACTCTCAGATTCGGTGTTGTGAAGCGTGTCGTAAAGCACTGTTTTCAACTTCAATTCTTCGATATTACTAATCTCAAAAAGTTCGTAGTGCTGACGCTTACCAAATTTTATATAATCCGAAAATGCAAAAGTGCGAGATATTATCATACGCCGAGCAAGCTCCGCTACCTCACTGCAGATCGCGGAAGCTTCTTGCCCGACTTCTCGATAAGGCAGCCAACAATAGTCAACGCCTGCTATGGCGCGATATAGATCGTCGTCATCGACCGCGCCCATAAATGAAACCCTGTCCTGCACTTTTAATTTCTTAGCAAGCGATCTGAGTTTGTCGATTTCTGAAGTATCGCTCTCCTTGATGCTTGCAGGATGCAGCCCCGCGAAAATCAATAGATGATATTGCTTAGGTAGCCTAGCCAAACACTCAATTGCGTAATCAAAACCCTTATACGCTCCGAAATACCCAAATACCCCAACGGTAACAACTGGGTCTCGGATATTGTATTTCAGACGTAAAGCAGATCTCGATACGTCGTTGGAATAGCGCTCTCTGTCCTCTACTCTCGTGTAACATAAGGGATGACTACTTACTTGACTCAACGAGAACAAGCGCTCAAGGAGAACTTGAGTTGTCGCCGTGTGGACGACTGTCTTGATATTTGCTTTTTTTACAAAGTCAAATAATTCTATTTCTAATTTAAGTACAGAGTTTTTTCTACGAGTACTGATAAAGCTTCTAAACGTCGATCGAGGTCTCACAAGCGTACCTAATGTCAGGCTATTTTTTTGTGGCCTACCAGCCCGATTTAAAACTGTATGAAATGTAATGCAAGTATTGGGATTAGCCGCTGCAATTTTCTTCAACCTCGCGATCGAATCCGGAAAATTACTCGCAAACAGACTATATTCATGTTGAATCGAAACGGCATCAAACCCCTGAAGGCTTTCCACAATACGTGCGACAGCTTTGTTAGCAGACTCACGAGTTCCGCCGAACTCTTCTTTCAGCTCGTACCGATTTAGCGGGAAGACCGTGACTTCTGCATATTCGGAAAGATCCCGCTCAAGTATCTGAGCAAATCGGGCTATGCCGCAATCAATCTTATAGGTTGAAACGATAGCTATTTTCATACAGTTTCATTCAAAAAAAGAGTCGCTTACAATTATACCTTTCTCGAGGCAAATTGTCCGATTGCATATATTTTCAATAATTGAAGGCATATGAGATGCGATGACTAGAATTGCAGCTCGCTCCGTCATTTCTTTCAACTTGTCATTAGCCTTTTTCTGAAAATCTGCGTCGCCAACCGCCAACCATTCATCCATCAACACAATGTCTGACGGCACTGCAGTGGAGATGGCAAAACCCAATCGGACCAGCATACCAGAAGAGTAAATTCTAGCAGGGAGGCGAAGATACTCACCTAACTCCGAAAACTCTGCGATCTCCGGCGTCAATTCCTTCATTTTTTGCGGTGTGTGGCCAAGCATCAGCCCGCGCAAAATGATGTTCTCGAAGCCTGTTGCATCCATATCCATGCCCAGGGTAATGTCCAGAAGCGACGTAATCTGCCCCCGACTCTCCAAACTACCGCTCGTAGGCGCGTAAACGCCTGCCAGCGCTTTCAGAAGCGTACTCTTCCCGGATCCATTATGCCCAAGCAAACCAAGTCGATCCCCAGGCTTCAGATCAAACGAAATATTATCTAATGCCTTTATGGTCACTTTATGACGAGGACTAGATCCAACTTTCCCTCCCGTCACCAAGCTAAAGGCCTCTCGCTTAAGAGAACGATTAGAAACATCATTTAGGGGAAACTCGATCGATAGCCCTCTGCTTTTTATATACGCCATGTTATAGCCAGTATGCAATTCGCTTATAAGTACGCAACAATACCAACAGCGCGGTCACCCACGCTACGAGACCTATTAACCCGGTTACAATGAAACTATTGATCGGAAGGGTGTCTGACAACAGTGGATCGCGAACCATACTGATCATATAGAAGAACGGATTCCACACCATATATGCTTCCAGACTTTTCACCTGCTCCACCCGCCACATTACTGGTGTGACAAAAAAAAGCAATTGCAAAAACGCATTTACCATTGGCAGCAAATCTCGATATCTCAAACAACTAATGGCGAGAATCATGCTCAATGGAAATAAAACCAGCAACAAAATCACCATTCCAAAAAATGAATAAATTATGCCAGAAACGTTTAAACTACCAAACAAATAAAGAACAGGGAATAGCACAATCCAACTGTGTAAAAATATTATAAAATTTCGATACAGTGATCGCATAATATGCGACGCAAATGGAATTTTCACCTGCTTTATAACATTTTCAACACTTATAAATGAATTCGCAGCTTCGCTTAGGGCCGTCGTAATAAACGTCCATATGATCATACCAGCTGCTAAATAAGGAAAATATCCAGCCAAACTGACGTTGAATAGCCTTGAATACACTTGCGAAAGGGCAGTAATAAAGATTGCGGTGCTGATAGTGATCCAGAATGGCCCAATAATGGATCGCCGATATCGTTGTTTTATGTCCTGATAAGCATAGTGCTGCCACAAATAGCGGTGACGTGTGAAAGCTTGCGTTTCAAACCGCAGATTCGAGATATGACCCATTAATCCGTTCCATTTCATTTCAATCTTGCGCCTAGCTCAGTAAACATCAAAACGAACAACTTCGCCTTTTAAGGTTCAAGCCCAATTGGGCCGGCATTTCCGCGCTTCTCAAGCGCAACTTGCGGCCAATATCTTCACCTGAGCGTAGATTACGCTCGTCTCACTGCACTTCATAACCACTCCCAACGTCTCATATTTGCTTACACAGGGTCCTTCCTAAAAACTGGGGCGCGGCGCCCTTCCTAAATGGCAATGCTACGGCTTTCGTGAATCTTTCCTTCGTTATCACAGTCCGGTCAAACCACGACAGTCTACATCCTCGTACTTGGACCACGTGACACGGTGACTGATGCTGCATCTGTCACCGGACTCCGCCAAACGCGGTGGACAGCTTGCTCTAGCAGGCTGCTGAAATACGGATTGCCGGTGTGTCTCATCTGCGCGCCATTCGACGGGCACTGATTTTCCCTGCGTGGCTGGCACGTTTTTACCACAGTTCCCCCGGATGGTCACTTCAAACTCCCCCGCTTGCGGTCGCTCAAACTCAGCCCGCCGTTTCGGTCGCCTCGCGGATCAACGTGTGATCCTGGGTAAGCGGCAGAGCGATTTGCCGTGCTTGGTTTTCCCGTTCCAACGCTTGTTTGAACAGCCGTTCGCCCATAAGCCGCGTACCTCTTTGCAGGAAGGAACTCAGTGTTCTATCGCTTACTTACGAGCCTGTTCGACGATTCGGTACGGTCTGTCAATCATTTGGATTGCCACCGTCTGTACCAAGCATCTTGCAGCATAACTTTAGAAATTTGCTCGGCGCTCTGCTTCCACGTAATCCATTCCAACCTAGTAGATGCGGGAACAGATCCCTTCTTCTGCAGCGAAAGCCACACCTCCACGGCAGCGGCCAAATCTCCATCAGCATCCCCCGAGAAATAATACGCGCTCTGGCCCGCGACTTCCCTAAACACCGATAGGTCACGCGCGAGAATTGGCAAGCCCTTTTGAGCCGCTTCAATTAATGGCAGTCCAAATCCCTTACCATGGGAAGGTGCGAGAAGGCATTTGGACGCCTCATAGACCTTCTCGAGGAACTCATCACTGATACCTTGAAGCCAGAAAAAGCGCTGCCCGTCCTCCGGATGTTCTCTCAGCCGATCAGGAAGCTCCCCGACGCCCCATCCAGCCTTTCCGACAATCACCAAATTAACGTCGACGCCTCTTGCCCACAATTGCTCGAATGCTCCGAACGCTTGTGCATGCCCTCTGCATGGCTCGACCGTACCGACGATCAGAAACGTCGGGCGTTCACGCATGGCTGCCAGTATGATGTTTGCGTTGTCAGGCATGCCCGTTGACGGCTGGCTACTTTCGATATCCGCGCCGAGACGAAAATAACTTATCTTTAATTCGCGAGCACGTTCAACTGAGGACGTGTCAAGCCAAGTCATCAAATCGTCCGCCACAGTGCGCGATATGCAGATCAAACCATCAGCAATAGTTCCAATTGTCGTGAGCCATGGTGGAAAATCGGTCGCTATCACCTCGGGAAACCAATTCGGATACCGAACCGGCAAGAGATCGTAAACGACGAAATAGATATTCACACCGCGACGCCGCTGAGCTGCGAACCAGCCTTCCGCGTGGGGAACACAGTCGGCAACCAGATCAAGACCGAGAAAAATATCGCCTTGCTGGCTATCGACCCACTCGTCGTCGCCGTCGATACTGCGATCGCCCATACCGAGTGTGTGCAAAAAGTGGTTCGCGTAACAATAAAGCATCACGCTTCGGTCCAATCGCACCGGTCGTACTTCCCAGTTCGCCGGCGGAGCACTAAGCAATTGCCGGACAATTGCACGAGTGACGCGTTGTATTCCTGACCTAGCACCGTTTTCGCACAATACCGATACATCGACAAGGATTTGCTTGCGCCGCCCAGCTCGTTGATTCGCTGCAATAGCATCGGCTCCCGTTGCGAAGTCTGCCTCGGTGACGGGCAATTCGAGCGCGGTCAATGTTTCTATCAAGCTTTGATAACGTGCTTCTGCAGTCCTTTTAAGTCTGGCGGACTCCACAAAGCGTGCCTCGTACTCCTTTTCGAATGCCTGAAGCGCGCGCTTTCCGGTTGCGTCCCAAGAGAACTTGCGTACCTGCACAGCCGCATGGTCCTTGAGCGATTGCCGATAGTCGCCGTCGCTCAGAGCACGTTCAATCATGTCGGCCATCTGTTGTAGATCGAGCGGATTGAAAAGTGCATCATCACGCCCGATGACCTCGGGAATACTGGTTGCTCCCGACGCGATAACTGCCGATCCACAAGCCATGGCTTCGAGTGCCGGAAGACCAAAGCCCTCATGCAGGGACGGAAAGACGAAAAGATGACACGCCGTATAAAGTCCGATCAAATCCTTGTCTGACACATATCCGGCTAGGACGAGATCATCGCTCGCAAGCCCGTGCTTTACCGCAAGATCGAAAAGTTTGATCCGATTTGCCTCAGTCGCCTGGCAAACAAGTAAAAGCTGATATTTCTTTCGCAGTTCGGACGGTAACTTCGAATACGCAACTATCAGACCTTCAAGGTTCTTGCGCGGCTCTACGGTGCCCGTCGTCATAACAAACGGGCGTGAAATGCCGAATCTGGCCCATAGACTAAGGATGTCTTCTTCCGAAATCGTCGAACAGGCAAAAGATTCCGCAACTGCCGATGATATGTTCGTGATGCGCTCGGTGGGAATGCCAAGTTCGCGCACTGCCTCTTCACCACAATAAGCAGAAATGGTTAGGACTACATCTACACGTTTGAGTGCTTCAATCTTGCCGAAATAATGCTTTTTGAAGCCAAGATCCGTTAGATACTTTTCCGGATTGAGGAAAGGAATAAGATCATAGAGCGTGACTGCCGTAAGCGTGACTTTGTCGTAAGCCTTAACGCTCGATACCGATACATCAACATAGCCCTCGAACAGACTACTTATATGGACTAGATCCGGCTCCAGTTCCGCAATCGCATACTCGCGGATAATTTCCGCTGCACGCGTTCGCCAGTCGCGCGCTCCCTGATAAAGCGAAAAGCTCGGCAGCGAGAAAGTTGCGATTCGCTCAACGGGAATGACCTCTTCGAACGCCGCGCGAATCAAATCGATCGTTTCGGGAAACAAGTCGTTCAACACGATCCAGATTTCATGCTCTCCAGCGTTCCGAATGATGGCCTTTGCCAGCGCGAAGCTATAGCGCCCGATTCCGCGCAAGCGGCTGACCGATTGACATCCCTGAAGATCCAAAACAATACGCATGGGAATACCGAGAGAACCTTATAGTTAGACGCTTGTGCGGCCGCTTCGGGCCGAAAGAAGGTCTGCGTGTATTTTTTTGCCGCGCGCGGTCAGCCGGTCGACGGTCTCGACAACGGGAATCGATGCACCCGTGACCACGCCCTGAATGGCATCCAAGCCAGCGAGACGAATGAATCGGGCGCGCACGCGCGGAAAGCGCGACAGCGTGGTCGCCAGGCGCTGCTTGAGTTTAGGCCGATTCCGGACATAGGCCGCAGCACGGAGCACGGTGGCGCGAGCGGTGCGTCCGACCAGGCCTTTAACACCCCCCACGGCGTATCCAACAACCCGAACACGCGAGGACACGGGCCAGCTGGTGCTCCTGAAAATGGCATCGATACGCTGTTGGACGCGTGCCACAATGTCTTCCGCTTCCGCGGCACGGCTTTGTGCCTGCTTAAATTGCGCTTCGAGATCGCGTAGGCGTTCCTGCTCCTTCGCCCGCATCGTCGACTTCTCCAGAATCGAACGCGACTGAAGATCGCGCACGCGGGCCTCGAAGTCAGCGATCCGGCTCTCTGCGCGATCGACCAGATCCTTCGCATGCCGTGCTTCAGCCTCTGCGGCTTCCGCTTTCCCGCGCCAGACGGCCCGGTCCGTCTCGACGTCCACAACTCGCGCCCACAGTGAATTCACGTCAATTGATTCTGCCGTCGACACTGGCAGCACTGATTGAGTGACCAGCGCCTCGGCGACCTCGACTGCTTTATTATCCATTTTTTTGAATGCAAATATTGCGTAATCGGGGGCTTGCTTGCGGTTTTTATCGAGCACCGACGGGGCTGTATTGACGACCGCCGCGCTCGGCGAACTTCCCGGCAGCAGTTGAAGTTCGATGTGCAAGAAATCACGATTCGCCGGCACCATTACAACGCGCTCGAAGCCGCAAAATTCGGCGGCGAAACCGAGCAGCGTCGAGGACAACGAGCGCTCGTGCGTCGGATCGATGTAAAAATTGCAGACGCGGACCATCAGGTTCGCGGGATTGGACGTTTCGAGGAGGATCGCACCGTCGGCGTCCGTGACCCTATACGCTTCCTGAAGAAAGGCGAGCAGGTTCTCGATCCCAAGGTGTTCGACCACATGGAATGCGCTGATCATCGAATACGACCGGTCCGGCTGCTGAGCCAGATAATCGAAGAGATCGTCCTTTTTGACGGCGAAGCCGGCTTGCCACGCTTCTTCAAGGAACGCGTCGTTCAGTTGAAGCCCTTCAGCCGCGATGCCCTGCTCTTTCAGCAACTCGAGCCACTCGGCTCCGCCAAAGCCGACGTCCAGCATCTTCTTTGACTGCGTCGCAGCGAGCATTTGAACAACCGGCAGATAGATGCGCTGACGCTCCTTGGTAGCCTCACGGCTACCGCGAAACCTGCCTTCGAGCGCGCGATAAAAATCGTCGGTAGCCATACTGTTGCACTGCGTCCTCGTGTACACGAATGCTGTCGGCCAGCGTGCCGGATAGGTCGCGCACGGCGCGTGCTGTAACCCGTGCCGCCAAAAAAGATTGCGAAGCGCGACGTAAAGTGTGAACGCCGAAAATGCTCGCGCCGCATTGCGACTGCATGCGGTGCGATAGGGCGACGTTGAGGGCCAAGCCCTGCACGTGCGACCATCCCATTCAGAACGAGAAGCCCTCCTTGTTACGGCGCCGGTCTTCCTCGACCATCATCTTGCAGAGCTGCTCGAGCGTGGTCTTCGGTTCCCAGCCGAGCTTTTCCTTAGCCTTGGTCGGATCGCCGATCAGCAATTCCACTTCCGCCGGACGATAGAACTTCGGATTGACCCGCACCAGCACCTTGCCGTTCGAATCGACACCCTCTTCCTTTTCCGCCTCACCGCGCCAGCTCAGTTCAATACCGACCGCCTTGAAGGCCATAGTGACGAAATCGCGAACCGTTTCCGTGCGGTTGGTGGCCAGCACGAAGGTATCGGGTTCATCGGCTTGAAGCATCCGATACATCCCTTCCACGTATTCCTTCGCAAAACCCCAGTCGCGCTTCGCATCGATATTGCCGAGCTCCAGCACATCGAGCTTGCCGAGCGAAATCTTGGCGACGGAATCCGTGATCTTGCGCGTGACGAACTCACGGCCACGCAACGGCGATTCGTGATTGAACAGGATGCCACTCGAACCGAATATATCGTATGACTCACGATAGTTGATGGTGATCCAGTGCGCGTACAGCTTGGCGACGCCGTATGGGCTACGTGGATAAAACGGCGTGTCTTCCTTTTGTGGAATGGCCTGCACTTTGCCGAACATTTCCGACGTCGACGCTTGATAGAAGCGAATCGATTTATCGACAATGCGGATGGCTTCCAGTTGATTCAGCGCGCCCACGCCGGTGATTTCGGCGGTTGTAGCCGGCTGGTCGAACGACACGCCCACGAAGCTTTGCGCGGCAAGGTTATAAACCTCGCGCGGCTGCGCCTTTTCGAACAGGCGGATAGACGCGCCCAGATCGGTCAGATCGTGTTCGACGAGATGCAGCTTAGGATGATTCAGGACGCCCAGCTCCTCCATCCGCCAAAAGTTGACCGAACTCGTGCGCCGATAGGTGCCGTGAACGTCATAGCCCTTTTCCAGCAGCAATTGAGTGAGATATGCCCCGTCTTGCCCCGTGATGCCAGTCACAACTGCGCTCGTCAATTCCATCTCCCTTCGAAAAACCCACCATCAAGTAAATTCGACGCAATGGCGGGTATGGCTCAAAAATAGTGCTGATTATATCCGACGCGCAAAACGCTTTGTCCGACGAGACATCTGCTTCTGCGGCCGGGACACAAAACATGCCGCATACTCGCAGGCCGTCGCGGCCCGCGAGTCACCCGCTGACTCAAATACAGTCCGGAAAAAATTGCAGACACCGAACCCGGATTGATCGATCCGGATCGGATCGACCGCCGGAATGCTGATCGAAAAATTATTCAGATAAATCCGTCAAGGTCGACCCGATTGATTGTAAGCAGTGAAAAAACGATCAAAAAATCATTAAAGCGCGCGCAATGACCGTTTTCACAACACTTATAGCGAGCCCGGGAGCGTCGCAGCAGGCTCAAATGCGCTAATGGATTTGCCACGGCTAGGCCGTCAACGGCGGTTGTACCCCGTGGAGGCTGCTCGGACCCGTCGGGCATTGCCCGAGGCAGAAATTACACGGCTGGTCCTTCGTCTCCAATACCCAGCAAGCCTCGGACCACCTCGGTTATCATGCCATGTTGATTTGACCGGTTTGCGCGGCGAGTACCAAGCCCACGCAAAACCCGCCGAAGCCCGGCAGAGCATCTCCAGCATCTCCAGAGCGGTCCCGGCAGACACTCGCTACTTAAAGCTCGGTGCCATAAGGTCCGTTCACGCGCCGTGCCCGTGCCGGCAATAGATTCATTCTTCGCATCGTTCCCACATGGCATCTTTATTCCCGCAACACCCCGTTCCCCTCGCATTCGGCGATATCCAGGGTTGCCGCGAAGCGTACCAGCGCCTCTTGAGCAAAGCCGCGCCGAGCGACACCACACCGCTCTGGTTCGCCGGAGACGTCATCAATCGCGGCCCCGAATCGCTCGCCACGCTGCGCGACCTGATCGCGCTCGGCGATCGCGCCGTCGCTGTCCTCGGTAATCATGACCTGCACCTGCTGTCCGTATCGGCGGGTATCCGGAAGTCGAAGAAAGGCGACACCATCGACGAAATCCTGGCCGCTCCCGACGCCGCCGATCTCCTCGACTGGGTCCGGCATCGCCCGATCGCGCATTTCGATCACGGCATGCTGATGGTTCACGCGGGCGTCCTGCCGCAATGGGACGTGGCAACGACACTAGAACTCGCTGATGAATTCCACCGCGCGCTGCGTGCGCCGAACTGGAAAGAAACGCTCGCGAGCCTCTACGGTAACGAGCCAAACCGCTGGAAACCCAAACTCAAGGGCAGTGACCGGCTGCGCGTGGTGTGCAATGCGTTGACCCGCCTGCGCTTTTGTTCAGCCGAAGGTGACATGGACTTCTCGTCCAGCGGCGGCGTGGATTCGGCGCCCCCGGGTTTCATGCCGTGGTTCGACGTGCCGGAGCGCGGGACATCGGACATCACGGTCGTGTTCGGCCACTGGGCAGCGCTGGGTCTCATCATCCGCGATAACGTCATCGGCCTCGATTCAGGTTGTGTCTGGGGCGAAGAGTTGACAGCGGTACGCCTCGCAAGCGATCCGGTCGAACGCACGGTGACGCAAGTGGATTGCCCGAATTGCCGCGCGGTTGTCGACTGATATCGACTGATATCGACTGAAGGCTCTGCAGCGTGGAGTTAAAGCAAATCCGTCATGCAGAGCCGCAGCGCCTCGCGCCAGTCTGGCGCTGTCAGGCCAAACGTGGTGAACAGCTTTTGATTCGATAGCCGGGAATTCCTCGGCCGCGCCGCAGGGGTTGGATATTCTGGATAGCCTGGATAGCCTGGATAGGCAGCCGTGGGGATCGCTTTGACCACTGGCTTCTTCTCCAGCGTCGAGTTGTCGAAGATGGCTTGCGCGAAGCCGCACCACGAGGTCGCGCCAGAAGCGCTCAGGTGGTAAATGCCCGAGCTTCGCATCCACTCGTCCTGATCGTGGATGAGAAGCTGCGACAACGCATCGGCCGTCAACGTCGCGACGGTCCTCGACCACGTCGGCGCGCCAATCTGGTCGGCCACCACGCTCAACTCGTCACGCTCGGCGCCGAGTCGCAGCATCGTTCGAAGGAAGTTCTTGCCTCGCGCGCCATACACCCAACTCGTCCGGAAAATCAGGTGCGCACAACCCGTCGCCGCAATCGCCTGCTCCCCGGCAAGCTTGCTTTTGCCATAGGCGTTCAACGGATTCGCCACATCGCCTTCGTCGTACGGACCGTCCTTTGTGCCATCGAAGACGTAATCCGTGGAGTAATGAACCAGCAACGCGCCGAGCCGCTTCGCTTCCTGCGCCAGCAAAGCCGGCGCGTGTGCATTGAGACGCATCGCGGCAGCCGCATCGCTTTCGGCTGAATCCACTGCCGTATAAGCCGCCGCATTAACGATCAGCGCGGGCGCCAGTTCACGCACGACTCGCCGGATCTGATCGGAGTCAGCAAGATCAAGACCGCCGCGATCCAGCGCCACCACGCGCCCCAAACCCTGCAGACAACGCGCCAGTTCGAAGCCGACCTGGCCGTTGGCGCCCGTGAGCAAAATAAGCTTCCGCTCGGGTCCGGTCATGATCGATGGGTTCTCATGCAAAATGCTCGGCATCGGCCAGGCGCACACCCGCAGCGTCCTTCGCGGAAAGCAGAGGCTCGAAGTCGATCGGCCATTGAATCCCGATTGCGGGATCGTTCCAGATGATGCTTCGCTGATGCTCCGGGTACCAGTAATCGGTCGTCTTATACAGGCACTGCGCCGACTCCGACAACACGACAAAACCATGCGCGAACCCCGGCGGCACCCACACCTGCCGACGGTTCTGCGTCGATAGTTTCACGCCGCTCCACTGGCCGAATCGGGGAGAGCTCTTGCGGATATCGACGGCGACATCGAACACCTCTCCCTCCGTCACACGAACGAGCTTGCCCTGGGCATGCTCGATCTGATAATGCAGCCCACGCAGTACACCGCGAACCGAGTGCGAATGATTGTCCTGCACGAATTCAACGCCCGCCTTCACGTGCTCGCTGAAGTCGCGGCTGTTGAAGCTTTCGTAGAAAAAGCCGCGGGCATCGCCGAAAACTTCCGGCTCGATGACTACAACCTCCGGCAACGCCGTAGCGGTTACTTGGATGGCCATACGACTTGGCTCGTCAGCAGGTTGAGCAAATATTGTCCGTAGGCAGTTTTCGCGAGCGGGTGTGCGAGCTTCTGCAATTGCTCGCCATCGATCCATGCGCGCCGGTAGGCAATTTCCTCAGGACACGCAACCATCAGGCCTTGGCGTTTCTGTAATGTGGCGATGAACTTCGCGGCGTCCATCAACGAATCGGGCGTGCCGGTATCGAGCCATGCAAATCCTCGGCCCATGATCTCCACGTCGAGTTTGCCCTGCGCGAGATAAAACGAATTCACGTCGGTGATTTCGAGCTCGCCACGCAACGATGGTTCGATGTCAGCGGCTATCTCGCAGACGTTGTTATCGTAGAAATAGAGGCCGGTGATCGCGTAGTGCGAGCGCGGCACCGCCGGCTTTTCTTCTATCGACAGCGCGCGGAAATTCGCATCGAACTCGACCACGCCGTAACGCTCGGGATCCTGCACGTGATATGCAAAAACCGTCGCGCCGTCGGTTTTTGCACTGGCATGCTCGAGTTGCTTGCCGAGGTCATGGCCATAGAAAATGTTGTCGCCAAGAATCAGCGCGCACGGATCGTCGCCAATAAACTGCTCGCCAATGATGAACGCCTGCGCCAGCCCGTCCGGCGACGGCTGCACGGCGTACTGGACGTTCATGCCCCACTGGCTGCCGTCGCCGAACATCGATTCGAAACGCGGCGCGTCCTGCGGCGTGGATATGATCAATACATCGCGAATCCCCGCGGTCATCAGCGTGGAGAGCGGGTAGTAGATCATCGGTTTGTCGTACACGTGCAGCAACTGCTTCGAGACAACGTGGGTGATCGGGTAGAGCCGCGTCCCCGAGCCACCGGCGAGAATGATGCCTTTGCGCGCCATCGTCAGTCCTTGTTCGGCTTATTGAGTTGATAGAGTCGACGCGCGCAGCGCATAGTTGGCCTCGACCCACTTTCGATATTCACCCGAAGCCACTTCGTCGACCCACTCCTGATTGTCGAGATACCACTGGACCGTTTTCTCGATGCCGGTTTCGAACGTTTCCGCCGGCTTCCAGCCGAGTTCACGCTCGAGCTTGCGGGCATCGATGGCGTAGCGGCGGTCATGGCCCGGGCGATCCGCCACATAGGTGATCTGGTCGCGGTACGAACCGGCCGGCTTCGCCTTCAACCGGTCGAGCAAGTCGCACACGGCGTGCACCACATCGAGATTGGTCTTCTCGTTCCAGCCACCAACGTTATACGTTTCGCCCAGCCTGCCATGCGCCAGCACTTCGCGAATCGCCGCGCAATGGTCACCGACGTATAACCAGTCACGGATGTTCCGGCCATCGCCGTAAACGGGCAAGGGTTTGCCACTCAACGCATTCCCTATGACGAGCGGAATCAGCTTCTCGGGAAACTGGTACGGCCCATAATTGTTCGAACAATTCGTCGTCACGACAGGAAGTCCATAGGTATGCAGATAAGCGCGCACCAGATGATCGGACGCTGCTTTAGTCGCGGAATAAGGACTGTTCGGTGCATAGGGCGTGGTTTCGGAGAACGGGGCATCGTCGGGCGAAAGCGAGCCGAATACTTCATCCGTCGATACATGCAAAAACCGAAACGCCGCTTGATCGGCGACGGGCAAGGCTTTCCAATAGGCAAGCGCCGCCTCGAGCAACGTGAACGTGCCGACCACATTGGTCTGCACAAACTCAGCGGGTCCGTGAATGGACCGGTCGACGTGACTTTCGGCGGCGAAATGCAGGATCGCGCGGGGTTGATGTTGGCTGAGCAGCGCGTCCATGACTGTGCGATCGCAGACGTCCGCACGCGCGAAAATGTGCTTAGGGTTGCTTCGCAATGACTTGAGCGTCCCCAGATTGCCGGCGTAGGTCAGCTTGTCTACGTTGAGCACGGCTTCACTGGACGCGCTCAGCCAATCAAGCACGAAATTAGCGCCGATAAATCCAGCACCGCCCGTTACCAGAATCATAAAAGCTCTCTAAGCCGTTAGGGTCCACGCATGACACACGCCTGATGTCGTGCGTTCTCGTTCTGCTCATGGCCGCTCAATGACCGCGCGTCTGGGCGGGTCGATCAAGTATAGGTCTCGCGTCGTACGTTAGCGGCGAGATGGGTTTTATGTGCAGCGGCTTCGAGGTTGCGCGTGGCGTGCGTTGTGTTCGGTCCGGTATCAACGCCCGCGCGGGTCGCCCAAACTGCCGCGCAATCGTCGACTGAAACCGCTCAGTGCCGCGGCGTCACCGCTTCGAACTCACCAACCGCACCCACATCTTCAAGAACGGCCGCACTCGATACGCTCAGCCCCTCCTGCATCCGCCGCAATGCCGCCTCCACCGCCGCCTGCGCTTGCCTCGCCAGCACGCGCCGGTCGGCACTCGGTGCAATCGCATCGCAGACGTAAAGATGCGCCGTCAGTGGCGTATCGCGAAGCATGGCGTTCAGCGTGAAGGGGAGCGTCAGGTCATCGATATAAGCCGGGGCCTCCGACTGCCGCCCGTTCGCGTCTTCGTACATCAGACAGATCGGCTGCACCGGACAAGCCGCCGACACAGCCGCCTGAAACAAATTGGAGTGGAACGGCAGCAAGTCGCGGCCAAGCGACGTTGTCCCTTCCGGGAACACGCACATCAATTCGCCACGCACCAGCCGCTGCGCCAGCTCATGCATGATGCGTTTGGCGTCGCTACGTTTTTCGCGTTGGAGAAATATGGTGTCGAGTTGCTGCGCGAGCCAGCCGACGACCGGCCAACTCCGGACCTCCGCCTTCGAGACGAAAGGCGTCGGCCGCCATGCGTTGACCACGTAGATATCGATCCAGGACACGTGATTGCCGACCACCAGCGCGCCGTTATCGAGCCGCGCCTGATCGTTGTGCACGACGAGCTTCATCCCGCATCGGCGCAACATTTCGACCGACCACGCGCGGTTCAGCTCCATGCGCACCTGCGGCGTCGCATTGGGGAAACGTGTTGCGACGGTCCACATACCGTGCAGCAGATGCGCAAAAATCCGGGCCTTACGGAAGGCGAGCATGGTCAGGATCCGTCAACGCGCTTCATACGCAATATGTCCCGACACGATCGTCATGAGTACGCGCGCCGGAAGTTCGTAGCCGAGGAACGGCGAATTGTGCCCCTGGCTCTTGAGCTTCGCGGGTTCGACGAGCCATTCGTCGGCGGGATTGAAGAGGCAGATATCGGCCGTCTCGCCTGCCGCAATACGACCGGCGCTCACCTTGAGCACGGCGGCCGGCGCGGTCGTGATGCGCGTAAGCGCCTTCGATAACGGCACCCCCGCCTCCCGCGCCCACTTCACCGTCAGCGACAGCAGCAGTTCAAGCCCCGTCGCGCCCGGCGTGGCTTCGGCGAAAGGCAGCAGCTTTTCGTCGTCGTCGAGCGGAGTGTGATCGGAGCAGATTGCATCGATGGTGCCATCCGCCAGCCCCGCGCGAATCGCATCGCGGTCGCGCTGCGAGCGCAGCGGCGGATCGAGGCGGAATTGCGAGTTGAAGTAACCGATATCCACGTCAGTCAGATGCACGTGGTTGATGGTCACATCGCAGGTAACGGGCAAGCCTTCGGCCTTCGCCTGCCGGACCAGCGCAACGCCGGCCGCCGACGACAAATGCGACAAATGCACCCGCGCACCCGACACCCGAACCAACTCGAAAATGGTGTGCAACGCGATGGTTTCCGCTGACACCGGCACGCCCGACAACCCCAGCCGCGACGCGACCGCCCCGCTCGCCGCCACGCCGCCGCTCGCCATATAACTGTCTTGCGGACGCAGCCAGACGGCATAACCGTACGTGGTCGCATATTGCAGCGCGCGCAAGAGCGTACGCGTATCGACAATCGGCGTATCCGCTTGCGAGAAGCCGATGCACCCCGACTCCGTCAACTCGACCATTTCGGTGATCGCGTGGCCCTTGAGCCCCATGGTCAGCGCGCCGAGCGGATACACGTGCGCCTGATGCAGCTTCTGCGCACGGAACTTGAGCATTTCGACGAGACCCGGTTCATCGAGAACGGGATCGGTATCGGGCGGACAGACAAGGCTTGTCACGCCGCCGGCCGCGGCCGCTGCCATTTCCGACTCGAGCGTGGCCTTGTGTTCGAAACCCGGTTCGCGCAGCCGCGCGCTTAAATCGACGAAACCGGGCGCGACGGCGAGACCCTTCGCATCGATCACGCGAGCCGCGTGAAAATCGGCGGGGGCATCGCCAATACCCACGATCTTCCCCGCCGCAATGAACACATCAGCGAGTGTTTCGGTGCCCGCAGCCGGGTCGATGAGCGTGCCGCCCTGGATATGAATCTTCATGTAATTAGTCGCGGGTTTAATCACTATTTCCGGCAACGATGCCCATTACCGCCATGCGCACGGCAATTCCGAATGTGACCTGGTTGAGGATCACCGATTGCGGGCCGTCGGCCACTTGCGAATCGATTTCCACACCGCGATTCATCGGTCCCGGGTGCATCACGATAGCGTCCGGCGCAGCCAGCGCAAGACGTTCGGGCGTCAGTCCCCAGGACTTGAAATACTCTTGCGCCGACGGCAGCAACGCACCGCTCATCCGTTCGTTCTGCAGCCGCAGCATGATAATCACATCGACGCCCTTCAGACCTTCGTCGAGGTTGTGATACACGTGCACGCCCATCTCGTTGAGATTGCCCGGCAGCAAGGTACGCGGCCCAATCGCACGCACTTCGGGCACGCCGAGCGTGGTCAGCGCGTGGATATCCGAACGGGCTACGCGCGAATGCAGGATGTCACCCACAATCGCCACGCGCAGATTCGTGAAATCGCGCTTGTAATGGCGGATGGTGTACATGTCGAGCAAGCCCTGCGTCGGGTGCGCATGACGCCCGTCGCCGGCATTGATCACATGCACGTGCGGCGCGCAGTGCTCGGCAATCAGATACGGTGCACCGCTCGACGCATGACGCACGACGAACATGTCGGCGTGCATCGCGGAGAGGTTGTTGATGGTGTCGAGCAGCGATTCGCCCTTGCTGGTCGACGACGCATTGATGTTCAGGTTGATCACGTCCGCCGAGAGTCGCTTCGCGGCAATCTCGAACGTGGTCCGGGTGCGCGTGGAGTTCTCGAAGAACAGGTTGAAGACAGACTTGCCGCGCAGCAGCGGCACTTTCTTGATCTCGCGATCCGTCACGCTGACGAACTGTTCGGCGGTATCGAGAATATGCGTGACGATCGCGCGCGGTAGGCCTTCTATGGTAAGCAGATGCTTCAGTTCGCCGTTCTTCGTGAGCTGCGGATTACCTTTGAGAAAACCGTAGCGCGAAGACGCCGGTTTTCTGTCCGGCACGCTGCTTTCGGCAGAACCCTGAGTGGCCGTGTTCATGTCAATCCTGGTGGTGCGTTGTTTCTTGTAGAGAGAGATGCAGCGAAGCGGTTCTTAGTCCGTGCGAGCTTCAGTCGTGAACGCCAGCGTGCCGTCGTCGCGCTGCGTGAGCACGAGCGTGGCGTTCGCGGGTACATCGACTACGCCGCCGGTGAAACGCGCCGCCACCGGTAGCTCGCGGCCGCCGCGATCGGCGAGCACCGCTAATTCCACCGATGCCGGGCGGCCGTAATCATAAAGCTCATTGACGGCTGCGCGCACGGTTCGGCCCGTGGAGAGCACGTCGTCGATCAGCAGGATTTTCCGATTGTCCACATCGAACGGCAGCGAGGTCGGGCTGGCCTGGCTGTGCAGGCCCTTTTTGGCGTAATCGTCGCGATGCAGCGACACGTTCACCACGCCGAACCCGGCCACGTTCAGGTCTTTCGCGAGCCGTTCGGCCAGCCACACGCCGCCGCTGTATATGCCCGCGAGCACCGGACCGCCTGCTTGCGTCAGCGACTCGCCATAAGCCGCGCGAATCTGACCGAGCAACTCGCGATACAGCGCCTCGGCGTCAATGGAACTCATGATTGTCGTCAAGTCCGTCTAGATACTGTTGGAGGATGACCCGGGCAGCTTCGGCGTCGATATCGTCGTACCGGCCCTTTGCGTTCATCTTCACGCCGTTGCGCTTCAATTCGGCCTTCGCTTCCACTGATGAATACCGCTCGTCCACCCAGCTCACCGGCACGCTGAAACGACCGTTTAATTGATTGCCGAAACGTGTGGCCAATTGCGTCATTTCGTGCGGCGTGCCGTCGGGATGCATCGGCAGGCCGACTATCACGGTGGTCGGGTTCCATTCGGCGATCAACTGACCCACCATTTCGAAGCGATATTCACGGCTGCGGTTTTCAAGCACGGTCAACGCCCGGGCGTGCCGGGTCAACGTGTTGCCGACCGCGACGCCAATGCGTTTCTCGCCGTAGTCGAAGGCGAGCAGCGTGGCTTCGGTCCGGGCCTCACCCGTCATGCGTGGCCCGCTTCGCCCGACAGCATGGAGAGCGACACGCCGAGCAGCGACAACGCCGCTTGCAGCTTGTCTTCGGCGGGGACGTCGAAAACGATGCGCGGATCGGCTTCCACAGTCAGCCAGCCGTTCTTGGCGATTTCTTCTTCCAGTTGCCCCGCGCCCCATCCGGCGTGGCCAAGCGTGAGCAGGAAACGGGCGGGCCCCTTGCCGCTGGCAACCGCTTCGAGCACGTCCTTCGACGTGGTCATGGCAAGGCCGCCTGGCACGCTCATGGACGATGTGTAGACGTCGCCGTCGGCCGGATCGTGCAGCACAAAGCCGCGCTCCGTCTGCACCGGGCCGCCGAAATAGACAGGCAGGTGCACGAGCGGCTCGATCTCGAGTTTCAGGTCGATACGATTGAAAAGCGATTGGAGGTCGATGTCGGTCGGCCGGTTGATCACCAGGCCGAGCGCACCGCGCTCGCTGTGATCGCAAAGGTAGACTACAGTCCCCGAGAACGTAGGATCGGCCATGCTGGGCATGGCGATCAGGAACTGGTTCGTCAAATTGATGCGATCGGAAGTCTTGGACATAATTCGAATTTTAGCAAAGGCGCTGCTTGATGGCCGACTTTGATCTGGGGCTAGTCTGGTTTCGACGAGACCTGCGCGTAGCAGACCATGCTGCACTCTATCACGCAGTAACACGCTGTCGCCGAGTGCTGTGCGCCTTCGTTTTCGACAGCGAAATTCTCTCGCCTCTACCTTCAAAACGATCGTCGCAAGCCGTTTATTCATGCCAGCCTGATCGAACTCGATAAAACCCTATCGCGCCACAGCCATGCCCCGCTCGATCATCGCGGTCAACGCCGCCACCGACGCCCCGCCCTCTGACGGCGCAATTCCCGCCGCAGCCTGATGCAGCATCGCGCCAAGCGCCTGAGCCGCGCGCTCGGGAATGGCGGCGTCGAGCGGCGAGCCATCTGGCGTTATCTTCGCCTCATACGCAATTCGCCGCCACGCGAGGCCCAGCGTATCGGCGAGCAACGCCACATGACCCAACCCCAACGCACACGCCGCCGCGCCCAGCCTGTAAGCCGCGTCGGCCGCTTTGAGCGCAGCCGGCACGTCGATGCGGCCAGCCTCCCGCGCCGACATCCCATGCTCGATCAATGCACCGATCGCGGGCTCCGCGCTCGTCAGAAAATCTTCGTACGCAACGGCGTTCACACGCAACACGCCCAGATCCCGCGTTGAAGCATCGCGCGCCTGCTCGGCATTGCGCTCCCACGCAATTTCGGACGCCTGCGACGCCGCGACGTGCCAGTCGACCGTCAAACCATAATCGCGCAACACATCGACCTGGACGGAATCCTCCGCCGACGCACCGTATAACGCGTAATCGCGCCACAACAGCGCGAGCGCTGCGCGCACCAGCGACTTGGGCGCATGCGACAAACCGTGCGCCTGGTCAGCGAGAACCAGATTGAAGCGGGCGTAAAGACGACGCGCGTCGGCGGCGGTGTCGGGATCGGGCCGCAAACGCAATGCCTCGACCACCGCGCCCGCAAGACGCCAGAAATCGTAGGGATCGGGACCGGCCAGGTCCGCGAGACAGGCGTCGAGGATCGAGACAATTTCCGCCTCCCCCTTTCCCTCGCCCGCCTTCGAACGCAACAGCATCAGCAACGCACGTTCGTAGTGCGCCCGGACGCGCGCAAGCCGTTCGGGGGAAATGGAACGCAGCGTAGCCGGCGGAATCGCGCGGCCGGCGAGCGCGAGGTCGTCGAAGGACACGGGCGCGGCGCGAGTATGCGCGGCCATCAGCGCGTGCAGCCCACGATAATGATCGAACAGCAGCGTCGAACAGGCGAGTTCGCGCAGATTGCGACGCTCCACGGCCGCGCTGAAATCGCGCAACGCCTCCGCGAACTGGTTGCGGGTTTTTTCGCTCAATCCGGCCAGCGGCGACACCAGCACCAACGTCTCGCCGAAGCGCTGAGCCGGCAGCCAGCCCGCCGAATGCAACGCGCCAATCCCACGGCGCAGGACGCCGAGCGTGTCTCCTTCGCGCATGAACGCATGCAAGGCGTCGGTCAGCGCCATCTCGGCAATCCGCACGGCGCCCCCGCGCGGATTGGGCAATGCCTGGAACGTGTTGGTCAAGCCGGATTGAGTTGTCATGGAACGCTCACGAGCCGATGCGCGGCGCCCCGCAATGCATCGGATAGATCTTGATCGAACCCGGGCGCATTTCGCCGATGCATGCCACCGCAACCCTCATCTGGCGCTCATCTGGCGATACATCCCGGACACACGCTGGACGAGTCGAGTTGGGTCGATTCTGGCCGAGCGTTCCTGCTCACTGGTCTAACTAGTCATCATGCGCGCCGCGACAAAACGCGTCACGCAAACCGCTCGCCATTTGTCCACGCGGTAAACGAAGACGCGCCGCATGAAGGCATCCCATCCATGCGGCGCGGTTTTTCCTGCACGACGTCCAAGCCTGTGCTCAGATCTGGACCATTTCGAAGTCTTCCTTGCGTGCGCCGCATTCGGGACACGTCCAGTTGATTGGGACGTCTTCCCAGCGAGTGCCCGGCGCAATGCCTTCCTCGGGCAATCCCGCTTCCTCGTCGTAAATCCAGCCACAAATCAGGCACATCCAGCTTCTGTATTCCATACTTATGTCGCGTCGGGCAATCGGTTAAATGAGTGCATGATGGTACCGGTTTGGCGACGCGATGCCTAGCAAAGCAGCACCGCTGGCCGATCGGCCGGGATTCGGGCTGCTTTCCCGCTCTCCCGCCCGAAAACCGTTACACGGTGCGCGACGCCCTCTGAGCAAGTATCGGTCCAAGTATCGGTCCTCGTCGCACGGGTTCCACCCGACTCCGGTGCGAAAAAAAGGCCATCTCATGTGCCGGCGTGACTTTAGGCCGCATAATCGTGCCGTTTGCGCCGACTCATTGTCCGGCTGCCTGAACAACCGATAAGTAGCCGATAAATAGCCGATAGATTGAACAAACGAATAATCCGATGCCCAGCGACACCCCTCCTATTGTTCTAACCTTTGGCCTGTCCGACCCCACCGGCGGCTCCGGCCTGCAGGCTGACCTGCTGACGCTTGCCAGCATGGGCTGCCACGGGCTGACCGTCCTGACGGGCTACACCGTGCGCGACTCGGCGACCTGCGACGAAGTCACCGGGCTCGACCCCGACACCGTCGGCACTCAGGCCCGCATGTTGCTGGAAGACATGCCGGTAGCGGCCTTCAAGATCGGCGCGGCGACGCGCGCGGAAGTGGTCAGCGCGATTGCAGAAGTCGTCGCCGACTACGACGATATTCCACTGATCCTCGCGCCCGACTTCACGCTCGACGACGAACACGTGCTGGCAGCGGACGAATTGCGTGAATCGATGGCAGATTTGCTGGTGCCGCAAACCACCATGCTCGTGGCCGACCACGCTACGCTCCTGCAGCTCGCGCAGCCGGACGGCGATGCCGAAGCGCCCACGCTCGACGCCGCGATCTCCCATCTGCTGTCGCAGGGTTGCGAGTACATCCTGGCGACGGAAACGGGTACGCACCGGCATGTGAATACGCTTTATGGCGAGGAAGGCCAGATCAGGCAGGACACGTGGGACCGTACCGAGCACCGCATGATGGGCATTACCGACACGCTCGGCTCGGCCATCGCTGCATTGCTCGCGAATGGGCAGGAACCGGCGGAAGCCGCGCGCGAGGCGCAAGAGTATGTATTCCAGGCGACGCGAGCCGCCTTCAGGCCTGGCATGGGCGCATATTTGCCGGATCGTTTTTTCTGGGCGCGTTCAAACGATGACGACGAAACCCCGCCCGTGGTGGTCGATGCACCACCGGTTACACCGGGCGAAGCCCGCCATTGAGACTTTTCTGGAGCGAGACTGACACATGCCGCTGCGCAAAACATCGCTCCACTCACTCACGCACAGCCCCGGCACTGTCCGTGTCGGTTGCGCTGGCTGGGGTCTGACAGACGCGGTCGCGGAACACTTCCCCGGCGAAGGCACTCACCTCGCCCGTTATTCGCAGGTGCTCACCTGCGTCGAAATCAACTCCAGTTTTTATCGGCCGCATCGGGCAGAGACGTATGCGCGCTGGCGCGATAGCGTGCCCAGCACGTTTCGCTTTTCAGTGAAAATCCCGAAAGCCATTACGCACGACGCGCGCCTCGCGGGCTGCGAACCGCTGCTCGACACCTTCCTCGAATCCGCGACTCATCTGGGCAGCACGCTCGGTTGCTGGCTCGTGCAACTGCCGCCGAGCCTCGTGTTCGATTCGGACACGGTTGAAGAGTTTTTGACATCGATGCGCGAGCGCACGAGCATTCCCGTCGCGCTGGAAGCCCGTCACGAAAGCTGGTTTACGAAGGGCGCGGCTGCGTTGCTGAAGTCGAACAAAATTGCCTACGTTGATGCCGATCCGCAACCCGATGATTGTTTCATCGCGCATCGGGCGGATACGTCGCTGGCGTATTTCCGGCTGCATGGCTCGCCGGAAATGTATCATTCATCGTATGAATACCCCTATCTCGATGCCCTCGCGCTTACGCTGCATGACCGGGCGAAAAAAGCGCACGACGTATGGTGCATCTTCGACAACACCGCCGCCGGCCACGCGCAGTTCAACGCACTGCGCGTGAAAAGCCGCAGGGCATTGAGCGTGCGCCCGAAGCGCGCTGCCGTGACGGAGAAAGCCGATGCTTGAGTGCAGGAAATGGTTAGGTGCGCGGGTTATCGCGGGCGCGTTGCTGGCTGTCAGTTCTGCTGCGGCATTCGCCCAGACGGCGCCTACTGCGGGCACGAACGCTAACCCAACGCCCGTGGGCGACGGCACGTTTTTGCTGACCATCTTTTTGAAGCACGATGAGTCGAAGACGCTACCGAAGATCAACGAACAACTGAAGGAGCAGGGCTTTTACAAGGCGTTTCCGCCGCCGGGCGTTCAGGTCGTCTCGTGGTACGTGATGATGGGCATCGGGCAGGTGGTCACGCTGCGAGTGCCCGCCGATAAACTGCGCGAAGTGAATCGTGCGATCGAAAATACCGCTTGGGGCGGCTATCGCACCGAGTTCTACCCGACCTACGACTACAAAGCGGCCGCCGAACAAATGCGCGAACAAAATAAATAGCGTTTCGACAACCCACAAAAAAACCCGCATTGTCGCCAATGCGGGTTTTTCTTTTGGCAAACGCCGAGCTTCCGGAGAAGCCCCGCGCGCCGATGTAATTCAGGCCAGGGCCCGAAATTACATATCCATGCCCATACCGCCCATGCCGCCGGGCATACCGCCGCCCATCGGAGCATCGTCCTTCGGCAGTTCCGACACAGCGCAGTCGGTCGTCAGCAGCAGACCTGCCACCGATGCCGCGTTTTGCAGTGCCGTACGCGTCACCTTGGTCGGGTCCACAACACCGGCTTCCACCAGGTCGCCGTACTCGCCGGTTTGCGCGTTGTAGCCGAAGTTGCCCGTACCGGCTGCAACTGCTGCCACCACGACGCTGGCTTCTTCGCCGCCGTTCGTGACGATCTGGCGAAGCGGCTCTTCCATCGCGCGCAGCACGATCTTGATGCCGGCGTCCTGATCAGCGTTGGCGCCCTTCAGGTCCTTCAGTGCCAGACGAGCGCGGATCAGCGCAACGCCGCCACCCGCCACGATGCCTTCTTCCACAGCTGCGCGCGTTGCGTGCAGTGCGTCTTCAACACGTGCCTTCTTTTCCTTCATTTCCATTTCGGTCGCAGCGCCAACCTTGATCACTGCCACGCCGCCAGCCAGCTTGGCGACACGTTCCTGCAGCTTTTCACGGTCGTAGTCCGACGTTGCTTCGTCGATTTGCGTGCGAACTTGCTTCACACGGTTTTCGATTGCCGAAGCTTCGCCAGCGCCGTCGATGATCGTGGTGTTTTCCTTTGCCACTTCAATGCGCTTAGCCGAACCCAGCTCAGCCAGCGTAGCCTTTTCCAGCGTCAGGCCGGTTTCTTCCGCGATAACTTGACCACCAGTCAGGATCGCGATGTCTTCCAGCATGGCCTTACGACGATCGCCGAAGCCCGGAGCCTTGACAGCAACAGTCTTCAGGATGCCGCGGATGTTGTTCACAACCAGCGTTGCCAGAGCTTCGCCTTCCACATCTTCAGCGATGATCAGCAGCGGACGGCCAGCCTTGGCGACTTGTTCCAGGATCGGGAGCAGGTCACGGATGTTCGAAACCTTCTTGTCATGCAGCAGCACGAACGGGTTTTCGAGGATCGCGGTTTGCTTTTCCGGCGTGTTGATGAAATACGGCGACAGGTAGCCGCGGTCGAATTGCATACCTTCAACCACGTCCAGCTCGTCTTCCAGCGACTTGCCGTCTTCAACCGTGATCACGCCTTCCTTGCCGACCTTGTCCATTGCTTCAGCAATACGGTCGCCAATCGACGAATCGCTGTTAGCCGAAATCGCGCCAACCTGAGCGATTTCCTTGTTCGTGGTGCAAGGCTTGCTGATCTTGCGCAGTTCTTCGATAGCAGCCGTGACTGCCTTGTCGATACCGCGCTTCAGGTCCATCGGGTTCATGCCCGATGCAACGTACTTCATGCCTTCGCGGACGATCGACTGGGCCAGAACCGTAGCCGTCGTCGTGCCGTCGCCGGCGTTGTCGCTGGTGCGGGAAGCAACTTCCTTCACCATTTGCGCGCCCATGTTCTGGAGCTTGTCTTTCAGTTCGATTTCTTTGGCGACCGAAACACCGTCCTTCGTGACCGTCGGGCCGCCGAAGCTGCGTTCCAGAACCACGTTACGACCCTTCGGGCCCAGCGTGACCTTGACCGCGTTGGCCAGGATGTTCACGCCTTCGACCATCTTTGCACGGGCGATATCGCCAAATACGACTTCTTTAGCTGCCATATCCAAACTCCTTGATTCGTTTCAGTTTTCTGACTTGTCCATCAGGCCGGGCGAGATTCGCTGTGACGTATCAATCAACGGTTCGATCGCGCCGGCGAGGAAAGCCGAGTGGACTTGAAGGTGATTTACTTGACCAGGACGGCCATGATGTCTTCTTCGCGCATCACGAGCAGTTCATTGCCGTCGACCTTGACGGTCTGACCAGCGTATTTACCGAACAGCACGCGGTCGCCCACTTTGACGTCGAGGGCGTTTTGCGTACCCTTGTCATCGCGCTTGCCCGGGCCGACGGCCAGGATTTCGCCTTGATCCGGCTTTTCAGCTGCAGCGTCGGGGATGATGAGACCCGAGGCAGTCTTGGTTTCCTGATCCAGACGTTTGACGATGACGCGATCGTGCAAAGGACGAAGGTTCATACACACTCCTCTCTTAACTGAGACTATAAATACGCGGGGAAACCCGTCCGGCAAGCCAAAAGGCCACCGGGCGGAAAACTGTTAGCACTCTCGTGCGACGAGTGCCAAGTATATGGCACACCCATCGGTAATTTCAAGAAGGGATATCGGCAGGGGAAAAGAAATAGGTGTCGAGATTCACTTAACTTTGAACTTTGTTCACTTAAGTCTGAACCTTGCGTTGCAGCAAAGACTCGACCCCATCAGATAATTTTCTTTTGAAACATATACTTAAACCCTTCTCGTGCGCACCCACTAGGCGTCACCAGTTCAGGCGCGGACGGCCATTCAGGGAATCAGCGGGCTACAATTGAATGCGCGATCACCATACTAGCTAGGGTAAACACCCGTCAGACTGGCGACCAAGAAGGGTGTGCCGGACTTCTTCGCTCCAACGGGATTCATACTCAACCACTCCGCCTGTCTTGGTCCTGTTCGTGCGGCGACCACGCGATCGCGATCGCCGCTGGTTCATTTGAAAAGCCGCCGATCCAACTCGAAGTGCTGCTTGTGCGCCACCACTACATGCTTCATACCCGGATGCGCTGGATTCAGGATCAGGTTGTCATCATTCGGGCAAACCACTGATGGGACCCGCATCACGAGCCGTTTTCCCTCTTCCAGCCATTGCCTCGCAAGGTCAACTGTTGAGGCCGGGTCGTGATCCAACACGTTCCAGTCATCCGGCAGATCCGGCACGTAAGCGCTCGACACAGCCTTGTCCGGCACTTCCAGCGTGACCAGGTAGAAGTTGGCCACCGGTAGTAGACCCGACGCATGAACGCGCGCCTCGAGGACCGCTGTCGATGCGTGGCAGCACGTGTACACCCCCGCCACGCCCCGCGGATTCCAGCGCCCGCCGGCAAGAGCCGCACCATTGCCGCTCAGGTCATCGGCCCGGTACTTGCCGGGCTTCTCTTTTGCAAGACGAAACACCTTCATACGGTAACGCCATGTTCGAGCCGCACCAAAATGTCACGCACACGGTCGAACCCCGTCTGCGTATCCAGCATGTCCAGGGGCCGTTCGCCTCGCAACTGGACGCTGGGCCGCAGCAGCCATTCGGCGGCCAGCTTTTCGTCTTCTAGCACGTCCTTGGCCTGCGCATAAGCCAGTATCGTGCGTGCAGCACGGTCCGACTCGCTCGCGCTGAGACGCTCGCCCTGCGAGATCTTGCGGTTGATCGTGCTGCTAGGAAGGCGCAGACCGGCAAGCAGCGTTTGCACCGGGATGTCGAGCAATTCGGCGGCGATCCGGCTGACGATCACTGCCTCCATGCCGTCGCGAATCAGTCGAGACTGTTCGATCTGGTCGAGACCAAGAAAGAACGTGAAATCGTCGTCCTGCGCGCCTAGTCCGCTGGTGCCGATGTGTGCAAGCCGTGCGGCCGCCGCTGATTTCGCGGCTGAGGCGCTTGCCTTTGCCCGGCGAGCACGCTGCCGTCCCGCGATTGCTTCTGTCGTCGCCATGACATTCTCCCGAATGAGTAACAAGATTTACCCACTTGGGTCAAGCATATACGACTACCAAAGGGGAACCAACGCATTACCGTTTGGTAAAACAGGGAGGCTTGTCGAGATCCACTCAATTTTTAACGTTGTTCACTTGAGTTTGAACTCGCACCGCGCACCCATGTCCGCCACGACCGCTTTGTGGTATCAAGTCGTCTAACCAAACGGTGCTGCTTGGCGTTCATACCAACCCAATCGCGAGGACCCGTGAACGCCGCCACTAATCGACCGCCGATATGGCAACTCATCCGTGACGCGATCGCGCCGCTCGGCCGTGAGGTGACCTATCCAGAGGTCAAGCAGTTCCTTTGGGCGCAGTACCCCGATTTGAAATCGGAAACGATCAACTGCCAGCTCATTATTTGCTCGGTCAACGCGCCTTCGCGTGTCCACCCTAAGCCGCCGCAGCGCGTACGCAAAAATATGCCCGTGCGTCGAGCTCCCCTGTCATCGGCCCACGCCGAGATGCGGACGCTGGCGCACTTCGAGCGTTAGCTTCACTCCTGTCGGGTGCCACACAAAGTGAAATCGGTGCCGGGTAAGTGAAAAACTACTGACACAGTTGGTAAAAAATCCGGAGGCCGCCCTTCTTGCGAGGACTCAGCCCGTCCGCGACTGTCGCCAATCGACCCACTGGCAACTCGATTGTCCATAAAGCAGCCATTCGCAGAGGTCCCGAAAGCGATGTTTGCTCAGTGGGACCGAGATGCTATTGGGTGCCTACTTTGGCAACTGCGACGTCCCCATTACCCGCTTGCATCCTTTCATCGCCATCGTCATCGCCGAATATCTCTTTTACCTCGCCCGGATGTTTCTCGACATACTTTCCGAAATATAACGAGCTACCGGCAAGGCTTAGATGGTGATAGTCGTTGTAGCGATAGATAGGCAGACCGTCAAAGTCGAGCTTGCATACTCCGTCACTGCACGGAACATCGAACGTATGCATGACAGCGACCTGCGGATATTGTTCCTTCAAACGCCCAAGCATTGCTTTGATCGGTGCATGCTGATCTTGCGCGATGCTGGCATCGAATTGACACACACGCTTTTGAACCGGGAAAAACAAGTCGTTGTAGAACGCGCAGTTGATCAACTCGTTCGGGATCATTGGCACGTCATTTACCAGAACCACACGTTTTCCTGCCACAACGAGCTTGCCGATTGTGTTTCCCAACTCCCGTTCCAACTGCCTCGGCATGAATCCGTGACCACTCGGTTGCACGTTTTCACCGGTGGCGTAGTTTTGGTAATTTTGCCACGCGGCCGCCATGAACACGGTTTTGATGTCATCGTTCGACATCACATATTTCATGACCTCCCGGTCGTGAGCAACGCATTGCGCATGAATGTCCTCGTAGGTTGGATCGCCCGCATGCAATGGTTCATTTTCGATCGGCGGACAGAGCGTCAGCGCCAGATCGTGGACCGCGATGTGCTTTGCCCTTCCTAGTTTGTCGAAAAAGTAAATCAAATGATACGCGTGCGAGTCCCCCCAAAGGACGGCTTTATCGGAGGCCCGCGGGTTGCCGAGCATGCAGTCGGTTGCAGCGGTCACCGCCACCTTCGACCAGCAATCCTTGGCTCGCGGCATATCAAAAAGTGCGGTGCCTGACCAGCGAACATCTGCTTGAATCCTCGCAGGATAAGCGAACAAGAAACCATCTGTCAGCTTGCCAACGCCCGCGACAATGCCGGCCGCTAGCAGAGGGACCGCAAGGTATGCCAGCAGGGTCTTGTCGGCACCCATTGAGACGCGTTGCGCTCGACGCTCGATTACCCAATATGTGACGGCTGCAAGTCCCAGCGTGGCGGCCATTGCCGCCGCAAGGGCCACCACGCTGTGCGCGCCAAATCGCCTGAAGGCAAAAAATAGCGGCCAGTGCCACAGGTAGATCGGATACGAGATCCTGCCAAGGAAAACGGCGACGCGATTCGACAGGAGAGCATGAACGTATTGAGCACGCCGGCCGCTATAGATAACGATCAGCGCTCCTACGCAAGGCACGATAGCACCAAGGCCCGGGAACTGCGAAGCCACGCTAACCCCTAAAATACCGGCCAGTATGATTGCTATGCCTGTAGCGAAGACGACATCAAAGACGACTGCTTTCCCGGCGGCACGCTTTTTCTCGTATAGGGCCAGCAGAGCGCCGATCAGGAATTCGAAACCGCGATACTGAGCAAAGTAATACGCGCCACTAGATCCACGACGCGCCTGTAGCACCGCGAATGCGAAGGAGGCGATCGTCAGCGCGACGAGAACGGGGGCTGTCCATTTTCTCGCCTTACGATATAGACTGGCCAGCAGCAACGGCAACACGACATAGAACTGCTCTTCAACCGAGAGCGACCATGTGTGCAGAAGCGGTTGGTCGGTTGCCTCGGGAGCAAAGTATCCAGTTTGCTTGGCCAAGAAGATATTGGACGTCATGGTCGCGACGGCAAGGATGTTTTTTCCGAGCCGAAACGTGTCTTCTGGTACGCAAAACAGCAGGCTGAATACAAACGTCGCCGCTAGCATCGCGTAAAGCGCTGGAATCAAACGCTTTCCGCGGCGGGCGTAAAACTCTTTGAACGAGAACGCGTTCCGATTCAAGTCGTCAACTATCGAATTGGTGACGACAAAACCCGATATTGTGAAGAAGACATCCACTCCGACGAACCCGCCGCGAAACGCAGCGAAACGCAGCGAAACCAGCGTGGCACAGCATGACAGCGACGACGGCTAAAGCACGAAGTCCATCTACATCCGCACGATAACTTTGAGCATGATGCGTACGGCGAAGAGAATCAGTGTCGATCATAGGCGGGAGGGCCGAGTTGTTGGGCCGTATTTCGGTGCTGGAGTCATGAATGGACCGACATGGCCGTCCGTCACAGCGATGTCTGCTTGGCTCGTCCGAGCGCCCGGGAGCCGGTCTGCTCGATGTTGGGCCGAATGATACCCGCTCCGGAATTCGGAGTGCCGCTGTCGAGATGCGGCACTTGCGTCAATCTAACGGCGCATCGGAAAGTTTCTCTGCAACATCAAGCGCGCCAATGTGACGTGACACCACGTCAGTTCATCTCGCTAGTATTTTGCTGGCGCTAAACCATGCTGACAGGTACTCAAAATCAGGGAGATGCAGCCAACCTGCGAAATTGGCCGGCCTCTGCCTGACGCGGTCGGCTCAGTTGCGGCAGTAAAAAAAAACTGCGGCGCCTGGCAAAGCGCGACGACGTTGAGTTATGGAGCCTGGACGAATGCCATTTCCAGCAGCATGGATCGCACTGTCGCATGTGGGTGGCCCCGGAGGTTCGCGATCCGGTGCTGATGCACGCGCCCACGCGCAAATCGGTGGCGTGCTTTGGCGCTGTCAGCCTGAGCACCGGCCGCTTCGTCTGGCAGGTGTGCCCTGTCTTCAACGCAGAAACATTTGTGTTCTGACAGCGCCCGCAATGGACCATTCAGACATCGATACCTGCTCGAGGAAGTGAAGAAATCGTCGCGTGAGATTGGGCGAATCCTTGCACCCAATCGACGGTCGCTCAACCATTCACCCTCGGCCAACCGTTCGCAAGGACATCGAGACGAGTCCCGTTATTTAGGTTCCTCAACGTCCTCCGTGCCCTCTGGCGAGGTTCCAATGATTGCTCCCACTAAACCTAGGACGCCCCTCTTCTCCCGAGTCCTCAATTCACGGTAGCCCGCAAGGAGTCGTTCTTCGTCGCTGCTGAGCCCGAGCGTGGCCGGCTCAGACGTCCGGCCGGTTAGCACGTACTGGACGTCGACGCCCACCTCCGCGATCCCCGCAAGATAGCCAGCGTCTGGGTACCTTGTGCCCTTCTCGTAATTGACCTGAGCATGCTTTTGAACGCCACCAGCAGTAGCGAAATCTGTCTGGTTCATCCCCAAACGCCGCCGCTCCAGCTTCAGGCGAATCGAAAAGGTATCCATTTGTGAACTTATTGTTGACATGTTCCCTATCGACAACTAATCTGTGAACGTATCTAATGGCTGACGATGGTATCGCGCCATCGGCAGGATGCGCTGCTTGTACCCCAAAAGACAGCAGTTCCTTGATGCGGGAGGTCCCATGCCAGCCACTTACGAAATCCGCGGCGCCATGCCGGTTCGAGAGGAATTCCGACACAGTCACGCCCAGCAGTTCGCCGAAAGTCTCGCGAACCCTGCCGACGTCTACTTCGCAACCGATGCCATCACCCATTCCCTTGTGATTCGTATTCGCGGCGTACTCTCGGACGACGAACTGGAATCGGTCGAAGATGCGCTGGAGCAATTTTCCCAGAAATGGGCAAGCGCCGGTGCCATCTTCAGCCGCCTGCGATACGGGGAACCATCGTTCGTTCCGTTCGGCCTCGCCTGCCACGTTGAACTGCTGGCCGAAGTAAGCGATCTGCACCTGCAATTGGAGGTATTTCTGCAACGCCAGGCTTGGCTTCTGGAAAGGTTCCGGACACCGGATCAGTAAGGCAGTGAATCCGGCCTGCCAAGGTTGTGGTGAGGCCCATGGCACGCGACCTTGGGGTTGGAGAAGTAGAGTCAGTGGAGGTTCATCATGGAACCAAGGACTTACGTCCTGTCGGGCGCGCTGCCTGTACAAGACGACGTGGACGCTGAGCAACTTAATCGTGTATCACGGCATCTGGGCGGCATCGCAACGGTGCACCTTACGCATGACGAGGTGGCGCACGCTGTCTCACTCCGCATCTCGGGAACGATGCTGCGTGACGATGTACGTATCATTGAGCGCCGAATCGAAAAGTTCGCCGAGGAATATGCCAGCACCGCAGCCATTCTTCTGAGCGAATGGAACGGCCAGACGAGTTGGCTGGTCGTGGGGATGAACTGGCAGGCCCAGTGTTTGATCAAACTCGGGGCCGTGCAGGAACAGTTCTCGCGGCTCGCGGAGCGGGATCTCGATTTTCTCGTCCGGCTCGAGCCCAGCGGATCCGCCGCCCACGGCAGCCCTCTTATGTGCGTGTCAATCGAGACCGACGACCAACGGACGAAGTGGTAACGGCACATTCAACCGCGCAACGAGCGACAGGGTTGAAGTGTGACATGAAACGCCGCATCCTTTGTTACATGTAACGGGAGTGCATGATGGCAGCCACATTGTCTGAGCGCGTTCGCGCCCACCGCCAGAACCTTCGCGCAGCCGGTCTGCGGCCGATCCAGATCTGGGTACCTGACACGCGTCGTCCGGGTTTTGCCGAGGAGTGCGCGCGCCAGTCACGCGTGATCCGTGAAAGTCACGCTGAAGCGGATCTGCTCGACTTCATCGAACAGATCGCCGATATCGACGACCTGCGATGAAGCGGGGCGACATCGTCGCCGTCGCTACCCCGGGCGACTTCGGCAAGGCTCGGCCGGCGCTTGTCGTGCAATCCGACCTGTTCACCGAACATCCAAGTGTGGCCTTGCTGCTGATGTCAAGTGAGATCGTCAACGCGCCGTTGATCCGCATCAAAGTAATCCCGTCTGAACAGAATGGCTTGCGCGCGCCGTCGCAGATCGCCGTCGACAAGATGTTCACCGTGCGCCGCGAGAAAATCGGCAGCATCATCGGCCACCTCGAAGACGAAATCATGGTCTCCCTCAATCGCGCGATGCTCGTGTTTCTGGGTTTAGCTTAACCGGGACTGTTCAGACTACGGCAATGACGCTAGACCCGAGAAGCACACGAGCAAGACACATCAATGATCGGCAGTTCTGACATCGTCACCCCGTTCTTTACGCCGGGACGCTCCTGCATCCTTGCGTACCAGGCTTGAAGAGCCTCGCACTCCGCAGGCACCGCCAGCTCCACGAGCGCCGCAAAGATCAAACCACCTATGACCGTGATGTCGGCCATCGAGAAGACCTCACCGGTGACGAACGGCTGTTTTTTTAGAATGGCATCGAAGTAGTGCATACGCTTGCGCTCGATGAATGCATTGCCGCGCTTTCTCCACGCCCGACGTCTGTTGTGGGTGTCTGGAGCCCGCTGGAAGTTTTGGAGAAACGCCAACGTGCAAGACCTGACGGCGCCGAGGGAATGGCGCGATCGCAATATGGTCGCCCGGCCTACAAGAGACCTTATGCAATGAGCGTCGACACATCGACCTGCAGTCCTGTTGAAGGCGCCCGATTCATCCGCTAGTTTGTCGAACGGCAGATTGCAGCGCCATGGCAGCCGCAGGAATGGTCATTTCAAATGGCGCGACAACCTGCGGGTTGCCTGGGTTCGGTCATTTGCTGCCGTTGGCAAACGACAGCTTTCAGTCCATCTAAATATCATTCTTGAAGCGGTGTCTGCCACTCGACCGTATTGACGCGCAGGCACGTCCGAATTATATTCATCATTGGTTATATAACAATTAGGCTATGTGATGAGCTCTGACGAACTTAATCGAGCATTCGCCGCGCTCGCCGACCCGACGCGTCGTGCGATCCTCTCGCGGCTGGCGTCCGGCGAAGCGACCGTTACCGAACTGGCCGAACCGTTTGAAATGACGCAGCCTTCTATTTCCAAGCATCTGAAGGTATTGGAGTTGGCGGGTCTCATTTCTCGTGGTCGGGCCGCGCAGACGCGGCCGTGTCGTTTGGAGACATCTCGGCTGAAGGACATCGCACAATGGGTCAACGCGTATCGCGCTCTCTGGGAACAGAGTTTCGATCGGCTCGAGACGTTTCTGCAGTCAACCCAACCATTGCCAAAGAAAGGAAAGAAAAATGCTCTCAAATGACGACAAGGCCGCATTTGTCATTACGCGCCAGTTCAAGCTACCACGTGCTGTCGTATGGAAAGCGTGGAGCGTGGCCGATCAGCTTAAGCACTGGTGGGGACCGCAAGGTTGTTCAATCGATATTCATCGCTTCGAGTTCCGGACGGGAGGGTTTTTTCATTACGCAATGAATTTTGAAAACGCACCTACCATGTGGGGACGCTTCAATTATCGAGACATTACCGCGCTGGATCGTTTGGTGTGGCTCAACTCCTTTTCGAACGAGCGGTGCGGCATCGCGCGGGCACCGTTTAGCGAAATCTGTCCGCTCGAAATCCAGAATTCAGTGACGTTCGCCGAGCATGCCGGACAAACAATAGTCACCTTGCGCGCGGAGCCGTTCGGCGAGGTAGAGGCCGAACGCAAATACTTCGAGGACTTGCGCCCCTCACTTGAGCAGGGCTACGGCGGCACCTTCGATCAGCTTGCCCAATACCTACGTCGAGCATGAGGGTTGCCTTCCGGCCGGCGAATGGGAGTCTTCTTTCGGGCCGCAATTCTTCGGCCTTGATCGGGTCGATGAGAGACGTTCATTCACAGTTGCGTTGACACTGCGATTCGGGCACCGCCTACCCCCTGCAGCCCGGCAGGAAAGTTCAAAGTTAAATGAACCGAACTCAGGATAGTTCAAAATTAAGTGGACCGCGGGTTGAACCTTAAATGAATCGATCGGCCGCAAAGCCTGATACCCGCGACGTGCGGAGTTCAACGTTTGATGAACGTCAACCGTAGGGGTATTGCTGTCGAAATTCTTCCAACTTTTCAGCAGATCGATAACCCGAGCCCCATTGCTCGTGCTCATGCGCCAGTTCCGTCTCGCCGCACACCAGGTTGGGAGACGATCATTTCATCCATTGCGCACACCCAGTCACGACAAAAACTCGCCTAACCAATCCGTCCATTGCCAGATCGGCAGCGTCCCCGATGAAAAAAACTAAGCGCTTAACTCGCGCCAACAGGTGCGGGCCTCCTCGGCAACTCGATATTTTGGCGATCTGTGTGGGATGTCACACGGTTTCGAATCGAAGGGCGTTGCATGCGAAAAGCGGCGCGCGCTAAATCGGTCGATCCCTTCGCGACACGCCTGGAGGATCGCCATGTTGCCCACGTTCTTTTCACCGGCCTTGTTCGAGGTTCCGCGGGGATACGTCGAGCCGATGGTTCAATACCTGCGTCTCGCCAACACCACGCTCGATTTCCTGTTTTACGATGTGAATGCGTTTCGCGCCGATCTTTCAAAGCTTGGATGGGATGTCGAGGTCGACGAGTCGCCCCTCGATCCGTCGGGCTTGACCCGGCTACTCAAACGTCTTGATCTCAGTGCGCTATCTAATCCCGAAGGGGCGATCCTGGTGGTCGACGCCGCAGAGCGGCCTTACGTGAAAGCATTCAGGAGCGTCGCCAAATTTCTGGACGACAACGCTGCAAAGAAAATCGGAGCGATCTCCATCACGGGCGTAGGCAGTTCCGCACTGGGCTCCGCAGCGTTCGCGTGGAATCTGTCTACGGCGCTTGGAAAACCGGTTGCAGCCATTGTGCCGGGATATGGCGTGGCGGACGTAATTCAGCAGGCGCTGGGCGGTTGGTTCGGATTCGAGATGTACAGCTACTGGATCAAACAACCCGTGCAGGATGTGCTGGCCAACACCCAACCGCAAGTCGCGTCGATCGGCCGCGCGTTGCTGGCCACGACGCCGGGCCACAAAAAGGCCACTACGGGAGCCCCCGTGTTCAGAAGCGGAAGCGGTTCATCTGACGTGCTTCATGCGATTCTCAAATCCTCTGACCGCGCCATGCATGTATTCGGTCATAGCAAAGGTGCTCTGGTCATTGCCAACGCCATTCTCGATCTGCCCGCGCCGATCCTTGCGAAACTTAGTGTCGTGACCTTCGGATGCTCGGTGAGTGAATCCGCTGGAGTCGGCAGCTACGAGCAGTTTCTTGGTGTGTTCGATCTCCTCGGCATCATCAACTCCGGTGGCAACGCGGCCGGGCATTTAGTCGACACTTGGCACAGCACGAACACCGCGATGCCTTACACCATGCATGTAGCGTCGCTCAGCCGAAAACTTCAGTCCTGACGCCGCTCGCATCGAGCAACACGGAGGGAAGGCCATGCCCACAACGATCAATGGCGCCGAAGTCAGTGCAGTTCTCGACAAGGCTCGCCAGGCAATTCCGCTCAACGACCTGACGTCTTCACCGGCGGACTGGCGCGATGGCTGGATTTATTTCCTGATGGTCGACCGTTTCAACAATCCCAACGCTGCGCCGACCAGCGCGTTTGACCAACCGTTCAGTGGATTCCAGGGAGGAACGATCGAAGGCGTGCGGTTGAAACTCGCTTATCTGAAGTCGCTGGGCGTGGGTGCGATCTGGCTGACGCCGGTACTGAAGAATTGCCAGTTCCTCGACGGAGCCCCGGCCGCCGGCACCTATCACGGCTATGGTATTCAGGATTTCCTCGAGATCGACCCGCGGTTCGTGTCGGACAAGGCGAACCCGGACGCTGAACTGCGCCACTTCGTGGACGACGCGCATGCAACCGGCATCTACGTCATCTTCGATATCGTGCTCAACCATACCGGCGACGTCTTCGCCTATTCGAGCGGCTCTCAGGCGCCATTCAGCAACGTGCCCTACGATCCGATCGAATGGCGCGACGAACAAGGTAAGGCCCGCACCGACTGGCCGGTGGCAGAAGCCATCGTGAATCCGCCCGTCGATGCCGCCGTCTTTCCCGACGAATTGCGCCGTAACGCATTCTTTCGCCGACAGGGATGCATGCCTGACAGCTCGAATGTCGTCGGCGACTTCTATGCCCTCAAGCAAATGCTCACGGCGAACGCCGATCTGGGCAACGTCCTGATCCGCTGCTTTCAGTATCTGATCGCTGCATTCGATATCGACGGATTTCGCATCGACACCCTCAAGTATCTCGATCACGATTTCGCGCTTCGATTCGGCAACGCGATCCGCGAGTTCGCGCTGAGCGTCGGGAAGAAGAATTTCTTTACGTATGGCGAGATCTGGGGCAGCGAGCAGCAAATCTCCGAGTACATAGGTCGTAACGTGTCGGCGGCCGGCGCGGGCGACGTGGTCGGTGTGGACGCGGCGCTGGACTATCCGCTCTTCTATCATTTGCCGGGGGTACTGAAAGGCAGTGCAGCGCCCACCGAGGTAGTGGACATGTACCACTACAGAAAGATGATCGAGCAAGACGTCGTCAGCTCGCACGGCGACGCCACGCGGTTCTTCGTGACCTTCCTCGATAATCACGATCAGGACGCGCGCTTCCGCTTCGTCGACCCGGCTCAGCCGAATCGCTTCGACGCCCAGACGACGATGGGCGTTGCCTGCCTGCTTGCCCTTCCCGGAATCCCTTGCATCTACTACGGAACCGAGCAAGGCCTGTCCGGCGCGGGTGGCAACGAACACGTGCGCGAGGCGCTATGGGGCAAACCGCAGGCCTTCGACACCACGAATCCGTTCTTCGCCTGTATCCAACGGGCCGGCCAGGTCAGAAACGGCCACGCAGCGTTGCGATATGGCCGCTTCTACTTTCGTCCAATCTCCGGTGATGGCTCGGAGTTCAGCATCTCGCCGTTTTCTCCCGGTGTCCTTTCATTCTCTCGTGTGCTGAATGACGAAGAAGTCGTGGTGGTGGTCAATGCAAACACGCAACAGGGCTTTGAAGGGCTTGTCATTATCGATTCCAGCTTGAATGCGCAAGGGGCGACGTTGCGCGTGCTCTTTAGCAACCAGGATGGTGCCCCCGCGCAGGTCACCGCCACGACCACCGGAGCGACGGTTATCCACGAGGTGGATGGAAGCCTGTCGAATGGCCCGGCCCGGGTCATTGGGGTAAGCGTTCGTCCAATGGAGATATTGATTTTCGGTTCCCGGTAGTAAGTGCGAGTTGTCTGGAAACGGCCGGAAACAAGGAGACAGACATGAGTGATTTTAAGGTCTACGGTGAAGTGGCGGAGACGCCAATCACTTTGACATTGCACCGTGGCGAGAGCATGTGCCTGCTGGCTATGAACTGGCGCGTCGGACAGCCGCCCGATGATTTCGTCGGCTTTGCGATCGAGTTCATGGAGCCGAATGGGAACCGTTATTTCGCGCTCCGCAACCGCTTGGCCTTTACCGATGCGAGCAAGATTACCGACAAGACGCTGTTATCGACGAAGCTCTGCCCGATCCAGAAATTCCGCTGGATACATTTCCCTGAGAACGCAAGCCTCGCGGGCTCGTTCACCTATCGCGTCACGCCGGTATTCATGAGCGATAGTGGTGAGCTCAGCTACGGAATCTCGCAAACCGCGGCGATCGTGCTCGCCAGCGAAACATATCCAGGCCAGCTCGATATTGGCTTCACGCGCGGCTTCATCTCCTCGCAAGCCTTCGTCGACCGCTACGGTAAGACTGCGGCAGATATAGCGACGTTGATCCCACCGAAGGCCACTTCGGGTGCCAATGGCCTCGATTTCGAGTCGACCAATCCAAAGGCGAAGGAGGCCTACGACTGGATGGGCTTCGAGGCGCGCAAGGCAATCCTTGTTCTGCTTGATGCCGCGATCGCCGACGGCGCCTCCAAGGTGTGCGTGATCGCCTATGATCTGAACGAGGCCGAGGTGGTGTCAAGAATCGAGCAGCTTAAAGGTCGGGTGAAGATCATCATCGACGACTCCGGCACTCACGGCGAGGAGGGATCGGCTGAGAACGAGGCCGCCCGACGGATTGCCGCGTCCGCTGGAGCGGCAAATGTGAAGCGTCAGAAGCTGGGTGGGCTCCAGCACAACAAGTTCATCGTGGTCGATGCCCCGACCGTAAAAAGGGCGATCTGCGGATCAACCAACTACAGCTGGCGGGCCTTCTTTGTGCAGTCGAACAACACTGTCACTGTCACGGGAGCGGCCGCGATCGCTTTCTTCCAGAACGCGTTCGACGCCTATTGGACGAGCGAGGACAGCGTGAGCACGTTCGAAGCCGCCGGCTACGACGTGTGGCAGGATCTGCAACTCGCCAACATCGACGCGAAGGTGACTTTCTCGCCGCACTCACTCGCCAACTCGGTGCTGCAGCCGATCGCGAACGACATCGCCAGCACAACCTCATCTCTGCTCTACTCGCTGGCGTTCCTTTACGAAACCCCTGGCCCAATCAAGACTGCGATCACGTCGGTGACCGACAGCAAGGAACGGTTCGTCTACGGGATTTCGGACAGAAAGGTAGGCGGCCTCGATGTGACCGTGCCCGACGGCAATACGGGCGTCGTCTATCCTGAAGCGTTGTCGGCAAATGTCCCACCACCGTTCTCTGAAGAGCCGACGGCCGGCGCGGGCGCCCGGATGCACCACAAGTTCGTGGTAATCGATTTCGACAAGCCGAGCGCGCGCGTCTACGTCGGCTCGTTCAATTTTTCCGGTGTCGCGGATCGAAATAACGGTGAAAACCTCCTCTTGATCCGCGACCGTCTAGCGACGACCTCCTACGCGGTGGAGGCGCTAAGCCTGTTCGACCATTATCACTTCCGCCTGAAAAGCAATGACGCACACGACCAGGGCGCACCACTCGTCCTCACCAGACCGCCACCACCCGGGGTGAAGCCATGGTTTGCGGACGACTACGAGGTGGAGTACAAAATTCGCGATCGGCAGTTGTTCTCCCAATAAGGCAAGAACCCCTCTCGCGGATTATCGATTCGTCATTGTCGACATCCACGTCGCCCGGCTGCTTGCGCAGCCATGTCAACGTGGCGCGATCCTGCTCGCTTTGCACACGGACCAAATGTTCCATGCTCGCCTACGCGACCTGTATATATACAGTATTTTGAACATAGGTGGTTCTTGCGACGTTTCAAGACGGCTTGACTGACAGTGGCTTTACGCGAGCGGCCGACGCGCGAATGGCCGCGTCGGCGTCCCAGGTTCAACGTTAGATGGCTCTGGCGGCGGAGTTTGGAAGCCGCCGGGAAGCCATCGGGAAGCCGTTTTGAGGCCAGACCGGCTGCCCGAGGCTCCCTCCCGGTCGCCCGATAATCTCTTGTTTTTTACGTCCACCCGCGCGGCACACTACAATCTAGGCCGCCGATGTCCTTTGTTTCATCCTGCCGACTGTCATGTATATCCCGTTTGTCCGCCCGCTTTCCCGTCTCTCGCTCGCCCTGCCGCTGCTGATCCTCGCCGCGTGTGGCGGCAAGGCCGCGCCCACGCCCAGCTACCAGGCGGAAATGTTCTCCACCGGCACGAGCCCGTTCGCACACAACTACGACGCCACGAGCCAGGAAACCTGCGAAGCCTCCCGCCGCGCGTTGCTGAGCCAGGGTTACATGACGACCATGACGCAGCCCGATACCGTCGATGCCACGAAGAATTTCCAGCCAACGCCGGATACGCACGTGGTGGTGTCGTTTCATGTGGTCTGCACGGCGGGCGAAAACGCGAGCAACACGAGCATCGCGTATGTGAACGCTGTGCAGGACGGGTACACGCTGAAGAAAAGCGATACATCGGCGAGTGTGGGATTAAGCGTGCTCGGCTCGCTGTCGCTGCCGATCCGCTCGAACAGCGACTCGATGGTGAAAATTTCCAGCGAAACCGTGCCGGCAGGCAAGTTCTACGACCGCTTTTTTAGCCTCGTCGGACATTATTTGCGCACCGTGCCGCGCAGTTCGCCTATCCCCGGCGAGAACGTCAGCAGCCAGGCGCTGGCGCCATCGCTGATTCTGAACTCGCCGGAGCTCACGCCGATTCCGATCGTGGTGCAGACGCCGGCTGCGAGTTCAGCCGCCCGGGCCGTAGTGCCTTCCGCGGCCAGCGCCGCAACAGCAGCGAGTGCCGTCTCAGCCGCCAGCGCCACGGCGGTGACTGCCGCGGTGACTGCGGCAGTGCCGGCTTCCGCGCCGGCAGCAGCATCGGCGACCACGCCTTAAGCGCTCGAAAACGGCTGCCGTCCGGTACGGCCAGCCTCTAGACGCCCAGAATCACCCCTCAGTTCGGCACATTCACCCCACCGCCCCCGAACGTGATCGCGTTCGACCCTGGCGAAGCGGAAATTGCCGGCAAATTGGCCACCGTCAAAGCCGGCGCCGCTCCCGCCGTACCGCCCCGCGGCACCGTGTGCACGACCTGCGACGGCGGCAACGGCGCGCCATTCTTCAAATGCGCCCACATCAGGTTCAGCGCCTGCAGGTTGTAGTAATGCAGCGGCACGAAGCGCGTATCGAAGCCCGCGACGCCCAGGAACGCATCGAAATGCTGGCCGTTCGTCACTTCATAAAACGACAAATTGCTTGAATTGCCCTCGGCGAACTTGTTCATCGCGGCGTAGGGGCGCGACGCGTGGTTGATCGGCACGAGCGTGTCCGAGCGCCCCTGCACGATGATCGCCGGCTTCCCGTGCAGATTCGCGTTCACGCGGATCGCCTCGACACTCGCCGCCATTCTCGCGTCACCGTTCGTCCACAAACCACGCAGACAAAACGCACCGGCGAAACTGGCATCGGCGGTAGCGAGGCGATGATCCGCCGCGCCCGACGTCCCGGCGTTGTAGACAAGATTGATGCCGTTCGTGGGCGGCACGCCATTGCCGTTGCCGAACACGGTCAGCATCGGCGAAGCCAGCGGCGTTACGCCAGCCGCACCCGTCACGGCATTGGTCGTACCGAAACTGAAGCTACAGAGGTTATCGGCGACGCTCGACTGCGTGTACGCGTTTGCATACGTCACGGCCACCGCGGGCACGGCCTGCGAATCCCACATCGGCGCTTGCAAGAGGTCAGAGTCCGTCTGATAACCGGCCTGATGCAGCTTGGCGAGCGCATCGGTGGCCTGGCTGGGCACGTCGACTCCGGCAATCGTGCCAC
>NZ_AEJF01000017.1 GCF_001028175.1 Caballeronia mineralivorans PML1(12)
AACAGGTTCGCGAGCGTCATGTAGTCGGCAAGCGGCCGGCCGAACGACGCCACCGGCACGCCGCCCTGGCTCACCGAAACCTGCGACGGCACGCGCAGGTTGATCTGCGGCTCACCGACCACCACCGCCGTGATCCACCCTTGCGTGTCCTGCTCGGCCGCCGCGAGCGACGCGCCGCCGCCGTTGCTCACCGACGCCGCGATGGTTGTCACGTCGCCCCGGTTATAGCGCGTCTTGCGCGTGCTGCCGTCAAGCGGGCCGTAGGTATCGTTGAGCGCCCAGTACGCGAACTGGATCGCCTGCAGCGTATTCGTGCCCCAGTTTTTCTCCGGATTCTGCTGCGAGTGCGCGTGCTTGAACGCGTAGCGATTCGGGAATTGCGTGTTGAACGTAGCGAGATCGGTCGCGCCGAGGTTCGCTGTGAATACGCTGGTCTTGCCGGCAGCGGTTGCGTTGACCAACGTGCCGTCGATGAGCGTCACCGTGTTCGTCGACAATTCGTGCGCACCGTTGCCACTGCCTTTGTCGGTATAAGCGACCGCGCAGCCGCGTTTCAAGCCCCATTCGCCCGCCGCCGATATCGCCCCGTACACGCCGCGCGAGCCCGACGAAGTCGCCGTGACAATGCACGGCTGGTCCGGGTTGAAGCTTGTTGGAATCTGCACGAGCAAACTCACGTTGAGCTTGCCGCTGCCGTCGTCGGCGAATGCGAGATATTCCTTGCCGGCGATCTTCCCCTCGCCGAGCGTGTCGTTGCCGTTCAGATCGACGTTCGGCCCCCAGAAGCGCCCGTAGCCGCCATTGGCGGACATATCGACGAGCGCACGATAGTTCGAATAGATCGCGAGGCGCCTCAATTCAGCGGCGCTCGGCGCGGCTGCGTTGGCAATGCCGGGCGGTGTCGCCGATGCCAGCCCGGTCTTGCCCAGCCCCGCTGTCAGCAGGTCGTCGCTCGAACCGTCGTAGGTTTGCGTGCGTACGCTGCCCGAGATGAAGCTTGGCAGCGAGTTGGTCTGCGAGCCGTTGTTGTTATCGTCGCCGTGACAGGCTGCGAGGCCGAGCGCCGCCATGGCCAGGGCAAGCACCATGGCTTCTGAGAGTCGTTTCATCGTCTGTCTCCACCATTTGTTTTTATTCGGTGTGCTTCATTCGATGTACGTCGCAAAACCCGCACGTCGCAAAACCCGGACCAGGACCCACAAGGTAAAACGGGTTCCGGTGCGAAGCACCGGAACCCGTTATTCAAACCGCTGGACGAAACCGCGTCGCACGCTGCTCAAACGCTGCAACGACGCGCCGCAGTCCAAGGCTCAAGAACGCATCAGCCTCCACCGTTCGGTGCGGCCAGGCCAAGCTTGTTCGTCACCGACGTCACGCCGGGCACGCCCTTGGCCACTTCTTCCGCCTTCGGAATCTGCGCGCCGTCCGGCACCGAGCCCGTCAGCGTGACTGCACCGCCGCGTGCGCGCACGAAGATGTTCGACACGTCGATGCCCTGTGCCTTACTCAATGCACGCCGCACATCAAGGCCGAGCTTGCGGTTGACCTTCTTGGTGGTCTTGGACGTGGCCTTTGCCGACGCTGCGTCCGTCGTGGCCATGGCATCACTTGATTGAGCATAGGCGCTCGACGCCACTGCGACGCACACCACGACGCTCATCGCCTTCAACATATCGACTACTTTCATGACTTCTCCTTTTGTTTCGCTTTGGACTTCGCAAAGTGTTACTTCTTGTGCTTCTTTTGGACCGCATCAACCCAGCGGCTTGGCTACGACATCTTGCGATCTGGCGGACAAACGAAGATCTGACGATCGACACATGCACGACACAAATAAACAGACCGGCGATGCTGGCGACACGGTGTTGCGAGAGACTGGCGAAAAAAACAAATGTCCGGCCGTTTTAGTACGAGTGTCATTCCGTTGGCTCACGACATAAGCTGCTGCACATCGTGCGACGCGGCCGGTTCTGCTCGGAGCATTTCTCCGAATGCCGGTTAGGCGGCGCGGATGCTGGTTCTACGGCGGCGAACGTCAATTTAATCCAGGCTCGCGAGAAGCGCAAAGCATTTAACACGATGAAGCGCGCACTTGCCCGTACTTCTCCGTATTGTCATACAGGCTTAAGGCCTGCTCATGATCCAACGGCGTTGGCGATCATGTACCATCGGCGAAAAATGAAACAAAGCGTGGGCAGCGTTTGTAATGGTGAACGTTTCGGCGCAGAAGCGCAGGGTTATTTTTACCACCGGTACTGAATAAAAGGCTTAACGCGTAGCAAAAAGCTTAATGCGTAGAACCTGGCGCGTTTTCACCCATCGTTATTTTGTTTGATGATTTAGCAGGTATGAGGGTTTTCCCTTTGCTGTTTCCCGCTTAGATATTCCGCTGCTTTAACGGTTTTGCGTCAACGCAGGTCCCCGCTCCATCGAACCCGACAATGACCCAACCTCCTGGCCAACAACCTCCCGCTCCAGACACTCCGAAGAAACCCCGCACGCGGCGCATCGCTCCGACGATGGCGCGTTTCGTCGCGATTTCGTGGCGTGACCTCGCAGTCTCTTTCGGGCCGATCCTGCTGATCAGCGCGGCCGCGATCTATCTCGCCGTGCGCCTGATCCAGCCCGCGCCGCCCAACACGCTGACGATGTCGGCGGGAACCAAGGGCAGTTCGTTCTGGAACAACGCGCAGCAGTACAAGAAGATTCTCGCGCGCAATGGCGTCACGCTGAACGTGCTGGAGTCGCAAGGCTCGCTCGACAACCTGCAAAAGCTTGAGAATCCGAATGTGAACGTCGATGTCGGTTTCGTGCAGGGCGGCATGTCGGCGCCAGGCGCCACGGACAAGCATGACAACCTGGTCTCGCTCGGTAGCGTGGCGTATGTGCCGCTGGCGGTGTTTTATCGTGGACCGGCGCTCACCCGGCTCTCGGAAATGAAGGGCAAGCGGCTCGCCATCAGCAGCGAAGGCAGCGGCACGCGCGCGCTCGCGCTGGCAGTGCTGAAGGCGAATGGCATCGAGCCAGGCGGAGACACCGAATTGCTGCCGCTGGGGGGCGACGCCGCGGCCGAGGCACTGACGAATGGAAGTATTGACGCGGCGTTTCTCACCGGGGACTCCGCGCAGCCGCCGACCATGGGCAAGCTGTTTCGCACGCCCGGCATCCGTTTCTTCGATTTCACCCAGGCCGACGCCTACGCGCGCCGCTTTCCGTACCTCAAGGTGATCGAATTCCCGATGGGCGCCTTCGATCTCGCGAAGAACGTGCCGCCGCATACCATCCGGCTGATCGCGCCGACGGCCGAGCTGATCGCCCGCGACGGGCTGCATCCGGCGCTGTCCGACCTGTTGATCGAAGCAGCGAAGGAGGTCCACGGCCGCGCAAACCTGATGCAATCGGCCAACGAATTCCCCGCGCCGCTCCAGCATGAGTTTCCCATCAGCACGGACGCCGAACGCTATTACAAATCGGGCAAAGGCTTCCTGTACCGGACGCTGCCGTTCTGGATCGCGAGCCTCGCCGATCGCGTGATCGTGCTGCTGGTGCCGATCATCGTGGTGCTGATTCCGGGCTTGCGGCTCGTGCCGAGCCTGTACCGGTGGCGCGTGAAATCGCGGATCTACAAGATCTACGGCGCGCTCATCGGGATTGAACGGGAAGCGATGTCTGATCCGGAACCCGCCCAGCGCGAGGCGCTGATCGAGCGCATTGACAACATTGAGAACACAGTCAATCAGATGAAGATGCCGCTCGCCTATGCCGACCAGTTCTATGTGCTGCGCGAACATATCGGCTTTGTGCGGCAGCGGCTGACCATCGCGCAGGCCGCCGCACTCGATGCTCAGGCAGACAGCGTTCAGCACACCACGTAATATCGAAAGAAGAAACGACGGTAGCCCGAATTACGGATACCGCGACGAGCAACGCACCAGGGAGATTCATATGAGCGCCTCGCCTTCCATCGATCCGCATCAGCCGTACTTTTTCTTCGACTTCAATTCCCCCTTTTCGTATCTGCTGCTCGAACAGCATGATAAGTGGCCGAACATGCCGTTCGAAGTGCTGCCTGTCGACTATCTGAAGCTCCTCAAGCACTGGGGCCAGCCGATGCCGGGCAATATTCCGTCAAAGCGCGTGTTTATGTACCGATACGCGCTCTTTCGCGCCGAACAGCTGGGCATTCCGTTCAAAATGCCGCCGTCGCATCCCTTCGATTCCAGCAAGGCGCTGCGTCTGGCCGTGGCGGCGGGCGGGGAGATTGGCTGTATCCGCGAGATTTTCCGGTTCATCTGGAAGGAAGGCCGCGATCCGTCGAGCGAACAGGGTTTCGACGATCTCTGCCAGCACGTGGGCCTGCCCGACGGCGCGAAAATGATCGAAAGCGAGGACGTCAAGGCGACGCTGCGGGCGAATGTCGAGCGTGCGATCGAACTCGGCGTGTTCGGCGTGCCGACCTTCGTGGTGAACGAGCAGTTGTTCTGGGGCGAAGACACGCTGCCGATGGTGTTGTATGTCGCCCGTTCGCCGAACTGGCTGGAGGGCAAGGAAGTCCAGCGAATCAGTACTTTGCCGAGGACCGCGCCGGAAATGTGAAGCAGCCCGGGCGATCGGGGTAACCGGGGTGCTCGCCCGCGCCGGTTGGCGGCCGGGCCCCTATGCCATGCATAGCGCACACGCTATGGCGTACGGATACGGCCGGGCTTAACGTAGTGCATCTTCGATCCGGCGTGCACAACGCGTCTCTGTCCCGCCGCGAATTGCTATGCAACACCACGCCCAGGGCCCGTCCGAAGGCCTCGCTCAATGAACGATCCAGCCAATTCCGCCGACTCCAGCGGTTCCGCCACCGATTCACTCGACATCTGGCTGATCCGCGTCCTGCAAACGCTGCTGACCGAGCGCAGCGTCACGCAGGCCGCGCTGCGCCTCGGCCAGACGCAGCCCGCCATCAGC